>JAIXKS010000053.1:21530-22844 GCA_026928325.1 Chitinophagales bacterium | reverse complement strand
TGTCGGGAACTTGGAATCGCTTGGATTTTATCCTCGTTTTGCTCTCTATTCCTTCTCTAGCGACACTATTTTATGATCATCAGTTGATGCACATTAATGTCTTGCTGACGTTTAGGATATTTAGAGTTTTTAAGGCTTTTAGATTATTTAAGTTTTTACCCAATGCAGATAGTTTTATAGTTTCTGTCAAGAGAGCGTTGAATGCATCTTACATTGTTTTAGTTGGGTTTTTTATCCTAATCTTTATTGTTGCCCTGATTACGACAACGATGTATAAAGACGTTGCTCCTGAATATTTCGGTAGCCCTATTCATTCTTTTTATACCATTTTTCAAATTTTTTCAATAGAAGGCTGGTACGAAATTCCAAATCATATTGCTGAAAAGAGTTCCAATCTTGTGGCCTTTATGACGAAGCTCTATTTCAGCGTGTTGTTATTTGTCGGCGGTATTCTGGGCTTTTCATTGGTCAACTCCATTTTTGTTGATGCTATGGTTAGCGATAACAATGATGATCTGGAGGAAAAGGTGGCTCAACTCAGAGAAGAGATACAATCCTTGAATTCGAAAATCGACTTTTTGATTGAAGAAAAAAAGAAAGACAATTTTTAGCTAAATAGATACTGAATATCTTCCTTGCTCAGGCTTTTGAAAAATGCTTTATCATTTTGAACAATCTCTTTAGAGAGCGCTAATTTTCTCTCCTGAAGCTTAATGATTTTTTCTTCAACGGAATCTTTGCAAATCATTTTATAGGCAAAAATCTTATTTTTCTGTCCGATTCGATGGGCTCTGTCGATGGCCTGTTGTTCGACGGCCGGATTCCACCATGGATCTACTAAATAGACATAGTCCGCTTCTGTTAGGTTGAGACCTACACCACCGGCTTTTAGCGAAATGAGAAATATTTTAATGTCGGTTTGAGATTGGAAGATTTCTACTTGATTTCTACGCTCCTCAGCAGGGGTACTACCATCCAAATAGCAATAAGCCATGCCCGACTTGTCAAATTCTTCGCGGATTAAAGCCAGCATTTCTGTAAATTGTGAGAAAATCAACATCTTATGGCTCCCGGTATTTTCTTCGATTTCTCGTATGAGTTCTCTGATTTTAACGCCTTTGTGGGTAAGATGGTCTTCATTTTTTACCAATCTCGGATCATCACAAATCTGTCTTAACCTCAGCAATCCCTCGAGTATGTAAATACCGGATTTGGCGATTCCGTCGTTGTCTATTTTGGATAGTATCGATTGCCGGTAATACTCTTTGTATTCGTCATATAAGTGTTTTTGGCGGCTATCCATTTGACACCATA
>JAIXKS010000053.1:19271-21306 GCA_026928325.1 Chitinophagales bacterium | reverse complement strand
GTACCACTTAGGATAAACCTATTGCGTGCTTGGAGCAATTGAACAGCCTTTGTGGATAAAGCATCTGGGTTTTTTATGGCCTGACTTTCGTCGAGGATAGCATATTCCCAAGTACATTTGCTCAATTTTTCAATGTCGTTTCTGATGATTCCATAAGAAGTGATGACGACGTCGAAGGTCATTAGATGGGCAGTATCTACGCTGCGGTCAGCGCCGTAATAGATATAATAGGTCAAGTCTGGCGCAAACTTATTGATCTCGTTTTCCCAGTTATAGATGAGCGATGTCGGACAGATAATCAGGCTGGTTGGGCTTTTATGCTTTTCTTTGATATAAGCTAAGAAGGTGATGGTCTGTAAGGTTTTTCCTAAGCCCATATCATCTGCAAGACAACCGCCCCATGATATTTCATCTAAAACCTGCATCCATTTATACCCATTTTCTTGGTAAGGCCGGAGTTCGGCTTGTATCGAACTCGGAATGGGTGCGGTTTTAATCTCCGAAACTTCAAGCAATTTTTGCTTTTTCTCGTTGATCTCGTTGACGATTTCAATATCATCAATTTGATTGAAGAGCATTTCTATGATATTAAATTGCTTTTTGGAAATCTTGATGCCATCCTTTTCCTCAACACTAAACTTGAATAGTTTGGCATATTTATTCAACCATTCTTCGGGTAATATCCCGATACTTCCATCATCTAAAACAATAAAATCTTGCTGGTTGATGATGGCTTTGCGAATGTCTTTGAGCGACACCTGTTGATCACCATACGAAACCTTTATTTTGACATCAAACCAATCGATTCCGCTAGAAATCTTCATGTCCCAATCGGGCTTGTTTGAATTGTATTTGAATTTTTTTAATTCGTTGAAACCTACAATCTTAACACCTTTGGCCAATAAGTCTCTCGTGAAACTGATGAACCAATTGTTTTTCATGACTAGATCAAACGGAAGCGTAAAGTAGGGCTGGAAATTTTGTTGACGAAAATGTGCGTGAAAAGAACGAATATATTCGACAAAGTTTTGTTCGTCTGTGCGATCTCTGACGATGAGTTCATCAGGATGTGCAGGATCTTCAAAATAATCTTTTTCGTCTAAAAGGTCAAATTTGTATTGATCATAATAAAATATTGGCTCAATGATTAAACTGCTATTTTGAAATTCCTTGACATGAATACTAGGAGACATCGGGTACACTTTAATCGTTTCCGCCATGTTTTCGGGTAAGACTACGCCAAATTTTTTGGATAAAGGCAACAAGATACCCGTCAATACTCGCTTTTCAAAATGAATGGGAAAGGTAAGCATCCCTACTGGCATAGTAGCCAAAAACGAGGTTAAAGGACTTTCGTTGATAAGATAAAGTCGTTGACCAATCTTTAATATTCGACCAAATAAGACTTCCTTTGCTTCGTCACTATCGATAACAATATCACCATTGGAATTCTTAAAGGCGGATTTGATAAGGATAAATTTTTCGTTTTTTTCTATAGAGATATCGACATCTAAGACTGTCGTATCTAATTGGATATCTTCAAGATTGGATTTTGAAAATGTTTTATCTTGGAGCAATTTTAAATTGGGAATACTAGTAAGAAAACTCCAGTTGGCTTCCAATTGGCTAAAGAAGTATCTTAAATACAATTCCTTGATATTGGCGGAATAGAAGGATGAATAATAGCTATAGCCGTAATTGGTATAATTAGCCTGTAGGAGGTGCTTATAATTGAGATAGCTAAAATTCATTAAAACCTCAAAATTTTTCTCTGGAAGGACAGAAAGCTTCGAGAGATTTTCTTCTAAATCAATATTCGTTTTTAGTAATTTGCCATTTCGTTCTATGATATAAGCACTGATTTTTATCGGAAAATTAGTTTCTTTTTCGGTATCGAGTTGCAAAACCATGCCGATATCATAATTATAAGTCTCATATTTGCCAGGTCTGAACAATTCAGTCGTTTGCAAACTTTTGCTGATTTCCTTCATCATCCATGGAGACACAAATCTCTTTGGTATTTTACTTATAAATA
>JAIXKS010000053.1:17273-18910 GCA_026928325.1 Chitinophagales bacterium | reverse complement strand
CGGTTTTAGGTTAAAAATGTCAAATCCTCCGGCATGCTTAATGGTATAATATCGAGGTTCATCATGAATTGCTTTGTATATCTTATGTGGATTTTCTTTATCGTGATCCATTAAGTTCGTCTTTTGTGTAGCTGCTTCTTGGTCGATGCCAGCGTTAGATTTTTGTGCAAGAATAAGGGCTTCTTGTGAATTATTTCTAACTTCGATTTCCCAATCTTTTTCTAGGGAATAGATGACGCGAGCTATATGCACACAATGTTCTTGCGACGTAAATTCTTTGCAATCACAAGTGACCGTCGGCTTGTCTTTGAGCATATTAATCATCACCGAGACAGGTGGGTCTTGCGTATCATCCAAATAGGTAAGGTATCTACCGATCAATCTCCGTGGTTTTATTGGATAACGCACAGAAGCCAACTCCTTGTATGGTTCAAGATATTGAACAACTAGCGATTGAATCGTCTCGTCATTGAATAAGGGCGTTAACTTGATATACTGTGCATTGGGGTTGTTCATAAATGATCAAATTGAGCAAACTGCAAAACTGGTGATTAAATTAAATATTTTATATTTTCTTCTAAGTATTTTAAATCTTTTTGCTCTAAAAATCGATACTTATCCTCTTTTGAAAGTCTTCTAGCCAAATAGACTTGCTCGGTTTGTCCCGGTGTAGGGATCCATAAGGCTTTTAAATCAAGTTGATGTATATCCATGACGGTACTATACCCAGACCTGGCTATGAGTAATTTTGTCGAATTGAGCCATTGTTCTATCTCTGTCGTCGTTGAAAAATTGAAAATAGAAATATTTTTAGTATTTCCGATACTAGACTCTAAAGGTGTTTCAGTGCCTCTAATGACGATAATCTTATAGGATTTTAGTGATACCAATATAGATAACAATTTTTTTTCTAAAATCGTTCTTTGCGGTTCCGGTCCCGAGAGCAATACCGTTATGTCATAAACAATAGGCAGGTCTAATTTTCTTATTCGGGTTATTGGTCCTATAAATGTAGCGTTTTTAATATTGCCATGTGACAATTCAGGACAAAGCGCTTGGTTACCATCATAATCCGGGATTAGGCAATGGTGATATTTGCGCATAAACCAACGATGTATCCAACTTCCCACTTTCCCGATCCAAGGTATCGGATGTATCAAATTTACTTGATGCGTCATATATAGACTGACCGTATCCGGATGATACAACCCAAGTCGGTTATCCGATAAGATTTTCGTTATTTGATGTTTTTGAATGAGCTGATCTACTGCACGATGTTCGCGATATATTGCTTTAAAAATCCGCATTGAACCAAGAGCTAGATTGACTAAAATGTTTTCGTAAGTATAGTGGATGTCATAAGATGGAAGTTGCTCGTGTTTGAGGTTTGGAAATTCTTTTCTCAACAATGCATAGGCGACTCCATCTGAAGCAATGATGACTTCTCGACAATGACTCTTTAACCAATGGATAATAGGGATACATCTTGATGCATGACCAAGCCCCCAATGTAAAGGCGCAACCAATACGATGTCATCGGATGTAAAATGCGGCGTAAGCGCTTCTATATTGTAAGCGGATAATCCCATAAGCGGGATAAAGATACATATTTCCTACGAAAGCCTTATTTCGTCATT
>JAIXKS010000053.1:16334-16966 GCA_026928325.1 Chitinophagales bacterium | reverse complement strand
ATCTGCATCAATCCAAATTTACTCAAAGGAAGGATGGTATGTTGCGCTCTATCGCCAGCCATGAAGTCCCTCATTTTGTTAAACAGGCTCGTCTTGTTCTCTGACGTACGCATGTCAATGAAGTCTATAATGATTAGGCCTCCGATATCTCTAAGTCGAAGTTGTCGGGCGATTTCCTCAGCGGCTTCCAGATTGACAGAGATAGCGGCTTCTTCTTGATCTTTTTTGATCATTTTTGGACCACTATTGACGTCAACCACGTGCATCGCCTCTGTATGCTCAATGACAATATAAGCACCGCTGGACATCGTCGAAGTTTTGCCAAAAGAAGCCTTGATTTGACGGTTGATATCGTAGTGGTCAAATATCTGTCTTGTGCCTTTATATTGATGCAGAATTTTTACTTTATCCGGCTCTATACTGGTTAGATAGTCCTTAATGGATTGGTACAATTCTTTGCTATCTACCGTGATTCTGTTGAAATTATCACTGAGTACATCTCGAAGAATACTGGAAGTTTTGTCAATTTCGCTGAGAACTTTTTCTGGTGTTTTCTTTTGCTTGAGTTGGTTAAAAATGGAGGTCCATTTTTCTTCCAATTCCTTAATGTCGTGATGAAGATCGGCTACTTT
>JAIXKS010000053.1:11723-16015 GCA_026928325.1 Chitinophagales bacterium | reverse complement strand
CCGTTCATGACAGACTTAGTGTACTTGATGAGTGACTTAATCTGAGGCCCTAAATCCGTATAGTGAAGAAATGCATCTTTTCTATGGCCGATGTCCATAAAACTTGCATTCAAACTTGGCATTAATTTTTTTGCACTTGCGAGAAATATATCACCTACTGTTGAGTTGTCATTGTTTTTTTGACGATGTATCTCAACTAATTTGTTATTCTCTAAAAGCGCAATTTCGACTTCATTGGCCGAAGATTTTATAACTAATTCTTTATCCACAATGTATTAAAATGTCATATTTCTATTCAATGAAAATACTCCGAATATGAGGGAAAATCATTTAATATATCAGGATACTAATAACTAGGTATAAATACCAATGAATCCTAGGGTAGGATGGTATTGCCTACAACTACTCCAATGAAACCAAAAGTAAATTGCACTTTGCTAGATTTTACAAATGCAATAGGTGTTCATTGTATTTAGAGCGTATCCTAAAAAAAATATCACAATCAGTGGAAGATGAGTAAAAGCAAGATATATAATCAAAGTAACGATAGTTGAGATAAATACTCGTGGCAGATTAAAAGAAAGAACATATCTATGGATGTCTTTTTTTTTAAATCTTTGTGTTTTTCGCCTGATTCTTAGAAAAATAGGAACCTTTGTTATTTATTTTTCTATCAATGGCGTACCCATTTTTGTATTTAATATCGTTTTTTGTAAAATAGCGGTATCGAACAATGCTATGATTCCGATAACGCTAAGTATCTTTTTTTTAATGGTTTCTATCAGGTGTTTTGGGTAGTCGTCGGCTGATGCTTATTACTGTAAACTGATATGATATTTTGTTAAGTGGATTTTCCGACTGCCTATCATATGACTAATTTATAAAATCAGCCATATGACAGGTCATCTCATATGCTTAAAGCATATTATTTCTTCTTCTTATGTCGGTTTTTTCTCAATCTCTTTTTACGCTTATGCGTAGAAATCTTATGACGTTTTCTTTTTTTACCACAAGGCATATTTAAAAATTTTTAATAAGTTAATTAACACATTTATCATGATATTCATTTGCCTTTGCTTGGTTTCCTGCTGCTTCATAAGCATTGGCCAAAAGACAAATGGTATTTTTATTGTCGGGTTCCAACTGAATGGCTTCCTCTAGACGTTCTAACGCTCGATCTATCTGGTTAGTTTGTAACGCAAGTTTAGCCAATTGGTTTAATACGGAGACATTTTCAGGATGGTTTTGATTCAATTCTCTCAACATGAGAATACCCTGCATGGGATTATCCTTATCCGGATTGTCCACATAGCAAATTGCCAAGTTAATTCTAGGCTCTATGAGATCTGGTGCAAGAGAAATGGCATTTTCAAAAGCTTTGATGGCTCTTTTAGAACAAAAATCTTTTGTTTTTCCCTCTTCCGAGTTTTTAACACAAATGGCGTATGTGGTTCCAGCTATAGACCAAGATTCTTGAGTCTTTACAAGTTCTGCGATATCCTGTGCGTAGGCACCTGCGATTGCAGGTTGTCCAAGATCATACCAAGTGCCGGACAAAGATTTAAGCTTTTCGATGCGTTGTATCGTATCCGTTCCTACCTTTTCTAAGTCGTGTACTAGTGCATCTATTAGAGAAGCATTGGCCTTATCTACATTGGGCATCGCTTCTTTGATTAAGTTAGCTACACTCGTTGTCTCAATATTTAGTAATCTTGACTTTTCAAGATCTTTTTGTTTGGTTGGAATTGTATCAAATCCCAAAAATAATACCAAAAACAAAATGCCTGCTATTCCTATTGCTATGGCTTGGTGCTTGGTCATTTATTTTTGATAATTTTAAATTGGGTTATTGAATACGTTTCCTATTTTAATCGTCTTCTCCATCATCTTCCGGCAAGGAAGTCACATTGGCTTTAACCTGATCAACAAATATTTTTGCAGGTTTGAATGATGGAATGAAGTGTTCTGGGATTTCTATGGATTTGTTTTTCTTAATATGTCTTCCGATTTTTTTAGCTCTCTTTTTGATTACAAATGAACCAAATCCTCGTACATATACATTTTCTCCTTCAGCCAAAGAATTTTTTACCTCCTTAAAAAACATTTCTAGTGTAACCAAAACGTCAACTTTGGGAACACCTGTTTTTTCAGTAATAATGTTGACTAAATCTGCCTTTCGCATTACTTCAAGTTTTTAATTTTTTTTAAAATTGATTTCGTTTTCAAATAAAGAGCCGCAAAGTTCGTAAAATATTGTAATTAAGAAAATTATTTTCATCTTTTTTTAACTTCTCTGTCAAAAATATAGCAATTTAAGTAGTTCATTTACAATATTTTATTTTAAAATTGAGATTTATGTGTCTTTTATAGCAATTTAGCGATTATCTTTGTCTCTTTAAATTTATATAAGCGAAGTTATGATAATGTCGATGACAGGCTTTGGCCATGCAAGTACTGAATTAAATGGAAAGGTGATTCGTGTAGAAATAAAATCCCTCAATGCACGTAATACAGAGATCCGCTGTAAACTACCTAATGTGTACCGTGATAGAGAGATTGACCTAAGAAAAAAGGTTAT
The DNA here is from genome assembly GCA_026928325.1 of Chitinophagales bacterium. Lineage (GTDB taxonomy): Bacteria > Bacteroidota > Bacteroidia > Chitinophagales > Saprospiraceae > OLB9. Next base: position 13,437 of record JAIXKS010000053.1, on the reverse strand, counting down.
TGAAGTACTTGAAAGAGGTAAGTTCGATCTTACGATTACTTCCGATGGTTTTTCTGATGAAGAGAATACTTTTATTAATGCAGATGCCTTCAAAAAATATTATCAGGAATTAAATGTTCTTCGCACTGAGTTGAATATCGTTGAAGGTGATATTTTGCAGTCGATTTTGAGGATACCTAATGTTATTGGCCAAAATGAAGGTTTAGCTGATGACGAAGAATGGGAAGCGATATCTGTCGTTATCGATGAAGCCCTCCATAGAATTAAACAATTCCGACAGGATGAAGGCTCGATTTTAGCAGATGATTTGTTGGAACGCGTCAAAAACATAGAATTGTTTCTAAAAGATATTGAGCCACTAGAAGCCAAAAGGATTGATCGCATCAAAGATCGTTTGCGTAAAAATATGGAAGAGTTTGCGGCTAATCATCAGGTAGATCAAAACAGATACGAACAAGAAATCTTGTACTATATCGAAAAATTAGATATTAATGAAGAAAAGGTTCGGCTTGGACAACATTGCAATTATTTTCGGGACGAAATGAAGGCTGATGGCGTGCAAAAGGGTAGAAAACTCTCTTTTATCGCTCAAGAAATGGGACGAGAGATCAATACGATCGGTGCTAAAGCCAATGATTCTGACGTGCAACAGTGTGTCGTCATGATGAAAGACGAACTCGAAAAACTTAAAGAACAACTTTCTAATATACTTTAAATAAAATATAGACAGACCGATGGAGGGAAAGATGTTTATTTTTACAGCGCCTTCGGGAGCTGGTAAAACGACGGTAGTTAAACATTTACTTGAAAAATACGATGCATTGGATTTTTCGATCTCGGCTACTACAAGGCAAAAGCGAGATTACGAAATAGATGGCAAGGATTACTATTTTATTTCAGTCGAATCTTTCAAATCTAAGATAGATCAAGATCAATTTATCGAATGGGAAGAAGTATATCACGACCAATATTACGGAACGCTCAGGTCAGAAGTTGAACGCATTTGGGCTTTGGGTAAGCACATCGTTTTTGACATCGACGTCAAAGGCGCTAAAAATATCAAATCAATCTATGGAGATAAGTGCATGTCCGTCTTTGTTCGCCCACCTTCTATAGATATCCTCGTGGAGCGATTGACAAATAGAAATACAGAAACAGAGGAAAGCCTCGCCAAACGCATTCAAAAAGTAAAGCGTGAAATGGCAGAAGAAAACAGTTTCGATATCGTCCTTGTTAATGATGTATTAGATATTACGTTATTGGAAGCGGACCATATTGTAGAGACATTCTTGTACGGAACAAATCATCTATGACCGATAAAAGCAAAATTTACAAAGAAATAACCAACGATATCAGCATTAGTGTTTCTCCTCATTATGAGCGTGTAGAATCTAATCCTGCTATTGGAAAAAATATTTTCTCCTATCATGTTACGATTACTAACTTAGGGTCTAGTAATGTCAAATTATTATCTCGGCATTGGCATATTATCGACTCTAACACCCTAAAGCGACAAGTAGAAGGAGATGGCGTTGTCGGTCAACAACCAGAACTCGGACCCGGACAAACCTTTGAATATAATTCGTGGTGTTTGCTACAAACTCCAGTAGGAAAAATGTACGGTACCTATACTTTTGTCAATTTAGATACTCAAGAGCAATTTGAAGTGGTGATTCCGGAATTTAAGCTCCACGCTGATTTTAAACTCAATTGA
>JAIXKS010000053.1:9236-11265 GCA_026928325.1 Chitinophagales bacterium | reverse complement strand
TCACTTGCGCCGTAGGCCAAAAAGGCAAATCCCGTACCTAAGAAAAACAAGCCGATGGCGTATTTACCCGCTAAAGATGGGTTGAATTTGCTTTCCCACCACTTGGAGAAGATCGGTGCCAAGGCGATGATAAACAAGGAGTTTAATATCAAAAACCAAGTAGCCGGAATTTCTATTTCGTTCTCTTTTTTTCTAATGACCTTAGCTTCAATACTTTCTTTGATTTCACTAGCTTTCATCGGGTCGATCATCTTGAAATTATTGCCTTTTTTGTCTAAATCTATAATATGTAGGCCATTTCCAGGTGCAAAATCACTTAAAGCGCGGATAACCGTTGTTCGTTCTGTAATCTCAGCTTGTGGACCAGGTACATTCAAAGCATTAACAGCAACGATGCTTTGAGAGGTTTGCCCATGATCATCTACTTTTGTTTGTTCAAAAACCGGATAAGATATTTCGTAAGAATAAGTATTGAAATTCGCATATATTTTCCAAAATATCAATGCCCAAATAATGACAAAACTAGAGGCTAGGATGATATTGGACGCAAGATAAGCTTTATAAGTCTTTCGAATCAGCAAAAATAAGACATATGAGATAATCGCAACAGGTACTACCGTTATGATGATATCTACGATATTGAAGACTAAAGCGTAGCTTCCCGACAAAACTCTATTCGTATAGTCTTTGGCAAAAATACTCATGGATCCTCCTGCTTGCTCAAATGAAGCCCAAAAGAAAATAATAAAGGAGGCAATCATCATGATCGCCAACATACGATCTCTCGTAATCTTCCCAAATCTTACTACTCGTGAGACTAATAAATAGATAAATAACAAAAGGGATACGATAATGGTACCATTGGAGATGTCGGTATCGCCAAATTTTAGAAGGTTGAAGTTCGTAATCTTGGATAGTGGGTCATTGATCGTCCAAACGAGACCTCCAGTTGAGACTATAAACATGATGATTTTATCCACCGTTGTAAATGGATTGGCTGGTTCTTCATCTTTACCTATCGTTTGTGCAGCATCGGCTGATTGGCCAGCGAGTTTGGGTGCAAGCCCTACATCGCCAAATATGTTGTGTGCTAGCGTAAATTGCAATAATCCCAATAACATAAAGATACCTGCTAATCCAAAGCCCCAGCTCCATCCCAAAGTCTCGCCAAGGTATCCACAAAGCATAATCCCGAGGAAGGCACCCGCATTGACACCCATGTAAAATATGGTATAGGCACCATCTTTTTTCTCAGGGTGATCCTGATAAAGCACAGAAATAAACGAGGTCATATTGGGCTTAAAAAAGCCGGTTCCTGCGATCAATAGCAATAAACCCAGATATAAGAAAAAAGGAGTTTCTATGGCCATACTAGCATGACCAAATGTCATGATGACAGCTCCAATAATAATCGCTTTTCTATAACCTAAAAATCGATCCGCAAGTTGACCGCCTATAATCGGGGTCAAATAAAGCATGGCGATATAAGTACCATATAGTGCCAAGGCATTTTCTCTCGGCCAGTCCCATCCTCCGATACCTACGGCACTGACAAGGAATAAAACCAAGAGCGCCCGCATGCCGTAAAATGAAAACCTTTCCCACATTTCAGTGAAAAACAAAACAAATAATCCGGCAGGATGACCTAAGACTTGGGTATCAAAAAAAGAATTATGATTGGATGATTGCTGCATAAAAATAAAATTTAATCGACCAAGATAAAAAGTTTTATTTGAACTCAAGCAATTTTAAACTAAAAAATTATAAAAGCAATGCGCAAAGCATTTAGATTATCCAAATCCATCTAAGATATATAAACAAAATACCTAAGATTTTATAATAGGTTAATCGAGTTTAATCACACAAAAATGATTTTATCCCTAAATTTTTTACCCTACTTCACACCTTGCATCAACTTCTTAATGTATGGAGATATTACAATCAAAGCAACTCCTGCAATGACGGCATATAACCCCAACATTTTATATCCGTCTGTATAAGTCATCATGGTTACTTCTGGAGAAGCATT
>JAIXKS010000053.1:1343-9001 GCA_026928325.1 Chitinophagales bacterium | reverse complement strand
AGTACATAATACCCGATACCAAGTAAAATAAACCCTAAACCGAATTTGATAATGGTGTTAGGTTCAAATCCTTTTTTGCCCAACCACAACCACATGAGGCCAAAAAGTGGCGCCAAGGCAATGATGAAAAAAGCACCGGCTGAGTTATTTACACCATTTGGGTCAATGGTAAGACCCATGATGTTGTCATTGAGATTTTTTGCAGCGAAGATGCTAAGCGAACCGCCACTCTGTTCGTATATGCCCCAGAATAAAATTGAAAAGACGATGAATATCAAGGCAGCCCATAATTTTTTGCGTTCTGAAACGGTGACGCCTTTCATCTCATAAAAAAGATAAATCAAGGTCAATGGTCCTATTGTGTACATGAAATAGTCGGTATATTCCGGTTTGGATACCATGATTTGAATAAGAGGAATGATAATTAATGTTCCTGCATATACCGCATATTCGACCCATTTTGGTTTGGGCGTTGCCTTGACAATAGCATCGGGATGACCCGGTTGTAGTCCTATAGGCCCTAGATGTCGCTCCGTAAAATAAAAATTGATAAGGCTGATGACCACCCCTACAGCCGCTAGGCCAAAAGCTACATTCCAACGGTGTGCTTCGTCGATGACACTACTAAGCATATATCCTTTGCCTATAGCTACACAGATATAACCACCGAGAAAGGCACCCAAATTGATACCGGCATAAAACAAGGAAAAACCTGCATCCCGACGATCATCTCCGTCTTTGTACAATTCTCCAACCATAGTCGAGATATTGGGTTTAAAAAATCCCGTGCCGATGATGATAAAAGCCAATCCAAAAAAGAAAAACTCATGCGGATTAGTAGCCAACAGCGAACTTCCGGCAATCATCAATAGACCGCCCCAAAACAATGATTTTCTAAATCCTAGGAGCTTGTCAGCAAATAATCCACCGATAAAAGTAAACGCATAGACAAAAGCCTGCGTAGCACCATATTGGAGATTGGCTTCCTTTTCGTGAAAATTGAGTTGCGTAATCATAAAAAATACGAGCATACCACGCATTCCGTAAAAGCAAAATCGCTCCCACATCTCCGAAAAAAAGAGCGACCATATCTGCCTCGGGTATTTTCCTTTGAAAGATTGGATATCGTTTAAGGTCATCGGCTTCGTTAGATTTGCCATTGTCAGATGATTTTTATTTTAGAATGTAAAAGTAAACTTCTTAATGGAATAATACCAAATTAACATTCAAAATCCCTCCATTTACGGTGTAAAATATGCTAATTGATAAAAATGAATAAAATTAACCACTAAAACATATAAATCAGCAAATCCAAGTCAACAAAACCAACGATTCCCCAAATCAAAATTCAATATACCACTAAGAACACTTAGAAGTCACTTAGGAATACTAAGGAAATCTTCGAAACCTCTTAGTAGTTTATTTACCACATCTAAATGTTTAAGCTTTACAGGTATAAACCCTTAAACCATTTATAGCAACTCTACGAATCCACAAATCAACAAATCAACAAAAAAAGAGGTTGCCCGCTAAACCCGAACAACCTCTTTTTATATGATTCATAAAATTGAAACCTACTTATAGTCAACAATTTTAGTGAATACCCTTCATAAATTTATTGAGTAGTGGTGAAAGGATAAGCAAACAAACACCTGAACCTACCATTAGCATCGCTATAAAAGGATATAGCTCAAAATTATACTTTGTAAGAATCTCTTCCAACGTGGCGGCCAAGTAATTACCTAACGCAAAACTCGCCATCCAAACTCCCATCATGATGGATACGATTTTTGATGGAGATAATTTGGTTACCATGGATAATCCAATAGGGGATAACATTAATTCTCCTATAGTGAGTAATACATAAACGACTACAAGCCACATTGGACTTACTAAAGTGCCGTCCGCTGCATTATTGCTGGCTAAAGTCATGATATAAAAGGCAATTGCTCCGATAAACATCGCCAATGCAAATTTAATTGGCGTCCTTGGATTGAGATTTTTCTTGGATAGCTTGATCCATAATAAAGAAAATAAAGGCGCAAGCGTTACAATCGCAATTGGATTTACATTTTGAAACCAAGTAGTCGGTATTATAAATCCACCAACTTGTCTATTGGTGTTTTCTTGTGCAAAAAGGTTGAAGGTTCCTCCAGCTTGTTCAAATCCGGCCCAGAAAACAATATTAAAAAATGCTAAAATTAAAATAACGCTGACCCGTGTCCATTCTGTCGAACCATTCGTACCGGAGAAGATAGATTTACCAATAAATCCAACGCCTGCAAGTCCAAATACCCATATAAATATCGAATGAATCAAGTCTGATGTATTGTCCCAAAATGCCATAATACCGAATACTAATACTACATTGACTACCGTATAGATTAGGATATCCATCCAATCTTTTGCGTTGAGATCGGTGCGATTTTCTTTGTAAGCCTTAGGCGGTAAACCTAAATTTTCTAGTGTATTTCTTCTAAAGTGAAACCAAAGTATACCTAAAATCATTCCAATACCTGCCGCAAAATAACCGTAAGGCCATCCTACTTTTTCTCCTAAAGTACCGGCAACAAATGGAGAAAGGAAGGCTCCAATATTGATACCCATGTAGAATATCGTAAAACCTCCATCCTTGCGCGGGTCGTTATTGTCATATAAATCACCTACAATAGTGGATATATTAGGTTTGAAAAATCCATTACCTAAGATAAGAACACCAAGACCTAGATAGAAAAAATGCATTCGGTCTCCTAATTCGCTATACAAAGCTGTAGAAGAACTTAAGGCCAACATAAATTGCCCAATGGCCATCGTAATTCCTCCAATAAGTATGGATTTTCGTTGGCCTAGAATATTGTCTGAAAACCATCCTCCAATAATCGGCGTCAAATATACAAGTGCGGTAAAAATACCATAGACTTTAAGAGATTCAGCTCTGTCTAGTCCAAAACCACCAGTGGCTAATTCTGCTGTTAAGAAAATGGTTAATAAGGCTCGCATTCCATAATAGGAAAAACGCTCCCACATCTCAGTAAAAAATAAACTGTAAAGACCTTTTGGGTGTCCAGTTGTCGTTGGATTTTCTGTACTCATTGTTCCTGCATTTATTTATTCAAACGATAAAAGTATAGTTTTTTTTAAATATCTAGTCTTTTTTTAATTATTTTATTTGAATAGACTAAATAATCAGGAGTTTCCGAACAACTTTAATTGCGAAAATTCTCGATATTTTACCGTTTTAGAGCGTATAAGCAGGATTGAATAAAGGGCTTAAAATACCAATAATACCAGATTCTAAACTCGCTTCAATAAGTTGGCAGCTCGGACACTTCCTTGGGCGGAGGCATCTTTTAGATCTTTAGCATAACCATTTTTTCCTGCTTTGAGCTTGGCTTCACCTCGTAGGGTAAGAATGTCGGCCTCGGAGATATTATCTGCCACATCATCGAAGCTTTGCGCCTTATCTAGGTCTTTTATGGCTTCTAGGTACTGTTCCTGCATCAAATGCACCAAACCCAATTGATAAAATGCCCATCGTTGCCAAAACTTATTAGGGTCATCATCCCTAAAGGTTCGTTTTGTAAACAAGTTTAAGTCAAATGCGGCCTTGTCCCATTCTTTGAGTTGGATGTGACATTCAGCCTTCAGTTTTCTAGATTTCCAATATATGGGTTGATGGGCTATCGATTTTTTTATAGATTCTTCTAAGTTTTCAATGGCTTCTGTCCACTCTTCCTTCATCATGTGAAGTTTGGCTTTGCCATAATAAGCTGTAGGTATCGTAGGATCTATGGTGATGCACTTATTGTAGTCTCGCATCGCATCGTGATGATTTTTCATCAAAAAATTGACCTTGGCTCGGCGTTCATACGCTTGTGCATGGCGGTCATATTTTTCAATGGCCATCGTCAATGCAGAAATAGCTTCCTTTTCTTTGCCTTTTACCTTAACTAATTCTCGGCCTTTGACAAAGGACTGCACTGCACCCTTATCTCCGGTGGGTTCCATAACCGTATAATGTAAGATATCACCTTCATTGATCAACCATCCTCTGATAGAACCGGCTATAGCAAACTGAGCACAATAGGCTAATAAACTCGTAGTGCCTCTAAATGCCTTTTCACTAACCTGACCGACATATCGAGGGATCTCCAATGAAAGCTCTTCTTCGTTGAATATATCTTCGAATTTAAAAAAGACATCTGTCTTATAATAGGTTTCTAGCCTTTGATTGAACATTTTAGTGACGCTGTCGTAACTCTTCTGTGTGCCAAATTCTAACCTGCCTTGTATGATGGTTTTATACTGCTGCATTACACGATTTTCTATTTTCTCCCTGGCTGTATTAAAAGGAATTCACTACTGACATTTTAATAAATATCAACTTCTTTGCCAATTTTTTTTGCCTATATCTCTATTGGAAAAATATTAGTACAGCTATATAGAGACAATGACTTTTAATATTAATTAAGTCGCTGATAATAAGCTTTGTATGTATAAGTAATTATTGTTAACTAAATATAGATATTTTATTCGAAGAAAATAAAAATTTTACTTTAATTTTTTTGACATCTTACCCGAAGCATCATGTATATTTTATTTATAACATTTTTTACATTGTATCCGTTCTATAATTACAAAATGTTGATGATTTTTAAGGTTTCCTATATGGGATTGAAGTAAGGTTAAGTCAAAATATTATGGTTTTGATATGTTTCTGTGATTTTTAAATTACATTTTATATTATAGCGCCTTTTCTCCTCTTAATTTTTGGTTAAATCAAGCATGTTCAACATGAAGTGTTAAATTTTTACGATATTTGCGGCTCAAAAGCGCTCAATAGCAAAAAAACAATTCGTTATGTCAATTAATAAACTTTTTCTTGCCTTCGTACTTACCGTTTTAACCTTGGTACAGCCCTATGCTGCCAATCCGGATAATTTGGATAAGGTGAAAGCAATCAACAACTATATAAATTTTTCTAATGAAAGTACGCATGGTATGTTGATTGTCCATCGATTATTAGAAAACTTTAATAAAAACATCAACAAATTTGTAGATTTACCAGACCAACAGATAAATTTTTATTCAAATAAAGACTTACCTGAGGATATATTTGAAGATCCTGAACATTGGTTTTATGAGACTTCACCTAATAGTTGGTATAATAAAATCTTGACTTCAAAAGGTGTGCTCCCTACTGCGACAGAAGTAGGTTTGTTGACTCCGGCCAATAAAATGAAAGCCATCATTGTCAATATCAATAAGGTTCGTTTTGATTTGGAAACCCAAATTAATACCCTCGATTTGACCCAGCGCGAAAACCTAGGACTCGTTTATGATAAGCTTGAAGAGGCCGTAGTTTGGTATAAGGAATATTATAAATTTCAGCAAGAATTAGAATCTAACATCAATAAATACTTCAAAACGCTCAATGTATCAAAGGATGAAATGCAATTTCCCGAGGTATTGAAGGCCATGACCGATGTTTATGAAACGAATAGAGCTGCTTTGAATGCTTTATATTTTAAAGATGATGATAACTATAAAGACCTTTATAAAAATGAAGTTGCTGCTTTAGACCGATTTAAGTTAATTAAGCTCAATGACTACAATAGCACGCGATTGATCAATGCAAAAGTACAGACCTATTGGTCTAATATCATCCGTCAATTTACCGAATCTCTATCTGCCCAAAAGCAATTTATGGATGTTGAGAATATTCCTCAAGAGTTTAAGTTATACGACAAGTATTACTACTATTATAATATTTCTGTAATCAATAAATTTAATAGATATGGCAATGGAATCGTCTATGAGATGAATAGAATCATCGATTATTTGGAGATACCTATGCCTAGATACTTTGAAATGCCGCATTATTTTAAGGTCATTTATCCGAAAATATTGGATCAAACCGAATATCTGGCATCTTCTGACCCGGTTATTTCTTTTATTCCCGAGACCGTCAAAGGTAGAAGTGTCGTCTTGGCTGATCATACGATTTTTATTGACAGCTCTGTTGTGAAATTCCAAATGTATGACCACAAAATCATTGATGGTGATATTGTATCTATAAGCTTTAATGGCGACTGGATCATCGAAAAATTTATGATAACAGAAAAGCCTTACGAATTTACTTTAAAAATGAATGAGCAAGGTAAAAACTTTCTCTTGTTGCACGCTGATGATATGGGCAGACAACCACCTGCGACCATTGCCTTGTCTTATATGTACAAAGGCAAAAGACAACTCATCACTCTAAATTCGGATACTGCAAAAAGTGAGGTTATTGAAATTGTCGTAAAGGAATAGGCGGCCTATTTCATGCACAATACCGTGTTCTTTAAGCTATGGTTCCATTATTGTGATATTGAATTTTAAACATAACACATGTCAAGCATTTTAATTGCCGGTGGTACAGGTTTTGTGGGTACACACTTAGCGGTTCATTTGGCTCGAAATGGCTATGTTGTTCATGTTTTATCGAGAAATAAAGGATTGCAATCGACTTCGGAGATTCGACATTTTCATTGGGATATCGAGAAAAGATATGTCGATCCTCATGCCTTGGAAGGTGTGGATACCATCATCAATTTGTCCGGAGCCAATATCAGCCAAAAACGATGGACGACCCAAAGAAAACAAACGATATTAGATAGCCGAATACAACCATTGGATCTCCTTTTGGATTATGTGCTAACACATCATATTGATGTCAGGACAATAATTTCGTCTTCTGCTACCGGGTATTATGGTGCTTGTACTTCGGACATGATTTTGACAGAAAAATCACTCAAAGGTACAGATTTCCTTGCAGAGGTTTGTGGAGCATGGGAAAACCACGCCATGAAATTTGCTGATCAAAAGATCAAAACCATCATCTTGCGTAAAGGGGTTATCATCGGTAAAGGTGGTGGAATCTATGATAAAATGACGCCAATGGCTCGTTTGGGTGTAAATGTTGCAGTTGGTAGCGGAAAACAATATTTGCCTTGGATGGATATCCGGGATTTAGTGCGATTGTATGACTGGTTGATAAAATCGGAAACTATTTCCGGGATTTTCAACACAGTTGCTCCAGAAAACATAACAATGAATGATTTTTCGGAAACGCTATTAAAATCTTTTGGCAAGAAGAATTATTTGCCTAATGTGCCGGCTTTTTTGATAAAGCTATTATATGGCCAGATGTCAGGCATGCTTTTGAATGGTACGCGAATAAGCGCTGAAAAGTTGCTAGATGCCGGTTTTGTCTTTGAATATGACACGATTGAAAAATCATTGTTTCACGTTTAATGCCAATACCAAAATACAAGGATGTCGGTACTAAGGCAAGTGAAAATACTAAAATGGATAAAAAGTGGTATGCATATTATATTTAATTTCAATATATAAAAGTGATAAATTACCAGCACTTATCTATAATTTTATCCTTAAATATCAGATACCGTTGTTGTGCATGGATAGACTATCCACAAAAGCTAATAGGAATCTTTCGACCGTATTTATTATAATCATAGCCTTATTCCTATTTTATCCCTAAACCAATCAATACAAACAGAAGGTCAAGAAGGTTAATCCTGATCGTACCAATCTTCTTCATGCTCGCCATGGCTAACTTCATGAGGTGATTCACCAACCAATTTTTCTTTTGC
>JAIXKS010000053.1:0-1243 GCA_026928325.1 Chitinophagales bacterium | reverse complement strand
CCATCTTCTTTGCCTTTGATAAATTCGCTATGAGAAGCACTATATTGCATACCAAAACCATGCATCACATCTTCATTGACCTTCTGTAAATGATGATAATCTTCTGAATTTTTGTCTAAAGTCATAGACCGAAATATTCCACCACCGTGAGCTACTTCAAAAGGTGTATCGAGGTATTTGCTTACTGATGCAAAAATCACTTGACCATTCGCGATAAGAGAATCTACATGATAAACATCTCCGGGTGCAAATTTTTCAATAAGATATTCGTGTCGAGCCTCACCAAGATAATCGAGATGCTTCCATAACTCTTCTACGCTATAGATTTTCTTGATTCCTGCAGCTGAAGCCTGCATTCTCGGTTTGACAATCCATGGAGGCGAAATGCGTTGCGTATAGTCCTGGATATCTTGGTCGTTAAAAAGAGCGCAAAATTCGGGTACAGGGATACCTTCCGTTTGAGCTTTAATGCGCATGGCTAATTTATCTCTAAAATATCGAGCTGTGGTTTCTCCCATGCCTGGAATACGAAAATATTCTCGCAAGAAGGCCACGTGTTCAACATCAAAATCATCTAAGGCTACTAAAATATCAAACTTCATACTTCGCATTTTATGTGCGAGGCCACCGATTAGATGATCGTGATTCCAAAGCCCGTGTTTATCTTCGATCATATAAAAAGTATCATCGATACTATCCCAAGGCCAAGGTGCTTTGTCCAATTGGCTGCTAGTGAGTAAGTAAACATGATGGCCAGCGTTTTTGGCACTTATCATAAAATCACTTCCCTTATAAAATCGGGAGATACAAAGTATATTCAAACTTTTGTTAGCCATGATAATTCGATTTGTTGTGACAAATATAAATGCTATTATACTATGGAAGTACTATTCATGTAGTTTTTTTGTTTTGGGCCGAATATTTTGACTATGACGGTCTTGATAAATGTATATTTTAAAAGACGATTCATTTTGTTTATACTTAGAAAAGAAATCCCTTTGTTGCTTCATGGATGCAGAAAAGCGCCTAGTGCTCTGTCAATAAGAAAATTTAAATAATAATGGAAAAAGATCAAGGCAAAAAACGCAGGCATAGTGGTAACTATGGCGAGTATTTTTAACGAAGAGATTTGGAAAAAAGAACGACATTTCATTAATATTTTTTTGTGGACGGAGCACTAGTGCTCTGTCTATAAAAAGATTTAAATAATAATGGAAGTTATTTTTTTAAAGATCAAGGCAAA
>JAIXKS010000009.1 GCA_026928325.1 Chitinophagales bacterium | reverse complement strand
TACTCGCCATAGTTACCACTATGTCTGCGTTTTTCGCCTTGATCTTTAAAAAAAAATAACTTCCATTATAATTTAAGTCTTTTTATAGACAGCGCACTGTGCTCTGTCCACAAAAAAATCTTAATTAAATGTCGTTCTTTTTTCAAATCTCATCGTTGAAAATACTCGTCATAGTTACCACTATGTCTGCGTTTTTCGCCTTGATCTTTTAAAAAATAACTTCTTTTATAATAAAAACAGAACACTAGAACTTAAACGCATATAAAATCCAATAGATATTTTTCTAGTATGAAAATAGATAGAAGGCTACATGGTTAGGCTTTCATAGGCAGTTTTTAGACTCTCCAATCCGGTATTCGCAGCTGCGTTCAATTCAATCTTTTTGGCATTCCATTCCGTGATTTTTTCATTGGCTTGAGCAATGAGGCTGGTCAAATCCGCTATTTGTTCATTGACATCAGCGGCTAGTTTTCCTGCTTCTAATCCTTCATTTAAGGAAACAATCTTGGCGGAATTTTCAACCCACATATTGATAAACGAACTCAATTCGCTCTGTATGGGTGTATAAGCATCGGAAGTATTCATTTTGAAAATGCGCTTTGCGTCTTGCCATTTAATTGCTTTGTCGCCATCTAAAGCGTCCTCGACAGCGTCATCTAGTTGATATTTAAGTGCATTTTCTGTATAAAGGTTCATATCTTGAGTCAAGGCATTCGAAAGATCCGTTAGTGCGTTGGTCGTTTTTTCCCATTTGGTGGTTAGATCATGAATCGCCGCTTTATGTGAATTAACTCCCGAACCACATGCCATCAAAAAAAGTAAGTATGTTAAAAATAATATCCTTTTCATCTCTTTTAAATTTGGAATAATTAAGTATTGAGTCGCAAAGTTAATTTTTTGTTTCCACACATCAGATATTTTCTTCATTCTAAAACTTGTAGCTTTAATAAATCAAGTTAAAACCATTCGTAAATATGAAATCTATTAATTACACTGAAATTAATCTTGAATTTATGGACAATTTAAAACGCTTATTTTCTCATCAAAATTAATATTTAATTATGGCACAATAAATTGTCGTCTTAATATCGTTTGATGAATAATTATAAATTTAAAATTTGCGTAAAAGGATAATAAAAATATCCATTTGCATATCAAGTATTAAATTTATTTAAAAGATTATCTTTGCAAAAAATGAAAGCGTATGAAGCCTACTTTATTGATCTTGGCAGCAGGAATGGGTAGCCGATATGGCAAATTGAAACAGTTAGATGGTTTTGGTCCCAATGGAGAGACTATCATCGACTATTCTTTGTATGATGCGATCCGATCGGGATTTGGCAAAGTTGTTTTTGTGGTTAGAGATGCTTTCAAAGCTGAATTTGAGTCCATATTTCGCAAGAAATTGGAAGGAAAAATCGAAATGGAATTCGTTTCTCAAGAATTATATAAGATTCCGACAGGATTTTCTATTCATCCTGACCGACAAAAACCTTGGGGTACAGCTCATGCCGTTTGGGTTGCTCATGAAGTGATTCAGGAGCCTTTTGGCGTGATTAATGCAGACGATTACTATGGTGTGGAGGCCTTTGATCAATTGGCGACTTTTCTTAAGGACGAACAGAAGGGTAGTGACTATGCTGTCATTGCTTATCATTTGCAAAATACTTTGTCCGAACACGGTACTGTAAATCGCGGTGTTTGTCAAGCGGATCCTTCAGGTTATCTTGCTGATATCGAGGAATGTGTCAAAATTAGACAATATGAAGACGGCATCATCCGCTTTCCTGATGGAGAAGGATTTAGAACATTGACACCGGAAACTTTAGTTTCTATGAATATGTGGGGATTTCAACCTTCTTTCTTTCAGTATTTTGAGGAAAACTTTTCGGAGTTTTTAAGAAATCATGGTCAAGAACTTACTTCAGAATACTACATTCCTACATTAGTCGATTATTTGATAAAAGGCGACGTACTTAATATTAATATTATAGATACTGCCTCAGATTGGTTTGGTGTTACTTATCAAGAGGATCGGCCATTTGTAGTAGAAAAACTACGTAGTTTGATTCAAAAAGGCGTTTATCCGACAAACCTTTGGTGAAATGACCGGATCTGAAAATGGGAAATTTATCATTATTATTGGAATCATCCTTGTAGTCATCGGGATTATCTGGTATTACTTTGGAGACAAGTTGTCATTTATTGGGCATCTTCCGGGAGATATCGGTTATGAAAGGGATAATTTTTGTCTATTATCCCTAATTTTTCCTTTTATTTTCCCATTACGACCATGATATTGTTCAGTATAACCATCAGCGTCATTATTCGGATATTCATACTTTTAGCTGGCTGGAGCTCTTAGAGGCTATTCAACAATTGTGATAGCCTAAATACGATTCCATGGTCTAGAAATCCTTGTTTGTCAAAAGAAAAGGCATAATCGATATCAAATAGATGAAGAGGACCAATTTTGAAGTTTTCTATTCCTATAAAAGGCTCAAGATAATATCCCTTTTCCGGTACGTAAAGCGCTGATGAACCAAAAGTCAGCCGTAAAGGCGTTTTATTAATCAGCGGAATCCTATCAAAAACATAACCATTAAAATGATGGCGGATGTTCAATTGCAGATAATATCGATTGGTACTGTATTGATAAAAAGGTAGCAAATTAAAACTACTCAAATCCGGGTCGATTGGAATGGCTATTCGGTTGGCTACCGGATGTAAATAATCTGCAAAATATCCGGGTTTACCTTTTAAAAATGTGCCGCCTTCAACATTATATCTAAAATAGCCGAATTTTCTAAGGTTTACATATTGGTCTCTTATGCGTAAGGTTAATTTATAAAAAGAGGGTTTATTAGCCGTCAAAGGATATCCTGATTCAAATTCAGTCGTGATGGTCGGCCAATCTGTACTATGCCTAATCTTGAAATTCGGATAAGAACTATATGTTTGTCCGGGGCGGATCGTTACTTTAATCTTATTCAGAAGATAGCTATTTTCCTGATATTGATCCGGAGAGATTTCATAATTTGGAATGTTTTCATCGTATTTTAAATCCTTTTTTCTAAAACTATAATTCGTATTCGTCACTAAGTTAGATCGATTGGAGTACGTGGAAGAAAGATCCAGATAAACGCCATTGATTAGCTCTTGAAAGTAGTTGATACCTACGTATTTGTCTCGATAAAGCCGGATACTATTTCTCTTTGACCACAGCGAATACCAAGCATTACTACGTTCATTGACAGGATTTTGAGCGTCAAATTGCCGGTATTTAATCCCGCCAGACAATTGAATATTACCTAAACTATAATTATCAAAAGTATAATCTAATAAAATGTTGGGTTTAAACTTATGGTCTGAAAATCCAAAATCCAAGGAAGGTTGCAATTTGAATTTTCTCAGCGAGCTGTCTTGAACCGTCCAATAAGGTGACAAACTTATGAGAAATCCTTCCACAGCATTAAATTTGACGCTTGATAAAGGTGGTGGTATCGTGAATTTTCTTTTTTTATAGGTATTAGAATATGTATAGCCTAATATCAGGTGGAGCGGACTCAATTTATTACTTTCCCTATCCATAGAATCTAAATAAGATTTGGAAGACCAGATGGCCAATAGCGAATCCTTTTTGATATAATCCCTTTCTTCTTCTTTTGTGAGTGGAATAGGGCGCTCTTTATTCCAAAATGATGTATCTCTTTCGAGCGCATGAGCTTCTACTTTGAATCTTTCATTGTTTTTGAATAACTCGGTATTATCCGCATTCAACTTGTAGTTGGAAAATATGTAAGTAAAATCTCCACCTACCCGGAAGCCAAGAAGCCCAGCTTGAAATTGGAAAATTTGACTAAAAAGCAACCAAGATTCTCGATTTTCAATTGGGATGTAGTGTTGTTTGATAGCGATGGTGTCGAAATAAGTGTTTTTTAAAGCGATACCATGCAATTTTAAATCTGAACTATGTATCGTCCAATATCCGTCCACGATAAATATATGACCAGACAAGGCCGGTGTATTTTTTGATTTAGGCTCAATTTTTATCTTGTGAATTACAAAATGGTCTTTGTCTTCATACGTTTTATCTAATTTATACAAATAATTAGATAAAGCGTTGTCACCAATTGGAGATACAATGCTTCTTCCAAACTCGAGATAATTATCATACAGATTAAATGAAGCCCATGAAAATTGATTTGCCGTAAAAAGACTGTTGTCACCGGATTTTATAGAAGAAACCATAATTTCCTTAATCTTGTCTGGTTGTTCAAAATAAAACTTGGATTTAGACTCCGACAAATACAAAATACCTTGTCTTAAAGAATCTAGAATCCCGTTTAAATTTCCAATTTCTTCACCTAAAAATTTTTGAGGTACCTCTGTTAATTTGATCAATCCCTTGACATGTAAATCAGCTTCTAAACTTTGAATGCGGTACTTGTTTTCAGGTCTATGACGGATGGCTTCCCGAATGATGGGATAGGCCGGATCCTCAGCATTTGCTTTGATGACAACTTCATTAAGTAATAATTGGTCGTCTCTCATGATTACGTTAATTTCCAATGGCTTATTGGTGTAATTAGCGGTCATTTGGATATCTTGATAGCCTACGTATTGATAGTTGATTTTATATTTGCCAGGTATGTTTAGGTCTAATTCATAGAATCCGTCCACATTGCTCAAAGTTCCATAACTTGTTCCATCAATATAGATCGCAGCGTAGGGTAGCGGCAGACCATCTGAATCGGTAATTTTTCCTTTTATTTGACTAAAAAGAGGGCTAGTATTCCATAAAACGAATATCCATATTTTAATAGCTAAATATATCGTTGGCCTCAGAGCCTTGGCAAACTGCATCTCTCGATAAAAATTTGGCGGCAAAGATAAGGAAATTTAGTTCGTATGTTCATTCAAAAATGCAGCTATGGTCGATTCACTCCAATATGGCGTCTTTTTAAAATCGGCAAAACCTACATGTCCACCATATTTCGAAGCAATCAAAAATAGATTTGGATTTTCTTCCGCTGCATCATAAGGGTAGCATTCCCGAGATAAGAAAGTATCGTCTAAGGCATTAATAATCAAGGCCGGAATTTGTATATTGGTCAAGAATTGTATCGAACTATTTTGTTGGTAATAATCTTCAGCACCACTAAAATCATGCATGGCAGCATTGAAGTGTTCGTCAAAATCCCAAAGGTTTTTTATTTTTGGCGCCCATCCAATATCTATGATTTCAGGATGCATCTGATGCTTGATGACCATTTTATCCATCAATGTCTTTAGAAACAAACGCTCGTATGGGTAATTATACCATTTTTTAAATTGCAAGCTGACGCCTCGTAAATCACAAGGAACAGAAACACCGACCACAGCTTTGACTTTTGGATGAATGAAGGCTCCCGCCTGTCCTGCATACTTCAATGCGACATTGCCACCCAAGCTAAATCCACAAATGGCGATTTGGTCGTAATGATTAACTTCGTGCTCAAGGATGAATTCAAGGTCTTTTGTATATCCGCTATGATACATTTCAGGGCTGAGATTAATTTCGCCACTACAAGACCGAAAGTTAACCGCAGCTATATCAAAGCCTGCTTGAAACAGGACACCGGTCAAACCATTAATGTATTGGGAATTGGATCCACCTTCAAGGCCATGTAGTAAAATGGCTACTTTGGTATGTCTGGGGTTCTTGAGCCAATCAATATCAAAAAAATCATGATCCGGGGTTTGAACACGATGCCGTACATAGGGATATTCTGTCCTTTTTCTTAAGAAATAAGGAAAAATAGTACTTACATATCCACTCCTAAAAAGGATTGACGGTTTAAATAGATTTGAATTGAGAATGGGCATTGACTAAAATAATACACCAATACTTATAGAAATCTGGTCTTCATTTAAAATCCATTTGGGTTCTAAATAATACGTGTAATTATCGTCGATAACTTTCATAGATACACCTAATAAAATGGAATTATAAATGCGGCTTGCCTTTGTGAAATTAATACCTGCCAAAGGACTTAATCGGAAAACATCGCCAATCTGGAGTAATCGATAATGAAGGTTTGCATCAAAAGCCCACTTTGCAGTACTTGCTATATAATATGCCGCATCCAAGTCTAAATCAAAATTACTAGAAATGTCTGTACCTATTTTTGCATTTACCGCAATGGCTTTAAATTCATTATTGGCATTATATTTAACACCTCCACCGTAAAACCATTGAGCAGATAATTGTGTAGAGGCGAAAATCAAAAACAAAAACAAGATATGTGTTTTCATGAAATTATGGTTTTGATTAAAAAATGACTGATCATGCAAATATAAATAAATTATGCGAGCATTATGAAATTTTTAGTATTTAAAATATTTTCACAAAATCATACTTTGCACAAAATCAATTAATTAAATTTGAATTGATATTTTTCTTTAAAAAATATTAATCAAAGCAGCGCAAAATGTTAAATTTCAGTTAATATTGTAACTTGTTTAACAAGTGTAATTTTCTAACAACATTTTTTTTATTAATTAACCAAACATTTTTAGTATGAAACAACTGTTATTTACTTTTGCCTTGGTGCTATTTGGAACGTTTTTCGTTCAGGCGCAAAGGATGGTATCAGGTGTAATTTCTGATGAATCTGGGTTCCCAATCATTGGCGCAAGCGTTGTGGCCAAGGAAGCACCTGGCATTGGGACCATCACCGATATCGATGGGGCATTCAAGATGCAAATCCCGGATAATGTAACGATGCTAGTAGTCAGCTATGCAGGATTCAAATCTAAGGATATTGAGATTGGAAATGCTACAGTTTTTAATGTCACACTAGACGAAGGCGCTATTTTAGACGAAGTTCTAGTAGTGGGTTATGGTGTACAGCGTAAAAGCGATGCTACCTCCTCTATATCTAGTGTGAAAGGTAGCGACGTATCAAATTTAGTATCGCCTACCGTTACAACACAGTTGGCAGGTCGAGCTGCCGGTGTTCAAGTTACCACCTCGAACGGTATTTTAGGAGAAGCACCAAAGGTTAGAATTAGAGGAATTGCTTCCGTTAACTCCGGAACAGATCCTTTATACGTAGTCGATGGTATGCCTATCTATTCCGGATACCTCGGAGGAGAAGCATCCGCTTCTGGTTTGGGAGACCTCAATCCTGCGGACATTGAGTCCTATGAAGTATTAAAAGATGGTGCTGCGACCGCTATTTATGGTTCACGAGGAGCCAATGGTGTAATTCTCATTACAACTAAAAAAGGTAGAAAGGGAGCAACACAGATTTCTTTAAACTCTAGTTTTGGTTTTGCTAATGCTGTAAAGACATTTGACTTATTGCAGACTCCTGACTTCATTACGATTGCTAATGAAAAGAGAACGAATAGAAACCAGCAACCTTGGGCAATCGGTACTGAATATAATACGGATTGGCAAGCAGAAGTGTTGAATAAAAACGCTTTCCAAACAGATCATTCTCTTTCAGTTTCAGGCGGAAACGCCGGTACAACTTACTATTTCTCTTTTGGGTATAATAACCAAGAAGGTATCGCTAAGAGCAATAGTATGGACAGATACAGTTTAAGAGGCGCTTTAGATCAGAAAGTTTATAACTGGCTTTCTGTTGGTACGAACTTAAGTGTAACACAAACCAGCTATGTTGGTCTTAATACCGGTGGTAACTCTTTGTCAGGTAATATGTTTAATGCAATCCGTCAGTTACCGAATACACCAGCTTTAGACCCAACTAACCCTACAGGTTATAACCTTTCAGCGAATGGTTCGAACGTAGGTCAATGGGACAATACAGATCCTGTAGGAGATAACATCTCTAACATTGCCTTTGTATTAGCTAACAATACTTATCAGTCACAAGTTAGAAGAATACTTGCTAGTGCTTATGCTTCAGCTGATATCACTAAAGGTCTAAATTATCGCTTACAAGCAAGTGTAGATAATCCATTTACAACTGGTTTTATTTTCTGGAGTCCTCGACATGGTGATGGAAAAGGATATAATGGTATTATAGAAAACACTGTGGATAATTATTTGAGATGGAATTTACAGCACATCTTAAATTACAATACTGTATTCTCTGAAAAACACAGTTTAGGTCTTACCGCTGTTGCAGAATATCAAAAAGAACATAACGAAGCCTTCTTTAGCCAAGGACAAGACTTGTTGGATGAGTTCTATAATAAGGTGACAGTATCTAACTCTTATGGTGTTCAAGCATCTGGAGGAGGTGCTACTGAAGCTGGTATCATTTCTTATTTGGGTAGAATTAACTATAATTATGACCAAAGATATTTTGCTCAGTTTTCATACAGAAGAGATGGTTTATCTAAATTGAGTGAAGCCAACAGATGGAATGACTTCATTGGATACTCTTTAGGATGGAATATCGCTAATGAATCTTTCTGGAATGATATGAAAAACACAGTTTCACAACTTAAGTTGAGATATTCTTATGCTGCAGTAGGTAACACTGAATTTGGATCTTATCCTTATCTTGGATTGACTGTTGCTTCAAAATATGGAGCTCTTAACGGTTTAGCATTCAATCAGTTTGGTAATGACGCTTTGACTTGGGAAACAAGTAAGAAGTCGGATTTCGGATTAGATGTTGCATTCATGGATAATAGATTGAGAATGAGTTTAGATTACTATAAGAATGATATTGACAACTTAGTATTCTCTGAGCCTGTTCCACCTTCATTAGGTGTTCCAAACAACAGAATCAATAAGAATATTGGTAAATCATTGAATAAGGGATTTGAAATCGAAGCATTCTATGATGTAATGAAAAGTGAAGACTTCCAATGGACATTAGGTGCTAACTTGACATTGTCTAAGAACCAGATCGTAGAGTTACCTAATGGAGGTGGAGATATCATCGGAGGTACTTCTACTAACGTAAACATCGCACCCAATATCATCATCCGTGAAGGTGAATCTATGAACAGCCTTTTTGGATTTGAATATTGGGGAGTTAACCCAGCAAATGGTAACCCTGTTTATGTTAAAGCAGATGGTAGTTTGATTCAAGGAAATATTCCTGATGGATTATATTATGGATTTGATCCTGCAAATGCAGCTGCATTGGGTGAAAGAGGAGCCCTTGCTTCATCTGACAGAAAGATCTTAGGTAATACACTTCCTACTTACTTTGGTGGTATTTCTTCAAGCATGAATTATAAAAATTTTGACTTGAATTTCTTAGTAAGATTTAGTGGTGGAAATAAGATCTTCAACTCTACGAGAAGAGAATTGATGAACTTAAACTTGAACAATAATAGTACAGAAATCTTAGGAAGATGGCAAAGTCCTGAAAATCCTGGAGATGGTGTTACACCTAGACTTTGGGCAAGTAGTAACACATTTGTTAACTTAACAAGTGCAGCTACTACACGTTTCGTAGAAGATGGCGATTTTGTTAGTATTGACAACATTACATTGGGATATACCTTAGCAAGTGATGTAACCAGTAAAATTGGTATTAGCGGTTTAAGAGTTTATTTTGCAGCGCAAAACCCAATTATGATTACCAAGTATAAGGGATTAAATCCTGAAATGGAAATCAATGGTGTCGATATCAACGGAACTCCTAGAGCGAGAATTATGTCATTTGGTCTGAATGTTAAATTCTAATCATTATTTTTTAAAATTTTAAATATTGAAAATGAGAAATATATTTAATAAATTCTTTTTTGCGGCTTTGCTGGTATTTTCAGCATTTAGTTGTACAGAGGATAATATTCTCAATCTGCAGCCCATCAATAATATTTCCGTAGATCAATCTTTTTCATCACCTTCGTTGATAGAAAGTTCGATAAATGGAATGTATAATGCTGCAGCTATTGGACAGTTTAACTCAACAAGTCCAAATGGAGGTAGAGGTTATGTCTGGGGAGCCGCTTTTGTTCAACAGGGAGACAACAGAGGAGAAGATGTTGTGAATCAAGCAACTTTCTACCAGTTGACCTATACAGCAACTTACGATCCTACTACAGCTAATAACGTTTATTACTGGGTAGATGGTTATAGATTGATTAATAGATGTAACTTAGTTATCGAAGGTGTCACTAAAGCAGTTGCAGATGGTATTATCTCAGCAGATACAGGTAATGACTATATCGGACAAGCTAAGTTTTTGAGAGCAATCACACACTTTGAACTATGTAATTTCTTTGCCAGACCTTACCATATTAATGCTAATGCAATAGGTATTCCATACCGTGAAGCTGGTGTCGATACACAAGCAGAAATTGATGCAGGTCTTGCACAAGGTAGAGGTACAGTAGGAGAGGTTTACAGTAAAGTTTTGGCTGATTTGAATGATGCGGAAAATTTGATTTCTAATACATCATTAACTAAAGCCAGTAAAAACGCAGCTATAGCTTTCAAGACTAGAGTTTACCTTCACATGAGAGATTGGCCTAATGTCATTAAAGAAGGTCTTAAGCTTGAAGGAAAATATACTCTGGAGGCACATCCAGGTACACCATTCCTGAATTCTTACAAAAATAGCGAGTCTATCTTCTCAATCATGCATGATGCTACCAATAACCCTGGAGTAAATGCAGGTTTAGCATCACAGTACAAGAGACGTGAGCTTGTTTGTATCAGCCCTATCATTTGGACTAATCCGGGATGGCTTGCAGATGATATCAGAAGATATGAGAATAATTCAGATCCTTTAGCTATGGTATTTACAGGTACCGGAGGTGTTAAATTTACGAACAAGTATAAAGATGATTCAGGATATACGGATGCAGCGCCTATCATTAGATATGCAGAAGTTATCTTAAATATGGCAGAAGCATATGCAAGAAGTGGTAATGCTGGTGATGGTCTTTCTTACCTCAATAAAGTGAGAAACAGATCTTTGGCTGATGCTGCTTCTCAAGCTTATACAGGTTTTGGTAGTGATGCAGATCTAGTTAAAGCTATTCTTCTTGAAAGACGTATTGAGTTCTTGATGGAAGGTAGAAGATGGCAAGATATTCACAGATTACAGCAAGATGATATAGCTCCTATAGACGGAATACCGGCAAAAGTAGCGAATGGTGTTCCTTCGGCAGCCGCTTTTGACTTGAGTACACCTTACGCAGGTCCTTATGGTGTTGCTAATGTACCATATGCTGACCATAGATTTGTATGGCCTATTCCTCTGATTGAGTTGGATTCAAATCCAAATTTAGGTCAAAATGATGGATATTAATCGAGTTTTGTAAGATTAGTAAGTAATATTGACAAATGCCTATGTTATCTAAATGGTAGCATAGGCATTTTTTTTTCATAGCCATGAAACTTTTTTTACAATTATGTAGTTACTATGTATGCTACTTAAAGAAGTGGTGTTTTTATTATTTGGGGATGACCGGTATCGACAGGAAAGAGAATCGGTTTGTAAGCATGCCGGAGCAAGGTTGTTCACTCCGTTATCAAATGATAATCGAACTATAAATGGCGATAATAACTTCGCATTAGCAGCGTAATCTAGGATTGCAATGCTTTTAGTGCCGCCCGATTGACGTCCGCTAGACTTCGGTAGCCGCACTTAACCAACCCTGCGGGCTAAGCAGTTGAGCTTCTTCACTCAACTGTCGAAAATCTTTGAAGATACGATGAAGACAAGGTGGGTTACTGTACCAGTCCGATTCTGACAATTCGAACAGTAAATAAGCATGTAGAAAGCATTCAGGTGCTTTGTCTGGACCAGGGTTCGAATCCCTGCATCTCCACTATTATCTTAAATGAGCACTTTCGAATTCGTAGATTTGAAAGTGCTCATTTTTTTTGATAAAACTAATAGGTAAGTTTTCAATCAAAATCTCATTCAAGAATCTATCTTTCCATTTGTGATTTTATAGGTGATAAATCTGTTTGTAGTCATGAAAATGTCATAATTCTTCATCGATTTTATATTCCTTCTTTTGTTTAGATTAATTCTATTTAGGATGTTTAGTTTTGCACTGTAATTCTTAATTAATCATTTTAAATCTTAATAAATCATGAGAAGACATTTTACATTTTTTAGTTTTTTATTGGCATTTGCCGTTACTACGTATGCGCAAGAGCAAGTGCATTCTATTTCTACTGGACCTAATTATTCCAAACAGTCTTTTTTTAATTTATCCACAGGTGAAGAATTTCAACTTGATAATGAGGCTTGGGATATTGCCTTTTCAAATGTGAGTTCAACAGATGTAGGCGTTTTTATTAATGAATCCTTTTCAAGTGCAAGTACAGGTTTGAAACTATTTCTTGCTCCAACCATAAATTGGGACGACCAATATACTGATCTCAGTATATTTACGGATAGTTTGATTCTTTATAATCGTGAATTAAATTGGACACTCGGTGCATTCAACCACGTGGCTACACCTGGAAATCCTTTTGACTTTGGATGGGGCACGTATAATCCGCAAAACCATGTAGTAGAAGGAAGTAGAATTTTTGTGTTGCAAGGGCGTGATGGAAATTTTAAAAAAATTCAAATAGAAAATTTCAAAAATGGAGCTTATAATTTTAAGTATGCTAACCTTGATGGTAGTGATGAGCAAACGAAAACAATTACAAAATCTACAGATCTTGGAGCTATTATATTTTTCTCGTTGAATTCAGGAGAAATTGTACCAACACCCAAAAACTATGATTTGATGTTTTTGAGATATTATACTCCACTAGATGCTGGTGGCGAAATATTAGAGTATGTTGTAACAGGTGTATTAACAGCTCCTGGAGTAGAGTCTGTAAACGTAAAAGGTATTGATCCTGCAACCGTTAATGAACAAGACTATCAAGATGACTATGTTAGTTTACCGACAAATATCGGTCATGAATGGAAGGCTTTTGACTTCTCTTTAGGATGGGTTATTGCCAAAGATCAAGCTTTCTTTGTGAAAACACAAGATAAGGATATTTATAAAATCGTATTTTTAGATTTTGAGGGTACTCAAACAGGTACGGCATATTTCGAATCTACTTTTGTGAGAAAGATATCTAGTAGTTCAGATGTAGCGCTTCCGGTTGATATTTCTGTTTTTCCTAACCCAACAAATAATTTGATTACAATAGCTACTGAAGAAACAGAAAATATTAAAGTTGATATGTTTACGGTTAATGGTCAGTTAATCCAAAGTATAGAAACCCAAACAAACCATCCTTTTGATGTGAGCCGCTATAATTATAAAGGGCTTATGGCTTTGAGGATAACTATGGGTGGCAAAGTCATAGTTAAGCACATCGCAGTTAATTAAATATTCAATCGTTTAGTTACATCAACCAAGATGTTGTATTTTTGACTAAACATGCAAGTAGTTGTTGCGAATTCCAATCGGGACAAAGGTAAAGGACGAGACTTTTAGTCTAAATTGGTTGTCGCAAGAAATCTAATTTATATTTTTGTTAATCTATTGAGGAGCGGTATGGATTCATACCGCCTCTCAATTTTTTAAATGCGCTAGTGCTCTGTCTATAAAATTACTTAAATAATAATGGAGTTATCTCCATGTAAACGGTTTTTAAAATTAACCTTCAATAATATATTGATTATTAATTCAGTTGATGAGTTTGAAGCGTTTTTTACAACCCTTCTTGAATGTTATGAGCACACTCGGTATTGCAATGAAATGACCAAAAGAAGTATCCTATTTTCAACACAGACTGCCGATTTAAAATTGTGCTTTTCTCCTTTGGAGATAAAGCAATTTCATTACCTGATAGAATCAGCAGTTCTAAAAACTAAAGAATATGTATAAAATATTATTCGTTTTTTTAGGCGCAATCTTTATTAGCTTGGATCTCCAAGCTCAAGATATTGAAGGAGATAGTATTTCCGCTTCTAATTCATTGGACGAAGTGTTGGTTACGGCACAACATAGCCCTACACATTATACACAAGCGATCCATAGAGTAACCATTATCAAAGAACAAAACATAAAAGAAAGAGGCATCTATCAATTGGATCAGGCTTTAGAACTTGTTCCATTTATTCGGGTAGTAACCGATGGTGTCCTAGGAAACCAAATCATCATGCGTGGTGTAAGTGCTAGTAATGTAGCCATAATGATAGATGGTGTTCCCATAATCGGCAGATTGAATGGTGCCTTAGATTTATCCCAAATATCCTTAAAGAATGTACAGCGAATAGAGATTATTGACGGCGCTCTTTCGGCCATTTTGGGCAATAATGCCGCTGGTGGTGTCATCAATATTATTACAAAAAAATCCCAAATAGGAAGGTTCGAATTGGCTGGTAGCCACCAGTTTGAGTCTATCAAAGCCTTTAATCATCAACTGAATCTAGGTGTCAAGTTTGGCAAATTTAAGGTATCGGCATCTGGACGGATTTTTGATTATAATCAATATTCAGTAGATAGCCTTAGAGTAACGCAGACCATCAAATATCCGAATGGAAATACCGTCACAGAGACTAAATATCCATGGAATCCCAAAGAACAATACAATATTGGTGGCCAAATAGCATATCAGCCTAGCGACCAACAAAGAATCATATTGAAGTACGAAAAAAATCATGAATATATATCGGACTATGGGTACATAAGGAGGCCTACTTTCAATCCATACGCCAACGATATGTTTTTTACTACCGTACGCAATGATTTTGCTGTAGTTTATGAAAATAAAATAAAGGATAAATACAATCTTGAATTTACAACTGCGTTCAATGATTTTAATAGATTAGTAGAGGATAAAAGGTTCTACCTTCAATCTCAGCAATTCGATAGTTTATTACAAACACGAGATACGAGCCACTTTTATACGTATTTTGCTCGAGGCACGATTTCGCTTCCTTTGATTACTAAAGTCAGTTTAATGGTGGGTGGAAATTACCAAAGAGAATTTGGTAGAGGAGAACGTATAAAAGCTGTAAATCTGGATAAAAATACGAAAGTGCATACCGAGGAATTTGGAGTATTTTCAGATCTTAAATATGCACCGATTTCTAATTTAACTTTAAATGGAACGGCACGTTTAACCATCCATAATATCTATAAAAGCCAATGGTCAGGTGCATTTCAGACAAAATATAGTCCAGCAAAGCAAGTCGATATTCGTGCTGGATATGCTCAAGGATATCGGAGCCCGGATTTAAAAGAACTCTATCTCGAATTTATTGATGTGAATCACTATATCCTCGGAAATAATGATTTGAAACCCGAACGATCACAAGAGGCACAATTGACCTTTGTTTATAAGCCAAGATTCAATCTCCAATTCAATTTGAATGCCTATAAAACATGGATCAAAGATAGAATCACGCTAACAGAATATGAATCCTTAAAGTATTCGTATGAGAACATATCTTCATATTCTGTCCACGGACTTCAACCAGGAATCGTTTGGAATTATAAAGGTTTAGAGTCAAAAACAGAAACAAGCCTTGGATATTGGTCTTCCAATGTAAGTTATGAAGGACCTGCTGTATATGGTCAAGTCTTTGATTTGAATCAAACGCTTAGGTTGCATGTTAAAAAGCCAGATATTCATATTTCGTTAAATTATAGATATGTAGGACAGCAACCCATCTTCCGCCAAGTGGAAGATACGATAGCTATTGACCAGATTGAAGCCTATAATTTGCTAAATATATCACTTCAAAAGTCATTTTTTAATAATAAAATATCGCTGGTATTAGGCGCAAAGAATATGTTGGATGTTCGAACAGTAGATATCTACTCTGGTGCTATCGGAACTTCCAATCTTTCCTATGGTAGCAATAGAATCAGCCAAGGAAGAAATTATTTCATCACCTTAAATTGGAGGATATAACAGATAGAATTCCTTTTATAGTAGATCAGAGAAATTTTCATTTATGGAGTAGGTATTATACGTTGGAATCATGTAGAACTTTTCTGCATCTAGTCTGTTTAGTATGAAATTTTTTCATGCTTTAAATTTTGTTTTCGAATAAAATTATGGCTTTTCTTATATTCTAAAACACGAATACCGTGACTCCATACATTGATTTTCACAATCATTCTATTTGGCATCAACCGGATGTCATAGAGGTCGTGTCTATTCATGGTTTACAACAGAAGAATAAGAAATACTATACAATCGGCTATCATCCTTGGTGGACAGAACAACCACTTACTGAAAGTCAACTAGATGTGCTTGAAACGGCTTACGCCAATGATCCGTATTGCCTAGGTATTGGAGAGTTCGGATTAGATAAACTAAAAGGTGCAAACCTCGATATGCAGGCCATTATCATGGAACAGCAGCTTAAAATAGCCTCAAAGCATCATGCACCGATCGTCTTACATTGTGTGCGATCCTTTGAAAGAGCCTTAGTATTGCGAAAAAAATACGATAATTTTCCTTGGGTAAACCATGGATTTGTTCGAAATAAGATATTGGCAAAACAAGTTTTGGATGCAGGGATTCACTTGTCTTTAGCTCCGCATCTTCGGATGACACCCGTATTTGAAGCCATGTTGAAGTATGTACCTTTGGATCGTATTTTTATTGAGACAGACAGCGAATTTCATGTTAATATTCAGGATAGATATCGTATTTTTGCCGAAATTAGACAAATGTCTGTTGATGAAATAAAAGAAATCGTTTTTGATAATTTTACAAAGTTTTATTCTGATAAATGGAAGTACCACGGTGGCTTGAACGAACAGCTCTATTAATCGGAGCGGAATCCATTCGCAAATTGGAGCAATCCAGTGTTTTGGTAGTTGGACTCGGTGGCGTCGGTAGCTATGCCGGAGAGTTTTTAGCTCGTGGTGGAGTAGGGACGATGCATATCATCGATGGCGATACTGTCGATATTACCAATATCAATAGACAAATGCAAGCCCTACATAGTACTATCGGCCAATCTAAAGTCGAATTACTGCGGCAAAGATTTTTAGATATCAATCCCGCTTTAAATCTAACTTGTTACGATTCTTTTCTTGATCCTGAACCGATGGAAGCTTTAATTATGGCGCACAAGTTTGATTTTATATTAGATTGTATCGATTCTGTAACGCCCAAATTATCATTATTAAAGACTGCTTTAAAAGTGAATAGTAAGGTCATTAGTGCCATGGGCGCAGGTGGCAAAACCGATCCTTCAAAAATCAGGGTAGGCGACATCTGGGAAACAAATTCCTGTAAATTTGCCCGAATGCTACGCAAAAGGTTAAAAAGGGAAAAGATACATCAGCACTTTACCACTGTTTATTCTGAAGAAGTACAACCCAAAAGTGCTCTCGAAATGACCGATGGGAGCAATTACAAAAAATCCTATTATGGCACAATATCCTATATGCCGGCCTTGTTTGGTTTAACCATGGCGGGAGAAACCATCAAGCAACTCATCAAATAAAATACTTACTTTTTAGTTGCTTTTAGATCGCAATCGTCATCAATTGTAATTGGCGGAATTTTAAGACCTTGATATTCAACTGTATCTTTTGATATCAATTTTAATTCAAGCAGGCCATTCAGATTCTTGATATCCTTAGTCAATCCCAATCTTGTCTTAATTCCTAAATCTACGGTAACAATTTTGCTTTCTGTAGCTAGAGGAACGAGATTTATTAAGTCAGCGGAAAAATTAGGGATTAAAGTATCTACTACGACCGTATCTTTATTGATAATAGTACCTGTAAACTGAATTTCAGTCGAAGAGCTAGTAATGTAAAAATCAACTTTGTTTTTATTAGACGAAGTCTTGATCTCCAATGATGCATCTGAAAATAAATCGGAAGCTTGATTACACGCTACAGCAATATCATATTGACTGGCAAAACGTCTTTGGTAAATACAATTTCCTCCATCCTTAGTGGCATTTGGGTTAAAATTGTCAGCGGCAGAGTCGGTACAGCCAACGACAGATTGCAAATCGTCATCGTCTTCCTTTTTACATCCACTAAAGATTAATCCTGATAGTAAGAAGAACAAGCTAAGTGTTCGTAATGATTTCATATTCATTGCTAAAAGTATTATTAAGATTATTTATTTTCCAATCGATTGACATAATCTAAAGCTCCCAATCGCACTCGAAGATTGA
Organism: Chitinophagales bacterium; assembly: GCA_026928325.1. Taxonomy (GTDB): domain Bacteria; phylum Bacteroidota; class Bacteroidia; order Chitinophagales; family Saprospiraceae; genus OLB9. The sequence goes on along the minus strand of JAIXKS010000009.1, from coordinate 15,549 downwards.
TTTTAGAACTTTTTTCAAAATAATGTTCCATTTTACAAAACAAAGGTAAGGATTCTGCATAACTCTCCGAGGGCAAAACACCTTCTTTTATTTTATAAATATAAGGTTTAAACTTAGTTCTCAAATTTAAGCTGTCGCTACCTGTATGGATTAAAGGAGTATAAGATGGCAAATGGTATTGTCCAAAACCAATAGAGGTGAAAAAAATCACGGCTAATATAGTTAAAACGATCTTACTCTTGATGTTCATTTTGGGATTTCCATTTTTGTTTTAGGCTGCCTGCATACATGTCATACCGACAAAATAAGGAAGGAATCTCGCCATTGAGTAATTTAATTTTAGACTTGGCTCTTAATCCTACTTGCTTTAAAGCGTCAAGATGCCCGGATAACACCCAAACGGTACAATTGGTAAATGATCGCTTGAGTTTATCACCTATATCTTTATAAAAATTAAGAATATCCGACTCCTTCATTCTAGCGTCATAAGGTGGATTGAATATCACGGTCTGTCCATCAAAGTTATCCTGATAAAAGAAATCTTCTTGCTCTACCTGAATGAAAGGACTTAAACCAGCATTTCTAATATTATTCCTTGCAATTTTAACCGCATTTTGGGATACGTCAAATCCTTTAATGATGGGCATTGAATGAATTTTTGTATATTGCTTGGCCTCGGCACATATTTTATCCCACAAAGCTGAATCAAAATTTCTCCATTTTCTAAATGCAAAGGCTCGATCGTAATTTTGAGGCGGAATATTGGCAGCTATTTTTGCTGCTTCACACAAGATTGTTCCTGAACCACACATAGGATCTATAAAGGGCGTGTTGCCATTCCATCCGCTCAAAAGAATCATTCCGGCTGCTAGCACTTCATTTAGAGGCGCACTAACTTGCTCCGTGCGATAACCTCGCATATGCAATGAAGTTCCACTACTATCTAGGCTAATGGTTACAATATTTTGACGAATATGGACATTAATCCGTATATCAGGATTGAGCGTGTCAACATTGGGTCTGTCGCCTGTTAGGTCTCTAAATCTATCTACAATCGCATCCTTTGATTTTAATGCGATATAGTTACTATGCCTAAATTGAGTTGAATTGACAACGCTGTCTATCGCAAATGTGTTATCAATATTAAAGTAATCTTCCCATTTTATATTTTTAACTTTATGGTACAGATCTTTATCGTCCTCTACTTTAAATTCTTGTATGACAACAAGGACTTTTAAAGCAGTTCGCAATTGAAGATTAGCCTTATAGATTAAAGACAAATCACCATCTAAAAGAACTGCTCTTTTTAGTATTTCTATCGGTGTGTCGGCCAGTAAAAGCAATTCGTTTTTCAGAACTTCCTCTAAACCTTCTTGTGTTTTAATAATGAGTTTCAAAATCTATATTCAAAGATTCGTAATAAAATATTAAATAACAAAGGCAATTAACCGCCGCATTCATGCTTTAGTTTATCCACGAGTTGGTTCCATACATCTCGAATTTCATCAACTTCATCATCATCACAAAAATCAATTATTTCTAAGATAGTTTCATTGGTAACATCAGATTTATACATTCTGAATTCCATATATTCATTTTCGTCTTCTGCATCTTCCCATTCAAACCGTACTCTTTCGTCCTCGATATCGTCAATCATGTGAGCGCGCTCATGACTACCAGGCCAATAAAATGTATAAACATCATTTGTAATATCGACATCATCACAATACCATCTCACTAAACAAGTATTTGTCGTAACAAAATTATAAAGAATGGTAGGCGATGCCCTAAATATATACTCTAAATCTACTCTTACTCTTTTGGAAGCCATTTATAAAAAATTTGGTACATTTATTGAATTAAATCTGACACGGATCTTAAAAAATCAGAATCAGAGCGCAATTAATAAAAAAAATAATCATTTCACAAAAGATATTGAACTTTTTTTATAAATTATTAATTAATACTTAAAGATTTGAACACTTATCATTAAGTACGTCATTATAACATAATATTAATCTATGTGTTTAATTTCCAATAATTTGATTTTGTCCAGCAAGAAATTTAAACCTTTTTTGGTTTTAATTGTATAATGTTATTCAAATTATGGAGCATAAACATTGTTGACACAGAATCAGTTTATTAGGTGGGATTTAGTTTTATAGAAATATAATTTTTTACAATTTACATAGTCGATATGAGACAATTAAAAATAACAAAATCAATTACAAATAGGGAAAGCCAGTCCCTAGAAAAATATCTTCAGGAGATCGGGAAAGTTGATTTGCTGACACCAGAAGAGGAAGTTGATCTTGCACAAAAAATTAAATTAGGTGATCAAGAGGCTTTAGAAAAGCTAACGAAGGCCAACCTACGATTTGTTGTGTCTGTGGCTAAGCAGTACCAAAATCAAGGTTTGTCCTTGAGTGACCTAATCAACGAAGGTAATTTAGGTTTAATTAAAGCTGCTCAACGATTTGATGAAACTAGAGGGTTTAAATTTATCTCCTACGCAGTATGGTGGATTAGACAATCCATCTTACAAGCGCTTGCAGAGCAATCCCGTATTGTACGCCTTCCTTTAAATAAAGTAGGATCTCTTAATAAAATCAACCGAGCGTTCTCAGAGTTGGAACAAGAATATGAAAGAGAGCCTTCTCCAGAAGAATTGGCAGAATTATTAGAAATCCCTACGGAAGAAGTTGAAACAACCTTAGGTGTTGCTTCCCGTCACGTATCTATGGATGCGCCATTTATTGATGGAGAGGATAATTCTTTGCTAGATGTTCTCGAAAATAATAGTACGCCGGATACGGATGCTGCGTTAGAATATAGAGATTCTCTTAGAAAGGAAATTGAAAGATCGCTAAATACGCTAACGGATCGCCAAGCAGATGTAATAAAATTATATTTTGGCATCGGCATTGAGCATCCAATGTCTTTGGAAGACATCGGAGATCGCTTCGGTTTGACCCGTGAGCGCGTTCGACAAATTAAAGATAAGGCTATCAATAAATTGCGATCTGTTAATAGAAGTAAATTATTGAAAAATTACCTAGGTACTTAATTCATATAGCCTATTAATTAGAGCCATAAAATACAAAAAGGAGGTTAACGAATTCGTTAATCTCCTTTTTTTTATAAAAAATTATGAAATGAATTTATACATTCTACTACCTTTGTTTTAAATATTATTTTATGATACCTAATTCATGGGCAACCAATAATCAGATTCCGCCAAATATCATTAGACAATTCTTATTTTTGGGAATTCTATTCTTTACAGGGTATCTGATTATAGATGGACTGTATTTTATGGTAAGCTCCTTTTTAGGAGCAGTGACATTTTATGTCATCTTGATGTCACCTATGAAATATTTGGTAGAATCAAAAAAATGGCGTGACTGGTTAGCGGCTTTAGTTTTAATCCTCCTTTCTCTTTTTATTATGGTCATTCCGTTTATTTATTTGACTTCGATCGCAGTTAGTCGCTTGATGCCTATCGTCAATAATCCGTCCATTATCAATGATGTTTTTAATACGGTACATGAATATCTTTTGGTAAATTTCAATATCGACGTTTTAAATGCAGACAATGTTCAAGCTTTGAGTGCTCATATTGTTCCTTTTGCACAAAAGGCCCTTGGTGGCACATTTTCTGCTCTCGGCAATATTTTTCTGATGTATCTGATTCTATACTTCATGCTCGTTGAGACCAAAAAGCTAGAGCAATGGCTTCAACAAGCTCTTCCATTTAAAAGATCTAACGTTACAACGATTATCGGTGAAATCAAAAATCTTGTTTATAGCAATGCGCTTGGTATTCCCATCGTTGCTATTATCCAGGGTTTAGCCGGTGTCATTGGATACTGGATATTTGGCGTGGAGGAATTTTTGCTAATGGGTATTATGACAGCCATTAGTAGTGTTATCCCTGTAGTCGGTACGTTAACCGTTTATCTGCCTTTATCTATCTACCAATTTATAGTTGGAGGACCATATCTAGGTATTGGTGTGGCATTATGGGGATTTATAGTTATAGGTTCTGTGGATAATATCGCACGTCTTTTAGTTCAAAAGAAATTAGCGGATGTGCATCCATTGATTACGTTGCTGGGCGTGTTTTTAGGTATTAATCTGTTCGGGTTTATTGGCCTTATTTTCGGTCCGTTACTTATATCTGTATTCTTTATCTTGTTGAGAATCTATATTGATGAGTTCGGAAAATCTGACATTAATCAAGAGATAGCACTAGAAGACGAATCAGCCTAGCAACATTAGCGTTGACCAGTAAATAGGGTATTGGCATTGCGTTGGAAGTAATCGTACTTCATGAAGTTGAGTGCTGAGGATTGTACACCTATAAAGAAACTGTAAACACCATTTGATGGCGCCCAAGTGAAATTCATCCTCCAGCAATGTAGGTCTCGCTCAAATGAAAAATAGGGATACACGAAGGATTTGTGTTTGAAGTCATAGGCTATATTTCCTATATTCATACTCCAATTTTTGGTCAATGGTATCGTTCCCGAAACATTGATACTGTGACTGGATAGGTAAAATGTATCTCGGCTACTTAGATTTCTATATTCAAAATTTAAGGAATGTGAGAGATGGAAGTTTTCGAACCATTCCGCTAAATAGATATCCGATTCAGGACCTTCTTCACTGCTTTGTTGGGTGCTTTTCCCTTGGTTGCCTGGTGTCTTTTTGCTTTTAGGGCTTTTGCCGAAAAGAATTTCTCGCACTTCGCCAAAACTGATACTTGTAGAAAATTGACCACCAAAACTTCGAAATTCCGGAAGAACTTTACCCGTATCCCATACCGTCTGCTGCGTTATCTTATTGTCCTCATCATAAAGATACGGACTAAATAATGCACGGAAACTAAAATTGGATATTCCTTTAAATAATCTCGTATTTCCAAAGATATTGATTGGAGACCATTGGAATGAGTCCGCCGCAAAGTTGTAATTTCCAGTAATGCTTATATTGTCAAATAAGCGAACTTTCTTTTCTATGGTATCCTTTTTAGAATAATACTTAGCTTCGATGACATTAGTGATTCCATAGCTTAATGCCATCTGCCTCTCACTACCTACGAGTGATCCAAATGGACCATTGGATAACGTACTATAAGTGATAGGATTATTAAATTCTTCTCTTGTATCCGTATTTACGATAGCTTCATATTTTGATTTATTTTCCGGTGAATAGCCAAAGCTAATATTTGGCTTCATAACATGTCTAAGACCTCGAAAAAAGCCTCTTCCGCCTCGGATAGTTCCAAATATCTGCGTATTTAGCGTGATTGCTGCATTGAATCTGCGGAAGGCAGACAGGTCAGATATCAGCGAGGATGTTGGCGGTTTAAACCCAATCGTATCTCCACTAAAAGTATCTATTCGTACGCTATCCATATCAAAGAAAAGCTCGTATCTTTTTGTAATCCAAGTTTCTTCATAATTGATCGATGGTGATAGGTTGAAATATTTTAGAACCCGCATATTGGTACTTAACCCAGCTTTGTTTTGAAGCCCGGTTTGTAAGTCTTTTAGCGTTTGTGGTGTAAAAAGCGTGGTGTCTGTCGTGCGAACAAAGTTTCTAAACTCCGAACTATACGTAAGTGCAACTTTGTGCGTCCACTTCTCTTTGGTTACATTTTTAGGTTTCAATGGATACAAAGTGTTCATACGAAGGGACATGTTTGGAAAGGTGATTTCCATTTGTCTCGTCTTCGTATTCTGGCTATGGCGAAATTCTGCACTAAATCGAAAAGGTGTGCTCGGCATTTCGTGAGAAAAGCTAAAGTTGGACGAATACTGATTCGTTAATACGGCATTGGGATTTTCGTACACGCGTTGGTCATACCGATTCGACTGAATATTGACAGAACCTCCGATTCGGCGATATGGATGCGCCTTAGAGTCTTGATCATGTCGAATATTGATTAGAAACGATTTATTGGAATGCTTAGAGCCATCTGTTGGGCTTTCAGCGATATTATTGGCATAACCAAGCGTGATATTGCCAGTATATCCATATCTCTTCTTATAGTTGGTGTTGATACGGATACCATGCGTTCCTCGTGAATAGATATCACCAGTTATCTTTAAGTCTAAATAGTCATTGACTGGGATGTAATACCCGATTTCTCGAAATCCTAAACCCAATTGATCATTATATTCATAACTCGATGGAAGAATTATACCTGACGATCTACCTTTAAGCAAGGGGAAAAAGCCAAAGGGCAGGATAATCGGCGTCGGAACTCCAGCTATTTCTACTTGAGCTAAACTCAAAACAGCTAATTTTTCGGGAACAAGCTTCAGTTTGTTCGTTCGAATACCAAAATGAGGAGGTACATGATTGCAGGTTGTGATAATCGCATTTCTATTGTAGGCGACATCATCTTCTTTCACACCTAAAGAATCGGTTGCTCCCGAAATAAATTTGGTTTCAGACCCTAAGAGTTTAAAATCTCCCTGAACGGTCCTTGCATCTTTTACAAAGCCTTTTTTTGTGTTATAATTGAAAGTGAGTTCTTCGTAATTAAAGACATTTTGACCTTCGGTAAACGATGGTAATTCTTTTTCGCTATCTCTGACTTTTGTCCTATATCCCTGCACTAATTGATTTGAAAAGTCGATAATCAACGAGTCCGCTACTATTTTTATATTTTGATAATGAATCCACCCTTTGCCAAAAAGGTATATTTTTTTATCAGCGATTGAAGTCCATGAGGAATCTCTCGCACCATAATCTATTTCAAATTCGATAGCATCAGCAGATAATTTATAATTCAAACCTTTATTATCAATGGTATCCTTTTCAAAAGTCAATAAAAGTGAATCAAGGTTTGGAATGGTATCAACCACGGCAATACGATCCATACTCAAGATGCTCTTGGCCTCATTTCGACTCAAAGAATCAACAATTACCTGGGCTTTCTTAGATAAAGATATATTATTTATATATATAAATAAAATACTATGTAAATCTTATCAAGTAAATTATGATTTATATATTAAACATTTCTATTATATTTGCATTTTATTTAAGCACAAAAATAAGCTAATGGTCTCAAATTTTATTCAAAATCATGTCGCAATCTTAAGAATAGCTCTTTTTACTTTTGTATTCTTAGGATTTTCTACTACAACTTCGTTTGCAAATAGGATGAATTCGCCTTTGCCTTCGAAACAAATTGTACCGGCACTACAGATAACGGGACAAGATAGTGATTATTACTTTTTATTGGGTCAAATTGCCGATAATCCGTTAAAAAAGCAACGGTTTAAAATTGTTATTGATGCAGGTCATGGCGGTCATGACACGGGTGCCGTAGGTAAAAACTCGAAGGAAAAAGATGTTACTTTAAGTATGGCTTTAAAATTAGAGCAGTACATCAATAAGAACTTACCTAATGTAGATGTCTTATTAACTAGAAATACGGATGTGTTTATTCCGCTTTTTAGCCGCATCAAGTATGCCAATGATGAAAAGGCAGATTTATTTATTTCGATACATTGCAATTATATCTCTAATGCTAAAACCCGAGGTACAGAAACCTTTGTAATGGGGCTACATCGGGCTGCCGAAAACCTAGAAGTTGCAAAACGAGAGAACGCTTCCATCCTTCTGGAGTCGAACTATTTATCCAATTATGATGGTTATGACCCGAACTCCGCAGAAGGCCATATCATCATGTCCATGTACCAAAATAATTACCTCGAAAAAAGTATAGAATTTGCAGCTTCTGTAGAAGATCAATTTTCAAAATTGCATTTAAGCAAAAGTAGAGGAGTCAAGCAAGCCGGATTTGCTGTATTGAGAAGAGCTAGCATGCCAGCAGTACTTGTAGAAGCCGGATTTTTAAGCAATGAATCTGACGAAGCTTTCCTTTTGTCTGAAAAGGGACAACAAATCGTCATCGAATCTATCTTTAATGCGATCAAGGTTTATCAGGACAATAATAAGAAAACGGATGTTGATGCAAATATCAATAAGGAAGACATTGTCAAAAATACCATTGAGGAAGCTAATGCTAAAAAATCTGCTGACAAAAATGCCCATGCAGCTACAGCCATGAATCAAGGTGAAGCAGGAGATTATCTTTACAAAGTTCAGATTGCAGCTTTTAAAAATGATGTCGCTGATATGGACACCTATGAATTGAGAAAAATAGGTACTTTGAGTAAAGTCAACCAAAATGGTGTCAATAAATACCTCGTGGGCGATTTTATCTCCCGTGAATCCGCTGAAGTAGCCCGAGAAAAGCTTAAAAACCTGGGTTATAAAGGCGCATTTATTGTCGTCCTTAACAGATAAGGATCTAACACAACATAAAAAAAGCCATAATTCTATGGCTTTTTTTTTATGCATTGTATTTTCAATAAGGCAATCTACCAGTGCACTATCTATAAAATGACTTAAATTATAATGGAAGTTATTTTTTTAAGATTAAGGCAAGTATTTTTAACGATGAGATTTGAAAAAAGAACAACATTGTATTATGATTCTTTTGTGGACAGAGCACTATAATATCGAACTTGAAAACAATAAAATATTAAATAGGAATATTAACACATATATTGAAATGACTACAATGGTGATAATACCTAAAAATGTAAATAATTGCTTTTGTTCACTCATGGCTCGCTCCAATGCAAATGTGTCATTGTTGTTAACTGCACTCTTGCTAAATGTCGAGAATCTATACAATTTAATCAATGGATACAAGTAAAAGATACTCAATAGCCCAAAACCTATAGCCATAGGCATAATAAAGCCCAAACCAAATGCGTCTAGCTCCTCCATATATTCAAATTGTTTATAAATAAAAAAAATACTTATCGCTACTAATAGAAAGAAACCAACCAATAAAAAGCCTACAATGGATATGATTTTAGCCCATTGGCTCGTTTTAAGAAGATTGCTTTTAGCACTTGCAGTTAGACTAAGGTCTTGTCGTGGTTCAAATTCTGAAGTATAATCAGTTTCCATAAGTTTAGGGTTGATTTTAGGTGAGTAAAAAATGATTCGTTCAATTAAATTGACTTCAAATATAATAAGTTTTGAAACTTGTAGTTTATTTTTGGGCAATATTTACATGATTTCACGCTTGCTCCAATAAAAATGTTAAATTTGCCATTAAAATATTGTTTGCTCGTATGGATATGCTAGAACAGATTCGATCAATAGCCAAGGAGTTACTACCTGAAATTATAAGTATTAGAAGACATCTTCATGCGCATCCTGAATTGTCATTTAAGGAAGAAGCAACATCCGCTTATATCCAAAATATATTAAGCAATTTCGGTATCGAGTTTTCGAAAGGGTGGGCTGGCCATGGGATTGTTGCACATATACAAGGTAAATCAGATCGATTAATAGCCTTACGAGCTGACATGGATGCGCTACCAATCTTAGAAGCCAATGAAGTATCCTACAAATCTAACCATGATGGCATCATGCATGCTTGTGGACACGATGTTCATATGGCAGGATTGATCGGCGCTATTTTGATTTTAGAGAGACTCAAAAGTCACTTGCCCCATTCCTTTCGGTTTATCTTCCAACCTGGTGAAGAGAAATTACCAGGCGGTGCCAGCTTGATGATTCAAGAAGGAGCTTTAAATGACCCTATGCCTCATTGTATCATCGGACAACACGTTTTCCCTGAATTACCAGCCGGAAAGGTCGGTATAAGGTCTGGCTTATATATGGCCTCTGCAGATGAAATCTATATTACGGTTACTGGTAAAGGTGGCCATGGCGCCATGCCGCACCAATGTACAGACGCCATACTTTCAGCAAGCCAATTGATCGTAGCCATGCAGCAATTGGTAGCGAGGCATTGTCCGCCTGCTATACCTTCCGTGTTAAGTTTTGGCAAGATCAATTCGGTAGGTGGTGCAACTAACATTATTCCCAACGAAGTAAAAATCGAAGGAACCTTCCGTACGATGGATGAAGACTGGAGAGCACAAGCGCATGCGCTGATAGAAAGGATTGCTATGAGTACTTGTGCAGCTTATGGTACTGCTGCAACGGTTCGCATAGAGAAAGGATACCCGTGTTTGTTTAATAATGAAACCCTTACGCAAGGTATTCACCAAAACATGGTCCGTTATTTAGGGAAAGAAAATGTTGTGGATTTGGATATAAGAATGACTTCTGAGGATTTTGCATTTTATTCTCATGTGGTGCCTGCTTGTTTTTATAGATTAGGAACTGCGAAGAAGGGCGAGATTAATTCCGGTGTGCACACAGACACCTTCGATATTGACGAGTCAGCCCTAGAAATAGCAATGGGCTTGATGGCTTGGTTGGCTTATTCAATGGATTAAAAATTAAAACCTCCGCTAAAAAAGATACCTGCTTCTTTTTGGCGTGTAATGCCCAACTCAAGAGATGCTATAAAATTATTATACAAAATAAGGTCAAAACCCGGTCCATATCCCACTTGTATATGGTTGCTTAAAGGATTATTGGCTTTATTTTCAGGATCAAAGCTATAACCAGCATCAAAATTGAGTCTTCCAAAAAGTTGAATATTGAAAACTTTAAATTGATTGGGCATAAAGGATTTGAATCTAAAATCTTTCTCAAATATTCGATATCGCAACGCATGTTTGGTCAACATAAAGTGCTTGCCATCCATCACATACAATTGATAGCCTGTGATAAAATCGTTTTTATAGCCTATGGCATTGGATAAGACATAAGCAATCGGATCTGGCTGAAAATGAGTTTTAAACTTAATTCTTGCACTGAATATCAAATCATGGTTCAATCTAAAATGCTGTTCGAGATTCAAGGATATCCATGCATTATTGACATCCTTAAAAATGCCCAAACCTTCCTTTCTCGCATTGAATTCAAATCTATAACCTTTTAGTGGATACAACGGATACACGGTTTGATCATACCGTAATATATAATCTATATAAAAATAATTAATAGCATTTTTCCCTTGGCCAAGGTACATTGGATTTGATTTTGAAACTAAGGAATCTACCTGAAAACCATTGTATTCAAGCCTAAATTGTTGGACCATATGCGGATTTATTCGCTGAGATAAGCCCAAACTACCCTTATAAAGGAATTGAATCTTAGTATCATTGTCATTTTTCAAAAATATGGGTTTATTCCCTAATGAAATATACGGAATCTCTCTACTTTCAGCATATAGGACATTGGCAGACAAGCCCCAATTTCCCCATAAATATGGATAATCGTAGTACGCTTCTAGTTTTTTTAAATATCCACCTTGAAATTTTAGTTTAAGTTTATCTTTATTTCCTGACAAATTGATGTGGTTACCAGCTACGCCGTAATTGACTCTTTTGAGAGAATAATTAAACTCTCGACGCCAAACATTAAAGTTCCTATCTGCCAATTCAAAGATAAAATATGGATAAATGAACCAGTTTTCAATGACATAGATTTCAATATCACAAGTACCTAAATCCGTATTCCAATTTTTAATATTAATGACCGCATGATTAAATAAACCTATACTTTTGATGCGACGCTCGTTGGTATGGAGTCGAGTAGATAAATTATCCAAATACAAAGTATCTCCAGGCTTAAAGTCCAATTCGTATAAAATGACGTATTCTTTGGTCTTGATATTATTGACGGTTATAATGTTTTGAATGACCACATACTCCGTTTGAGCGTGGAGCGTCAAAGTACCACTAAAAATAAGTGCCAATATGGATGATAATATCCCCAATGGTTTACTAAAGAGGATGCTGATCACCCTATAGATCATACTTTTAAAGATTTAAGTAAGACATCAAAGAGTCATACCTATCCTGCAAGGTATCCCCAAATTCTGCATCAGAAAAGGTAGCATATACTTCATAACCAAATCTTTCTAGACTCGCTTTGTATGCAAAAATATCCTGCGCATTGAGTTTCAGCGTTATATAAACTTTGTTTGAATTCGGCAAACTTGTTGTAAAACTGCTCAAAACAGTTATATCTTCGGCTTCCGCCAATCTAATTATTTCTGATAATAAATAATTGTGGACAGAAGTTTCAATGACTAGAATACTGCCGGGATCTGTAAACGAAAATTGAACCGCAAAATATTTAAGAACATCTTCTAAGGTGACTACGCCAAGGTACGTTTCATTATCTTTACTGACAATAGGAATTAAAGTAAGTTTAAATGCTCCAATTTTAGTCATAAGATCAAAGATGTGATCATTTTCAGTACATTGGATTTGCTGATGCATCAATCTATAAGAGCCTATCGCTTCGTCGGGATTATGGATGAGAATGTCATCTTCAGAAACGATACCCAATAATTTATCATGATTGACAATAGGAAGATGACTCACATGATAAACCTGCATCCGCTCTAGGACAAGTTGACCTTTATCGGATGTTTTAACTGGAAGGATGCTTTGAGATAATAATTCTTTTGCTGTCAAAATAATAGATTTATTAATCTTAACGGTTTATGAATGGAAATTGTTATTTATTCATCATCTTTTTACGTTCAAAATCAAACTCATCTTGAGAGATAATTCCTTTGCTTCTCAATTCGGATAATTTGTTGAGTTTACCAAGGATTGTATCATCTAATTCAAGTTTTTCCTCTACATGATCTGATTCCTGAGATGATTGCATAGTTGACGGTGCTTCAGAATTTGAAGATGGATACAGTTTGAACCCACTTTTTCGAAATTCATCAAATTCTGGCTGTATTCGCACGAAAGCCAAATCTTCATGCGTCAAGATACGTTGAACATCATTTAGACCATTGGCTACGGATAAAGCGAGATGTTGGTAGGCCAGATGCTTCTTTTCTGTTAGAGAATAAGCACAAGCCAAATTAAAATGCAAGGCCGGATCGTTTTGCATGAGCGTCAATCCTTCCTGGAAATCTAGAATTGCATCTTCCAGATCAAAATCTTTATATTTTTTGATACCACTGGTTTTGAGGGCATTGGCTTTAACAACTGCTTGGGCTGATTGATTCTTTGCTCGGCTTTGGACGGGCTTTTGTCCAGGCAATTGGTGATATCGTTTCAACTGTTCTTCTCGTCGTACATCAAGCGGACCACGGCGAGCGGCGATGATACCTCGATTGTATTTTTTGTCAAATTCCGCATCGGACATAAACAAAAGCACAAGTCCTTCGATGAGGCCCCAGAAGGCTGTTATAGGGAAATCTATGCTAATTGAAATGATGAATAAAAAAATAAAAAGAAAAAAAAGGCCTACTTTCCCTAGATATAATTTGTGTATTCCCAAAACACCAAATATTATAGCTAAAATTCCAGCTGTAAATTTATTTTTTTGTGATGGCATGTTCATTCATATATTTTACATGTTAAAACAGCGATATCGTCTTCTATTGGTTCATTATCTCTGAATAGATCAATCTCATCTAATAATTTGCCATTGAATAATTCAGGTGATAAATCATGATGCTTATTAACAAACAATTCCAAGGTATTATCACCAAAAAACTCTTCATTTTTATTTTTCAAGTCTGGAAGGCCATCTGTAAAGCAAACAATTAGCGCTTCATCATCCAAATGGATTACTTGCTCTTTGATATTTTCTAATTTTTCGAAAGCACCTATAAAAGAACATCCTTGATCTAGTCGAATCATTTGATCACCCATCTTTAGAAATGGTGGAAAATGCCCAGCATTTACATACTTGAGTATTTTGTTTTTTAAATCTACTTCCGCTACAAAAAACGTAATGTATTTGTCGCTTTTTGTAATTCGATATACAGCCTGATTCAATGCCAATATAAAAGTTTCTAAATCTCGGTATTGAAAAATTAAAGACTGAATCATAGCCTGAAAATTGGCCATGAGCAAGGCTGCTGAAACACCTTTGCCGGAAATATCTGCAATACAAAATGCAAATCTACTTTCATCATGCCTGAAAAAATCAATATAATCACCACCTATATTGAAATGCGGTTTGTATATTTTAGAAAAGGCAAATTTATCCTCTTTGGGCAATAACTCTGGTATCAACATGCGCTGCACCTCAGAAGCTAGTTCCATTTCACGCCTATATCGCTCTTGCTCAAGTTGCTTTTTAAACAGTCGCTTATTTTCTATGGCAACGGCAATAATATTGGTAATCGTCGTTATAAACTGGATCTTGTTATAAATATCCTCCTTATCTTTGATACCTCCGATAATCGCATAAGAGATCGGCAAATCCTTGTGAAACACAGGTATAATAATATCAAAGCCCTTCAAGCTATCATAGTGGTCTTCCGACTTAATGGTATGTAACCTTTTGTGTTGAAGCAAGATCTGAACGATTTCGTCGGATTTATCTATGTTGAAATTGATCGAAGTCGTACAGTCCCATTCATCTGCCGTTCTGACAAAAAGCGCCATTTTTTCGATGCCCATTTCCCAACTTAAAAACGATTTATACATATTGAATAAACCATCAGCGGATACATTGTCATTAATCGCTTGGGTAATCGTGAGTAGCGCTTTAATCTGAAGCTGCTTCAGGCTAAGATCCTTTTCCAATTTTTCTAATAATGATAATTCACGATTCATGGGACAAACATACAGAATTATTACATAATTTGATAAATAATCTTAATATATACCTTGAATTTTATCGTTGTTTTTTAGAAATCAACTAGATAGATACCTAAAAAATATCAAAACCCATTTTAGTAATACAACTAAAATGGGTGAATGAATATTATATTTCTACTGAATAAATCTAAATGAATTCATTAGGTAGATTCGTAATGAAAAATAAAAAACTATATAAAACGTAAAGGCAAAAAAAAACAGGCAATCGCCTGTTTTTTTCATTATTTTTTGATCATGCTTTCTACACCCTGAACAAACTCTTCAACTGTAGCTGTGTACCCAGTTTTACCAAGTGCTTCAATCGAATAATTATGTGTTTGTTCATCCCGACTTAAGTTAAATACCCACACAGTAGGGTAGCCTCTAACTTGAAAAGAGTTCTGTAATCCGTAATTTTGCTGTTGGATATCTTCAGGAATTTTAGTTCTTCTTGGGAAATCCAATTCCAACAATACGACATTTTTATCCGCCCACTCTTTGAATTCTGGTTTACTAAATACACTAGCTGTTAGCCTTTTACACCAACCACACCAATCGCTACCTGTAAAGTTAGCCATAATTGGTTTACCCGTTTTTTGAGATTCAGCATATGCATCATCCAAACGAACGTGCCAACCGGGATTTGATGAAGTGTAAACCGGCGGGGTAGCTTCAATAACCTCAGGTGTAACTACGGTAACACCTGAATTTTGTTTATTTTGTGCATCCATGGTACACTGTGAGTATATTCCAACGATAAGAATCAAACTCCATTTAAAATACTTCCTAAAAAAAGACGCAATCATGTTCAATATTAAGATTAGTTATAAAAAATACAAAACTATACAAGAATTTTGAAACCGTATCAAAAATAATAATTATTTAACTAAATATTAAAAAAATAATTAGACATATCTCTGTTGACTTAAGGGAACCTCTAAAAACCCAATATTTCTCATTA
>JAIXKS010000005.1:171484-192385 GCA_026928325.1 Chitinophagales bacterium | reverse complement strand
ATTTAAATATATAAAATAAATATATATATTATTAACAGTTTTATAACACTATATGACAATTATAGATGTTTTTATAAAAGGGTTTAATACTTAAATTATCTTAAAATATGATTAAAATCATTGAAAAAAATCAAAAGAGTGAGTTAGGTCATAACCACATCGGTCATTTCGTTGGAATTTTGTAGCATAATAATACTAAAAATAAACGTTATGGTACAATTCAGATTTTTATTAGGCAGTTTGTTAATTGCATTTTTGGTTGCCTGCGGAGGCAAACCTGAAAATTCATCACAAGGCGCATCTACCGCTGCAACGACACCGGAAGAACATGCAAATCCAAGTGATTATGATCCAGACAGAGGAGCTGGAAAATTTACCGAAGAAAATGTCGTTTTGGGAGAGTCTTTAGATAAAGCTATGGCAGATCGTGGCCATGATATCCAAAAGGTAAAATGTTCTGCATGTCATAGATTGACAGATGAAAAATTAGTTGGTCCAGGATGGGCAGGTGTTACAGAAAGACAGAAACCATATTGGATTATGAATTTCATCACTAACCCTGATGAAATGATAGATAGAGACCCTATATTACAGGCTCAACTCGAGCTTTGTTTGGTAAGAATGCCAAATCAGAACCTTACTGATGACGAAGCAAGAGATATTCTCGAGTTTATGAGAGAAAACGATGGTGTAAAATAATTTAATCAATTAATAATTTTTATTGTATGAAAACCAATTTTAGTAAAATCAGTCTAATAGTTTTAGCTGTTATGGCTATTGCGTTTACTTCATGTAAACCTAAAAATGCTGGAACAGCAGTTCAAGGCGACAGTGCTAATAAGGCTTATGTTGCTCCAGGTCAATATGACGAGTTTTATAACTTTGTGAGTGGTGGTTTTAGCGGTCAGATGTCAGTATATGGTATTCCAAGCGGCCGTTTGCTTAAAGTTATCCCTGTATTCTCTGTTGACCCTGAAAAAGGATGGGGATATAGTGAGGAATCTAAGCCAATGTTAAATACTTCTCACGGGTTTGTTCCTTGGGATGACTTTCACCACGTGGAGATGTCTCAAAAAGAAGGTATGTATGACGGAAGATGGGCTTTTGGTAATGCCAACAATACACCGAGATTGGCAAGAATTGACTTAAAAACGTTTAAAACAGCTGAGATTATTGAGTTACCTAACAGTTCTGGTAACCACAGTTCTCCATATGGAACAGAAAACTCAGAATATATTGTAGCGGGAACTCGTTTTAGTGTACCTGGTGATAACGATCCGGGAGACGTTCCTATTTCTTCTTATAAGCAAAACTTTAAAGGTCACATCAGTTTCGTAAGCATTGATAATAATACAGGAGACATGAATTTGGCGTTCCAAATTAAAACTCCGGGTGTTAACTTTGACCTTGCAAGAGCTGGTAAAGCTAAGTCGCATGGATGGTTCTTCTTTAGCTGTTATAATACAGAGCAAGCAAACACATTGCTTGAAGTTAACGCATCTAAAAATGATAAAGACTTTATCATGGCTGTTAACTGGAAGAAGGCTGAAGAGTATTTGAAAGCAGGAAAAGGTGAAAAACAAAAAGTAAGATATGCACATAACAAGTGGGATGAAAAAACACACTCAGCTACTTCTGTTATCAAAGAAGATGTTATCGTACTTGATGCTGCTGAATTGAAAGATATTTGTTACTTTATCCCTTGTCCTAAGTCACCTCACGGATGTGACGTGGATCCTACTGGTGAGTACATCGTAGGTAGTGGTAAGTTAGCTGCTTTATTACCTGTATTTAGTTTTGACAAAATCCAGGCTGCGATTTCTAATAAAGCTTTCGAAGGTGACTATGGTGGAATTCCGGTTATTAAGTATGAAGAAGCATTGTATGGTGAAGTACAGAAACCAGGCTTAGGACCTTTACATACAGAGTTTGATGCAAATGGTAATGCTTATACTTCATTCTTCGTATCTTCTGAAGTAGTTAAATGGAATGTTAAAGACTTAACAGTATTAGACAGAGTTCCTACTTATTACTCAGTTGGTCACTTATGTGTACCTGGTGGAAACACTAGAAACCCATATGGTAAGTATGTAATAGCTTATAACAAAATTACTAAAGATAGATATTTACCTACGGGACCTGAATTGACTCAGAGTGCACAATTGTATGATATCTCTGGAGATAAGATGCAGTTGATATTGGACTTCCCTACTATTGGTGAGCCGCATTATGCACAAGCCGTTGCAGCTGACTTAGTTAGAAATAATGGTCAATTGAAGATTTATAATATCGACGAAAATGCGCACCCTTATGTAGCAAAAGGAGAAGATCAAGCAAAAGTTGTAAGAGATGGTAAGAAAGTACACGTCTATATGACTTCTATTCGTTCTCACTTTGCTCCGGATAATATCGAAGGTATCCAAGTAGGTGATGAGGTATATTTCCACGTTACTAACCTTGAGCAAGACTGGGATATCCCTCACGGATTTGCAATTAAAGGTGCTAATAATGGTGAGTTACTCATTATGCCGGGTGAAACAAGTACGCTTAAGTGGAATGCTGATAGAGTTGGTATCTTCCCATTCTATTGTACAGACTTCTGTAGTGCACTTCACCAAGAAATGCAGGGATATATTAGAGTTTCTCCTGCAGGAAGTAAAGTTCCTCTTTATTACCACGTAGGTCAAATGCCAGACGAGCAGTAAAAAATTATAAATAATATCAGGGATAGTTTTATCCCTGATATTATTCTTATAAGCTTGTTACGAGGTATTTTCTTTTAAATAGCATTAATCAAATAGAATTGTTACTGTAAGATATGTTGGAAAAGGTAAGGACGATATCTTACCTTGCCAGCATTTTATCCATTTATAAAATATCATAAAATGATAAATAATAATAAAATTTCAAATCTCTCCGCAATATTATTGGTTGTGGCAGGGATTTTTATTTTTGCTTCCATTGTATTTCCACTTTGGAGAATAGAAATGGATGCGCCACAATACCCGGAAGGTTTGACCTTGTATATTCATTCTAATAAAATAGGTGGTGATGTTGAGATTATCAACGGTTTGAACCACTATATTGGAATGAAAACATTACATGCGGATGAATTTATCGAATTTTCCGTTTTGCCTTATATTTTAGGCTTTTTTGGCATAATTACTTTGATCGCTGCTTTTGTAAAAAGGAGAAAATTTGTTAATTGGGTGCTTGGATTATTTGTAGTCTTCGGCGTTTTAGCGATGGTGGACTTTTATCGTTGGCTATATGATTATGGTCACGATTTAGATCCTAATGCTGCTATTATTGTACCAGGGATGGCGTACCAGCCACCTATGCTTGGATTTAAGCAATTGCTTAACTTTGGAGTATATTCTATTCCGGATTTAGGTGGATGGGTGATGTTCTTAGGTGGAGCATTAATATTTTTTGTTGCTGCATTAGAAGGAGGTTTTTTAAATAAATTTTTAAAGAAGAGGAATGTTGCAATCTTAGGGCTGTTCATGATGATGTCTTGTGCTCCTGACGGTCCGGATCCGATTGCATTAAATAAGGATGCTTGCGAACACTGTAAAATGACCATTTCAAATGGTCAATTTGCAGGTGAAATAATCACAAAAAAGGGTAGAGTTTATAAGTTTGATGACATGTTTTGTGTTAGAGATTATAGAGAAGAAAACCCGGATATGGAGTTGAAAGCAACTTATATACATTATTTTTTAGGGGATAACGAACTTATCCCTGCGGAGTCAGCTTTTTATGTTAAAAGTTCAGAATTTAGAAGCCCAATGGGTGGTAATATTGCTGCTTTTAAATCAGAGGCTGAAGCATTAGAATATCAATCAAAAATGAATGGTGAATTGATAATGTGGTCCTCTTTGGTTCAATAATTGTCTTTCATGAATAGGTTTTTTTTAGTATTTATTTTTTTTATTTCTATATTTTATGATTTAAAATCCAGGTCGTTACAAGTAGGAAGTCAACACCCATTTAAATCAATTAAATCGGCTTTAGAAAGCGCAAATAATGGGGATACCTTGTTGGTTTATGCTGGGACGTATAAAGAAAGTCCCATCATTATTGACAAAAAGGTAACCATAATCGGCATAGAACGACCCGTATTGGATGGAGAACACCAATATGAGGTCGTTTCCATAAAGGCTGATAGCGTTTTTTTTACAGGATTTCAAGTCCAAAATTCAGGCGTTTCCTCGATAAATGATATCGGTGGAATTAAAGTCTATGATCGGCGGTATGTTACCATCCAAAACAATATCCTGCTCAATAATTTCTTTGCTGTATATCTTCAATATAGTCGTCACTGTCTAGTCAAGGATAATATAATAACATCTAATGCCCAAGATGAACAAAATTCCGGCAACGGCATTCATTGTTGGAAAAGCGATAGCTTACAGATTATTGCAAATCGCATAGAAGGACATCGAGACGGTATCTACTTCGAATTTGTCAAAGAATCAGTGGTATGGCGTAATATAGCCCGAAATAATATTCGTTATGGATTGCATTTTATGTTTTCGCATAAAGATTCTTACTTTTCCAATATTTTTGAAAACAATGGTGCAGGTATAGCGGTCATGTACACCAAACATGTTTTTATGGCTAATAATTCCTTTATCAATAATACAGGAGATGCGTGTTATGGTTTGTTGCTCAAGGATATCTCTGATTCCCATATAATAGGAAATCGCTTCATTGGCAATACGATAGCTATGTTTTTGGAAGGAGCCAACCGAAATAAGATTTCAAAAAATGTAATTCAAGAAAATGGTTGGGGCATGAAGGTACAAGCCAATTGTGAAGACAATCATATCTATGAAAATAATTTTATCCATAATACCTTTGATGTAGCCACTAACGGTACTTTGGTGATGAGTTATTTTAAAGAAAATTACTGGGACAAGTATGAAGGTTATGATCTTGATAGGGACGGATTGGGAGATATTCCTTATCACCCTTTAAGTGTATATTCCTATGTTATCGAACAAAATCCGATTTCAATGCTTTTATTTAGGAGCTTTATGGTTACTTTGATGGATCGAACAGAACGATTGATACCAAGTGTGACTCCGGAAGCTTTTGTGGACTTGACTCCAGTTGTAAAACCGTATAAATTATGATCGAATTAAGAGATATAAGTAAAAATTTTGGCTTAACTCATGCTTTGAATCATGTCAATTTAAAGCTAGGCGGCGAACAATGCATAGGTCTGATTGGTCCTAATGCTTGTGGGAAGACGACCATGATTAAGTCAATTTTGAGTATTGTCGTTCCCACGAAGGGAGATATTTTGATAGAAGGAAAAAGTATAAAAAACGATGTTTCCTATAAAGCTGCGATAGGGTATATGCCGCAGATTGGCCGATATCCCGAGAATATGACCATCGGTCAAGTGGTTGATATGATCAAAAGTATTCGAAATAGCCACGAACCTTTGGATGAAGAGTTGTGGCGTGCTTTTGAGCTAGAAGGCATGAAGGATAAAAAGATGCACACTCTTTCGGGTGGAACGATTCAAAAGGTGAGTGCAACAATCGCTTTTATGTTTAATCCTAAAATTTTGATTCTTGATGAGCCTACGGCTGGATTGGATCCATTGGCTTCAGAGATATTAAGAGATAAAATCAAAAAGGAGCGGAAGAATGGAAAGTTAATTATGATTACTTCGCATTTGCTTAATGAGCTCAACGATGTTTTATCTCACATTGTCTTTATGGAAGAAGGTAAAATCGTATTTTATAAAGATATCGAAAGCTTACTGGAAGAAACCGGTCAACCGTCTATTTCCAAGGCGATTAGTCATTTGCTTAAAAACTTGAAGGCATGAAAAAGTTGATTGGTTTAGTCATTAAGGATATTTTGAAGAATAAGGTCATCTTGATATATACCTTATTTCTTGCAGCTTTCGGCTGGAGTGTATTCGGACTCGAAAGTAGTACAGCTAAAGGCGCTTTGTCGCTCTTTAACATTATTTTGTTATCAGTACCTCTGGTTTCTATCATTTTTGCTAATATTTACATTTATAATAGTAAAGAATTTATCGAACTGCTTGTTAGTCAGCCCATTAAGCGCAGTACGATTTGGAATAGTATTTTTATCGGGTTGCTTATTGCTATCAATCTCGCTTTTTTGATTGGGATAGGTATTCCTGTCATGGTATTTACACCGGATACGATTGGATTTAGCGTTATCTTAACGGGCTTATTTATAGGATCGATTTTTACTTCTTTAGCGATGATGAGTTCTATTATAGCTAAGGATAAGGCTAGAGGGATTGGTGTGTCAATCATGATATGGCTTTTCTTGTCCTTGATATATGATGGATTGTTGTTGTTTTTTATGTTCCAGTTTTCTGATTATCCGATCGAAAAGCTGATGGTGTTATTCTCGTCTCTGAATCCGATAGACCTAGCTAGAATCCAGATGTTGCTTCAGATTGATGTTTCGGCATTGATGGGATATACAGGTGCAATCTTTAAAAAGTTTTTTGGCAATTTTTATGGATATTTAATCACTATTGGACTCTTGATGGTATGGATTATTGTGCCGTACTTGATTTCGCTTCGTAAGTTCAATAAAAAGGATTTATAAATCACTACTGACCGACTAAATTTTAAAAATTTAGGAGCTATCCATTGCGGATAGCTCCATTTTTCATATTTTGGTTTTACGACAAATCAAAAATATGAGTAGTAAAGATACAGAAAAGAAATTAGTCGGTCAGCCAATTTTCAAACAAATTGTAGATTTTATACCGAGAAACAAATTTGATTTACTTGTTAATGAGCATAAATCAGATCGGTATTATAAAACTTTTGATTCATGGACACAACTTGTGACTATGTTGTTTGGGATATTGAGTCGATGTGATTCTATGGGTGAAATATGCGATGGAATGCGAGGTTTAGGAGGAAAACTCAATTATTTGGGGATGGACAAATCGCCCGCCAAAAGTACTGCCGGAGACGGTTTGCGAGGTCGTGACGAAGCATTTTTTAAAGCGGTATATTTTATGTTGTTGGATCATTTCAAGCCATTTTTGTCGGTCAGCCGAATTGACAACACCTCTTTTTCTAAACTTTTCATCTTCGACTCTACGACTATCAGTTTGTTTTCGGACATTATGAAAGGTGTCGGTCGCAATCCCAAGAACGAGGGTAAAAAGAAAGGCGGTTTGAAAGTCCACATGATGATAGATGCCCATAGTGATACGCCCGAATTTGTAAAAATCAGCGAGGCGAAACGGCACGACAAGACTTTTCTGAAGGATTTAAGCCTTGCACCACACAGTATGATTGTTTTTGATAGAGCTTATAACCACTATTTTCAGTTTGCCAAATGGACACTTCAACAAGTCAATTTTGTATGCCGATTGAAGAAAAATGCGGTCTATGAAGTGCAAGAAGTACTTTTTGAACAAGAATTGAAAGACGACAAAGCAGGAGTTTTGAAAGAAGAACACATTCATCTGAACTACAAAGACAAAAAGCAAAACAAGAAATTATGCTTACGCAAAGTAACCTATAGAGATGATGGTGGACGGATGTATGAGTTCATTACCAATAATTTTGAAATAAGACGTGAAGAAGTAGCTTATATCTACAAGCTACGTTGGAATATCGAGCTATTGTTCAAAAAGTTAAAACAAAATTTTCAACTGCATTACTTTTACTCGGAAACCGAAAACGGCATCAAAACACAAATCTGGTGTACACTCATTGCACAATTACTGATGCAGGTTCTGAAAGTGAAATCAGAAAGTAAAAAGGCCTTTTCAACAGTAGCTGCATTAGTCAGAATACACCTGATCAGCCATGTAGATGTGTTTTGGATAGTACAAAACAGTCGCAGAGCGTATTCAAAGCAAAAGAAACGGAATAAATCGCCCAGTATTCAGATCTCTTTGTTCTAAAATATGGGGAGGTAGGTTTTGAAAAATCGAAAAACACCTATTGATAATCAGTAGGTTATGTCCTAATTTGAAATTTGCCCGTTTACTAGTGTTTATAAATATTAGCTTACATAGTATTTGAAAAAATATATAGAAGGCAGTGACGAGTTCATTGCCTTTTGTATTTTAGTTCCTATGGGTTTTCCCTATATGACGTATTAGAAAGGCTATTAAGAGTAGGAATAGCTTGAAATCAATCATTTGACTAGTGCAGTTTCTATAAAACGTCTTAAATTATAAAGGTAAAGATCAAGGCAAAAAACGCCGGCATAGTGGTAACTATGCCGAGTATATTTAACGATGAGATTTGGAAAAAGAACAACATTTCATTAAGATATTTTTGGTGGCAGAGCACTAGTGCTCTGTCTATAAAAAGACTTAAATAATAATGGAAGTTATTTTTTTAAAGATCAAGGCAAAAAACGCCGGCATAGTGGTAACTATGCCGAGTATTTTTAACGATGAGATTTGGAAAAAGAACAACATTTCATTAAGATATTTTTGTTGACAGAGCACTAGTCTTGTACTTCTTTTAATACGTATCATGAAATCCAAAAGCTTCAATCTAATTTAAAACTGAACTTTGATCCGTTAGTATCACTCAAATATGCGGTATTGTTCGGATTGGTATTTCATAGTTAAAGGTATAAAAAAAGCCTTTCTGAATCCAGAAAGGCTTTTACTTCAATTCAAACTGAGTTTAAATTATTTTTTACTACTGCAGCATGATTTAGTTGCAGCACCTTTGCTTGAGCAAGCTTTGGTTTCACCAGCTTTTTCACCAGCGCAAGCTTTAGTCTCAATTTTATTGCCTGCGTCATCTTTTTCCATGTACGCAGAAGCTACTTCAGTGAATGCTTTCTTTTCACTATCATATTTTACTTCATTCCAACTTTCTTTAGCTGATTCACTACCTGCTACTTTTCCGTAATATTTAGTAGTACCGGATACTTCGCATGTTTTTTTGATGATATTGCCATTTGAAGCCATCATTGCAGCTTCAGCCTCAGCTTCTATTTCAGTCAAAGATGCCATGCTTTTTACATCATTATCTGAAGATACATCAGCAGTCTTTTTTGACATGCAACAAGATTTGCCCGCAGCAGCAGATTTTGAACAACTTTGCGCGTTAGCTGAAAAAGATGCTAAAAGAACGAAAGAGAATAAAAAAAGTAATTGCTTCATTTTAAAAAATTTAGTGTCTAAAGAATATAAGTGATTTAATACGATGTAAAGATATATCAAAATACGATACACGATAACAAATTGTTACTATTTTATTTTTTATTTAACAAATCCAGCCTAAAAAACCATTTTTTTTGTTTTTTATTTGCGTTATTCATACGAAAATCGCTTATCCAAAAGTTAATTATATCATTAATTGATAAAATATAACGAAAAAGTCATAATTTTGCGCACTTATGAAAATATATCCGATTTTAGTCATTTTGCTGGTCTCTGTTTTGGTCGGTTGTAGGTCTGAATTTGAATCACTTCGATCTAGTAATCAACCAGATAAAATATATAATGCAGCCAATAAGTATTTCAAAAATAAGGAATACGATAAGGCTATTGCTTTATATGATGTCATCATTCAGCATTATAGAGGAAAACAAGAAGCTGAAGATTTGTTTTTTAACTATGCTTATGCGCATTATTATCAAACAGACTACATCCTAGCAGCGACCTATTTTAAAAATTATGCAGGAACCTTTAGCAATAGTCCAAATAAGCAAGAAGCCGAATATATGGCCGCTTATTCTAATTATAAGATGTCACCAAATTATAAGTTAGATCAGACCTATACGGTGAAGGCTGTCGAAGGGATGGAGCAATTTATTAACCTTTATCCGGGTACTGAACGCGCAGAAATGGCTAATCGCCTGATTGACGAGATGCGACAAAAATTAGAGAAAAAATCTTTTGAACAAGGTACATTGTATTATAAAATAGGTCAATATCAAGCCGCAATGACCTCGTTTCAGAACACACTGAAAGATTTTCCGGAATCTGACAAAGTTGAAGAAATTAGATACTTGATTTTAAAATCATCCTATATATTGGCGGACAATAGTATATATGAGAAAAAGGAAGAGCGGTTTAATGAAACTCTTGGCTATTTTGAGACGTTTGTAAAACGCCATCCTAATTCTAAATTACTAAAGGACGCAAAATCCATTGAAAAACAAACATTAGCTGAGCTAAAAAAATTGAAAATATGACGAATATAACAGATATTAAATCTAAAGTTCAAGGACTAGATCCAAGTGTAAAAGCAAGAAATATTAAAAAAATTGCTTCACAGACGTCTAGCATATATGAGTCTATTGCTGTGATCAATAAGAGAGCAGAAGAAATTTCAGTAGAATTGAAAGCCGAGTTGCACGGAAAATTAGATGAATTTGCAACAACTTCAGATAGTATAGAAGAAATTTTGGAAAATAAGGAGCAAATCGAAATTAGTAAATTCTATGAAAGACTTCCGAATCCGGCTATTATTGCTGCGGAAGAATTTGTTCGAGACAACCTTAAATTCCACTATGTTACTCCAGAAGAGGAAACTGTAGAAGAATAAAAATTCATTCTGCCTTGCTCAAAGGAAAAAAAATCATACTTGGCGTTTCGGGTAGCATTGCCGCTTATAAATCAGCTATCTTATGTAGATCGCTGGTCAAAGAAGGTTGTGAAGTCAAAGTAGTAATGACAGAGGCTGCTAAGTCTTTCATTACGCCACTTACAATGAGTACCTTGTCCGGACACGAGGTTATCACGGCTTGGGATGAAGGTGACATTTGGAAAAATCATGTCGATCTGGGGCTTTGGGCAGACTTAATGATAATAGCACCATCTACAGCTAATACCCTTGCTAAAATGGCAAATGGGCAATGCGACAATATGTTGATGGCCGTGTATCTTTCTGCTAAATGCCCAATAATGGTTTGTCCTGCTATGGATCTAGATATGTGGGCACACCATGCGACCAAACGCAATATCGAATTATTGAAATCTTATGGACATCATGTCATCCCCGTAGGATATGGCTTGCTCGCCAGTGGATTGATCGGCGATGGCCGTATGACAGAACCCGAAGAGATTGTTGCGTATGTAAACGATTATTTTCAGCAATCACTTACCTTATCTAATAAAAAGGTGTTGATCACTGCGGGGCCGACCTATGAAGCGATTGATCCTGTGCGTTTTATAGGTAATTATAGCAGTGGCAAAATGGGATACGCCTTAGCTAAGGCTTGTGCTGATCGAGGTGCTGAAGTGACTTTGGTTTCTGGTCCGACAAAATTGCAAATTCAACACGAGCGCATCCGGCTAGTAAAGGTAACTTCTGCGCAAGAAATGTTTGAAGCTGCAAATAGCGTTTTTGAAACATCGGATATCTCTATTTTGGCAGCTGCTGTTGCGGATTATAAGCCGAGTAGGGTAGCAGACCAAAAAATTAAAAAATCGGATACAAATTTCTCAATTGACTTGGTTAAAACAGTTGATATTGCGGCTAGTTTGGGTTCGAAAAAGAAGGAAAATCAGGTGATTGTAGGTTTCGCATTGGAGACAAATAACGAAATCAATCATGCACAGGAAAAACTACACAAGAAAAACATGAATTTTATCGTTCTTAATTCACTTAAGGATTTGGGAGCGGGTTTTATGCATGATACCAATAAGATAACCATATTAGATCATGAAGGCCATGTGACTGTTTACGAGCTTAAAAATAAAGAAGAAGTGGCAAAGGATATTCTGGATTATTTATCAAAATATATATGATGAATTTTAAAACGTTTTTTATTGGTGTTTTGGCTTGGATCTGGGTTGCAGGTACAAGTATGTATGGACAGGAGCTGAATTTTAAAGTTACAGTTGATAAAATTCCAGCGGTTAGTTTGGTTAAGGCTGATCCTCAGTTTCTTCCGACCCTAGCCAAAAATATTGAAGAATTTTTAAATACGACGCAATGGGGCGAAGATAGATTTAAAGATCATGAAAAAATCAAAGGAAATCTACTATTGATTATTACAGAAGAAACGCCGGATAGAGTTTATAAGGCAGAATTGTCGATTCAAACGGAGCGACCGGTTTATTACTCTACTTATGTGACTCCGATTCTAAATATTAAGGATAATTTCATTGTTTTTCCATTCAACGAAATGAGCGTTTTGCAAAAGACGAGTAGTACTTTTTATGACAATTTATCATCTATTTTAAGCTTTTATGCATATATGGTGATTGGAATAGATTATGATTCCTTTAAAGTAAATTCCGGCGATGTTTTTTACAAAAAGGCGTATGATGTCGTACAAGGGCTTCCGACAGGATTTCAAGGAGATGAAGGTTGGAAATTAGATCATTCTAGTAAGAAAAACCGATATTGGATGGTTGAAAATGCACTAAGCCCTAATTTTCGTCAATTTAGACAAGCCTTTTATGAATATCACAGACAAGGTTTAGATAAAATGTACAGCGAGCCAGATAAAAGCCGAGCCGTTATTTTGAGTGCATTGACTTCTATTGGTCAAGGAAATCTCGACTATCCGAATGGGTATTTGACACAGATATTTAGCGATGCTAAAAAGGATGAGATTATTGAGATATTTAAGGTGGCAGACAAAGGCCAAAAGGAAAAGGTAAAAACGATCATGACAGGTATCGACATCTCTCGAAATCGAGATTATGATGTATTGAATTGATATCTAATTTGGAAGTGATGACATATATAACCATCTTTGCTTCAGGAGGAGGAAGTAATGCTGCTGAAATATGTAGATATTTTCAAGATCATCCATCGATAAGGGTCGGCCTGATTATTACAAATAGGAAGAAAGCAGGAGTTTTACAGGTAGCCGCGGATTTTAATATTCCGGGTCAAGCCTTATCTTCAGAAATGTTGAATGATCGGCATCAATTATTGAGTTTGTTACAATCATATCGAACAGATTATATTATCTTGGCTGGGTATCTTAAGCTGATTCCATCGTGGCTTATTGAAACTTATCCACATAAAATTTTGAATATTCATCCATCATTGCTTCCTAAGTATGGAGGTCAAGGTATGTATGGAATGCATGTCCATCAAGCCGTGAAGTCCAGTGGTGAAACGCAGTCCGGAATGACCATTCATCATGTAAATGAAGCCTTTGATCAAGGCGGTATTATTTTTCAAGCTTCGGTGCCCATATCGTCCGATATGAGTGCAGAAGAAATAGCAAAAGCGGTGCTTGTTTTAGAACATCGACATTACGCTCCAACGATAGAAAAGTTTATTAAGGAAGTTTAATTTTGAACGTTTGCAAATTAAATTCGGTTAAATTGCTGTTTAATTATGTTAATTATTGTTAATCAATATATAGACTACCCATAAATAGAATAAAAAATTTTAATTTTGCAGCGTGATTTTAGATATTCATCGTTGTAAAACGATATCAAGTGAATTTTAAAATTACAATTAAATTCAAAATCATTTTAAATATTATATTTTATGAGTATTGTTAAAAAATACCAAGCGACTAAAGGGAATTATAAGGTAACTTTTTCTTACCCTGCTACTGAAGGTATTAAGGAAGTTCAAGTTTTAGGAGATTTTAATAATTGGAATTCTAATGAGGCTCCAAAACTTAAAAAGGTTAAAGGTGATTTCACCGCAAGTGTTGAATTAAATGCTGGAAATTCTTATGAATTCAAATATTTAGTCAATGGTAGTGTGTGGGAAAACGATCAACAAGCAGATCAATTGGTTCCTGGTTTTTATGGTGCTTTAAACGGTGTTGTATCTTTAGACGCTGTTGAAAAGAAGGCTAAAGCGACAACTGCTACAAAAAAAGAAACAGTTGCAAAAACTCCAGCAGTAGCAAAGGCGACAAAAACAACCACTGCTAAGGCTACTAAAACAACTGAAGCTAAACCTAAAGTTGCGAAAGCAGCAGGTGATAAAAAAGTAAAGTTAGGACCAACTGTTAAAACAGTGAAAGTTGTAGCAACCAAAAGGACAAAAAAGCCGATTGTTAAGCCTTCAGATAAATAATTATTCTGAAACAAAATTATTTTTACTTTTCCTAATAAATCATTTTTAATAGTGATTTTGGTGAATTTTAAGTAATTTTGTTTAATCCATTAGGATGTATTTGTATTGTTGTAGTGTCAAATATCCTAATTTAATTCGGTTTCAGGTTTAATTTTTACTTTTATTAAGTAGATTGTAAAGAAAAAAAGGCACTTTAAAGTGCCTTTTTTTGTTGAACGGAGTTCATTGTGTGTGCTTTGCTATTTTAAGAAACTAATGACATATTGTTACTGTTTTTGATGCTTCTGAAAATAGTATTAGTATAAAAAACGTAGTTTTATTAGCTTTGTGTGTTTTTGTAATATTGTAAATCAATCTAGTTTTGAAAAATCCAATTATTTTTCTTCTTCTGGTTTTAGGTTTCATGAGTTGTACCCAGAAGGAAAGAGCCACCATGATTATTAAAAACGCCAATATCTATGCTGTAGATACGACTTATACGGGTGACGCTATTGCCATTAAAGGCGATAAAATCTGGAAAATTGGTACTTGGGCAGAGATGGAGCCTTATATCCATGCATCAACGGAAATTATAGATGCCCAAGGGAATTTTGTAATGCCTGGGTTTATTGAAGGACATGGACATTATAACGGTTTGGGCAATAGCCTGATAAATTTAAATTTTTTAAAGGCTTCAAGTTGGGAGTCTATCGTAGATGCTGTGGCAGATAAGGTCAAGCAAACACCACCTGGCGTTTGGATAATGGGCAGAGGATGGCATCAGGAAAAGTGGGATAGTATTCCTTCTCCTAATGTTTATAAATACCCTTTTCACAATACATTAAGCGAAATATCACCAGATAATCCGGTCGTGCTTTATCATGCATCTGGACATGCACTTTTTGCGAACCAAAAAGCGATGGAAGTGGCTGGAATCAATAAAGAAACACCCAATCCGGTGGGCGGCGAAATCGTGAGGGATCAAAATGGTAATGCTATTGGGGTCTTTGAAGAACGAGCTATGGATTTATTTGCTCGCAAATATGAAGATTATTTGGCGAGCCTTGATAAGGAGGCGTTGGATTCGATTTGGCATGTGGCACTCCGACTTGCTGAGGAAGAGTGTCTTCGTAAGGGTGTTACATCCTTTCAGGATGCAGGGAGCACTTTTGAGGATTTAGATAAGTATGAACGACTTGCCAAGGAGCATAAACTTCGTGTGCGACTTTGGGCGATGATTCGTCGTCCTGTAGATGAATTGGAGCAAAAGGCTTCAAAGTATAAGAGAAAGAATATCGGCAATGACTTTTACACATGCAATGCCATAAAAAGTGATATCGATGGCGCCTTGGGTTCCTATGGAGCTTGGTTGCTTGAACCGTATCAAGATAAGGCGGGTTTCAAAGGGCAGAATACGACAGATATCGAAGATTTAAAGCGGATTGCAACCCTTTGTGCTGATAATGATTTGCAGTTTTGTGTTCATGCTATCGGTGATAGAGGCAATCGAATGGTTTTGGATATTTATGAGGTAGCCATGCAAAATCATCCGGACAAAAAGGATTGGAGATGGCGTATTGAACATGCTCAACACCTTCATCCGGATGATATCAAACGATTTGCACAATTAGGGGTGATTGCTTCTATGCAGGCGATACATTGTACTTCGGATGCGCCTTTTGTGGTGCAACGTTTAGGGCAACAACGAGCTAAAGAGGGCGCTTATGTTTGGAGAAGCCTATTGGATCAAGGTGCAGTAGTGACCAATGGTACAGACACACCTATCGAAGATGTCGATCCGATTCATAATTTTTATGCTTCTGTAACGCGAAAGTACAATAGGGACACGCCTGCCTTTTATCCCGAGCAAGTGATGACGCGAGAAGAGGCCATTTATGCTTATACGATGGCCAATGCTTATGCTGTTTTTGAAGAGCACATGAAGGGCTCTCTAAGGTCGGGCAAGCTAGCTGATATCGTGATATTGACGAAGGATTTGATTCATTGCACGGATGATGATATTTTAGATACCGAGGTGGCTTATACCATTGTTGGAGGTAAGGTGGCCTATAAAAAGTAGGGATTAGAGCGTGCGTGTGGCGCTATCAAAATGTTTTAATCTTTAATTGAAGGCTATCTGCAATGAATTGTTTTCAAATTTTGTTATGATAATCAGGAGATGGGACAAATAGTTAAGATTTTCAGAGATTTTATGGTAGCTTTAAGTACTTTGAAGGGTCAAGCCTTGAAGTATATGATGTATTCCGGATTGATAGGAATGGCCTTAGTAGGGATTTTAATCTGGATTACAGTCAATTCTGCTTCATGGATGGGCATGATGGTCGCTTCATGGATTCCTTGGGAATGGGCGCAGCAATCGGTGTTTTTTAGTGTAATTATTGGCATAGCCATTATTTGGTTTTTCTGGATCGTATTAAAATATATCTTGTTAATTCTCTCCGGACCGATGTTGAGTCTTGCTTCTGAAAAGTTAGAGCAGCAATTGGGTATGAATACCGGAATGCGTGGTTTTAGTTTTGCAGCTTCCACAGCGAGATCCGTTCGCATCAACATGAGAAATTTGCTCAAAGAACTCGTACTGACCGCCCTACTTTTTATAAGTGGATTGATCCCGGGACTTAATTTGATAGCTCTAATATTATTGTTGTTGGTGCAGTCTTATTTTGCCGGTTTTGGTATCATGGATTACTATCTCGAGCGACATTTTACTTATCGGGAATCCTTGAAAGTAGTGTATAACCACAAGTGGGCGGCAATTGGGTTAGGCGCCATCTTTACGATACTATTTCTAATTCCGG
This sequence comes from Chitinophagales bacterium, assembly GCA_026928325.1. Classification (GTDB taxonomy): domain Bacteria; phylum Bacteroidota; class Bacteroidia; order Chitinophagales; family Saprospiraceae; genus OLB9. Next base: position 175,584 of record JAIXKS010000005.1, on the reverse strand, counting down.
TGTTAGGTGTTCTTATTGCTCCATATCTTAGTACAGCTGCGGCTACTCGTTATTTCGTCAGAGAAAACATTCAGACGCCCGCATAGGAATGTTGTGGCTTAAAATAGATCTATTAATAGACGACAGAAATTCTGCTTACTCGTTGTGATACTTTTCGTTGCGAAGGATCGTAAAGGCTCTATACAATTGCTCCGCAAGAAATAGCCGCACCATCTGATGTGAAAAAGTCATCTTAGAAAGAGAAACTAAATAGTTGGCTCGGTGGCGGATTAAGCTGTGATGTCCATAAGCGCCACCAATGAGAAAAATGACGTGTTTGACGGATTGGAGTTGCATTTTTTCTATATGTGCAGCAAATTGAAGTGAAGTAAAAGCAGTACCTCGCTCATCTAATAATATCAAAAAATCATCACTTTTTATCTGTGCCAAAATCATTTCAGCTTCGCGCTGAATGGTTTCTTCCGGATTATTACCCGGTTTTACATCCTTAAATTCTTTCAATTCTACTTTGGAATAATGGGTGAGCCGCTTTAGATAAATAGCAATACCGTCCTTTAGATATTGTTCACCTGTTTTGCCGATACACCATATGGAGATTTTCATAAACTTCTTTTGATTTTTAATGTGATGCCAAATGTAATAAAATTATGGAAACATGATTGCTATTTCGCATAATACATGAGCATATTTTAGTTTTAATGGCTTTTTATAAAAGTTGGATATTTGATTTTGTGTGCAAATGGATTTCCTACGTTCAACATTCGACTGCTTCTTTTTAAAAAAAGAAGCAGTAAAAAGATTAAGATTTAATTCAACTATTATCGGTGTTTTTGACTTTATATGAAGGGACAAGAGAGATTTAAGCTTTCGAATTTTATTTGTTCCTATAAAATGCAATTCATTTTTTAAATCCTTACTCAATCAAAATCTATAAAAATGACCATTCCAAATAATAATATTTCAGAAGAATTCTTTGAAATGATGATTATCAAGAAAAAGATGGAAGAAGATGCTGCTAACCAAGAAGTACCTAAATCGAATCGGAATACGAGTTCTGTTAAATCACAAACAACCTCGCAAAACACTTGGTCTTTAAAGCTGTGGCGGATCATTAAAAAGATGTTTCGGCAATAGTCTGGATTTGCTATTTATTTTTGATATTGGTGTTATGCTCATTTTTAAATTGGTGGGTTTTTGATCTTGATCTTAGATTTATGAAGGTATTTGCAAGTAAAATTACCATGATTTAGTAAATTTTCAAAGAACATTAGCAATGATTCCATCAATAATAAACTGATAATTCCTTAACTTCGCATTTTTATACGATTCAATACGATGCCTACAGGATCTGTAATTGCCCAAAATATCAACAGATGGATTACTGAAATTCACAATAGCTATAAGACTGCTGTGTCTGTGGATTGTGTGATTTTTGGATACGATGAAGATACACTTAAAGTCTTGGTATCGAAATGTGATATGCCGCCCTTTGAGCGAGAATATTCACTTTTGGGAGATATCGTTCACGCCGACGAAACATTAGATGAGGCGGCTTTACGGGTTTTGGTTGCTAAAACCGGATTTACAGATGTATTTCTTGAGCAAGTACAAGCTTTTAGTGCAATCAATCGGCATCCACTTGGTCGAGTGATTACAGTAGCCTATTATGCGTTGATTAAGATAGATGATGCGCATTTGGCTCATCTTGAGCAAGATTCCGATTTGCAATGGTTGCCCGTGGAAGCGCTGTCTTCTTTGGCCTTTGATCATTTTGAAATCATGCATATTTGCTTGGAAAAGATGCGGTTCGAGATGCGCGTTCGCCCAATAGGTTTCAATCTGTTGCCTCAAAAATTCAGTTTACTTCAACTACAAAAACTCTATGAGGTGGTTTTGGGTTTTCCTTTAGATAAACGGAATTTTCGCCGTAAATTGGTCAGATTAGGGATACTGGAACAATTGGACGAAATTGAATCCTCTGTTTCCCATCGACCAGCACGGTTATATAGTTTTGATGAAGCCGCTTATCAGCAGAAAAAGATCGCTGGATTTAATTTTGATCTATAAGTGGATTGATTATGAATTGTAGGAATATAACCTTATTTTTGTCATTTATTTAGAGAAACAATACTTAATTTTTTAATAGATTTATGGAGCGGCAATTGACTAATCACATATTAATGGTTCGACCAGCTAACTTCGGATATAATGAGGAAACAGCCGTCAATAATGCATTTCAGTCGGATGAGATTATCAGCGATGCAGAAGCGTTAAAGCGTACAGCAATATCAGAATTTGACAATATGGTAGCCGCGCTTCGTACTAAAGGTATAGATGTCACAGTTGTTCAAGATAGTGAAACACCCATCAAGCCGGATGCAGTTTTTCCTAATAATTGGATCAGTTTTCACGGTAATGGATCCATAATCACCTATCCGATGTTCGCTAAGAATAGAAGAATCGAACGACGCGAAGAAATCATCGAACAAATAGAAATCAAGTTTGATGTAAAAAACAGATATGGTTTTGAATTTTATGAAGACGAATCAGAACCGATATTCTTAGAGGGAACAGGAAGCATGATTTTTGATCGACCCAATAAGTTGGTTTATGCTTGTGTCAGCAAACGAACCTCACCCATATTACTCGATAAGTTCAATGTGCTCATGGATATGAAAAGTTGTCTTTTTAGAGCCGTAGGGCGAGATGGGCAAGAGATATACCATACCAATGTCATGATGGCATTAGGTGAAGATTTCGTTGTGATATGTATGGAGAGTGTAGCAGATGAAGCAAGCCGCAAAGAATTATTGGGTCACTTTGCTCGAACAGGAAAAGAAGTGGTAGATATTACTTTAGAGCAGATGGAATCCTTTGCAGGAAATATGCTCGAAGTCAAGGCAAATGATGGGCAGCGATATTTGTGTATGTCCCAAAGTGCTTATGATAGCCTAAACGATGATCAAAAAGCCCAGCTGGAATCTCATACAAATTTACTGCCAATACCCATTCCGAATATCGAAAAGTTTGGAGGTGGAAGTGTACGATGTATGATGGCAGAAGTATTTTTACCTTTAAAAAAACAAAATAAATAATAGGAGTATGGATAATTCCCTTGTATTAATAGAAAATAATGATGGATTTTACACCTTAACCATCAATCGACCCGATGCATTAAATGCTTTGAATAAAGGTGTTTTTGACGCACTTGAGGCCTTTTTTTCGGAACATAAGGAGGATCGAGATATCAAAGGCGTGATCATAACCGGAGCCGGCAGTAAGGCTTTTGTAGCTGGCGCTGATATCAAAGAATTTTCATCTTTAGACGCTAAGGGTGGCGCAGCCTTGTCTAAACGAGGCCAAGATGTGTTTTTTATGATTGAACGCTTTCATGCTCCCGTAGTCGCCGCTGTTAATGGATTTGCATTAGGTGGTGGTTGTGAGTTGTCTATGTCATGCCACATCCGTGTAGCAGGATCTAATGCTAAATTTGGACAGCCCGAAGTTAATCTTGGTTTAGTGCCAGGATATGGTGGATCTCAAAGATTAGTGCAACTCATCGGTAAAGGCAAGGCCTTGGAAATGTTGTTGACAGCAGATATGATTGGCGCAGAAGAAGCCTTGAGACTGGGTTTAGTGACTCATGTAGTAGAATCTGGTCAAGAAACGGCCAAAGCTATGGAGATTTTGCAGAAGATAGCCACAAAGGGACCATTAGCTGTACAGCAAACCATCCACTTAGTGAATGCTTATTTTGACAAAACTGTTGATGGCTTTAAGAAGGAATATGAGGACTTTGGATTGACTATAGGAAGTGAAGAATCCAAAGAAGGCACAGCCGCTTTTATTGAAAAGCGAAAGGCGGTTTTTAGAAAATGAATTTGAGAATTATTGTTTTACGCCGGTTGTCGATGCTAAAAATATTCGATTTGGAGATCTTTAAGGAATTTTTCGATTATAACGAATGCCGTTAAAGATGCTAATGCGCTGTCTATAACAAGGCTTAAATTATAATGGAAGTTGTTTTTTTAAAGATCAAGGCAAGAAACACAGGCATAGTGGTAACTATGGCGAGTATTTTTAACGATGAGATTTGAAAA
>JAIXKS010000005.1:124022-171373 GCA_026928325.1 Chitinophagales bacterium | reverse complement strand
CAGGCATAGTGGTAACTATGGCGAGTATTTTTAACGATGAGATTTGAAAAAAGAACGACATTTCATTAAGATATTTTTGTGGACGGAGCACTAGAGATTCAATGGTTTAATAAAACGAAGTTACTTCTCTAGCCCAGAACAGGATTTTTCTTCGATGGTTGATTGATATAAATTAAAAAAGCGGAAACCAATCTAGGTTTCCGCTTTCTTTTGAAATAGAATAATTATAGTGGGGAATTATTTCACTTTTGTTAGCTTTCCATTATACGTGTGGCCATCTATCATCCATTGATAAATCAACAAACCTTCATATTGGTTATCTACTTGAATTCCAATATTGTTTGTACCCTTGGTTAGATGGTATGCTTGCTGCGCTACCATTTGTCCTGAGACATTGTATAATTGACAAGTTGCCATTTGATCTTTATCAGATGAAATCATAAAGTTTACAATATCGTAGAATGGGTTAGGATGTGCGTTTACAGTCACGATATTGGCCGGTAAGGCTCTAATGTTGAGTTGTGCATCCTCTTTGAGGGATCCCGGATCAACAGAGATATTCCCTTTCTTGACAGCGACAAAATCCACCGGACCTGGCTTATTGCTTAGTGAATCTAGAGTGACCACAAGCGGCAATGGTTGCGTAAGCACATCTTCAGGTTGTTGATACGTGGCATTTTTATCGAGTAGATACCATTGGTAATCTCCTGGTAATTCGGTGATGACACCTTGGACAAAGTCTTCTAAGATTTGCTTATCTACATCGTCAATGACGCCGTCTTCGTTGATATCAGAAGCAAGATATTGGTGGAAACTAAAGAATTGAACCTTGCCATTAATGAAGTCACTTAATAATGCGACGTCATTTTGATCGATAAATCTTGATGGTTGATCAGTATAGGTTCCAAATATGTCAATTTTCTTGTCACCATATGGCAGACTATCAAATAAATATCTACCTAAAGAGTCTGAACTGACTACTGTCGAATAGTATTGTAACGTGGAATCTTTTTGAGTCGTAATAACGGTTTTCTTTTCGTAACGGTACAATTTATATCCAGAGGCATTGATGAAAGAATCTAAAACATAGATTTCTGTCGTATCATTAGTAAATATATAGGTAATGAATGGTTCTTGATATCTTGCGGTTATTTTAGCATCCTTCAATGGAGTATCCGTTAGCGTAAGCACATTACCCTTTATCTGAAGAAGTGAGTCACTTGGATTTGGGTCTGGATCTGGATCTGGGTCCGGATCTGGTTTAGGTTCACAATTAGGTATCCTAGCACCATTATTTTGAATGATGATTTCTACTTCACAATATTCTTGAGCACCTTTGCTGTCAGTTACCCACATTTGGACGACATTTCTTCCCACTTCCGCACAAGTAAAGATACGAGAAGTCTCATTGACATCTTTTGAAAATGAAAATTTGAGCGGATAATTATTACAACTAGAATAACTGCCTTTATCTAGGGTTTTAGCAAAGACTTCGACCATGCCATCTTCTGGAATACCGTCTTTGTCTGCATCAACAGGCATAAGTGCAGTCGTAAGGTAAGCTAAACAATATGGTGTAGGTCTAGCCGCATTTTTTACAACAACATTGACATGGCAATAGATGGCTTTTCCGCAAGCATATTTGATCGTATAAGTAACCTTCGTTGTACCTACCGGATATACACCGGAGAGATCGGCGCCTTTTTTATAAGAATAAGGAGAATTGTTGGTCACTTCAAATGAACCTCCGCAAGAGCTGTGATCAACATGAAGTGGGTCTGCAACAACCTCTACATTTTTGCAACTAAATGCATCAACCACGATTTCACCTGGACAATCCACTACAGGTGGAGTATTTTCTCTTATGTAAATGATTTGAACATTAGTATATATCTTATATCCATAAGTAGGAGAATAGTCACACCAATCCATGACTTTCCAAGTACGCATGATTTTGCGACATTGATTGTTGACATAAAACTCCATATCGCTGTAGGATCTACCTAACATATTGCAGATGCCGTCATCCCAAGTAGGGTAGTTGTCCGGCTCAGGCAAATATTTAGGATTGGTATTGGGATTACATCCTGTAAGTTCGATGTCTGCTGGCCAATATATAACTGGTCCATTGGAACCAGTCGATGAAACATAGATCGTCTGAGTACAAGAGTACCAATTCCAATAATAATCTTCTACCATCCACGTTCGGGTGATATAGCCGACATTACAACTATTCAAATGGTATTCTACCGTGGGATTGCCGGCACTATAGGTATGACCATTATAAGTATAAGTGGCATTTCCATAGCAAGATAGATTCCATAATTCATCCGTACAACTGACATAGACATTAGACGGACAATGCATTTCTAAAGACCAAGAAATATCCTTAGCATGGGTATTAAAAAAGAAGAGTATAAAGAGTAAACTCCATATACTTTGTTTCGGGTTAAAATTTGTTCTCATTCCAAAATGTTTTTTTATGGGTGATAAAAGGTTACAAATTACATATTAAAACAAAATTACATATATTATTAATTGGTTGTATATGAATTGTGTTTATTTTTGTAAAAAATCCGTGTTTTCCCTTAAATTTTAACATTTGATTGTCAGTAAAATATAAATTATATATTATTTTAATATGAATTAAAAATGGTCGTTTTTTTAATTCTATTATGTGTTAGGTTTCGCATTTTAATCGAAAAATAAAGCCGCTGTTATGGTGCTGGTAGATAAGACCAAAGTAATGGCTGAATTGAGGATATTTTGGAGTGTAGTAGATTTTTCTATCGCCCAATTATGCTTTAAAATGTGTGTCTATGGTATCAACAAAAAAAAGCTGCCCGAAGACAGCTTTTTTTTGTTGAAGTGTTTCTGATGTTTAATCAGAAATCACATTAGGTTTTTATTATGACAAAATGTTGGATCCTACCAGATTTTGATTCTTTCTGAGGGTTTGATATAGAGTTTGTCGCCTTCTTTTACCATAAAAGCGTCATACCACGCATCTGTATTGATTAGAGGTCCGAAAGCGCGGAAGTATCCTGGCGAATGTGGATCTGTTTTTATTTGGTTGACCAAGGCTTCTTCTTTCTGAATGGTTCTCCAAACTGTTGCCCAGCTCATAAAAAATCGTTGGTTTTGTGTGAAACCATTAATTGCACCTGGATTACCATGGTCATTGAGATACATTTGAAGCGCATCATAAGCGATATTGACACCACCTAGGTCAGCGATATTTTCGCCATTTGTAAATTTACCGTTGATGAAGACACCTTTGACAGGTTCATATTTGCTGTATTGGTCAGCAAGCGCATTGGTGACATTTTCGAAATTGGCTTTATCTTCTTCTGTCCACCAATCGGTAAGATTACCATCTCCATCAAATTGTGCTCCTGAGTCATCAAAGCCGTGGGTGATTTCATGTCCAATGACAGCACCGATACCACCAAAGTTGACCGCAGCATCAGCTTTTGGATTGAAAAATGGCGGTTGTAAGATAGCAGCCGGGAAAACAATCTCATTATTTAAAGGACTATAATAAGCGTTTACGGTTTGAGGAGTCATGCCCCATCTTGTTTTATCTACGGGTTTTCCGATTTTGTCAAGCGCTTCCTGATAACGCCATTGCGCGATGTTTTGTAGGTTTTTATAAAGGGTTCCACCTTGCGCATTGGATTCGATTTGTAGCGCAGAGTAATCCTTCCAGGTATCCGGGTACGCAACTTTTACGTTAAATTTATTGAGCTTTTCTAAAGCTTTCTGCTTCGTAACATCCGACATCCACGTTAAATTTTGGATGTGCATACCAAAACTTTTCTTCAGGTAATTTACTAATTCTACCATTTGCGTTTTCGATTCGGCAGGGAAATATTTATCTACATACAACTTTCCGAAGGCTTCACCTATAGCGCGATTGATGACTTCATAAGCTCTTTTGTCTAAAGGTCTTTGTTCTTGTTGTCCTCTCAAATATTTGCCATAAAACTTAAATTGAGCATCATCGATTTCTTGTGATAGGAAGTTTGCATTATCTGCGATCAAGTGATATTTGAGATAATTTTTAATGACAGGAAGATTTTTGGTATTAATCAAATTGTCAAATTTTTCAAAAAAGTTAATCTCTCCTATGATGACTTGCTTCGTATTAACGCCGACTTGTGCAAGATAATCTTTTAAGTTGATATTTTTAGAAAGTTTGGCAAGGTCTTCGAGCGTTTTCGGATTATATTGCTTGGCTACATCCCTGATTTCCTCATTGGTTAGCATCGCTTGAGCCATCTCTCTCTCGAGATAAACGATATCTCTTGCAGCATGAAGCGTATTGGTTTCACCCAAAAAGTATAACATGCTGGATACATATTCGGTGTATTTGCCGATGGTTTCCGTATTTTTGTCATTGATTTTTTGATAGTAGTCTCTACCGAGGCCGAGAGATGCCTCATCTAAGTAGATGGCATTCATTTTACTATCTTTGAGATCTGCATAAACGCTCCAACCATACAAAGTATTCTTTCCTGCTTTTGTTGCTTCAATCATGTACTTTTGAAGATCGGAAATCGTCTGAATGGCGTTAATCTTATCCAAATCGTTTTTCAGAGGCGCAATCCCATCGGCATTTCTTTTTTCCATATCCATATAGGTCTGATAAAGGCTTTGGATTTTTCTACCTTCGCTACCATCTTGAAAAGATTCTGATAAAAGAGAATGGAGGATTTCCATGGAATTATTATCGGTTTCTTCAGCAAGTTCATTGAAACTGCCCCATCGAGACTTGTCTGCGGGTATTTTAGCTGTTTTCATCCATGTTCCGTTGACAAAGCTATAGAAATCATCTTGGGGGCGGACGGATTTATCCATGTGGTTGAGATTAAGTCCTGGATCAGATATGGTTTCTTGTGGTTTGGTTTCTGATGTGTTCATGGGTGAAGGTGTTTTCGTGGAAGTCTTTTTTGATGTTCCACAAGCATTTAAAATGAGTATTCCCAAAAATATCGGGAACATGAATTTGAATTTCATCATATTTAATTAAGTGTATTTAAGTAAATGAAGCCGCAAATATAGGCAGAATAAAAGTAAATTTATTAGAAGTCTTACAAAATGAAATCAAGAAAGGTTCATGTTTAAGACAATTTTAAGATTTTTCGATGGTTTAGTTGCTAGAGGTTCTTGGATCGGATAGTGATAATAATCATGTAACGCAAACAGTTGGAGAATTGCGTTTTTTTATATAATTTTGCAGGCAACTATTTATTCAGAATATTGTTAAAGTAGTACATTGTTTTATGGTTTTGTGCATTTGCTAAATTATACATATTGGCATGGCTGCATTTCCTTGATTTTTATTTTGTCAAATACCTAAATTATATGATTTTATGAGCTATCCAAAGGCTAAATCTCAAAAAGAAATCACTGTAAATGGTAAAAAGTACCACTACAGTTCGCTCAAAGACTTGGAAAAAAATGTAGAACATCTTCCATTTAGTATTCGTATATTATTGGAAAATGCGTTGCGTAATTATGATGGTTTTAGTATTACAGACGAGCATGTCAATACGTTGCTTAATTGGGTACCTACGCCGCCAGATAAGGATATCCCGTTTAAACCTGCAAGGATTTTGATGCAGGATTTCACAGGAGTTCCTGCGGTAGTAGATATGGCATCCTTACGAGCTGAGTTTGTACGACATGGCAAAGATGGTCAAAAAATCAATCCTGCAATTCCTGTAGATTTAGTGATTGACCACTCTGTTCAGGTAGATTATTATGGTACTGATTATTCTTACGATAAAAACGTCGAGCTAGAGTTTGATAGAAACCAAGAGCGATATGAATTATTAAAGTGGGCACAACGAGGCTTAAAGAATTTTACCGTTGTACCTCCTGGTATGGGTATTTGTCACCAAGTGAATTTAGAGTATTTGTGCAAAGGCATTATCGCCCGAGATGGATGGTTAATACCAGATACGTTGGTAGGTACGGATTCACATACGCCGATGGTTAATGGTATTGGTGTTGTAGCTTGGGGTGTTGGAGGTATTGAAGCTGAGGCAGCGATGTTGGGTCAGCCGATTTTCTTTTCATGCCCAGAGGTAGTGGGATTAAAACTTACCGGTAAAATTCCGGATCACTGTACCGCAACGGATATGGTACTTTCGATTACAAAGATGTTGAGAGATGTAAAAGTAGTAGGAAAATTTGTTGAGGTTTTTGGCGATGGTTTAAATAACTTGTCCGTAACAGACCGTGCAACTATAGGTAATATGTCTCCTGAATTTGGATGTACGATTACTTATTTTCCTATAGATGATCGCACGCTCGAATATATGAGAGCTACAAACAGAAGCGAGGAGCAAATCGATATAGTAGAAGCATATTGTAAAGAAAATATGCTATGGCGTACAGGAAATGAGAAGATTCAATATTCTCAAGTGGTAGAATTAGATCTTTCTACATTGGAACCTACGGTGTCTGGCCCAAAACGCCCACAAGACAAAATCCTTGTTAAAGACCTATCCGATAAATTCTGTGAAATTTTGAAATCTGAATTTAATCGAGAATATGAACTTAAGGATCAACGTCGTGAAAGTGCGTGGATTATGGAAGGCGGTTCAGGTACTGAATTTGCTTTTGGAAAGGTTCCTATTCACGGTGAAACGCATTCTGAAGTGATTTTTGATGATAAATTACATTCAGTAAGAATCAAAGAAAAAAATAGAGAATTTTTGTTGAGTGACGGAAGCATTGTAATCGCTGCTATAACAAGTTGTACCAATACTTCCAATCCGGCGGTAATGATCGGAGCGGGACTTTTAGCTAGAAATGCCGTTGAAAGAGGATTGCGTACTAAATCTTGGGTCAAAACATCCTTAGCTCCAGGATCTAAAGTCGTGACTAAATACCTTGAGCGATCAGGATTATCTGTAGATTTAGATGCGTTAAGATTTCATACCGTAGGATATGGTTGTACCTCCTGTATCGGAAACTCCGGACCTTTGCCTCCGGCCATTGCTACCGCTGTAGATAAGGGAGAATTAGTCGTTGCTTCTGTACTTTCCGGAAATAGAAACTTTGAAGCTCGAGTACATCCACAAGTGAAGATGAACTTCTTGATGTCTCCAATGTTGGTGGTAGCTTATGCACTAGCAGGAAGAGTCGATATAAACTTGATTGAAGATCCGATCGATTATGATCCGAATGGCGAACCAGTTTATCTAAAGGATATTTGGCCATCAAGAGATGAAATCCAAAATACGATTAATGAATGTATGAAGCAAGATGACTTTAAGGAAGTATATGATGTCATCTTCGACGGTTCTACAGATTGGCAAGATTTGGAGGTTAATCTAGATCAAAATTTTGAATGGAATCCAACGTCAACCTATATTAAAGAAGCGCCATTCTTTGAAAATCTGAGTTCTACACCGGATCCAGTATCGAATATTCAAGACGCCCGCGTATTATTGTATCTAGGAGATTCAGTGACTACGGACCATATTTCTCCTGCGGGATCTTTCCGAGAAGACTCTGCGGCGGGAACCTATTTGTTGAATCACGGAATTAGTCGTCCAGATTTCAACTCTTACGGTTCTAGAAGAGGAAACCACGAAGTCATGATGAGAGGTACATTTGCGAATGTACGTATTAAGAATAAAATTGCCGATAAAGAAGGCGGATATAGTCGCTATATGCCAACCAATGAAGTGATGTCTGTTTATGATACAGCGATGAAGTATCAGGAAGATAAGACGCCGTTGGTAGTTTTGGCCGGTAAAGAATATGGTTCAGGTTCAAGCCGTGACTGGGCTGCAAAAGGTACTTTCTTATTAGGAGTCAAGGCGGTCATAGCAGAAAGTTATGAAAGAATCCACCGAAGCAACCTAGTAGGTATGGGTGTTGCACCATTAATTTTTGTTGATGGACAAAATGCGGTTTCTTTGGGACTTGACGGAACAGAATCTTACGATATTGATGGCTTGGCTGATCAGCTAGTGCCTCATAAGATTTTAAATGTGAAGGCAACGCATCCTTCTGGAAAAGTGACTTCATTTAATGTTGAAGCAAGACTTGATTCCGCTATAGAAATCGAGTATTATAAAAATCAAGGTATATTACAATATGTCTTGAGAGAATATTTAAAAAGCAATTAAGCTTTAAGATTTTATTGTTGAAAAATACCCTATATTGATAAAGTATAGGGTATTTTTTTTTGTCTATAATTCTGATTAAACCCAGATTAATTTGGATTTAATAGATGATACATTTATAATACTGTTAAATCATTATAATGTGTTTTGTGCTTCTTTTAATCTAAATTATTTGGATTAAATGGATAAATTGTCAAAAACATTAATAAATTTGATGTTTGAATCCTTAAAAATTGAAAATTTCACGGGTTGACCATCATATAATTTGCTAGGATAAGTGGCAAATATGACGAATTAGATGAAGTTGGTTTATAGTCGCTTTTCAATAGCAAGTGAAATTGAAGTTTTAAACAGGTATTCAATAATTATTTAACATCAAATCAAATTTTAGTCGATGACCACTAATAAAAAATCTTTAGGAGAAACGATCAAATCTTTCAATACTAATTTTTGGATTGCCAGTTTTATGGAGCTCATGGAACGATGGGCATGGTATGGTATATACACCTTATTTGGCTTGTATTTGGTCGGTTCTACGGATATGGGTGGTCTCGGGTTTAACCACATTCAGAAGGGTGAAATCATGGGCTATGTTGTTGGTGTTTTGTATTTTCTGCCTTTATTTTTTGGTGTGATTGCCGATAGGATAGGATATAAATTATCCCTTGCTTTAGCGTATATTATTATGATATCAGGGTACTACATGCTTGGGGAAGTGCGGACATTTACCGGTGTTTATTGGGTGTTTATGTGGGTTGCTATAGGAGCTGCTTTTTTTAAGCCTGTGGCATCTGCGGTGATTGCTCGTAATACGGACGAAACAACCGGAACCTTGGGTTTTGGTATCTTTTATATGATGGTGAACATTGGTGGTTTTATTGGGCCTGCTATGTCATCGCATCTTCGTACAGAACATGGATGGAAGATCATTTTTATTCAAGCATCGATTGTGATTACGATCAATCTTATCGTTCTACTATTGTTTTTTAAAGAGCCCAAAATAGAAAAACCAAAAGATTCGGCATGGACTGCAATAAAAGAGTCTGTGTGGAACATTATTGAAGCCTTAAAGGATAAGCGATTAAGTATTTTGCTGATATTGATGGTTGGATTTTGGACGATGTTTAATCAACTTTTCAATACGTTACCCAACTTTATAGAAGACTGGGTCGATTCGAGTGAAATTAGCAATTGGATCAACCAGCATGCTCCATTTTTAGGGAAAACCTTTACGCAGCATGGGCAAGTAAAACCCGAGTGGTTTACTAATGTTGACTCATTTATGATCATTTGTTTACAAGTGACCATATCGTATTTTGTGACAAAAATGAGGCATATTCATGCGATGATAAGAGGTGCTGTTGTTGCTTCGATTGGTGTAGGTTTGTCTTTTTACACACATAATTACATGTTTACGATCATCGGAACCATGATATTTGCAATCGGTGAGATGATGTCTAGCCCGACATTGTCTTCGTTTATAGCTTTGATAACGCCTAAAGGTAAGGAAGGACTATATCAAGGAACCTATTTTCTTCCTGTGGCAGCAAGTTACTTTTTGACTAGTTTTATTTCAGGAGAAGTTTATCAATCGTGGTCAGATAAATTGTCGATACTTCAAAAAGAAATGGCTACTAGAAGGATAGAAATGCCTGAAGTTATCACAAAGGAAGAGTTTATAGAACAAGGTTCTAAAGCTTTTGGTATGCCGATATCAGATTTTGAAAAGCAACTCAATCTTAAAGCGGATCACTTGGATTGGACCACTATTGGCAATAAATTTAATGAAATGGCCGCCTCCAAAGGTATAGATATATCTCAGGTTCATCTACCATTTTCAAAAAATGAATATTTCGCATTAGCGGAGCAGAAACTTAATATGTCTCATTGGGATATGACAAACATGCTTTGGGAAAATTATCAACCTAATAAGATATGGATATTGATATTTTCAATTGGTATCATATCTGCCATTTCCATTGTGATTTATGATAAAATGGTGATTAAACCCATGTTAGAAAAGGAAGCAAATAAAGCTTAAGGTATGAGTTTGTTTGTTGGATTCTAATGGTCGTGAATACACTTCTTTGGTTTGAAATAGTTTTGTTTCACGAATCAGCTATTATGGTTATGTGGCAAAAGAAAGTAGAAGTTTGCGACACAACATGGAATGTACAAAATTGTGTTGGACTTTCGATTTATCTTATGAGCAAAATTGATTATTTGTAGATTCTTAGTTCTACTTTGTTAAGTTTAACAATAAGATTATCAATATATTGTAGGAAGTTTGTATATTCGTAGTGTCGTTTAAATACGTTCTAAAAAACATTTCCTTTAGGAAGAGCAGTATCAAAAACGGCATTTTAAAAAATATTAAAAATAACCTTTATGAAATCTATCAGGTCGTCAAGGTTGGCGACCTGTCGGGACATGTTATTGATTATCAATATATTTTCAAACTAAAGACGATTGATCTTTGTGTTCAATTGTCAAATATATTGAAGGTTTGTTTTGTGCCGAACGTTCCAAGCGTAATATTGCACGAATGGTAGAAAAATCTAAAGCCAATTATCAATCACAGCAACACTTCATTACCGACTCTCCTTGGAGTGCTTCCGATTTGATGGCGGAAGTTGCTAAAAAGGTCAATAAAGATTTGGGAAATACGAAACTTCAAGCGCTCAACATTGATGAAAATAGTCAAAAAAATCAGGTAAGCATTCTGTTGGCGTATCCAGACAATACAATGGGAATGAGGGCAAGATAGAAAAATCACAAACAGGCGTATTTGCATCTTTAGGAAGTGGAGAAAAGGTATGTTTGGTAAATACTCATTGAGCAACTTTGCTATAGGAGAAAGGAGTATAGAGGAATTTGCCTACATGCAAGGTCAGAGATACTGGATAGAGCGTTCGTTTCAAGACAATATATGAGAGTTAGGAATGTCGGACTACTAGGTCAGAAAATATATAGCTTGGTATCACCACATGGCCTTAGTGATGATGTCGATGCATTACATATTCAAAAAACGGCTGGAGAAAAAGGAAGAAATACCCTTGTTATCAGTCAGAGATGTCAGACTACAGACCATAGCCCTACTACTATCTCAAGGAGTAACAATGGAAGAAGAAATCATACAGATGTTACAAAGACATATACAGAGAGAAAACGATATACAAAGACGGTTGAAAAAATCTAATTTTGCAACATATTCGAATACTCTCATAATAATTCCTAAGTTGACAAAGTAGAACTAATTGGTTTTTAATTTTGGGTGTCCTAGTACGGAAGTCAGGAGAATTTTAATAAAGATATCTTGAATTTTGCTTTTAAAAAACAAATATTGATTTAACTTTGCCAAATTATTTAATATATTAAATTTTTTAAAATGGAAAGATTGTTTTTAGCCCTTTTCCTTTTTTCTTTTTTCGCTTGTAAACCAGATATTCACTCTCATCAAGAAAACATTGAGAGATTAGGATCTGATTGGGTCAAGATTGAAGATGTTCTAACGAATTTTTCCAATGAAATTACTAAAAACCTAAACAATTATACAGAGAGTTCTAATACTTACATGTTAGACGATTCAATTGAACTTTCCTTAAATGATGAAAATATAATAAAATGGGAAAATGCCAAAAAAGAATATTATAAAAACACAATAGAAGCTTATGCTCCTTTACAGAAAGAAGTCAGTGTTTTTATAGATTTTTGGTCAGAACGAGCTTCGGATATTGGTGAATTAAAAGAATCTATGGAAAGAGGAAATTTAGATAAAAACTCCACTAAAAAAATAGATGAATTAAATGCCTTAGTTGGAGAAACAAAAGAGAAAATTACCAAATGGTATGAAATGAATATTGAATTAAATAGTAAAGCGGAATTATCAACTGAAAATTTGAGAAATATATATGAAACATTGACGCAAAAATAATGTCAAGTTTTTACTAGATTTTTGATGAATTTTGAATATATTTAATTTTTTGGTACTAGCTTTAAGCCACAAATGTAACTTTTGGTTAATAAATAATTAATCTGCCCTAGAATATCAATTTTTTTAAGATTAGTTCGATTTTTTGGTCTTTCTATTGTGTTTTTTTGTCATAGGTTATAATGGAATATGATTGTTAGCTTCCTAGTATTGGTGTATTAAGCCGTTTAGATTCCACCTTCTTCGAATGATATTGTTGGGTAAAGAGTAAGTATTTATTAAGGCATTTATCTATATTTTATGACAAGCACACTCATTTTAATTTTCAACTGTTATTAGTTTTAATGTAGCAATTCCACCCTTCTAATGCTAATATTGTCTCGTTTATAGCTTCATCGGCTTATTTGAATTTCACCTTTCTCACCTTAAATCCATCCTAACAAAGCGTATCGCAAAAAAATACCCATTAAATTCGGATTGTGTTTTGATTTTGTTAGGAACGTCAAAAGAACTATTAAATCACGAACTTATAAGAAATCGATTTCTAAATTACTCCGAAGATTCATCATAAAAAATATCGTAATCTAAGGCATTAAGTATATATAGTTACTGTTTGCTCAAATCAAGGATAAGTAACTATAACGTAAATCCAGAGTAAAGGCATGAATATAATATGCAATGTGTAGGATAAAGAGGTTGTAGATTCCACTAAATTATGCTATTTCTTATTGTAATTTTAAGACTGAATGGTCGAAATTTTAAAATTGAGCATTAAATTTATAGTGAAAATTACAGTAAATAATAATTAATATGTAGAGTAATGTACTATAACATAATCTATAATAAATTATTTTTCAATATTTAATAGATTAAATTTTGTAATTATATATAATACATATAATTTTGTGTAATATTTAGTGATAATTATAGGAGACTTCTGGAATGGATATGTGTGCTAAAAACGGGCATTTTCCTAGTAAATGTAATCAAATTAGATGTAATGTGTAATTAATTTGATTATACAATCAAACGAATTATAAAAAAATCACATATAAAGTGAGAAAAAATATATTTTTTTGGAAAAAAGTGGGAAAAAGTGGGAATTAGCCATATCTTTGTTCCGTTAACAACCTGAAAGTGTGAAAACATATCAATTTCTCGGTGAGTATGACTGCAAGCTTGATGCTAAAGGTCGGCTTAAGTTGCCTAGTGCATTGCTTAAGCAGATTGGCGGCGACGAAAATCTCAAATTTGTCATTAACCGTGGATATGAACAGCACTTGATGTTGTACCCCATAGAAGTATGGGAAATAAAGACAAAGGAAATCAACCAATTGAACATTAATATTGCTCAACAAAGGAAAGCAATTAGGTATTTTTATCGTGGTGCAACCGAGTTGGAAGTAGATTCGTCAGAGCGAATTAATCTCCCTGGTTCGTTGATGGAATATGCAGGTATAGATAAAGACGTAATGTTATTTGCATATCAAAATCAAATTGAAATTTGGGCGAAAGATAAGTATGAAGCGATGATCGAAGAAGAACCCGATGATTATGTCCAACTTGCAGAAGTGAATTTCAATGTAAATAAACCACTTGATTAAATCATGCTTTAGTGCGTTGAATATGAGCGAATATCATGTATCAGTTCTTTTGGAAGAAAGTATAAACAATCTCAAAATCCGACCGAAAGGTATTTATGTTGACGTGACATTTGGTGCAGGTGGGCATTCCCGATCGATTTTAAATAAGCTTGATGCCAACGGGCATTTGTATGCTTTTGATCAGGACGTTGATGCTTTGAGTAATGCGCCGGCTGATGAACGATTTACGTTGATTAATTCTAATTTTAGATATATGCGAAAGTATCTGCGATTAGAAGGTGTTCAACAAGTAGATGGGATATTAGCTGATTTGGGTGTGTCATCTCATCAGTTGGATATTCCCGAAAGGGGGTTTTCATACAGGTTTGATGCACCGCTCGATATGCGTATGAATGAAAGTTCGTTATTTTCAGCTTTTGACGTAGTAAATGCTTATGAAGAGGAGCAACTTGTAAACGTGTTGAGTAAGTATGGAGAAGTTCGAAATGCCAAAACGTTGGCAGCAGCGATCTCCGCACAACGAAAAATGGGACCTATCCGAACTACAGAAGATCTGAATAGGATCTTGGATAGAAATCAGATGGGACCTAAGATGAAATACTATTCTCAAGTATATCAGGCCATTAGAATCGAAGTGAATGATGAGTTAGGCGCCTTAAGAGATATGCTGGAAGATGGTTTGAAATTACTCAATAAAGGTGGCAGGTTTGCAGTAATTACTTTTCATAGTATTGAAGATCGAATGGTGAAGAACTTTTTTAAAACCGGTAATGTGGACGGTGAAGTTGTCAAAGATGATTTTGGCAATATTTATAGGCCTTTCGCATTGGTAGATAAAAAGGTTATTGTAGCCGGGCAGGAAGAACAAAAGCGAAATTCACGAGCGAGAAGTGCGAAACTGAGAGTTGCGGAAAAACTTTAGACGGTTTGCCTTGGATGCGTTAATGAACGCTGACTTTGATTCGCCCTTAAATGATAGAAAACGTTAAATACCGGATATAAAGGAGTAAAATTATTAAAGATTAAATTCATTGCCATGACTAATTTCCAGGATAAGAAAGCTACACTTTTTAGACTGAAATGGGTCGAGTGGATTTTTGTCAATTTGCCATTTGTATGCTATCTTGTCTTACTTGGCGTCATTTATATCTCTAATGCTCACGCATCAGAAAAAGCAGTAAGAAAAACTGAAGTACTGAAGCAAGAAGTTAAGGATATTCGTTGGAGAGCCTTGAATTTGAAGCAGGAAGTGATGCAGGGTAGCATACAATCGCAAATTGAAGATAAGGTAAAGGAAAGTGGATTGAAACCATCTACTACACCGCCTTTTAAAATTGTAGCAGAAAAAATGGATTAATAGGATAGAGGATATACATCTCATGGACAGAAAAAAGGAATTGCTTTGGAGGGCGTATTTTGTAATGTTTTGCTTTGGTGTTGCCTCAGTAGTAATTCTGTTCAAGGTATTTAAAGTCGGTATTATAGAAAGAGATAAATGGCGTCAGAAAGGTGAGGTAAATGTAAAGTGGAAGACAGTGGACGCCGATCGTGGAAATATATATGGTGAAGAGGGCAATCTTTTAGCTACTTCACTACAGTTCTTTGAGGTTAGGATGGATATGAAAGTGATTAGTAATGAGCTTTTTGATAAAGAAGTAGATTCACTAGCGATTTTCTTGTCTTCTTTTGATCCGATGTATATTAAGCCTAAATCCAAGGATCAGTGGCTTAAAGAATTAAAATCGGCTAAAAAGAAAGGAAACCGATACTTTTTTGTAGCCAAAGGCCTTGACATTGACGCATTTAATAAACTCAAGGAAGCTCCAATTATAAAATACGGGTCTTATAAAGGTGGACTGATAAAAAGTAGATATGGAAAACGCGTAAAACCGTATGGGGAGCTAGCATCTAGGACCATAGGCGTTGACAGAGAAAATGCGGATAAAGTCGGACTAGAAGGGTACTTTGATAAAATGTTGAAAGGTGAAAGTGACCAGCGTTTGATGAAGCGGCTTCCCAATAATTTTGGGGAAAGAGATGTTTGGGTGCCGGTGTATGATCCCTCTGAAAATGAGATCAAAACAGGAGATGACATTTATACGACGCTAAATATCGATATGCAAGATATTGTGCATCACGAATTGTTGAAAGCGGTAAAGAGTCATAAGGCCGAAAGTGGTGTAGCAATTCTGATGGAAGTAGGTACTGGTGCGATAAAAGCCATATCAAATCTATCAAGAACTCAGGATAGCTCTTACTATGAAATGTATAATTTGGGTGTTACTAGATTAAGTGAACCTGGTTCTACCATGAAACTGGCCACGATTCTTGCAGCAATGGAAGATGGTGTGACGAACATGGATACGTTGATTGATTTGAATTATGGTGCGCGACGATTTGCGGATCGGGTGATGCATGACTCTGAAAAACATGGTCGTAAACTGACCACTCTTGCGGAAGCTTTTGAGATATCGTCCAATGTAGGGATTGCATCCGTAGCCAATGATCTTTATAACTCGAAAGATGGTAGAATTCAGTGGAACAAGCGATTGAAGCAGTTTGGGTTGGATGAAGCGACTGGGATTGATATCTTAGGAGAACCGGTGCCAATTATTAAAGATCCGGTTATCAACAAGGATAAATGGTATAGCACGACAGTACCTTGGATGGCTCACGGATATGAGTTGATGTTGACTCCATTGCAAATGCTTAACTTATATAATAGTGTAGCCAATGGCGGTAAAATGATGAAGCCGTATCTCGTTGAGGAGATTCGAAAAGGAAATGAATTAAAAAAGAAATTTAATCCCGTTGTACTTTCTAATCAAATAGCTAAGCCAGAAAACATTAAAAACGCAAGGCAACTTCTAGAGAATGTGGTGTTGAAGGGTACCGGAAAAAATCTGTTTTCAGAGTACGTGAGTATTGCAGGTAAAACGGGTACTTCTCGGGTGAATTATGCAAACAAAGCAGATTATGCTAGATATAATGCGAGCTTTTGTGGATATTTTCCAGCTGAAGACCCTATGTATTCTATGATTGTCGTGGTCTATGATCCAAGAGGTGGTTCTTTTTATGGTAGTTATGTCGCAGGTCCGGTGTTTAAAAAGATCGCAGAACGAGTATATACCATGAAGACCAAGCAGGTTCGATCTCTTAATGAGTCTATTTATGCTGCAATCGGTGTTCCTGGAAAAGCAGTAGGATATCATGAAGATTTTAATACAATCATGGATTACTTAAATATAAAATACAAAGATGACTCAAAGGAGCCATTCGTTGTACTTGATCCATCCGCCAATGCAATGATATTGGAAGATAAAAAAATAAGGAATGCACTTGTTCCGGATGTTAGAGGTATGGGCGTACGAGATGCTGTCTATCTCATGGAATATGCGGGATTGAGTGTAAATATAAGAGGTGTCGGGAAAGTTCGACGCCAGTCGATACCTCCGGGTACGACAGCTCGAGGAAATCGAGTGATTCTAGATTTAGACTGATATTTTAAACAGTTTGATGATGAATAAAAAGTTATTTGACATATTGCCGGTAGGGTTTGAAACCCGAATCTATGGTTCGACAGATATCCAAATTCATGATATTTGTATTGATTCAAGATTGATTGATGAAGGTGCTTTGTATGCTGCCTTCAAAGGAAACGTGGTTGATGGTCATGATTTTATTGATGATGCGATTCGAAGAGGTGCACGTTGCATCGTTTGTGAATATGCAAGCAATAAGATGGATGGCATTACTTATATCGAATGTGAGGATGTCCGCGGATTTATTGGAGCGCTTGCCCATGCATTTTTTGGATATGTAACAAAAGACCTCCAACTCATAGGTGTTACAGGTACCAATGGTAAAACAACGGTTGCTACTTTGCTTTACCAACTTTTAAGCGCACTTGGTTACACTTGTGGCCTCATTTCTACGGTTGAAAATATCATTGGAAAGGATGTCGTCCCAGCGACGCATACAACTCCGGATGTTATCAGCTTACATAAGTTGATCGTGAAGATGAAGGAAGCAGGTTGTGATTATGTCTTCATGGAAGTGAGTTCTCATGCCGCCCATCAAAAGCGAATAGCGGGATTAATCTTTGCAGGTGCTGTTTTTACAAACTTGACGCTTGATCATTTGGATTATCATGGTACCATGTTAAATTATATCCATGCTAAAAAAATGTTTTTTGACGGATTGCCTAAAAGTGCTTTTGCGCTTGTGAATGCTGACGATAAAAATGGTCAGGTGATGTTGCA
Organism: Chitinophagales bacterium; assembly: GCA_026928325.1. Classification (GTDB taxonomy): domain Bacteria; phylum Bacteroidota; class Bacteroidia; order Chitinophagales; family Saprospiraceae; genus OLB9. The sequence continues at coordinate 153,429 of JAIXKS010000005.1, read as the reverse complement.
AAATACCCAAGCTCGAAAATTGACTTATGGCGTTAAAACGATGGCCGATTATAAAGTTAAAATCATTGAAAATTCTATTCATGGTTTGCACCTTAGAATCAATGATAGTGAAGCGCATTTTCGGATGATTGGCGCATTCAATGCTTATAATATCGCCGCAGTTTTTGGAGTAGCTTGTGAATTGGGTATCGAGAAGGATGAAGTTTTGGCTTTGATGAGTGGATTACGTGGAGCAGAAGGACGCTTTGACCAAGTCGTATCTCCGGATGGCTCTAAGTTTGCCATTGTAGATTATGCGCACACTCCAGATGCTTTAGAGAATGTATTGCAAACGGTCAAAGAGATAAAAGCGGAAGGAACAGGGATAATCGTTGTTGTAGGATGTGGCGGAGATCGAGACAAAACCAAACGTCCGTTGATGGGTAGTGTTGCATGTGATTATGGAGAGATAGCCATTTTTACAAGTGATAACCCTAGGTCTGAGGATCCAGAAGCGATTTTGGATGATATGGAATCCACGCTCGATGCGAACCAGCGAAAAAAAATGATTCGTATTTCGGATCGTAAAGCAGCGATTAAGACAGCAGTGATGATGGCCAAACGTGGAGATATCATCGTTGTAGCCGGCAAAGGTCATGAAAATTACCAGGAAATAAAAGGAGAAAAGTTTCCTTTTGACGATAAATTGATATTGAATGAATATTTAGGTTGATAGTAGCGATCATACCACTTTTACAAATCGCTTCTGTTCTAATGGATATTTGGTCTATATCAAAAAGAATTAGGTTCTATTTCATTCTCAGGTTGGTTTAACAGTTGCAGTGAGCCATGTTTGGAAAAAGTTTCAAACATCTCACTGCGCTGTTAACATTTTTAGATTTTGGATTATCATTAATCCTCATTTTTTAATAAGTAATTAATTAACAATTTAGTATAAAACAATCAAATTTATAATCTATAATACAAATGTTGTACCACTTTTTCGAATATATTGATAAATATTATAGCTTGCCTGGCAGTGGGCTATTTCAGTATATTACATTTAGGGCAGCTTTTGCTATGATTTTGTCATTGGTTATATCTTTGATTTTCGGTGGACGTATCATCAATCTCTTAAAAAGGAGACAAATCGGAGAAACAGTGAGAGAGCTTGGACTCGACGGTCAGAAACTTAAAGAAGGTACACCGACTATGGGTGGTATCATCATCATCATGGCAATTTTGATTCCTTGTCTTTTATTGGCTAATTTGACCAATGTGTATATTTGGCTTATGTTGTTTACTACCGTTTGGCTTGGCTTTATCGGAGGTGCTGATGATTACATCAAGGTATTTAAAAAGAATAAGGAAGGTCTTAGTGGAAAGGCTAAAATATTTGGCCAGGTCATTTTAGGACTTATCGTTAGTGTGACCATGTTGGTTTCTAATGATGTAGTCGTTCGGATGCCAACGGATGAAGCTAAAGCCGGCAATTATCAGATTGTTAAGGAATATCAGATTCCGCTGCCTCGAGTCAATGATATAACTAGGATGACGGATATGGCCTATGTCAAGACAACCTTGACGAATGTTCCATTTTTTAAGAATAATAATTTTGATTATAAATATTTAGTTGGATTTCTAGGTGACAATGCAGACTTATGGTTGTCCATTGTGTTTACATTGATTGTCATTTTTATTGTTACGGCAGTTTCTAATGCGGCTAATCTTACGGACGGTATCGATGGATTAGCGGCCGGAACTTCGGCGGTGATTGCCGCTACGCTAGGGGTATTTGCTTATGTATCAGGAAATACGATTACAGCCGATTATTTGAATATTTTTTATATTCCAAATTCGGCTGAATTGGTGGTATTTTCCGCTTGTTTTCTTGGGGCTTGTATTGGCTTTTTATGGCACAATTCCTTCCCCGCGAAGGTATTTATGGGCGATACAGGAAGTTTGACTATTGGTGGAATCATTGCTGTTTTGGCGATCATTCTCCGAAAGGAGTTATTGATTCCAGTGTTGTGTGGAATATTTGTAGCTGAGAATTTATCAGTAGTGATGCAAGTCAGTTATTTTAAATATACAAAAAACAAATATGGTGAAGGAAGGAGAATATTTAAAATGTCGCCTTTGCACCATCATTTTCAGAAGTCAGGTATGCATGAAGCCAAAATTGCAACGCGGTTTTGGATTATAGGTATTTTGTTGGCTATTGTTTCTGTTATCACCTTAAAAATTCGCTAATGATGAAGAGGATTGTAGTTTTAGGAGCGGGCGAAAGTGGCATAGGAGCAGCCTTACTTGCTAAAAAGCAGGGACTTGATGTCTTTGTGTCAGATCAAGGCATGCTTGCCGATAATTTTAAAGGTGAATTGACAGAAAATCAGATTCCTTTTGAAGAAGGCGGTCATAGTATGGACAGGATCTTAGATTGTGATACTGTAATCAAGAGTCCAGGGATTCCAGATAGTGCTTCTGTCGTCCAAAAACTGAAGGAAGCAGGCAAAAAGGTAATATCTGAAATTGAATTTGGGTCGCTTTTTTATCAAGGTGAAATTATAGCTGTAACTGGATCGAATGGGAAGACTACCACATCTGGACTTTTATACCATGTGTTAAAGAATGCAGGTAAAAGTGTCGCCTTGGGTGGCAATTACGGAAAGAGTTTTGCTCGAATTGTTGCTGAATCAGCGCCAGAATTAATAGTCGTAGAAGTGTCAAGTTTTCAATTGGATGATATTGAGACTTTTCACCCGAATATTGCTATTTTGCTCAATATCACGCCAGATCATTTGGACCGATATAGCTATTCGTTATTCAAGTACGCTGACGCTAAATTTCGAGTAGCGCTTAATCAAGATGCTGCTGATTATTTTATTTATAATGCGGATGATCCGGAAACTATGCATAAGTTGAGTGCTAGTCAACTCCGTGCTGCTACCTTGGGTATTTATGCCAACCTATATATGGAAGGTATTCCTTCCCTTGATGGCAGTGGAAATTTTGAGATTAGTATTCAAGGCAAGCATAATTTGTTCAATGCTATGTGTGTTGTTGCGGCATGTCGGAGATTGGGCTTGAGCGAGCAGGAGATTGGATCCGGGCTAAAATCCTTTGTCAATCTTCCACATAGACTTGAAGTTTGTGGTGTTGTGTCTGGGGTTACTTATATCAATGATAGTAAGGCAACAAATGTGGATTCGGTATATTATGCACTCGATGCGATGGAGAAGCCTGTTGTATGGATTGCAGGAGGAACGGATAAGGGAAACGAATACGATGTTTTGCTTCCTTTGATAGAGGAGAAAGTCAATGCATTGATATGCTTAGGCGTTGATAATGCCAAGTTGGTGCATTTTTTCAAACCGTGGATTCCGGTGATTGCCGAAACAAAGGATGTTGTCGAAGCTGTCGAAATGGGGCTTCGTTTTGCAGATCCTGATGATGTAGTGTTGTTGTCTCCTGCTTGTGCTAGCTTCGATCTTTTTAAAAATTATATGGATCGAGGAGATCAATTTAAAGCAGCGGTTGTAGCCTTGAAAAATAAAGTTGAAAATAATAATTAATCGTATAACGTGAATATAACAAAAGCATATTATAATTTAAGAGGAGACCGAGCGATCTGGTTGATTGTAATGCTATTGTCATTATTTTCACTATTGATTGTATATAGTACTTCGGGTAGCCAAGTATATAAATATAACACGAGCCACGGAACGGAATACTTTTTAGTTAGACAATTATTGTTTATTGGCTCCGGATTATTGATGACTTATACAGCATATCGACTGCATTATATGGTCTATGCTAAGTTAGCACCCATATTGATGATTATTGCTGTACCGTTGCTCATATATACGGCATTTTTTGGAACGGAATTGAATGATGCTTCTCGGTGGATAAAGATTCCATTTTTAGATTTGTCCTTTCAAACATCGGATTTTGCACGTATTGCGCTTATTTTGTTTGTGGCGCGGTCATTAGCGATTAAGCAGGATTATATCAAAAGCTTTAAAGCAGCATTTTTACCTTTAATCTTGCCTGTTGTCGCTATTTGTGCCTTGATAGCGCCTTCCAATTTGTCAACGGCTTTACTCTTATTTGTAACGTCATTTACGATGATTTTTATTGGAAGAATATCGTTGAAGTACGTATTTCTTCTTCTGTTTTTGGGAGGTGGTTTTTTTGCGCTCATTTATTTTAGTGGAAAATATTTTCCGGAACATTTCCGTGCCAATGTATGGGAAACTCGGGTTCACGACTTTCTACATTCCGATGGCCAATATCAAATTGTTCAATCAAAAATTGCCATTGCAGAAGGAGGTATGTTTGGCCTAGGGCCAGGTAATAGCATCCAAAGAAATTTATTGCCTTATGCTTATGCGGATTTCATTTATGCGATCATTTGTGAAGAGTATGGTTTTGTGGGTGGTGCTTTGATTTTAGGATTATATCTCTGGTTGTTGATTCGAACGGTCGGGCTCGTCACCCGTTGCTCCAAGACCTTTGGAGCTATGTTGGCGCTGGGTTTGACGTTAAATATTGTAGTAACAGCTTTTGCCAATATTGCTGTGTCTGTTCAGTTAGTTCCGGCTACAGGTTTGACGTTGCCGATGATTAGTATGGGAGGTACATCGTTTTTATTTACCTGTCTTTCACTAGGAATCATCCTAAGTGTGAGTAGGTATGTAGAACAAGCATATGAGGAAAAAAAGCAATTAGAAAAAATGGAAGCCGATGCCGAGAATAATCATTAGTGGAGGAGGAACAGGCGGCCATGTGTTTCCGGCCATTGCCATAGCAGACGCTATTATGGAGCAGTCACCGGAAGCGGAAATCCTATTTGTTGGCGCAAATGGGAAGATAGAAATGGAGAAAGTCCCGAAAGCGGGATATAGAATAGAAGGTTTAAATGTTGTGGGATTTCAACGGTCTTTTACGTGGAAGAATTTCTTATTTCCTTTCAAATTGATGGGAAGTATGATCCATGCCCTTCAAATTACGAATCGCTTTAAGCCTGATGTGGCGGTAGGCGTAGGAGGGTATGCTAGCGGACCGATACTGAGGATTGCGAATTCGATGAATATTCCAACCGTATTGCAAGAACAGAATTCTTTTGCCGGAATTACCAATAAGATTTTGGCGGGAAAAGCATCAAAAATCTGTGTTGCTTACGATGGAATGGATCGTTTTTTTCCGAAAGATAAAATTCTATTTACTGGAAATCCGGTGCGTAAAGACATACTGGATAATAAAATAAATCGTGAAGTGGCTCTTAAGACTTTAGGATTAGATCAAAATAAGAAAACACTTTTAATCTTTGGAGGAAGCCTAGGAGCCAAAACAATCAATGAAGCTGTTTTGGCTAACACAAACGATTTGAAAGCGCGGACAGATATCAATATTATCTGGCAGGTAGGTAAGATGTATTATGATGCGATCAAGGACTGTGGTCTCTCTTCTTGTGCGCATATTAAGATTCTACCTTTTATTGATGATATGGATGTCGCCTATAGTGCAGCGGATGTGGTAGTATGTAGAGCTGGAGCACTGACGATCTCAGAACTAGCAGTACTGGGAAAAGCAGCCGTCCTCATACCATCACCCAATGTAGCAGAAGATCACCAGACTTTTAATGCAAAGTCGCTCGTCGATCGAAATGCGGCATTGATGGTCAAGGATGTTGATGCTAAAAGTGAGCTTTTTCAGGTGGTTGATGACCTCTTGAAAAGTGAACAAAAGGGTATTGATCTGGCACGAAATATTTTATATTTTGCCAGACCTGATGCAGCAAAAAAGATTGCTGCAGAAATATTGACAATTTGTACAAAAAAGATGTCATGAAGCTGACCAAGTACCAACATATCTATTTCATAGGGATTGGAGGTATTGGGATGAGTGCCATAGCAAGATATTTTCTTACCAAGGGTAAGCGCGTATCTGGTTATGATCGAACTAGGACACATTTGACAGAAAGTCTCGAGCATGAAGGCATGAATATTCATTATGAGGATAATGTCACAAGTATTCCTGATGATATAGATCTCGTCGTTTATACACCGGCGATTCCCGAAAATCACCAAGAATTGAATTGGCTGAAGTCAAAAGACTTTCCGATTATCAAGCGTGCTCAAGCCTTAGGGATGATTTCTCAGGATATGAAGTCAGTTTGTGTCGCAGGCACGCATGGTAAAACGACGACAAGTTCTATGGTGACTCATGTGATGAAGTGTGGTGGTATTGATATTTCGGCTTTTCTTGGAGGTGTGACCGTTGATTATGATAGCAATTTTCTGATAGGTCATAGTGATATTGTGGTGTTGGAGGCAGATGAGTACGATCGATCTTTTCTTTGGTTAGACCCGTATATTGCCGCTATTACTTCAATGGATGCGGATCACTTGGATATCTATGGTAATCATGAAGTGATGATTGCAGGGTTCAAGGCTTTTGCAGCTAAGCTTAGGAATGATGGAGTTTTAATCATTCGTTATGGCTTGAAACAATACTTTTCATCTGAAGAGATACAGGCATTAGAGTCAAGAGGAATTCGGATTTATGAATATGGCGAGGATAAAATGGGGGATATTCGAATTCATAATTTTAGAGTTGAAGACGGCGCTTATCGATTCGATTACGAAGGCTTGGGTCATCAAATTAAGGATGTTTCGTTGAGTATGCCTGGAAGACATAATGCGGAAAATGCATCCGTTGCTATTACGGCAGCCTTGTTGGAAGGTGTAGGATATGAGGAAATTAAGCACGCATTACAAGGGTTCAAAGGAATCCATCGAAGATTTGAAAAAATCATAGACACCGAGGCGTTGGTCTATATTGACGATTATGCGCATCATCCTAGTGAGTTGAAAGCAGCGATTCATGCCGCAAAGACGATGTATGCCGGCAAAAAAATAACCGGAATATTTCAGCCTCATCTCTACACTCGAACGAGAGATTTTGCAACGGGATTTGCGGAGCAGCTCGATGCACTAGATGAGATCATTTTAATGGATATTTATCCGGCTAGAGAAGAACCCATCGAGGGTGTCAGTGCTGAAATGATTTTCAATATGATGCGTAATCCCAATAAAAAGTTGGCCACGAAAGCGAACTTAATGGAGATATTGGCAGCTAGTGATGTAGAGGTTTTAATGACGTTGGGAGCTGGAGACATTGACACATTTGTACAAAAAATTAAACAATTTTACGAAAGAAAAAATAGGAATTAATATAATGAGTGGACGCAAAATAGATAAAAAGAAAGTCAGAGATACAGCAATCTGGGGATTGTTGTTGGTTGCGATAGCGGCCGGGCTTTTCTTTGGTGTCCAACGAAAGCGAAATGCAAAAGTGCAAACGCTCAAGATTGAAATATCAGGGTTGAATGAAGGCGAGCAATTGATTAATGAGAAGGAAGTAAAGCAGATTCTCCAACTTGCAGCCGGAAAATCCCTTACGAATGTCAACATTAAACTATTGGATATCAGAAAACTAGAAGCTAAGTTGAATCTGGACAAACGGATTGATAAAGCGGACTTGTATTTTGATTCCAATGATTGCCTTCATGTTAAAGTTACTCAGAAACAACCGATTATGAGGATCATGGAAATATCAGGTACTGAGTATTTTTTAGATAAGGAAGGAGATAGAATACCTTATATCCGAGGAAGTATCGTTCGAGCACCTATCGTGACTGGTGTTAGAGATACATTCTTTGATAAAATGCTTGTTTCTGATCGGCCTTCTAAACTGAAGGAAGTGTTTGAAGTGATGAAATATGTGTCAGAAGACCCATTTTTAGCAGCCTTGATTGAGCAAGCTCATATAGAAGCAGGCAGTACTAGCAATATTGTTTTGGTACCAAAAGTAGGAAGAGAGAAGATCATTTTTGGAGATGGGTCGGATATTCGAACCAAATTTGATAATCTAAAAATATTTTATAAAGATGGTATGCCAAAGTTAGGGTGGAATCGATACAAAACGCTTAATCTGAGTTATACGAAGCAGGTTAGAGGGATTTTAGCCGATCCTTCCAATGCGCCCAAAATTAAGCCAATGGTTCAAGACACGTTAACGGCAGACTTAAATAGTAAAAACAATCATAATTTTCATAATTAAATACAATGCGCTATGAACGACCAGAGTAGAATTAAAAACATTGCAGTTGCGCTGGACATCGGTACGACTAAGGTATGCGCGATAGCTGGCCATGTCAATGAATATGGCAAATTGGAAATCGTAGGCCTTGGGGTAGTGCGATCAGAAGGTGTCTCCAGGGGCGTAGTTTCAAATATAGACAAAACCGTTAAGGCTATACGCGAAGCTATAGAGATTGCCGAAAAAAATGCGAAGTGTAAATTTAAAGAAGTACATGTCGGAATTGCCGGGCAGCATATCAAAAGCCTGCATCATCATGGATTATTAGTTCGTCATGACTCTAATTCAGAAATTAGTCAGTCTGATATTGATAAGCTGATAAAAGATATGCATCAGTTGGTATTGCCGCCGGGAGATAAAATCCTTCATGTAGTGCCTCAAGAATACACCGTCGATGACGAGCAAGATATCATTGACCCGATTGGAATGTCAGGTGTTCGACTGGAAGCCAACTTCCATATCATCACAGGTCAAATATCTGCTAGCCGAAATATCTTAAGATGTGTCGAAAAGGCCGGACTTAAAGTCGCAGAAGTAACACTAGAACCCATAGCATCCGCTACTTCAGTATTGAGTGATGACGAACGCGAAGCCGGAATTGCACTTGTCGATATCGGTGGAGGTACGACTGATATTTCTATCTTTAAGGATGGTATCATCCGTCATACTTGTGTGATTCCTTTTGGAGGTAATGTTATTACAAAGGATATCCGAGAAGGATGTACTGTCATGAATGAACAAGCGGAAAAGCTAAAAGTAAAGTTCGGTTCTGCATTGGCGGATGAAATAGTTGATAATAGGATTATAACGATCCCTGGTTTTAAAGGAAGAGATCATAAGGAGATTTCCGAAAAGAATTTGGCTTTGATTATCCAAGCTCGGGTTGAAGAAATCTTTGATTACGTCCTTTGGGAGATTCGTAGATCTGGATATGAAGGCAAATTACTAGCCGGATTAGTGTTAACAGGAGGAGGAAGTTTAGTTAAATACATGGATTTATTGGCTGAATATCATACGGGACTTCCTACGAGAGTAGGGCATCCGGTGGAACATTTAGCACATGGATATTCCAGCCAATTGGCAAGTCCGGTTTATGCCACTGCTATCGGATTATTGAAGCATACCATCGATAATATCGGCGATAAAACAAGTTATGTAGAAGATTTGCCAAGCATCGCTTCTGTATCTACCGGAAGAACTAAGGTGGATAATGATGCACCAATTGAACAGGAAGTCTTCGATGTACCAAGTGATCCTACAGAAGGTAAAACTGAACCTAAAGAACCCAAAAAGGGTATATTCGGTAAGTTGTTTACCTTGACTAAGGACTTTTTCGAAACAGTTCCAGACTCTGAATTTTAAATTCTTTTATTAACCATTGAAATTGAAAAGTAATGAAATTTGATATACCAACTAATGATAAGTCTATCATCAAAGTTATAGGCGTAGGTGGAGGCGGTGGAAATGCAGTCGGTCACATGTATAAGCAAGGCATAACAGGTGTAGATTTTGCAATATGTAATACAGATGCGCAAGCAATGGAAAGCAATCCTGTTCCGGTTAAGATCGCCTTGGGTCCAAATTTGACAGAAGGCCGTGGCGCCGGTTCTTTGCCAGAAGTAGGAAAACAATCTTGTATAGAATCCATCGAAGAAATTCGAAATTGGCTTGATGATGGAACAAAAATGCTGTTTATTACCGCTGGAATGGGTGGTGGTACTGGCACAGGAGCAGCACCGATTATAGCAAAAGTAGCCAAGGAAATGGAAATTCTTACCGTAGCTATTGTGACGCTCCCTTTTAAGTTTGAAGGCATGAGAAGACAAAGACAAGCGCATGAAGGCCTTGAGCAATTGAAGAAAGAAGTGGATTCGATTCTAGTGATTTCAAATGATAAACTCAAAAAAATCCATGCCAACCTTGCGTTGAGTGAGGCTTTTGGACAAGCTGATGATATTCTTACGACAGCAGCAAAAGGAATTGCTGAAATTATTACGGTTCCAGGATATATTAATGTCGATTTTGAGGATGTAAATACAGTGATGCGCAATAGTGGCGTTGCCATCATGGGAAGTGCTTATGCTGAAGGTGAAGATCGTGCTTCGGTTGCTGTCACACACGCACTCAATTCTCCATTGTTAGAAGACAACGATATCCGTGGTGCGCAACATATCCTCTTGAATGTGACCTCTGGTACTAAGGAAGTGACCATGGAAGAAATCGGAGAAATTATGGAGCATATTCAGCAAGAGGCTGGTGCCGGAACTGATTTGTTTTGGGGTAATTGCCATGATGCTTCCCTAGGAGATAAGATTATGGTTACGTTGATCGCTACGGGATTTCATGAAGGTGCATCCAAAAGAACTGAAGTAGAGCCAGAAATAAAGAAGGTTGCCTTGGATCGTGGAAAGATATATGAAATTGTCGAAAGTGATTATACGGTTTTCAATTTGGGCGAACAGTCTGGAAGTAATGTCATTAACTTCGATGAAGAGGATGTTATGAAAACGAAACGCAAGCTAGGTATGAATGATGATTCATACAGTGCTAAGCGTCCGGAGCAGGTTTCTGACGAATTGAAAAAGAAAAATGAAGCAGAAACGGCACGTCGTGAGTATCTTCGTAAAATGAATAGTAAGCCTTTGGATAACCCTAAGATTGTTTCCGATCTTGAAAATGTTCCGGCTTATGCTAGAAGGAATGTGGTGCTTGAAGATGATGAAAATCAAAAAGGAAGGAAGAACTCTTCTTATATGATTAATATGGATGAGGATAACAACATCATGATTTCGAATAATTCGTTTTTGTATGATAATGTAGATTGATGGATAATGGTTAATGGTTAATGGTTAATTGTTAATTGTTAATGATTAATGATTAATGATTAATTGTTTGCAACAGTAGAGGTAGTTTTTGATAGATTATGATATAGTATATGATTGTTTAATTCACTAGAGTTTTACGAATAGAGGCCAATTTTGATTAACCTGTGGAATAGTAGGATCCGTCGGAAAATATTGTACTCAAAGGTTGTAAATCATTGGTACAATTGTTCTTTTGGATTTTCGTCTTTATTTATAAACTTAGTGAGATTGGTTTATTAATTACAGGTCCATGGCTCCCCGCCTGGACCTTGTATTTTTTTATTTGATGGGCATCTTTTCTTATGCTACTATGAATCGTTTTTTACGAGAATAGCTAAGCTTCTTCCGATACAAACTCAATACATTCTACCCAATGTACCGCTTGGGTGTTGCTGAAATCAGCGATCTGATGTTGACAACTATATCCATTAGTAACGACCGTTGTTGTATCTGATCTTTTTTCGATTTCGGGTATCAATACGAGATTTGCGATTTTTTGTGAAACCTCATAATGGTTCTTTTCATACCCAAACGCACCCGCCATGCCACAACATCCCGAATCGGGTTCATGCCATTTTAAATTTTCAATCGTGTTGAAGATTTTATGAATGCCTGCATATCCATAGCTCGACTTTTGATGGCAGTGTCCGTGCAATAGTATTTCGGGAAACTTAGCCTTAAAGTACCCGTGTAGCGTTCCATTTTCTAAGGCTTCCGCCAAAAACACATCAATGCCCATGACATGTTGTTGTAAGGCGATTGCGAGACTTTCATCTTCCAATAAATCCGGTAAATCATCTAAAAATGCAGAAGTGCATGAGGGTTCGCAAACGACTATTTTCAATCCTAGATCGGTAAAGGTTCGTAGTTTTTCTGCAACAATAGTTCCGGCTGCTTTTGCTTCTTTTAAAAATCCATTGGAAATACGTGGACGCTGGCAACAGCCTACTGAAGCAAGTTCGACATCATATCCACAGGAAGACAATAATTGAATGGCTGCCTTGCCGGTTTCTAATTCGTGATAGTTGATGTAAGTATCGGCAAATAATACGACTTTGCGATCAACTCCTTTGGGACGATAATTTTTGTTGTACCATGACTCTAATGTTTCTTTACTATATCGCGGTAAAATACGCCGTCTATCTACTTTTAGGGTCTTTTCTGCAAGGTATCTAAAAGGCTTGGACGCCAAGATGGTATTGATCAAGGGTGCTTTCCACCCTGCAAGGTATTTGCCCATAAAGACATTGGCAGCAATGGCTCGTTCAAATAGTGTAGTTTTTCCTTGATCGTGTTTTTTCTGTAGAACCTCACTTTTAAGTTTTGCCATATCCACATTAGAGGGACATTCGGATTTACAAGCCTTGCAAGATAAACATAAATCTAGCGTGTCCAATACTTTTGGATCTGTCAGACCATCAAATCCCATTTGGCCTGAAATGGCTAATCGCAATGCGTTTGCACGGCCCCGAGTTGAGGATTTTTCATCGGAAGTTGCTCTAAAACTTGGGCACATTGTACCGATATAATGATTTCTACAAACGCCAATCCCGGTGCAATTGTGAACAATCGCTTCAAAGGAATGGTCATGTCGGTATTTATAAACAAAGTCATACGATTTCTCACTATAAGATGCGTCATATCGCATATGTTGGTCCATGGCCGGAACATCAATGATGATATTCGGATTGAGGAGGTATTTTGGGTCAAATAGTTGCTTAACTTCTGTCAAGCATTGATAGACCTCGGCTCCGAAATATTCACGGAGTTTATGTCCTCTATTCCGGCCGTCTCCATGTTCGCCGGACCAAGAACCTTTATATTTTTTGACCAATTCAAATACCTCATTTGATATTTGTTGCATCAGCTGGATATCTTCTTGTTGTCTGATATCTAGCTCCGGCCTGACATGCAAAACACCGACACTTGCATGCGCATAAAGGATGGTTTCAACTTTATGTTTATTGCAAACGTCGAGTAGTTCTTTGATATAATCGTATAGGTGTTCAAGCGGAATAGCAGCATCTTCAATAAATGGAATAGGTTTCCTTCCCGAAGGATCGCCCATGATAAGTCCTAGACCTAATTTGCGAAGCATCGAAGATGCATATAAATCTCCTTCATTGCTAATCAAAGGATAGGCATAGGCCGTACTTGATGTACGAAGCCATTGTATCAGGGCGTTAGTGCTTTCGTTGAGTTCGCTTTTGGTATGGCATAAGAATTCTACGGTTAATGTTGCATTTGGATTGCCTTGGATTAATTGCTGGTAGTAATGTTTGGTTACATTGTTTTTTAAACTCAAGGTGAGCACGTTGTAATCCAACATTTCTATGGCCGAAGGGTTAAACCTGATCATTTGTTTGACTTCTTGAATGGCCTTCATCCGATCTTCGTAATGGACGATAACAGCACACCTGAATTTTGGTATGGGTTCTAGATTGATTTTGGCTTCAAGAATGATTCCGAGTGTTCCTTCAGACCCTGAAAAAAGTTTGGCCAGGTTCCAATCTTCCGATTGTATAAATGCATCTAACGGATAGCCTTGAACGCGTCTTTTAACCGTAGGGTAGGCTGCTTCAATCGCATTAGCATGGTCGAAAATAATTTGCCGAAAGGCACGATAAATATCTCCAGTTCGATCTTTTCGTTGACAGATAGCATCGTATTCCTCGGCTTTTTGTGCCTGTAGGTTTAATATAGTGCCGTCCATCAACAATATTTTTAGACCTAGCACATGATCGATCGTCATACCATAGAGCATGCTCTTTGTTCCGGAAGAATTATTGGCAATCATGCCACCAATGGTGGCTCGGCTTGAAGTTGCAGGATCTGGCGCAAAATGCAAGTCATAGGATTTTAGCTTTCGATTGAGCGTATCTAAGACTACACCGGGTTGTACAATCGCATATTGCTCCGTGGGATTGATGGTTAAGATTTGGTTATAATACTTGGTAAAATCGATGACAATCGCATGATTGACGGTTTGACCGGCAAGGCTGGTAGCCGTTCCTCTAGGGAGTATCGGTTGATTGTAGTTGTTGGCAATTCGAATGATCTCGACGATATCTTTTTCCGTTTTTGGGATGGTCACAAGCAAGGGCTCAACTTGATACAGCGAGGCATCCGTTGCGTATAATCCGAGGTGTAAAGCATCCGTGAGCACTTCTGCGGTGGTATTGGCTAGGATGCTTTGAATGATTTGCTGCCGAATGCTTATATCTTCCATGAAGTGGCGCATTAATGATTATCATACAAAGATACAAATACGAAGATATATTATTCCATTAATTGATTTCAAAATCGATTATACCGAGCATTATTCTGTTTCATTTGGCATGGTTCTCACCATTCGGGCTGACTTCTTGGTTGACTAATTGTCGAACTATATCTAATGTTACAACGGAATTATAGGGAATTATTAAAAAAAAATGATCCGAATTTGAGTGGCAAAGTTGCTAAATCGGTGATAAAAGTGCAACTGTAGCTTGAATATCAATTCCTGCTCTTTCATAAAAATGACGCTTTTTGAACAATAATCGCATCAAAATTTGTTAATGCTGTGATTATGTTTGCTTTATAAGCAAAACTATAATACATTTGTCATTACAGAATTTTATGAGTATTAAAGAACTTCTAAAAATGTATCTAAATTGTTTTAAATAAATATAGTATAAAACGTATAAGCTTAAACTTATGCATCTTACTAAATGACTAAAGATTGAAGTTCTATGAAAAGTGCATTAAAAGTATTGGTTTATGCCGTGACCCACGTATCATTAATTATTTTGATTGTATTAATTCCTAATTCAGGATATGGTCAAAACGTTAATTATACTCCTTTATTTACAAATACCACTTTTACAAAAACGATAAACTTTAATTTGCCTGTAGGAACCACTTCAGGGGTAAGTGATGTTTCTAATGGGACTGCGAGTTATAGTATTCCTATAATCACTCCAGGTGGAACCAATGGAATTGCGCCATCTATAACACTTGCCTATAGCTCAATGGCTGGAAATGGTTCACTTGGCATGGGCTGGAACATTCAAGGGCTATCTATGATAACAAGAGTTCAAAAAAATATTTATTTTGACATTGATGTACATCCTGTCAAAATAAATAATACCGATGTATTTAGTATTGATGGAGAAAGATTATTGTCTAAATATGGTACGTATGGGGCGCATTTGAGTAGTTACGTCAAAGAATCTAATGACTTCAGCACACTAACATCGTATGGTACTTTTGGCGGTAGCCCGGAGCATTTTAAGCTGGAAGCAAAAGATGGAACAATTTATGAATATGGGAATACATCAGCCAGCAGAATTCTTTCTAATGATCAATCAAAAGTATTTTATTGGAGATTAAACAGGATATTGTACAAGGATGGGAATTTTATAGATTTTGATTACTACAACAACAACAGCGAGTCAAGGGTAAAAGAAATAACATATACAGGTAATGTTAATACAGGATTATTACCTTTTAACACAATTACATTTATTTATGGTGTGAGAGATGATAAAAATACAACTTATGAGGCTGGTACATCTGTAAAATCTACCGAACTACTAACAAATATCATTATAAAGACAGACGGCAATGTCCTCTTTAAAGAATATGAGCTAAAATATGGAAATAATAATACATCATCATATTTAAAAGAAATCATTGAGAAAGGAAGTGATGGAATTGGTTTGAATTCTACGATATTTAAGTATGGAGATAAGCCCTTAAGTTTCAGTACATCTACAACAACAGTTGGTCAAAATCAGCAACAACATTTTTTGAACGGAGATGTCAATGGAGACGGCTATTCTGATTTTATAGGACTTAATAATACGTTAATTAATAACATATTATATACAACTTCATTTACTGTTTACGAAAAGAACCCAAGTGAGACGAATACTAGCTTTACTCAGGTTCATACAGAAAATTTACCGGCAGGATATCAGGTATTTGTGCCCAGAGAATGGGGATTGTTTAAAATAAGGCAGGCACAAGGGGCGAATCATACAAGATCTTGTGGTGATTGGAACGGAGACGGTAGAGCAGACATAATATTAACAAAAACAACTGGAACAGGATCAAGTAGAGTAATGAATGAGTTTAGGGTTTACGAGAGTCCCAATTATTCAACGCCAATTATTATCCCGCCACTTAGTAATAATGATAATAAAGTTCATACATCTGGAAATTATTATTTGATAGGTGACTTTGATGGAGATACTAAAATGGACATTTTGACTATGTTAAGCTCAAAAGGATCTTTATATAAAATATATATAAATTATGGCGGTTCGAATTATTGGTTTGATTGTGACCTGTCTGGTACTACATTTTTTACGGAATCAGAATGGCCTTCTTGTGATGCCTTGCATGTAATGGACTTTAACGGAGATGGAAAAGACGATATCATGCTTATAAAAGACGGAAATTGCGAAATTATGACATTTATAGATCATCATTCAGCCGAAAGGATTTATTTCGGGGGATTTCCTACAAAATGGCACCATTTATTTTTTGGAGATTTTAATGGAGATGGCAAAACGGATATGCTCACAAGAACAGACAAGAATAACAATAATGCCCCCTGGTATAAAGCTATAAGTACCGGAACAGGGTGGGTTGAGACTCCATTTACATTTAATCAAAAGCCTGATATAAATTCAGCCTATTTTAATGACCAATTACTCATTACTGATTATAATGGAGATGGGAAATCTGATATTGCGCATTGCTGGAACTATTCGAGCGGATCTAATTATTACTCAAAAATAGATATGTACTATTCAAAAGGAGATAATTTTTATAGCGAGCAATATCTATTCAACGATAATATCATGACTGATCCCAAGTATATATTTACATGGGACTCTAATGGCGATGGAAGACCGGAAATATTGAATTCAAAACATTATACGAGTCCTAAACAATTACTTTACATAAGAAAGGAAGATAGAGAGAAGCTGTTACATAAAGTAAAAAATGGATACAATCATGATATTGAGTTTGTGTATAAACGAATGACGCAAACACCCAATTTCTATACCCGTGGACCTATAACAAGCTATCCTCTGAATAATGTTCAGCCGCCATTATACTTAGTCTCAGAATTTAAGACAGGGAACGGTATAGGTGGATTTTCTACATCTACATTCAAATATTCTGAAGCAAAATATCATCGGGAAGGCAAAGGTTTTTTAGGATTTAAAACATGTGAACATGTAAGTTCCGCAACAGGTTTTAAAACGGTTGCCGAAAATGAGTTTATTACTACAAATTATTATTTAACTTTACCTAAAAAGGTATCTGTTTATTTGAATTCTACCAATACTTTAATAAATGAATCTACCAATACAAATGAAATAATTGGATATGGACTCAAACGAATTTGGTCAAGAGTAAATGCTACTTATGAAAACCGGGTTTTTGAGGGGCAGTTTATTTCAAGCTCACTGACTTATGACACATACGGCAATATATTAACTTCGACTACCAATACCAATAATATAGAGACAAAAACCATTACCGCCCAATATGGTCAGCATGGTACGCCAATCCCCGCTAAGCTAACATCTGAGACCGTATCAAATACCAGAAGCGGTCAATCCGCATATTCATATACAACGACTTATGCATATAATTCATTGGGTCAAATGACAGAGAAGGTTGAATTTTCGGGCTTACCAAAACAGGTTCAGACAACATACGCATATAATACGTTAGGAAATCAAACCGGCATCACTATAAGCCCGGCTAACATGACAGCCCGCACCATGAGCCAACAGTATGATACTAAAGGCAGGTTTATAATATCAACAACCAATCCACTGAATCAAACAACTACCTATGTAAATGATATTAAGTGGGGTAAGCCTACATCAGTTACAGATTTTACCGGTTTTACATTAAACAACACTTACGATGCTTTCGGCAGACTCATTACCACAGTTGACCCACAGCGATCTATTACTAAAAATACAGACTATAATTGGCATTATACCGGTGAAGGTGGGACAATACATAAAAAGACAATTTCACATCCTGGAAAACCAGATGAGATTATTTCTTATGATTTGTTAGATAGAGTCAGGAGAAAGGATGTTGAGGTACCTGGAAGTACATGGACATCCCAATACACGACATATGACAGTAGAGGAAATGTCGCCACAACTACCTTACCCTATAAGCCAGGTGAAGCTGTTCTAACAACTACGCATACTTATGATACGTATAATCGTTTAAGCAGTTCGTCCAACACTATTGGAACGACATCCTATTCATACGCATACAGTGGAGGCAATCTAACAACGACAATTACTAACCCGGCAAACCAGGTGAGCTTCAATGTCACTGACGCAGCAGGAAGGATGATAAGCGCTACGGATTATGGTGGTACTTTGAATTACACATACTATAGTCACGGTAAAGTGAAAGAGGTAATACAGGGAAGTAATACATTAACGCATAGTACGTATGACGAATATGCAAGACAAACTCAATTAACAGACATCAACGCAGGAACGACCCAATATACAACGGACGCATTAGGGCAAATAACAGGAATGGTTACGGCAACCAACCAATCCAATACTTATGTTTACGATATAATGGGTCGAAAAACATCTCATCAAAGACCGGAAGGCTCAACCACCTATACTTATTATCCCAGTGGTAGTGGTGGGGCTACTAACGAACTGAATACAATGTCCACTTACGGAGGCAAAACAGAGCAATTTAATTATGATGCTTATGGTAGAGTCACATCCAAAGTAGAAACAGTCGATGGAATACCCCATACTACTTCATTTACATATAACATTTATGATGATGTGACCAGCCGGACCTATCCCAGTGGATTTGTGTGTAATTACAATTATGATGCCAATGGCTATTTAAATAACATTAAAAATGGCAATAATACGGTAACGCTATATACACAGACAAGCATAGATGGTCTTGGTAATACGACAGGTTATACCATGGGCAACAGTAAGGCTTCAACAATAAGTTTTTACTTTGGAACTCCTACCAATTATACCACAGCAGGGCTACAAAATCTTACCCTTACCTGGGATTATGCGTCAGGAAATTTAACTAGCAGGAATGATGCCATTAAAGGGAAAACAGAAAATTTCACCTATGATAATTTAAACAGGCTGCTGACATCATCAGGAACCGGTCTGACATCCCTTACGAATACCTATGCGGCAAACGGAAATATTTCTACAAAAACGGATGTAGGTACATACACTTACGCCCCTAATAAAATTCATGCGGTTACACAAGTTACAAACAGCCAGAATAACATCCCAATAAATACCCAGGATATAACTTATACTTCATTCTATCAGCCACTATACATATTGGAGGACATAAACAGAATTGATTTCACCTATGCGGCTGATGATCAGAGGATAAAATCAGTAAGAAAAGAAGGTCCCGGGGTGGTAAATACAAGGTATTATTTTGGAGATTACGAGAAAGATATCACTTCGAGTATTATTAGGCATATACATTATATAGAAACACCGTCAGGATTGGGCTGTATAGTGGTGCGGACAGGGAGTACGGATGCTTACCACTATACTTATACAGACCATTTAGGATCCATACTAACAGTTACCAATAGCACAGGTGCAATAGAGCACGAGCAAAACTTCGATGCATGGGGAAGAAGCCGGAATCCGGGTACATGGGCGTATTCCAATATTGCGACACCGCCAGTATGGTTATACAGGGGATTTACAGGTCATGAGCACATACCAAAATTCGGTCTGATCAACATGAACGGCCGGCTATATGACCCACTTGTAAGCCGAATGCTAAGCCCCGACAATAATGTACAAATGCCGGACTATACTCAAAACTACAACAGGTATAGCTACGCATTGAATAATCCATTGAAATATTCCGATCCCGACGGAGAAGTGATAACGCTCGCCGCTATCGGTATAGGAATGCTGATAAGTGCCGCTACTTATACAGCCGTACATTTAGTTACCCATGAGCTCTCATTCGATGGATGGAGCTGGGGTGCATTTGCGGGATCTGTAGTAACCGGAGGTGTGGGTGGTTTTGTGTCTCCGGCATTAACGGCCGCCGGGATAGGAGGTTTTGCTAATGGGGCTATTACCGGTGCTGCATCCGGATTTGCGGGAAGCTTTACAGGTGGATTGATTAATAAGGAAAAAGGGAAAGATTTATGGACTAAAGTAGCCTTAGGAACGGGAATAGGTGCGGTAATCGGTGGGGTATTAGAGGGCACTAAGGCGGCTGTTGACAAAAGGAATTTTTGGAATGGAATTCGAACAATCAATGAAACCGTTTTAGTAGATCAAAATATTCCTTCGGTTACTCAAAAAGGAAAAAATAATTGTTTACCCGCTTCTGGTGAAGCAGTTGATAGGTCTTTGGGTGGAGGGATTACTCAGGAAGATGGTAGAAATTGGTTTCCAGAAACAACTGCTGAAAATGACCCATTAAGTATGAGAGATTATTGGATGAAATATAGTGTGAAAAGCGGTCACAAAGTTGGAGGATTAGACCCTATAAATATTGACCATATCCCTGATCTAATGAATAAAGGAGAGAGAATTGCTATTGGGTTAAATACAGGGGGACCTGTGGGACATAGTGTTGTGCTAGATAATGTTGTTTCAAAAACATTTCAAAAAGTTAATGGTGATGTGTTTACTAAAACATTGTATAATGCTATGAATCCTGCCACAGGGGCAATTCAATCTTATTCAACTGGTACACTTAGAAATGCATTTGGAATTGTCAGAATAATACCATAGAAATAAAAAAATATGAAGAAATTAATAGTTTTTATTTTGGCAATTAGTTTTTTTAATTGTAAAACTAAGCCATTTGTTTATGAAACGGGACAGATAGATGTCCTTGACCAACATACAATAAACTTGTTAAAAAATCAAAATATTAAAATACCAAAGAAAGTTGAGTTTATACATATAAGGTATTATAGATTAGACATTAATGAACAAGAAATAGCAAATTCTAAAATTATCACTAAATTGAAACCAATATTACTAAAAAATTCAAATATACAAGAAGCAATTAGTTTAATCGTAGAAGATAATAGGATTATTGGGATTAGCGATGGAAGATTCATATATACAAAGGGTTATAACGATTATAATAAATTATTTGACTTAATTATAAATACACAACCAAAAGAAGTCTTTATACTTCCCTACCAAGAGTTAAGTAAAGTATATTTCTATATGAACGATAGTAAATTGTATATTTATGATCAATTAAAATCAAATAGTTTAGTAGAATTAAAATAATCATTAATTATAAAACCAATAATTTAGTTTTGTACGATGAAAATTTTGATTTCTAAATATTATTTTTTACTTTTTTTTATAAGTTGTGGTGTTAATAACATTAAGATATTTGATAGAAAAATTAAAAGAACGTTTTTAACGGAAAATTATATAAATAGTTGTTTAGATAATCTAAAACCGAACAATTCATTTGAATTTTTGAACACTAAATTTTAAAATATACGTATTATGAAAACTTTAATTTTGTTCACCTTAATTTTACAATATATTCAAGCGCTCAGACCTTCTTCATATTTAATAATCAAAGGAAATCATAGATCATGGGCAGGGTTTTTATTTTGGTAATCACATGTTTAAATGTGGTGCAGGTTCATGCACAGAACCTTCTATTGAATGGAGATTTTGAAAATGTTATTTCTAAAGTTGGTAATTTTCATATAAGCATGGATTCATTTTACGCTAGAGAATGGATTATACCTACTGATTGTACTCCCGATATTTATAGAGATACTTCCGCATGTGATGATCAACATATAAAAAACTATGATCCGATCTGGAATTGTATAGATGTTCAATCAGGAAAGTATTGTGCGGGATTAGGTTTAGTGTCATTTTATGGGTCTGTTGAACATATTACTGGAAGGTTAAGTAAGAAATTAGAAATAAATAAATATTATAAAATAACTTTTTACCTTCGTTTTTTAGGCGGTGACACTACATACGTTTCAAAAGGGTTCGGTTATAAGTTTTCACAGGATTCAATACCATTTAAAAGTAGTAAAAAAGAAATAAATAAACTTGCTCCGTACTATCATACTTTATTTAAGGAAAACAAAGTATATGCAGATTATCAAATTGAAAATGAGTTTACTTCTACCAATTGGTTCAAGGTAGAGTCAATTTACAGAGCTAAGGGAGGAGAAAAATTCATCACTTTTGGACTATTTAGTTATAAGAATGATGAAAAAATAATTGAACAATTTGAACGTATAAATAGTAAACAGTTAGTAATAGGCTCTCAACTTTTTTTATCAAAAATAAAAAGCAATGTAGTTCGAAGTTACATTGGAAATAAGCTTAATGATTTTCCTTCATTAGACAATTACTATTTTATAGACAATATCTCCGTAGAACCATTAAGTTCTGCAGAATTAGAATTTGCACAAAGAACCTGTTTTAACTGCATTGACAATGATCCAATGACGTTTAATATACCAAATCGTCTGGATTTTTTTGTAGATAAGGGGTTCTTTGGTGACTTAGAGCTTTCTGTATATGCTGTACTTAAACCGATTGAAACACTCAAGATACAATTGGGCAAAAAAGAAGAAATACTATTGAATAATGAATCAGACCATGTCCAATCTTTTGAGTACAGATTCAAATATCCGGCCAGTAAAGTAAGAAATACGTCGATTGTTTATTCTATCATTCATACACCCGGAACTATAGAGCTACAAAAATCCTATAAATGTATATTCCCGATGCATAGTAATAAAGAGATTCACATTTATTCAAACATTAAAAATATTAAACAATGAGACTGTTACATTTTATTTTATTGATTATAGTATCAAACAATTTAATGTCCCAAGCCTGCTTTACTTACGACTCAGCAGGGAACAGGATAAAAAGACAATTATGTATGGTTTCTATTCCAAAACAAGAAAGCGAGATATTGGCTCAGGTATATGGCGATATTGCGTACAGCACTTCTGTAACAGATCATGAATTATCAGAATTAATAATCTATCCTAACCCGTCAACCGGGGTTTTTCGGTTCAAAAATCAGGATCAATATTTTGATAACAAAGTAGATCTGATATCAATGGACGGTAAGTTCATTGAGCATTTGCTAATAAGCAATGATGACATCGACCTTATGCATTTACCTTCAGGACAATATTATATTGTGCTACATGCACAAGGCTTTAGAAAATCAGCAAAATTAATTATATCAAAGTAAAATTAGTAATCATGAAAAGTTTAAATTTATTTCTCTTGTACATTTATTTGTTGTTTTCATTTTCGGCTTGTAGCCAGGATGATGCCTCTAATATCACAGCTATTCCGGAATATAAATCATGTTGTGGTGCTGAATCCGTAGAGCATAGGTTTATTTCAGGTCAGTATCTTTTTGTTCCCAATGCTTTCACGCCAAATAATGACGGTATTAATGACGTGTGGCAGCCATATTTTTCAAGCGGGGTAGATAAGATTCAGGGTGTATTTATTTACACGCTCGAAGACAGCACGCTGATACACCAGATGTATGAATATTATTTATATCCGGAAGGTACTTATGGCTGGGATGGGAGAAAATCCCGGAATGATCAAAATCTTGGCGATAACACATTACATAAAGGTGGGTTTTGGTATGAGATTGTATTCAATGAACCGGTCAATTTTGGTAATGAAGATCGTTCATTTAAAGGAAAAGCATGTGTCATACATTGCGATAAAGACGCTGCTTATTTCAAAGAGCAAAAGGGTTGCTTTTTCCCTGTTCAGGCCGATGCAAAAGGTATGTTGGATAAGAATATAGCAGCCAGAGAAGATGCTTGCTTTGGCAGGTAAAAGGGCTTCCCATAACAACGGATAAGAAGCCAATTGTAATAAGTAATATAATTAGTTACCACAAAGCGTGTAAACCTATTTAAAGATTAAGGATGAATGTAATCGATAAATATTTAAAAAAAACCGCGCCATAATTAGGAGTTAAGGTAGCCCAATCAGTAATAACATTGGAGTTGTAGGTTAATCGTGTCTATGTGATTTTTATTGAGGCTAATAAAAAAAAGCCTCTCCAATCGAAAAGGCTTTTTTATATTAACTATTAGATAGAGCAGTTGCTGAAATTATTCATTAACTTTGATCAACTCCACTTCAAAAATCAAATCGCTCATTGGTGGAATGGCACCTGGGTAACCACGCTCACCATACGCCAATTGATATGGGATATAAAACTTGTATTTGCCACCTTCTTTCATTAACTGTACGCCTTCTGTCCATCCCGGAATTACCTGATTAAGATTAAAATCTATAGGCTGTCCACGTTGTACACTCGAATCAAATACTTTTCCATCGAGGAAAGTTCCTGTGTAATGCACTGTTACATTAGTAGCTGGAGAAGATGGCTGCTTACCTTCTCCTTCTTTAATGACGATATATTTGAGTCCGCTTGGTGTACTATTGGTAAACTCTTTTTGAATAGCTTCGGCGGCTGCGCGCATTTGTGCAGCTTTTTCTTCAGCTTTTTTTGCTGTCATCATTTTGACAGATTCGAAAACTGCCGGTGCATCAAAGGCTTCTGCCTCGGTTCCTTTTCTTAATATTTTGACAGATTTTAGCGTATCGTTCTGAGCGATGGCATCTACGACATCTTGCCCTTTTACTACATGGCCGAATACAGAGTGCTTACCATCCAACCAAGGCGTAGCCACATGGGTGATGAAAAATTGAGACCCATTGGTACCCGGTCCCGCATTAGCCATACTTAGTATGCCAGGACCTGTATGTTTTAGACTTTCGTCAAATTCATCATCAAATTTGTATCCTGGTCCTCCTGTTCCTGTACCTAATGGACATCCTCCTTGAATCATAAAGTTAGGAATGACTCTATGGAATTTTAATCCATCGTAGTAAGGAATACCCGGCTCCTTAGCCGTATTGGAGAGTGTACCTTCTGCCAATCCTACAAAGTTGGCGACAGTCATCGGTGTTTTTTTAAATTCTAGGGTCGTGTAAATATCACCTTTACTAGTTTCAAATTTAGCATACATGCCTTCTGGCTGTGCCATCAAAAATTCTTTATCCATACTGTTGTTTTGTTTGTTTTTTTGTGCGCTGGCTGTCATGTATATGAAGGTGGCAGCCATCATGATTAATAATCTAAATTTCATATTGGTATTTAAAAAGTTAAAAAATCAAATTTAAACGCTGTTTTGATAAAAATCTATTATTAAATATTGGTGTGAATCACGATGATCTTGGATTCGGTTCTTGCAAGTATGATAACAAGATTTTATCGCATGGTCTGGTTTAAAAACGCAAAAGTAAGGAAAAGTTGTTACGATACTGCCTTTTATAACGTAATTTTAACCTTTTGTTTAAATGGTGATTGGGTTATTAGGTAATGAGGTTATTGGGTAATGAGGTTATTAGGTAATTAGTTATGAGTCATGAGTTATGAACTTTCAACTTTCCACTTTCCACTTTCAACTGTCCACTGTCCACTTTCCACTGTCCATTCTCAATTATCCATTAAATAAAACTTTCTCCGCAAGTTGCTCACCGAGATGACTACCAATGGCTACGCCCATGCCTCCAAGCCTGATACCGGTGAGGATATCGTCATGGATCCAAGTAGTTAATGGTTTTTTTGATTCTCCTACACCCATGATGCCACTCCACCAACAATCTATTTGCTGAGAAGCGCCGGGATAGATCAACTCAAGTCGTTCGCAAAGATAGTCTTGAATGATTATAGAATGACCGAACGCATCCGTCGTTTCTCCAGATAGATCCATATTGCGACCACCACCGAGTAAAATTCGGTCTTGAAACGGTCGAAAATACAAGTATCCTCGGTCGAAATGATAGCCGGATTTTAAAGGATTGTTAGATAGTGGCTTTGTCATGAGTACCTGATTTCTTGCGGGATTGACTTCTATATTTGGCAAGAGCCGCCTAGTAAACCCATTCGTGCAGATGATGAGTTTCTGAAAGTGGATGTTCAAGCCTTCAACAGTGGAAAGTGTATAATCTCCCATGTTGATATCGTCAATGGTATGACCGTAGAAGATTTGTACACCAAGTTGAACGGCCATACGGTGCAAAGTATGCATCATTTTGACTGGATTGATGATCCCTTCGTAAGCATTAAATAAGTGATA
Organism: Chitinophagales bacterium; assembly: GCA_026928325.1. Lineage (GTDB taxonomy): Bacteria > Bacteroidota > Bacteroidia > Chitinophagales > Saprospiraceae > OLB9. The sequence goes on along the minus strand of JAIXKS010000005.1, from coordinate 127,203 downwards.
ATCATGAAATGCGCCTAGTTGATGGTTGCGTTGTACTTGATAGCAAGTTTTTATTCCGAGATGATCCTCTAGCATTTCATTGAGTTGGTCGCTTTGACTTTGACATTTTTCAAAGGTTTGCAGGTCATTTTTGTCAAATAATTCTGTGCCGCCGACATGATGGTACTCCATATTTTCAATACCAACTCTTTCTTTGAGTTTTTTTAGGCCGTACCATCTCATTTTTACGATTTCCATACAGGCTTCTTCGCCGATGTGCTCGATATCGTCAAGCAACTCCGAAACAGATCCAAAGCAAGAAAAACCTGCGTTTTTGGTACTTGCACCATTGGGCGAAGTACTTCGTTCTAAGATTTTTACGGAAACTTCAGGATACCGTTCTTTGATGGAGATGGCAGTACTTAAACCTACGATTCCGGCTCCTATAATCGTAATTTCTGAAGGAGATTCGATAAAATATTTTTCCCAAAAACTATAATTCATTATCTTGCGCCAAATTTGGCTCAAATTTAATAAAAATTAGAAGTTATATGATACAGAGACTCCAAAGTATATTTTTACTGCTTGCAGGACTAGCGTTTTTTAGTTTGTTTGCCTTGCCATTTGCTACTAGTACCGTGGCGATTCCGCATATATTCGATGATTTGGTCTATGACATTACAGATAATCCAATCTTGATTGTTTTGACTGTTTTGGGCGGTGCTGTCAGCTTGATTGCTATATTTTTGTACAATAATAGGAGCGTCCAGGTTAAACTTTCTAATCTGGTTATTGTGTTGTCCATCTTATTGATAGTATTGGCGATTATCTTAGTTTTTAACGAAGGTACCACGGATCAAGGGGCCGAAACCATCAGCGAAAGTGCCGGTATCGGTATGCCTATTATCAGCCTGATCTTTTCTGCCTTGGCTTCGAAGTTTATTCGAAAAGATGACAATACAGTTCGGTCGATGGATCGATTGAGATAATATCGCTTATGACTTTTGCTGTTGTAAGGCATCCCAATATTCGACGGCTCTCCTTGTATGAGGAATACAGATAGAACCTCCGACCATATTGGCAATAGCCATTACCTCAAATATTTCTTCTGACGTCACTCCTGCTTTATGCGCTGTGCCTAAATGGTATTTGATGCAATCGTCACAGCGTAGAACCATAGAAGCGACAAGACCCAACAATTCTTTGGTCTTGACAGAGAGGGCGCCCGCTTGATACGTTTGGTTGTCTAAGCTGAAAAAACGTTTGAGCACAACGTTGTCTGCTTCCATTATACGGTCGTTCATCCGCTTTCTATAATCGTTAAATTCCTGAATCTGAGACATCTGATTTTGTTTTAAAAAGTTTTAAAAATGGAAGGCCATAAGCCTTTTATTCGATTTGAAATCACAAAGATAGTATCTCATGGATAATGGTTAATGATTCATGGTTAATGATTAATGATTAATGGTGAATGATGATAGGTTAGACTTTTTACTTGAGTGGTTTATAAAACTTCTATCTAGTGCTCTGTCCACAAAAAAATCTTAATAAAATGTCGTTCTTTTTCTAAATCTCATCGTTAAAAATACTCGCCATAGTTACCACTATGCCTGCGTTTTTCGCCTTGATCTTTAAAAAAAATAACTTCCATTATAATTTAAGTCTTTTTATAGAAGAGCACTAGTAAATATTTGTAGTGATTCAAGTACCTTAGCGGATCCGACGTCTTTTTTTATTAACGAATTATCGATTTTTATCGAATTGATAACGTGTCTATGAATGAGTTGGATAATTCATCTTAAAATTTTATCTTTGCGGAAATTCTAAATAATCAACGATTTTAATTGTAGAAAATATGCAACAGAATACAATAGAAAACCTGACGATGATAGAAGAGGCAGCTCGGACATTTGCCCAACAACATATCTTGCCGCACGTCATGGAATGGGATGAGGCGCAGATTTTTCCGGTCGATACCATGAAGGGATTAGGTAGTTTAGGCTTTATGGGCGTTGTTGTACCTGAAGCTTATGGAGGGTCAGGCTTAGGATATCAGGAATATGTCAGTGTTATCGTAGAAGTCGCCAAAGTTTGCGGATCTGTTGGGTTGAGTTTGGCTGCGCACAATAGCCTTTGTACCGGTCATATATTGGCATTTGGAAGCGAGGAACAGAAGAAAAAATATCTCCCCAAGTTAGCTACTGCCGAGTGGATTGGCGCATGGGGATTGACAGAAGCCAATACGGGTTCTGATGCGATGCGGATGAAGTGTGTTGGTGTTCAAGATGGGGATTATTGGGTGATCAATGGCTCTAAAAATTGGATTACCCATGGTATTAGTGGTGATGTTGCGGTCGTTTTAGTTCGTACAGGCGAATTACTCGACAGTCGTGGTATTACTGCATTTGTGGTAGAACGCGGAACACCAGGATTTTTAGCGGGTAAGAAGGAAAATAAACTTGGAATGCGTGCCTCCGAAACAGCCGAAATGATTTTTGATAATTGTCGTGTTCATAAATCTCAGATATTAGGTGAAGTTGGAGAAGGCTTTATCCAGGCTATGAAAGTCCTCGATGGTGGCCGTATCAGTATTGCTGCCCTAGCTTTAGGTATTGCAAAAGGTGCATACGAGGCTTCCGTTAAATATGCTAAAGAAAGAGAACAATTCGGAAGGCCAATTGCTGATTTTCAAGCTATTGGTTTTAAGTTGGCGGATATGGAAACAAAAATCCAAGCGGCTGAATTGCTTATTAGAAAGGCGGCACACCTCAAAAATGAAGGATTGCCGGTGACAACTACGTCCGCTATGGCCAAGTATTATGCTTCTGAAATTAGTGTTCAAATTGCAACGGATGCGGTTCAGATATTTGGAGGATATGGATATACTAAGGACTTTCCGGTCGAGAAGTATTATAGAGATTCTAAGCTTTGTACCATAGGAGAAGGCACTTCGGAAATCCAAAAGCTAGTCATTAGCCGGAATATACTCAAAGACGAGTAGGAAGTTCAGTTTGAGTATATAACGGTATATACTTTTTTTTTAAAAAAAAAAGAGCGGACAATAACTACTAGTGCTCCGTCCACAAAAAAATCTTAATGAAATGTCGTTCTTTTTTCAAATTTCATCGTTAAAAATACTCGTCATAGTTACCACTATGTCTGCGTTTTTTGCCTTGATCTTTAAAAAAATAACTTCCATTAT
>JAIXKS010000005.1:121515-123880 GCA_026928325.1 Chitinophagales bacterium | reverse complement strand
AAAAAATAACTTCCATTATAATTTAAGTCTTTTTATAGACAGAGCACTAGTGCTCGTCCGCGCTCAATGGTTTAAAATGGGTTTAATCTATTTTAACGTAAAAGTATTTTTGCCTACTAGGAAGCCATTATTGAACATTTCAACATTATATTTTCCTTTCACCAACTGGAGCGGTACAGACCAATCCATACAAGCATTGGTGTCTTCGTTTTTATAGTCAATATCACCAGATGTTGTGTATCGTACCTGCGTATTGTCTGCCTTATTAGTGATTACGCCACTTCCATTATCCTCAAGGAAGATCGTCTCGCCTTGTGGGCTGATGACACGTATATAAAACTTCTTCGTGCCGGAAGCAGTAACCATATTGGTTTCTGTCAAGAAGCAAATGCGTAACATCTGTACATCTTTTGCCTTTGTCCTTTCCTTAATCTTTCCATTCTTTTTGATTTCATAACCTTTTACTTCTAAAAAGTTGATTTTCACCGCATTGGCCATATCCACTTTTGATCCTAATAAGGCATTAGTTTTGGAAAGTTCTTCTTTTTCTTGTGCTAGCTCATTTTTTTCTAAAATGATATTTTCTTTTGCGCTGATTTCTTCTTCTACCCGTAAAGTAAGTTGTTGATTTTGGCTTGTCAATTCTTTATTTTCTTCTTTTAATTTTTGAAGATCTGAAAGGTATTTAGCAACATTGGTATTGAGGCTTTGAATCTCTTCTTTTGCTTTATCCAATTCCTTTTTTGTCCAAATAAGATTATTGATTTTTTCTTTCTGAACCCGCAAATCTTCTTTTTGCTGATCTATCAATGCATTTAACTGTTCGTTTGTGCCTCTCATTTCTTCGAGGCTTTCTAATGCAGCCTGATAATCTTGATCCAACTCTTCCTGAATCTTTTGAAGTTCTAAAGTTTCTGATTTTTGAACTTGGAGATTGGAAGTAAGTTTGTCATTAACATACCATTGATACCCGTTTAATCCTAAAAGAGCTATAATAATTGTGACTGCAATGGCCTGAAAATTTTGTTTTGTACTCATGTTATTCTATTATTATGTTAATTTAACGAGGTAAATATACTAACATATTGTTTATTGTTGTATCTTTCGAGTGAAAAATGGAGAATTAACCTTATTTTTTTATCCGTGAAAACCCTAGTAATTATGTTTTTAAATGTTCAAAATTTCAAAAGATGTTTATTTATCGACATCGAAACCGTTAGCGAATATCCCGACTATCTTTCTATGCCTGAGGATAAAAAACGGTTTTGGGATATCAAAGCCGAACAGATTAAAAAGTATGCACCTGAAGAGGAAAGCAAACTTAGCGCTGAAGCTTTATACCTGAATAAGGCCGGGATATTTGCAGAGTTTTCGAAAGTTGTTTGTATTTCGATGGGATTTTTGCACTTTGAGCGAGACGAACCTGTACGAGTCCGTATCAAGTCATTAGCGGGAGAAGACGAAAAGACCATCCTCCATGATTTCTCTTCGCTCTTGACCAATCACTACAATAATCCTGAGAATAGCAGCATCTGTGGTCATAACATTAAGGAGTTCGATATTCCTTTTTTATGTCGTAGGATGGTCATACAAGGTGTGCCGTTTCCTCCGATATTGGATATAAGTGGAAAAAAACCATGGCAAACCAACCATCTTTTGGATACTTTGGAAATGTGGCGATTTGGTGATTATAAAAATTATACATCCCTTGGATTATTGAGTACTACGTTGGGTATCCCGTCGCCTAAAGACGATATTGACGGTAGTATGGTCGGCAGCGTGTTTTGGGATGATCAAGATATAGACAGGATCGTGACCTATTGTCAGAAAGATGTGATTACTACAGTCAATGTCATCATGAAATTTGCCGGAAAGGCAATCTTCGATGTAGATCAGGTAGAGATTATTAATACCAAAGTATAGTTTTACTATGATAATTAATCGGTGGAATCGGTAGATTCACAAATTTATATCAATTATGGCTCGATGATTATTATGAGAAATATGTGTGATATGATAGGTTGAACAACACTTTGTTTCTTAGAAATGAATCACCCTACTTTTTATAACTTTACAAATCGCTGTGGTTTGGTTTGTTGTTTATCCGTAATCATGATATAATAAATGCCCGATGATAAATATCTTATATCCATAAGCTTATCTAAAGTAAATAGTGCCCTGTCAACAAAAAAATCTTAACGAAACACGGATAAACCTTTAAACCAATAGATCCAAATGGCATTTATTCGTTCATGTTGTCGGGACGACAAACGCTAATGTCAAACTTAGTGAGGACACTAAGCTTATCAGAGTAAAAATTAAACTCTTACACGTATAAACCCTTAAACCTATAAATCCACCAATT
>JAIXKS010000005.1:51885-121505 GCA_026928325.1 Chitinophagales bacterium | reverse complement strand
TAAATCCACCAATTAATCCAACTCGACAAATCCAACGATTCCACAAATCAACAATTTAATCCATTGTTAATAGTAAATTGTTTAAATTGAAAATTATTTTTTTGATTGACGATTTTATAAATATTGAGCATCACAAATAATCAGTCAATGTCTTTTCTGTATTTTATGGAAGTTGGCAGCCAATGCTATGAATAGAAGTATAAAATTAGAACCAACATATTATTTAAAAGTGATTTTTTATAGAAATCAAATTGCATTAAACAAATATAGTATGCGTATCCTTATATTTTTTTTAAAGTAGTTGTAGTATAGTTATCAGGGATTAAATTATCTTTGCGGCGATGAAGAATATAAGAAATTTTTGTGTTATTGCCCATATTGACCACGGTAAGAGTACCTTGTCAGATAGACTTTTAGAATTTACCAAAACCATATCAGAGCGAGATATGCAAAATCAAGCTTTGGACGATATGGATTTAGAGCGGGAGCGAGGTATTACGATTAAAAGTCACGCCATCCAGATGTATTACCAACATTCAGACGGTCAAAAATATACTTTCAATATGATAGATACGCCGGGACACGTCGATTTTTCCTATGAAGTTAGTAGGTCGATAGCGGCTTGTGAAGGTGCGTTATTGTTAGTGGATGCGACTCAAGGGATTCAAGCTCAGACTATATCTAATCTATATTTAGCCATTGAAAATGATTTGGAAATCATCCCTGTTTTGAATAAAGTGGACATGGATTCGGCGATGATTGATGAGGTTTCGGATCAAGTGATGGATCTGATAGGTTGTAAAAAAGAAGATATTTTACTTACCAGCGGCAAGACGGGTATTGGCATAGAGGCATTATTGGCAGCTATCGTAGATCGAATACCATCACCGGAAGGAGACCCTCAAGCACCACTTCAAGCCTTGATTTTTGACTCCATGTTCAACTCATTCAGAGGTGTAATCGCCTATTTTAGAGTGCTCAATGGTACGATCAAAAAGGGCGAGAAAGTGCGGTTTTTTAATACTGGGAAGGTTTATGATGCAGATGAAATCGGCATCCTTCAGATGAATCAAGTGCCGAAGGACGTATTGTCAGCGGGCAATGTCGGTTACATCATTACAGGCATCAAAGAGTCCCGAGAGATTAAAGTAGGAGATACCATTACCCATCACGACAAGCCTTGTTTGGAGGCCATTCATGGTTTCGAAGAGGTCAAGCCCATGGTTTTTGCCGGTATTTACCCGATTGAAAATGAAGATTTTGAAGATTTAAGAGATAGCCTTGAAAAATTGCAACTGAATGATGCCTCCTTGATCTTTGAGCCGGAATCATCCATAGCGCTTGGATTTGGTTTTAGGTGTGGCTTTTTGGGTATGCTCCATCTGGAGATTATCCAAGAGCGGCTTTCTAGGGAATTTGATATGGAAGTCATCACGACAGTACCTAACGTATCTTATTATTCGTATGACCACAAGGGCGTTAAGACAGTCATTAATACGCCTAATGACCTCGACGATCCTACATTGATTCAAAAAATCGAAGAACCATATATCCGTGCCAACATCATTACAAAACCCGAGTATATAGGATCCATAATGACGCTTTGCATGGAAAAGCGAGGTACGCTCAATAAGCAAACGTATCTGACAACGGAAAGGGTAGAGCTTACTTTTGAAATGCCATTGGCAGAGATTGTTTTTGACTTCTATGACCGATTGAAGTCCATTTCCAGAGGATATGCATCTTTTGACTATCATCCGATAGACTATCGGGCATCAGACTTGGTGAAGTTGGATATCCGCTTGAATGGTGAACCTGTGGATGCTTTGTCGTCGCTTGTCCACCGTGCCAAAGCAGAATATATCGGTAGGAAAATGTGCATTAAACTGAAGGAATTACTTCCTAGACAACAGTTTATGATAGCTATTCAAGCTTCTATTGGTGCTAAGATTATATCGCGAGAAACCATCTCTGCATTACGTAAGGATGTAACCGCTAAATGTTATGGTGGTGATATTTCGCGAAAGCGTAAACTCCTAGAAAAACAGAAGAAGGGTAAGAAGAAAATGCGTCAGATTGGTAACGTAGAAGTACCTCAAAAGGCATTTTTACAAGTTTTAAAACTAGAAGATTAAAGGTTGAATCAGATATGAAGTCATTAATAGGGTTGTTGAGTTGTCTAATACTAGCATTTGTTGCATCTGCACAACAAGAAGTGTCATTGTCAGAAGAACGCATTGATAATCAAGTGTATGTCTATGCTGAAAATAATAGCAATAGTACGGTCGAATTAAGGATATTAGCAGAAATCCATGGATACACTGCGGAAGTTTCGTTTCCATATACGGTTCGAGTAGATGCCAATAGCAAGGCTTTGGCCTTTGTGTTGACTCAAATATCAGGTGTAGAGCAATCCTATAATTTATCGGTTTCTTATAGTGTACCACGAGCTAATCCTATTAAAGCAACAGGTACAGAACATTCAAAAACGACCGGTATCGAAATTAATCCTAGTAAAATTAATGTTTTTACCAAGGATGGTTGTGGAAGGTGTTCTTTCGCTACTAAATATCTGAATGATAAAAATATCCCATACTTAGAATTGAATACTTCGATCCATTATCCAAATTCGACTTTGATGTTTAATAAGTTGGAAGAGGCAGGTTTTAAAGGCGGATCTGTTACGATGCCGGTCATCGTATATCAGGATAAGGTATATTACAATATCTCTAATATTGCCGAGCTCCTAGAATCATTAGGAGGAAATTAAGTTTCACTTTTTTTGTTTTTTTGTTTTGTTAAAGAATGAATAATTTGCTGACAAGTTAAATTTGATTAACTTTGTATTAGTAACTTTTAGATTACCAATAGATATTATTTTATATCTAATTGACAACATGATGTGGATATGGTCAAAAAGCAATATATAGCCCTTTGTGGAATACTCCTTTTTTTGTTTTTAATGCATGCTTGCAGTACCTCTAAGCTAAATCAGCCTGAGGCCACTCAGCCTAAAGACGAAATAGTGTTTGTCGTTTTCAGGATAAGCCATGATACCGTCAAGCAAAAAACAAATATAGAGGTTTTAGACCTAGTAAAAACGGACGGTACCTTTAAAGAAGATTACATTCCGGATTGGGATCAGGGCAATTTTTTGACCTTCGAAGTCATCGAAAAGGACAAGATAGTTAGACACTTTACTATGGAGCATCCCCTATATAAACGGGTTGAATATGATGAAGACGGTGAGATGAAGTCTAAGAACTTAAAACTGACACAGGAAGATTTCTTCATTAGGATACAAGCCAAAATGCCAGAAATAAAACTTAAAATCTACGAGACAATAAACAGCATAGGTAAAAAAGAATTAGCCACCATAAAGATATAATAATATGAAAGCCTGGATAGCAATATTAGTTTTTTATTTTGGTTGGAATGTGGGTGTTGATGCTCAAAAATTTCAAGTTGATACTTTGTTTTTTAACGGGAGTAGTGAAAAATTTATCAACTTCGTATTTATGGGCGATGGTTACACGGCATCTGAACAGGATAAATTTATACTCGATGCACAAAATATTATAAGCTATATGTTTGGGCAGACACCTTGGAATCAGTATAGTAATTATTTTAATGCCTTCGCTATTCAAGTGATTTCTAACGAATCAGGAGCTATCCATCCTAATACTGCCCCGGATTGCAATACAGCAAAAGTACCTGTATCTAATCCAGACAATTACTTCAAATCGAGCTTTGATAATGGTGGAATTCACAGGTTGATAGTTCCAGGGAATTATTCTAGGGTCGTTCAGGTATTAGCTAGTAATTTTCCTAATTATGATCAGGTAATCATTTTGGTAAATTCGCCGTATTACGGTGGTAGTGGAGGTACCTATGCCACACTTACTACTGATAAAAATAGTGCTGAAGTAGCTATCCACGAAATAGGGCATTCATTTGCAAAACTTACAGACGAATATTGGGCTGGTGATATTTACGCCAGAGAAGGTGCCAATATGACGAAAGAGACAGATCCGGACAAGGTTAAATGGCGCAATTGGATGGGCAATGATGGTATTGGTATTTATCAGCATTGTTGTGGAGATGTAGCCTCAATGTGGTATCGACCGCACCAAAACTGTAAAATGCGTGTATTGAATACACCGTTTTGTAATGTATGTGTTGAAACAATCATAGAGAGAATCCATGTGTTAGTTAATCCAATCGTCAGTTATTACCCAGTTGGAAATTTTGTCAAAGTCGAGGATTCGCTACAGACTTATCATCTTACAGAGCTCATAAAGCCGAAGCCAAATACACTACATATCCAATGGATACTGGATAATGAAGATATAGCCAAGGATACAGATTCCATCGTTTTAGATCAGAAAGTATTGTCTTTCGGAAAGCATAACCTTACTGCCATAGTTACAGACACTACGCACCTTTTACGAGTGGACGGACATAGCAAAACCCACTTCAATACTGTAACATGGGAAATTGAAAAAACGAAAACAACGGGAACTATTTTTAACACCAGGGAAAATACCATTGGGTACGAATTGTATCCTAATCCTACGAGTGATTTTCTGAATATTTCGATATCTTGCCAACAACCACTTGAGGATGTGAAGATTGCTATCTATACAATGGATGGAAGGCTGATGCATGCTATAGAACAAAATATTGGTATAGTGGATAAGTTTGAACGTAGTGTCAGTATCGATGCGTTGCCTGTCGGAAATTATATCCTCAGTATTCAGGTAAAAAATATTATGCAATCTTTGCCTTTTCAGAAGTATTGATTAGCTGAGATAGCGGATTTGCGTGTAATATTCTGAGATCCGCTCATCAACGATGATATCCTTGTTGGTGATAGGTTGAGTGAGAATGATTCCGCTTAGGGTTGTACATCGGCTAAGAGCCACGTAGGTTTGCCCACTTTCAAAGGCGCCTCGTCCCATGTCGATGATGACTCGGTCAAAGGTCTTTCCCTGACTTTTATGAATGGTTATCGCCCAAGCCAACTTTAGCGGATACTGCTTGAATGCACCTACTACTTTGGACGATATTTGCCCGGGTTCGCTTGGATTCATTTCGTAGCGGATGATCTCCCATTCTTGTTGATCCACGGTAATGATTTTTTCATCATCGTTATTTTCAAGGATTCGCACCGTGATGCGTTCTTCTGTTACTTCATCGACGATACCTATAGTGCCATTGACGTATTGCTTTTGAAGGTCGTTTTTGACGAACATGACTTGAGCGCCTTTTTTCAAGATGAGGTTTAGGCTTGTTGGGTATAATTGTGGGTTAAATTCGCCGGAAACTACCGCTTGAAATTGAACGGCTGGTTCTGTGATGGCGTTGAGTTCGTTTTCGTTGATGCGATTGGCAATATCGTTTCGTGCCGACAGCGTGATAAAGAAGGACCGATCTTTGGGAATAGGTTGATGCCTTTCGTTGAGATACATGAAGTCGTCATAATCCATTTGATTGAGCCTGATATTGTCAAGCAATTGTATAAAACTGCGTTCTTCTTGGCGATAAACGTGGGTAAGTTCAACCATTTTGAGCTCAATCTCGTGGAAGGCGTTGGCCGAAAAAAAATAAGGTGATGTGTAATAGGTGCTAAAATACGTGCGTTCGGGTAGGGTAGAGACTACTGGCGGCAATTGGAATAAATCTCCAAAAAATATCATTTGCACACCTCCAAAAGGCTGGTTGTTTTGGCGGTTTTTCTTTAAGAAGTAATTAATATTATCAAGTAAATCTGCGCGAACCATAGATATTTCATCAATGATAATCATATCTATGTTTTGATACATTCGAAAGTTTTTTCGACGTTCTATCTCTTTTGGATGAATAATCCTTGGAGGAAATCCAAAAAAGGAATGTATCGTCTGTCCTCTAACATTGAGTGCAGCCACGCCCGTAGGTGCTAAAACGACAACTCTTTTTTTGGTGGTGTTTCTAAATACTTGAAGCAAGGTGGATTTTCCGGTACCTGCACGTCCCGTTATAAATAGGTGATCATGCGTATATTCCAGTTGATCTAAAACTCCTGCAAATTCGTGACTTAATGCCAAAGGCGTCTGCATACTATTGCAATTTACTTCCTTTATCGGTAACGTCTTCCCGAAGTGTAATCCGGCCTAAAGCCCAATCTTACCGTTAATTGTAAAAGTTTTTGATTGTCTGAAACCCTATGATATATATCGAAATCGCCTACGCTTGGTATGCCTTCCCAATCCATTTTAGTATGGAAGTAGTAGGATAAAATCGGAGTAATCGTCAGCAAGTCACTAACACCTAAATCCAAACCGATACCTACGCCTGCTCTAAAAACGAGCGATTTTGCATCTTTATAGTTGATCGGAGTTAAGTCATCTTCTCGAATCTTGGTTCCAGTCGAATAGTATCCTATCCCGGGTGTGACATGAAAAAATAATCCTTTGTTGAAAGAAGCACCTTGCTTTGAGAATGTCGGACAATTGCAATCGCCTTCCATATCAAGCGCATAAATATGGGTATGAAAATTAAAGTGCATCCCGGTCAAACTGACCTTATCAAGCCCTTTTGCGGCATTAAAAGTAGTACTGGCAAGGCTGTAGGCTAATTCTGGCATAAACTCTATTCGCTGCTTTTTTAATCGAAACCAATAATCGACTCCTGCTTCCATGCCGTTATTAAAAACGGCTTTGTTATCCGTTTGGAAACTTTGGTTAAAATGCTTTTCATAGTTTGGAAAACTACTGCTGTTGTATTTTAAACGTACGCCAAATTGTGCGGATAATTGCAAGCTGAAGAAAATCAATCCAGCCAGTAAAGTGTGTTTAATTGGGTGCTTCATGTCGTTAATAAATGATTGATTAATAGAACACTATTATTTGAAAGTTTGTTTTTAATCTTCCAATTAAGAAATACTTAAAACTTGTATTCTGTCAATAAAAGGATCTTAATGAAATGTCGTTCTTTTTTCAAACGCACCATAGGTACCACTATGCCTGCGTTTTTTTGCCTTGATCATCAAAAAAACAACTTCCATTATAATTTAGAGCATTAGGATTTCTTCAGTTCTTCTATGGTGGCACTCGCATCTTCAATGGCTTGATGCATCATATCACTCACGGTTCTCATTTTGACAACTTCTTCCCTAAGGTAGGTTTCGTTTTGGGTTGGGTCATCCGGCAATTTAAACATGGCCATCCAACTCATCATAGCATCATCTGCCTCATCGAGCATCTTGATTTTTGCGCCTATAATCGCTGTATTTTCTGGAGTATCCATTGATTCCAATTCTTTTTTTAATCGATGAATAGTGGATAACTCAGGCATGACTGCATCATGCATAGCCATAATTTTTTGATATAAAGGTGAATCTTCAACTTCCGTCGCGGATGTCGGATCTTCGACCTTAGTATTTTGATTTTTGCAAGCTACCAACAATAGGGCGAAGACGAAAAGCATATAAAATCTCATGTTTAAATTTTTTGTTAGGCAAATGTACTGATAAAGCTGAAAAGAATACAAAGATCCATGAGGTATTTGTAAATGGGTAGGTGTTTTTTGTGCATCAGGCCTTGGACTCAGGGGTGTAACTAGTGCTCTGTCCACAAAAAAATCTTAAAGAAATGTTGTTCTTTTTTCAAATCTCATCGTTAAAAATACTCGTCATAGTTACCACTATGCCTGCGTTTTTCGCCTTGATCTTTAAAAAAATAACTTCCATTATAATTTAAGTCTTTTTATAGACAGAGCTCTAGTGCTCTGTCCACAAAAAAATCTTAAAGAAATGTTGTTCTTTTTTCAAATCTCATCGTTAAAAATACTTGTCATAGTTACCACAATGTCTGCGTTTTTTGCCTTGATCTTTTAAAAAACAACTTCCATTATAATTTAAGTCTTTTTATAGACAGCGCACTTGCCAATAATCATTTAATTCTAGCTCAGGTTTGGAATATCTTCAATAATTCATAAATTTGAAATATCTTTGAGCCCAAAGCCAATATTTATACCATGTATCGCCAGGTCATAAAGCCCATATTCTTTTTGTTTTCGCCTGAAAAGGCGCACCATCTGACGATGGCTCTTTTAAAATTAACATTAGCTATTCCAGGGATGAAATGGCTATTTAAACGATGGTTTGTCTTGGAGGATCAACGCCTTGAAGTTGAAGTTGCTGGCCTGAAGTTTCCCAATAGGGTTGGTCTTGCTGCGGGCTTTGATAAGGATGGAAAATATTTTGAGTCGCTGGCTTACCTAGGTTTTGGATCGATAGAAATAGGAACGGTTACGCCTTTAGGACAACCGGGTAATGATGCGCCACGACTGTTTAGAATACCCAAGCACGAAGCATTAATCAATCGCATGGGCTTTAATAATGATGGTGTCTTGGCCATGGCAGCGCGCTTGAAGCAAAGAAAAGGCAACGGCATCATCATAGGTGGCAATATCGGTAAAAACAAGGCCACGCCCAATGATCAGGCTGCTTCCGATTATGTGCGCTGTTTTGAAGCGCTTTACGACCATGTTGATTATTTTGTAGTCAATGTCAGCTCGCCAAATACGCCGGGACTTCGCGAATTGCAAGAGAAAGCGCCCTTACAAAAACTATTGCATGAATTGATGGTCATGAATCAAGCAAAGCCAGTCTTACGACCTATATTTTTGAAAATAGCTCCGGATTTGACGAATGCACAGTTGGATGATATCCTCGAAATTGTCCAAACTACAAAAATCCATGGCGTCATTGCAACGAATACGACCTTAGATAGAAGTAAGTTGACCATTTCTACTGAGGATATTGGTGCTGGAGGCTTGAGTGGCCGCCCATTGACAGAGCGATCGACCGAAGTAATTCGTTATTTATACGATAAATCGGGTAAAACGTTGGATATTATCGGTGTAGGAGGTATTGCTTCAGCTCAGGATGCTATCGATAAAATTCAAGCAGGTGCCAAGCTGGTTCAAGTTTATACCGGTATGATTTATGAGGGTCCAGGATTGATGAAGAAGATCAATGCTAGCTTTTTGGACACGAATCTTTTAGAAACCCCATGAGAAGCTCGAAGTTTATAAGCGATCCAATAAACATTCTAAGGAAGAATTGAGTTAACATTAAAATCGAAATCAGCCATTGGAAAAATATATTTACTTTGTTCGGCATGCAAAATCCTCTTGGACTGATCCTATGATGTTGGATCATGATCGACCTTTGGATGAACGTGGATGGCATGATGCTCCAATGATGGCAGAGGTGATGCAGCAAAGTGGCTATGTTATAGATAAAATCATCGCTTCCACGGCAAATAGAGCACGTTCTACCGCATCTTTTTTTGCTGAGAAATACAAACTTGATGTGAGTTTGGCGAAAAAGCTCTATCATGGAGATCCGGAGGATTACCTGGATGAGATTATTGAGCAGCCCGAATCCGTTATTGGTTTGGCCTTGTTTGGGCACAACCCCGGAATCACTTGGTTGGCTAATATGTTAAAGCCTGGCGTAACTGATAATGTACCTACCTGTGGCGTTCTGGTTTGTACCGTCAAGGAAGAGATGTCATGGCAAGATATAGGCTGGAAGGATATACATTTGGCACATATTTTATCACCCAAAAACCCAAAATCATGATGAGGAAATGGGTATTTTCGGTAGTAATCTTGTTCTTCGTTTTGGGTTGTGGCAAGCCTAAGAAGAAGTATCCCAAACTAGAAATGAGTACCGAACAAATCGTAAATGTCTTGGTACAGATTTATTCCGTCAATGCAGCCAATGAGTTAAACGACCCATCGGTGCGTGACAGTATGGCCAATGTCTATATGGATCAGATTAGCAAAATGACAGGCATCTCAGTGGATGTTATTCGTTCTGATATGGATAAGCTAAAGACCATGCCAGATTCTTTATTTATCCTGCAAAGTGCTGCAATGGATTCGTTGCGTGCAGTTTATGAAAACCATTATTATAAGACAAAACAGGTTCCGGAATAACTTACGATTTATTGATTTTTTAAAATTGTATTAGATTTTCACCATTAGCACCCAATAATTCAGCCAATTGAGTTATCTTTGTACAGATTATACCTTATTTAAATTGCTGAAATATTCCAGAGATTTGGGATACGAAATTGGTATTAAAACCCATCATCATGCATATACTTATCATTGAGGATCAATTGGGCCTCCAGGAAATGGTCAGAATGGGACTTGAAGAAAATGGATTTCAGGTTAGCGTCGCTAATAATGGGATTGATGGTCTAGATTTGCTGCTTAAAAATGAATATAGTGCTGCAATCGTAGATTTATTATTGCCCGGTATGCATGGATTGGATATATGCCGTCAGGTACGGGCTACGGGTTCGTTGGTTCCCATTATCATTGTCAGTGCATTAGACTCTGTTGAGGATAGAATCGCGGGACTTGAGGTCGGTGCCGATGACTACTTGCCCAAGCCGTTTCATTTTAATGAACTCATGGCTAGATTAAAGGCACTCGAACGGCGAAAAGTTGCTTCCTACAATGTTTTAGTTAAGGAAGTAGATAATCTCGTAGTCGATTTTGTAAACATGACCGCTGTACGAGCAGGCAAAAACCTCGATTTGACAAAAAAAGAATTTAGATTGCTTGAGTTCTTTTTGAAAAATGAGAATAGAGTTGTCACCAAGGCCGATATTGCAAAAATGGTATGGGATATTGACTTTGATACAGGCACCAATATTGTAGAAGTGTATGTCAATTACCTACGCAATAAGTTGGATAAAGGATTTGATAACAAGTTGATTCACACCAAATTTGGTGTAGGATACATCTTTAATCCGGATAAGCATGCAGATTAAAACTAAGTTGACACTAACTTATTTTTTTGTGACGGCTTTATTGTTGTTCCTTGCGCTAATGCTCATTTATTTGAGTTTTAAGGGGCAGATGGAAAAGCAGTTTTATTTGTCACTGCGGACAAATGCTTTGATGACATTGAGCATGATTGAAAGAAGTGACTACGGCTTTAATCAGGAGAGTCTATATGGTGCTGACGAAAAACCACTATTAAACGTCAAGGATAACATCTTAATCTATAACGATCGGGATCAATTGGTCTTTTCATTTATGGAAGAGCCGTTGATTAATCAAGAGATTCTCGATAAAATCCAAAAGGATGGCGAATATTTATTTCCATTAGGACCGTATAAAGCCATAGGTATCAACTATCAAACTCCGGGAGGAAAACAATTTGTCCTTATCGGCAAAGGAGAATTTATCTCCGAAGAGTTAAAGAGCCTTCAAGGAATTTTGGTTTGGACATTCATCGTTTTTTTATTGATAACAGCGATAGCCGGATATTTTAATGCTCGTCGAGCCATGTTGCCCATCCAGCGCGTCATTCAGGACATGGATAATATTTTGCCGGATCAATTGTCGGCGAGGATTTATGTAGGACCTAGCCAAGACGAAATAGCCCATTTGGCGACAGCCTTCAATGATTTATTGGCGAGAATAGAGGAAGCGTTTAATATTCAAAAGGGATTTTTGTCATTTATTTCTCATGAAGTTCGCAATCCATTGGCATCCATTATCTCTAGAATTGAGGTACACACGATGAAGGAACGCACCATTGAAGAATATAAAAATTGCTTGACACCCATTCTAAAAGATGCGCGCGAATTGGAGCAAATGGCGTCGCAATTGATGCAATTAACTCGAATCACTGCTGGTGCCGAACCGATTGAGTTTAAGGATGTAAGACTTGATGAATTGATTTGGGACATTATTCGATCTATTAAATCCATGTATCCTGAGTATCAAATTCAAGTAGATACCAGTGAGTTGCCTGAAGATGCGGATCAGTTTATCCTCTTAGGAAATGAAATTTTACTTAAAACAGCGATTGCTAATTTGATAGAAAATGCGTGTAAATATTCTTCCGATCATGCGGCATTTGTACGGATTTATTTTGAATCTCCAGGACGACCTATGATTGATATTGTGGATCACGCAACGATTATTCCGGACGAAGAAAAGGCATTGCTCTTTAAACCATTTTATAGGAGTAATACCCATAAAAAGATTAAAGGTTCCGGTATCGGATTGGCTTTAGTAGCCTTAATTATGAAGGTGCATAATTTCCCATTGGTGATTTCGACGGATGGTGTTTCGGGCAATATTTTTACATTGAAGTTTTTTTCAGAAAGATAAATCCCAAAGAGTATGTCCGCATTTTTAACAAAATATAAAAATTCTTTAGGAGGTATCTTTAAAATCTTAGTGATTGTCGGCTTGCTTATATCTGTTTTTCTGACGACCTATCGACGCAGTGAAGTCAAGAAAGAGCCGAGTTTCGATGATAAAGCGACCGAGATTTTGTTAGATTGGTACAATCTTTACTTGCAATTGGAACGAGTTGATAAAAATGCTGTTCCTCCATACGCAGCGAGAAATTTAGCGCAGATTAGTTTGGGCGTTTATGAAGTGCTTCAAGAACATCAACATTTATTTGATGAATCAAGTCCGCAGGCACTCCGCTTGTTGAATCACGCTTTTTACTTATCTATGAATACGATGTATGATCGGAAATCTATCGGTTCGGCGGCATCATGGATCAATAGTTTATACCAATCTACCAATAGAAAACTCCATACAAAAGCCTATTACAACGACCAATATGTTATGCACATCCTTGATGAGACAGAAGGACGTTTTCGAAGAGATACCTTAGATTCGGATACGATGCCACTACTTCCTGGATATAAACCTGAAAGTAAATTTATATATTCAAATCATACCGGAATGTTACCCGCATGGGGAAAAAACAAAACCATCGTATATGATAAGCGTTCCTTTTTATTAGAACCTCCTTATATCCGAGCTGCGAATTTTGAAAAGGCGCTGTATGATGATGCCTTATCGGTGTATGTGCAATCTAAAAAACTTTCCTATGAAGATAAGTGGATTGGTGATTTCTGGAGTGATGAGACCATCGGTTTGACCTTTACGCCGATAGGTCGTTGGGTATCTATCGCCAATCAAACCTTAGCATCCGAACCTTTACCCATCTTGCAAGCCGTAAGGATGTATCGAGATTTGGGCGTGGCACTTTATGATGCGACCATAGTCGGATGGAACTTTAAGTATCAATACAATCTGATGAGGCCAGAACAGTTTATACGCCAAAATATAGATTCAACTTGGCAACCTCGATATCGACCTAATTTCCCATCTTATCCGTCTGCACATTCGGTAATTGCCGGCACAGCTGGAACGGTTTTGGAACATTATTTCAAAAAAGACATCAAAAGGGTAGATGATAGCCACCAAAAGCGTCTAGAATTCTATAGCGAAAAGCGAGTTTACGATAACTTTGAAGACATGTATAAGGAATGTGCCTATTCGAGGTTTTTAGTGGGTGTTCATTATCTCACTGATTGCGAAGCTGGATTAAATCTTGGAATAGCTGTAGCCAATTACGTGATTAAAAATGGTGATTGATAAGTTCTTGGTCTAAAACCAGAAGCTAGGAAAAAACAAGAAAAGCATTCCATTAGGAATGTATCGCACGGTAAAACATCCATGTAAAAAATTCGGACAGCACTCCTTTAGGTGTGCATCCAAAAACCCAACGACATAGGTAGCAAGCTGATTTATCCTATAAAAGATAGACACTTGTATTTTTTTAGAAAAGCTCTAAACGGATAAAACCACCAATATTGTGCAATAAGATTTTTTCAGGACCAAAGTAGTCAAAATCCTTAGCTAAGCCAATCGTAATATCCTTATAAGTCAAACCTGCACGGAGCATAAGGTAGCTTCGGGTATGACTTTCGTAACTAAAATTATAACCATACAGACCTTGATCTCGTGTGTATAGTCGGAACTTTTCAGATATTTCTGGCGTGTATTCGACTAAAACAAGCATATCGGCATTGGCCTTTTTAGCCACATCTACCCTTGGATTCGATACAATCAATAGTTCCGGATTAGCATAGGTGTACATGAAACCTGCAGATGGCTGAATACCCGAAATCGGATCCCAAATAAAACCGGCATTGATGTCAAATCCTGCGCCAACACTACAAGTGATATTGCCTTGATGTACATAATCATTGATCAAAGGCGCTCCCCATTCAGCTTGAAAATTGGATATGCCTAGAAAGCCTATGCGAGGTACACTTTGCATTTTTTTGATGAATATCAATTGATACGTATGTGCTCGATCTCCAAAAAAAGATTCTACAGTAATCGGTGGATTAGGGATTTGGTCATCTTGGGCAAAAAGATTGCCACACAAAAAAGTTATCAGTATAACAGGGATGTATCTTCCTAGGATATGCATAATTGATGATGATTTACGGATAATAAAAGTTACAAATATAAGGAAGTTATTTGTAATAATCACCACGATTATCATCAATAAGCGTAGCTAAAACTTATCGTAAAGCCATTTTTTAGCCTTTTTTACTTAGAAGCACGCAAATATCCAATCTAGTGCTCTGTCCACAAAAATATCTTAATGAAATGTCGTTCTTTTTTCAAATCTCATCGTTAAAAATACTCGCCATAGTTACCACTATGTCTGCGTTTTTTGCCTCGATCTTTAAAAAAAACAACTTCCATTATTATTTAAGTATTTTTATAGACAAGCCACTAAGCCAAGATGACTTAACTTCAATATCTTGCGATATATCCAAATCCTAAGAACAACAGTCTTTCTTGAATAATCTTAAAAACCAGCGAATGAGTTTCATCTCGTGATAACTTGGTACAAAATCTATAACGAAAATATCATTAAATAAGTTCTTGGGCTTATTAATCATATACAAACTGAACACTTGGTTATGTCATGTTCTCTTTCTACCCCAATATTAGGACGAAATAGAACCTTTCGTGATCGTACTTACTCGATAATAAAGACCGGAATTTCAGCACCGTCAACTTTGATGATTGGGAAGCCTTCTACGCTTCTTGGAACCGTTACGACATAAGATGGTCGGTATGCAGGAACCGTATTTTCTGTTACTATGGTGGTGACGCTTAGTATCGGTTGTTCGCCGGAACTATCGAAACTCTCTACTTTGAAAAAAGTTTCTTTTACCGTTTCGTCGGCAAAAATAGCTAAAATCTGATTGCCTTCAAAGTCAATATTGTTGCTTCCCAAAGCGGTGATATACACTCTAAATGCATTGTGTGTTTTAAAATTAAAACCTACATTACCCGGCTGAATGATCTGGGTCTGATCCAAAACAAAGTTTTCTGAAATATCCTCAACACCAGTACCTGCCAATGCTTTTGAATCATTTTTGGCCGATGAAGTTTTTTTGTCTGAGAGGTTTTGGCTTTCTGTATTTGCTTCGTTTTTACATGCTGAAATGCTAAAAGCCAAGATGAAAATTAGGATTATGCCTTGTATTGTTTTCATTATTCGATTATGGTTATTTTAAAAATTGGGCGCAAAGTTATTACTTTTTATCAATAAATAGATGTCCGATGCGCTATTTTGTCAATTTGAGATTTTGAAGGTACTTATGGATGTATTTTCCTAATATATCGAACTCTAAATTGACTGTTTCTTGAATTTTTAGTTTCGAGAGATTAGTGTGTTCAAAGGTGTAAGGAATGACGCCAATAGAGAAGTGATCCCAAGCCGCATCTATAAGCGTAAGACTGATGCCATTGATACAAATAGATCCTTTTTCTACCAAAAGATTGTCAAATTCCTGACTCGTTTTAAATCGAAATATCCAACTGCCATCCTGTGGCTCAATCCCAATACAAGTCGCTGTAGTATCGACATGACCTTGGACGAAATGCCCATCAAGTCGCTGTCCTGCCGTTAATGCTCGTTCAAGATTGACGGATTGTCCGACTTGAAGTTGACCCAAATTGGATTTTCGAAGTGTCTCGTCAATAGCGGTCACGGTGTAGGTATCATCCTTGATGGCTACGACCGTTAGACAAACACCGTTGTGGGCAATACTTTGATCGATATAGACTTCGTGACTTAATGAAGATTGTATCGTAATATGTCGGTTACTTCCTTCATCGCGAAGATCGGTAACGATTCCAAGGGATTCAATGATGCCGCTAAACATAAACTGGTTAATTTCTTAATAAATGAATAAAGCCACTTAATGGTTTGTCTGATACTTCTACGCCGGAAACTCTATTTTCAAAAACTTCACACGTATAATAGTAGGTACCATCTGCTAACGGCTTGTTGTTTAAGGTAGAACCATCCCAATTTATCTCGGGATCAGTCGTTTCAAATACAAGATTGCCCCATTGGTTATAAACTTTGAAGTCTATCCGATGTATAAAGATGTTTTTGGTAGGTTTGAATATATCGTTATGCCCGTCGCCATTCGGCGTAAAGGTATTCGGAAGTTCATAAAATGGACAGCTATCTACGCATATTTTTTCACTCAATTCACTTTCATTGCCGGTATGATCGAAGGAGGAGACCATATAACAGCCTGATAATCCTTGATTCGGATAATGGATGTATTTGAGCTCGGATTCGTCCGTTATGGTCTGTATTTTTATTGGCGTATCTTCCGTACTTGCTGCAAAATATATGTTATAACCGGCGACGTCATGCGCTATTTCAGGACAAATTTCGAATGGATGCGTCCAATAAATCTCATTGTATAAGTAATCGGGATCTATATCTGTTCCCGGACGGTCACAAATGTTTTCCACGCGAATCGTTATAGGGCAAGGCGGGACATTGTCGATAGGTTGACTGCATATCTCTTGCGAAAAATTAAAAATGGGATCTTCGATGCCTTGAATGGCATACGTGCCAATGGTTTCTATTTTATAACAATACGTGCGATCGTTGGATAGGTTTTTGCCTTGATAATCGGGTGTCTCGGTCGTTGCGATTTGGATAAAATCCGGGTCTGTCGCCTCTTTTCGGAATATGTGATATTGATAATTAGCCCAAGGCACAACAGCTGACCATGTGAGATTGACTTGTCTGTCTGTAGGTTGGGTTGTAAGATAAACTGAAGTTGCATCGCTAGATGCAAAGGTACTGCCCGTCGCACTTCGTATAATTACCTTGTAATGATAGGGTTGAGCTAGCGTATTGAGGCCAGAATCCAGAAATACAGTATCTAAATTAGTATTAAAATAGGGTATCATCTGGGTATGAACTGTACTGTAATTATTGCCATCCGATGATCGCCATACTTCATAGGTATAGGGTCCCGGATTGACGATGGTATCTAATTGTTCTGCTTGTGGCTTTGTCCATCGAATCAAAATCTGCCCATTTGCTATGTCTGTATTTTCTACCGAAACTTTAGTAATCAGAGGTGCTTCTCTTTTGAGTATGATGCAAGATTCATCTGATGGCAAGCTTTCGACTTTGTTGAATGGATTTCCCGTAAGGGTGAGTTTAGCAAACTCTGCGAGCACTCGATAACAATAAGCTTTGCCCTTTTCTACCGTTTGATCTAAATGATAATATCTGCCGTTTTCATGTTGTAACGTCTTGAAAACAATCTTCGTATAAGGTCCACCTGAAAGGCCGGGATTACAAGTATCGGGTTCTATGCGTGTGGAAGTTTCTTTTCGCCATATCGAAAAGCCCTGAAAAAAACCATTTTCGGTAACTTCACAAGCGTAGGGTTGATCCCAATCTAAGAGAACACCATCCTGCATAGCTCGAGTTTCGAGATTTTGCGGTGCTGGTCCGACTACTTTTATTCGAACGGTCTTTAAGGTGGCTAATCCTGTCGAATCCGGATAAAAATTGTCCACAGCACGAAGCACAATCTGATAATATTGGTTGGAAATGTGATTGCAATTGGTTTCCCAAACTAGATTGGCTGCAAAAGGAATCGGCGTAAAATGACTCGGTCCTTCTAGTCTAGCCGGATATTTGATTGTAAATGGGCCACCTGTAGCAGTTAGTTTTACCTTCTGGTTGGTGTTGGGATCGGATACGCTTATAGGTAGGTTGATCGTTGTGCCCGCGACTACACAAAGTTCATCTTCTATATCTATAATCGGCGGTTCATTATCGCAGGCTTTGATGAAAATCTGCATATCGCGTAAAATGACATTGATTAAACGCCCGTTGCGGTACTCTTTGATTTTAATCGCAATATTGTATTCTCCTTGGATTTTAGGGCTGTCCCAGCGTATTTCACCTGTTGTAGGATTGATGGTTAATCGATTTCCGCTGACTGTTCCGACTTCATTGGGATATCGATATCCCGGCACGGGCACATTTATGTCTTGTAATGGTGGCGTTAGCTCGTAGGCCAAACTATCTCCATCCGGATCATAAGCATTGGGATTGTGAATAAATACCTTGTTGACACAACCTATATCAATCGGTGGCTGAAGTAGTACTGCAGAATTGTTAAATCCTTGAAATTGCTGGTCTAATAGCGTAAAAGTCGTAGATAGAAAAAAAGGAATATCTATAGAATTGGGATAATTGACGTTGAGGATGCCACTAATCCTATTGGGATCCAAAAAAGATACCGTGTAGGTTGCTACTCCAGGATAGGTATGCTGCGCCACATAGTAATTGATTTTTATATCATTGGGTTCGAACTTGGTTCTGGAATTGTCCCTACGAACAAATTGTGTCGTACCATCGCCCCAATTGACATCTAAACTATCCCGATCGGCTGCGACACTACTTGCCTTGGTATAAGTCGTGATCGTTAATTCAATGGTTAATGGGCTTAACTGACGATAGGTGATTTCGCCAGCACGGTTATGTGTAGCATACAGCGAAACCTGAGTTAAACCCAACCATAAAATCAACAGCCAAAATCGAAATTGCTTCTTCATACTACAAAAATAACAAAAATCAGGTACTGCCCTATAAGAAACGAAAATTTTCAAGAGATGTTTTTTCAAGGAAGTCTTTTTCTTGACATTATAATGCCATTCTCTATGAATTTGCGGCTGTAATCGTGTTGACTGTTTGTTAGGAAATATTTGTATTTTTCATGGGCAAATTGAAGGGTGATCTCTTGGGAAAGCGTATGATTTTTGTAGCTTTGCAGCCATTTTAATAAAAATCATGGAGGTATTATATCCACAACACACCACCTTAATCGCTCAAGCCTTGGGTATTCAGTCATGGGCTGTTAAAAATACGATGTCGCTTTTGTCAGAAGGTGCGACGTTGCCATTTATAGCGCGCTATCGAAAAGAAATGACCGGAAGTTTGGATGAGGTTCAGATTGCTGATATTCAAAAACACATGAAAAAGCTCCTCGAACTGGAAGAAAGGAAACTGACCATTATTGCAGCAATTGAAGAGCAAGATAAGCTGACACCGGAACTCAAAGCTAAAATTGAAACAACTTATGATGCAAATGAATTAGAAGATTTATACCTTCCATATAAGCGAAAAAAGAAAACTCGTGCCGGGATTGCTAGAGAACAGGGCCTCGAACCCTTGGCGAAAATCATTATGAGTCAACGCAACGATGCTATTTCTTCAGAAGCAAAAAGATTTTTGAATGCCCAAGTGCCAAGTATTGATGATGCAATCTCAGGTGCGCAAGATATTATAGCAGAATGGATTAGTGAGGATCAGGATATTCGAGAAAGATTGAGACAAAATTTCAGAAAATTTGCAAAAATCAGTTCGAAGAAAAACGCCAAAATGAAGGAAGAAGCGATACATTTTCAAGATTATTTTGATTTTGAAGAGCCACTTTCGAAATGCCCTTCGCATCGGTTTTTGGCCATGATGCGAGGAAAAAATGAAGATATGCTTCGCTTGTCTTTGGTCGTGGATGATGATAGGATGCTTGACATGATCGACCGAAAATTTATACGTTCGAAAGGAGCAGCAGCAGATATCATTGCGGATGCAATCAGTGACGGATATAAAAGGTTGATTTTTCCGACCATCGAAACGCAAATTTTTAACGAATTTAAGGAAAAAGCTGATGATGAAGCCATTCGTGTATTTTCCGATAATCTCAGACAATTGTTGCTTTCACCACCGTTGGGACAGAAGGCGGTATTGGCCATAGATCCGGGTTTTAGAACGGGCTGTAAGGTCGTATGTCTCAACGCTAACGGTGATTTTTTAGAATATCAAACGATCTTTCCTCACGAACCGCAGAAGCAAAAGGCTGAAGCTGAACATATCATCCGGCATTTGGTTGATAAATACCAAATTGACGCAATAAGTATTGGCAATGGTACGGCTTCTCGCGAAACGAAGGGCTTAGTTGATGGCATTCATTTTGATCGTCGTCCGGAAGTTTATATGGTTAGTGAAAGTGGAGCTTCCATTTATTCGGCGTCGGATGTCGCCAGAGAAGAATTCCCAAATCAAGATATTACGGTAAGAGGTGCTATCTCTATCGGCAGGCGATTGATGGATCCTCTAGCAGAGCTTGTGAAAATCGATGCCAAATCAATCGGCGTAGGACAATATCAACACGACGTACATCAAGGTAAACTCAAAGAAAATCTCGATATGACGGTGGAGCGTTGTGTCAACAATGTTGGTGTCAATCTGAATACGGCTTCTGAACATATTTTGACCTATGTTGCTGGTATCGGACCAGGCCTTGCTAAGAATATTGTCAATTATCGACGAGAAAATGGTGATTTTTCTAACATCGAACAATTGAAAAAAGTGCCGAGACTTGGCGCTAAAGCTTTTGAACAAGCATCGGGTTTCTTGAGAATCAGAAATGGCGAAAATCTTTTGGATAATACGGGTGTTCACCCGGAATCTTACCATCTAGTTTCTAAGATGGCAAAGCAATTGAAGCTCGAATTGTCCGTCTTTGTAGAGGCTAAGGAAGCAAGAGCAAAGATAAATCTAAATGATTTTATAAATGATAAATCAGGGCTTCCGACACTTCAAGATATTATGAAGGAATTGGACAAGCCAGGCTTAGATCCTAGAGGTCAGGCCAGACCTTTTGATTTTGACGAACGCATACGAAGTATCCACGATTTGCATGTAGATATGGTCGTACCAGGCATTGTAACCAACTTGACTAATTTTGGTGCTTTTGTCGATATTGGCGCCAAGCAAGATGCCTTATTGCACATTTCACAGATTACCAACAGATTTATTCAAAGTCCATCGGAGGTTTTACACCTTGGTCAGGAATTGAAAGTTAAAATTACAGAAGTGGACGTAAGTCGAAAACGTATCAATTTGACGTTGCTATTTTAGTTTAATTTTTACTGTTGATTTGAGGAGTTGTTTAATGGTTTAAAGGTTTAAAAGTGTAAAAGTGTAAATTCCAGCAAACATTTGCTAACAGCTAACAGCTAACAGCTATCAACATTCTCAACTTTTAACTTTCAACTTTCCATTGTCCATTATCACTCTTCTCTTTTGAATTTTACAATCTTTGCTCTGATTCAAAAGGTATTTACATATTTTCTATCTAAATTTGGTTAAAAAATAATTTAAAGAAATAAAAATACGATTTTTTTAAAAGAGATTCTAACAACATTGAATTTTTTGTATTATCTTTGTAAGGATATTAATTTTTCCTAAATCCGATTTTGAGAATACATTTTATGATTGAGCAGAACTGTACACCCGAGGTGGAACATCGCAGTAAGAATACAGACCGACCTAATCGTATTGAAGTATATCCTAACCCTACTACCGGACGTATTCATATCAATCTTGCAAGCGACCCTATCGCAGACCAATTTATTGTATCAGATTTGATGGGGCAGCACTTGTATGAATACACTATCCCGATGCATGAAGGGCAGTTGACATTAGATTTAGGACATCTAAAGCCCGGAGTTTACATCTATAATATACTATCTGAAAGTCAATCAGTATATACCGGTAAGCTGATTATTATTGAATAATACATAAAATTGGCAGAGATCTGTTGACCTGGTCTCTGCCAATTTTAAACATGACTTTAAATGCATTTTATGTTAAAATATATATTTATCATTTTTTATATTATTCTTTTTAATATTACTGTCCTTTCTCAGAAAGAGGACTACATTTGGTTATATGGAGATGAACCTTATGACACCGTCTTACCGGATCGTGCCGCTGATACGACACGCGGCGCTTGTAATATTGACTTCAATTATGACCCACCGAAATTATACTATGATCCAAAGCGTTTTCTGGATTTTGTAAGTTGTAACAGTAGTGTTTGTGATAACAATGGAAAGATCCTGGCTTACACCAATGGTATGGTTATATACAATCAATATGACCGGGCTATAGCGGATACGATCAATTACAGTGAAGATTGGGAGTATGATAATCTTGAATATAATGGAGTATCTATACCTCGGGGGATTTTGGGGATTCAATACGCGTTAATGCTCCCTGAACCCGGTAAGTCGGGTAGGTATTATGCTTTCTATACTACAAGGGATCGATCCGATATTTTTTATAATAACTACATGATCCGGTACGCGCTGATCGAAGTGGATGAAAATGACAAAGAAGGAAAACTGATCAGCAAAGATACTAAGATCATCCAGGACTCGCTTTCAGGAAGCATAACCGCTATCCGTCATGGCAATGGCAGGGATTGGTGGCTGATCGCACCTAGAAGAAACGGAGTAGAAGCTTTTGTTTTCTTAATTGATAAAGCCGGTGTACACTATCATACGAAATACGATACCGGCTTTGATCCACTATTGCCTGCCGGTGGCATAGGTCAGGTCTATGGATCGCCCGATGGCAATTGGGTGAGCTGGTTTGTAGGGGGAGAACTTACGGCCGTTGGGTCACGGCTTGTTTTGACCAAATTTGACCGGTGTAGTGGTCAGCTTTTCGATCCGGATATGATAACTGTAGATTCATATTATAGATTTGGAATAGGAACCAGCTTTTCACATAACAGCAGATTCCTATATATGTGCAACATGGATTACATATATCAGTATGATCTGCTAGATGCCTTGCCACTAAAAACTGAAAAGAGAGTCGCCACTTTCGATGGCTTTCTATATTTTTTTCCTTATGATACCTTACGAACTTTTGGTCGTGATGTTAATTTTTGTTATATGGGCTTAGCGCCTGATGGCAGGATATATGTATCGCCCAGCTCAGCAAGCACCCGTATGATGAGCAAGATTGAGTATCCTGATGAGGCGGGAGAAGCGTGCGAGGTACTACAGCACTCGGTTTTTATGCCAACAACTATTTCCCGGGGCATACCCAACTTTCCGCACTATCGCCTTGGTCCGTTAGATGGATCACCATGTGATACTCTCGGCTTAGACAACCACCCTGTCGCCAAGTACCGGTACGAGGCGGATATGTACAATCATCTGCGGCTGCGGTTTACAGACCTGAGCTACTTCAGGCCGGAGACCTGGAGCTGGGACTTCGGGGATGGGAGTCCACACGTCAGCACACAAAGCCCGTATCATGCTTTTCCTAAAAACGGCACCTATCAGGTATGCCTGACCGTAAGTAATGAAAACAGCAGCAATACCGTATGTCGTACTATCACGATCGGTACGAGCAGTAGTGATGACGAGCCGATAAGTAGTGCTGATGTGGCTATTTTTCCTAATCCGGTACAAGACCATCTTGTCCTCACGCTGAGCGAGTATATACCGGCGCATGGCCTATTATATATCTATGATATTACCGGAAGACCTGTCATCACACAGCGCATCTACTATGGGCAGAATAATGTGGATATGAGTGGACTGCAAGCAGGGATGTATGTGTGGCAGGTCATGGATGGTAGTCACAAGGTCAGAGAAGGTAAGGTAGTAAAGATGTGATGGATATGGGAGGTTGGTTTTATTGGTGTAGAGGGTTATAATGAGTTATGAGTTATGAGTTTCTTTTGGGTTTATATGTTTAAAGGTGTAAAGGTTTAATTTGGTTTGTTAGAATCGTCCATGGTAACAGCCATTAGCCATTAGCTAATAGCTACCAACATTCTCAACTTTCAACTTTTAACTTTCCATTGTCCATTGTTCATTCATCATTGATCACTCATCGCTGTCAACATAATTCAGCGCTTTTTCTTGGTCAAACTCGCCTTCCCATTTGGCGACTACGACCGATGCTAGACAGTTACCTATGACGTTGACAGAGGTACGAGCCATATCCATGAGTTCGTCGATGCCAAGGATTGCGGCTATAACAAAAAGAGGTAGTCCGAATTGATCCGCCGTGGCAATTAAAATTATCAATGAAGCCCGAGGCACTGCGGCTACGCCTTTACTTGTTATCATCAAGGTTAGACATATCAATAATTGCTGTCCTATTGAGAGGTGCATTCCTGCTGCCTGAGCCACAAAGATAGAAGCAAGAGAAAGATATAACGTCGTTCCATCTAGATTAAAACTATAACCTGTCGGGACGACAAACGAGACAATCTTGCGCGGAACGCCAAATTTTTCCATATGCGTCATCACCAATGGCAAAGCGGCATCCGAACTTGTAGTTGCAAATGCTATAGAAACAGGTTCTTTGATAGCGCTGATAAACTGGCGAATAGGTACTTTAAGATACAATGCAACCGGCAACAGAACGACCAATAAAAATATGATTAATGCGGCATAGAGGGTCAATAACAACATCATCAAATTAGATAAAATATCTAAACCCATGTGTCCAATCGTATAAGCCATCGCTGCACCTACTCCGAAAGGCGCAAAGTACATGACGATTTTCGTATATTTAAACATGGTCTCGGCTAGACTTTCCATGAGATCGACCAATGGCTTTCTTTTCTTTTCTTCAACCATGGCAAGACCTATCCCAAAGATAACTGCAAAAACTACAATTTGAAGAACCTTGTTTTCGTGGATTGATTTGATGATGTTTTCAGGAAAGGCATCTCTAAAAAAAGCCAATGTCTTAAAAATCCAATGCGTATTTTCAGGCAATCCTGCGATTTCTAAAGCATCAGCCGAAGAAGTGGCTGCGCTCTTGTCCGGCAATTCGATGTTGGGAACGTGGGACATGTCAATGCCAACACCGGCTTTGGTCATATTGATGGCAAATAAGCCTATAAAAAGGGCTAATGTTGTGGCTACATAAAAATAGGTCAGCGACTTCCACGCCATTCTTCCTACTTGTTTTAAATCGGAATGTCCCGCAATTCCGTAAACCAAAGTAGCAAATAAAATGGGACCTACTATCGTCTTGACCAACTTGATAAATCCTTGACTGAGCGGATGCAAGGCTTTGGCAAATCCAGGGAAATCATATCCTAAAACAGCACCCAATACGATGCTAAATATAATCCACGTAGTTAGCGACTTGCGTTTCCAACAATAATAAACCAAACTTAGAATAGAAATCCACCGAGCAGCAAACAAGACATCTTTGGGTATGGCTCCAAATATATATTCTAATCCAACCAAAATGGAAGTTATCGTGATGAGGATCACTGGTGCTAAAACGTGCATTTTGTTTTTCATTCTGGAAGTGGATTTTTCTTTTAAAATAAAATAACTTGCACAAAAATAATTAAATCCTTGAGATGTCCAATTTCAACTACGGATAATTATTTATGGAATGAATTGACTTTTAACTAAAATTGAAATTAAAGACTTTATCAATAGCGACTTGATAAGACCAACCATTTATACTTTTTTCACTTATGTACTAAGTGTCATATAATATATTTTTGTTATTTATAAATACGTTTGATTAACGGATATTATGTATAATATTGTGGGAATTGGCCAATTCTATTCATGAAGACTTTTGTGGCATTTTAGCTTTCGAAATCTTCTTCTGACTACATACAGGAATCATGCTAAATGGAGCAAAAAAAGTGGTTATAAAAAAAGCGGAAAGACGCAAGTATATATTTTCAGATCGCAAAAATGAATATACGTGGAGTTCGTTTGTCTGCCACTTTCGTGGAATAGTAAGCTGTTTTCTATAAAAAAGCTAAAGGACCATGGGGAATTCGGCTTTTTTGATAAAAATTGATCATAAAAATATAAATATATAAGAATCATAAAAAGATATTAATAAACATAAAAGTAAATCATATATTTTATAAAATTATATATACATTTGCATTTGAAATCGTAGTCCTCTTGTAGGGTTCGTTTCATTAAATTCAATTTAGAACTCAAAATATGCACAAATCATTCTTAATCTCCGATAAGATTATGTTGGGAATATTATTTTTCTCAACGTTTTTCTATTTGAAATCTTCGGCTCAGTCGTCTGTATGCCCAATAGGTGTCGGCACAGAACCCAAGGCCGAGCGTGTAGTATTGTCGCCAGAATCGGTTTATGAAGCGTATTTTCCGTATTACCAGCCGTGGGCTAATCCGTCGGCTATCAAACAATCAGATGATGCACATGCCAGTGTGATTTTATCGGATATAGCTCGGAGTCGTGTCATTTCGGGAAATGATTTTGGATTTAAATTGCCTCCCGGATCAGTTATTCAAGGGATCACGTTAATAGTCGAAGGAAAATCAGACTTATACAAAAACATTGATGAGATTGAAGTCTTGCTTACAGATCGCAACGGAGATGTTAAAGGTTCCAATAAAAAAAATACGGCTAAAGGCCAGCAGGCTTGGAATGTAGGCAAACAGGGTGATGATACGACGTGGTCTTATGGGAGTGCTTGGGATACATGGGGCGCATCGTGGACTGCGGAAGACATCAATAGTGCTAATTTTGGGTTTAAATTGCAGATTAGGAGTATCACAGAAGCAACGACCGTTGTTGAAATTGATCACATTTCGATAATTGTTGATTATTTGCCACCTTATAGCTTTTGTAACGATAGTTTGTTGACGTTTTATATTGATAAATATGAAAAATATGGGTTCTACGTCTGGGATTTTCCTAAGGGATTTGATTTAGCTTCGGCTACCGTTTTTAATCAAACGATTGATTTGCGCATTACGGATGCGGATTATGGCTTACACACGATCTGTGTTGATGTTTATAAATACGATGGGAGTTATGCCGGTACTTGCTGTAGAGATATCCTATATAAGGATTGTTCCTCGGGTACAGTAAGCGGATTTGTTTGGGAAGACAATGATTATAATGGGCTTTATGATTTGGGCGAGCCTAAATTGCCAGCCGTATCGGTCTCTGTATTTAATAAAAATGGTTCTTTCTTGAAAACGGTAGGAACGGATGCGACAGGAAGCTACAAGTTGGATGACTTGGCACTCGGAGATTATTATCTCGTTTTTGATTTGCCTTCAGGATACCATCCAACGTGGAAAAATAGTTCAAATTCAAACTACTCAAAGGTTGATGGCACGGGCAAATCAGAATTATTTAGCCTTTTCGGAGGGCAAAATATAAGTATCCATGCCGGTATTTATAGGCAAGGAAGGTTAATAGGACAAGTTTGGGAAGATGAAAATGGCGATGGCGTTTACCAAGTAAAAGAAAAACTGTTATTCGGCAAGGCCGTCAAGCTTTCGGGACTTGATGGTCAAGGCGCCCATTTTGAAAAAGTAACTTCCACAGATCTTACTGGACAGTATCAATTTGCGGGTATAAAACCGGGTCAATATGAAGTCGAGTTTTTAAATCTCAGTGATTATTCGTTTACCAAACTTCATGCAGGACCTCAAGATGTGGATAATGATGCAGAAAATGGAATCATCCCTAATTTGTTGATTTATTCTGGTGATACATTGAATCATTTGGATGCTGGAATCTTTAAAAAAGGAAGTCTCGCCGGTGTCGTATGGCATGATATTCAAGCAGATGGGGTCAGACAAGGCGAAGAACCCACAATGGATTCAATACGGGTCGATTTATTTACGGTCGAAAATCACACAAGAGTACTTGTAGCAACAACTTGGACAGACAAAGAAGGGAGTTATCTTTTTGAGAATCTGTCGCCCGGCAATTATGAGATTGAATTTGATGCGGCCGATACGCTGTTTTATACGTTGCAACATCAAGGAGATTCCACCGTCGATAGCGATGCTCGTGACGGTGTCATATCGGACATTCAGATGTTAAGTGGACAACATTTAAAGCATTTAGATGCTGGATTATATAGCAATGGCTTTCTGACCGACTTTATTTGGATTGATACGAATACAGACGGGATTTTTGATATTGGAGAACCCTTTTTATCAGGTGCGCGAGTGGATTGGATAGGTGTTAATTTTGCAGGCGATACCATACATCAAGTGACTTACACAGACGATGAAGGAAGATATTATTTCAATCATATCGCACCTGGAAACTACGAATTAACCTTCCAATTGCAGCAAAATTATAGGTTTCTACATTCGGTAATCACCAGATGGGAATTTCAAAGTGGGCAATATGTCCTAGGTGATGGTCTTCCTGTATTTATTCAGGGAAATGTGTCCGGCGTCGTTTGGCAGGATGTAAATAATAGCAAGTTTAGGGAAGTTACCGAACCTGGATTAGCGGATATCCATTTGTCTTTGTTTACGATAGATAGTGTTTTTATTGCTGGTACGCAATCGGATAGCATCGGTAATTTTACCTTTAAAGGTGTACCGGATGGTAGTTACTTTATCGAGGTCAATATAGATTCACAATTTGTTTTTGTACCTTTTAGGTCAGATTCAAGTCAAATCAATAGCTTGATAGAGCATCATTATGGTTATGGTACGACGGGAACATTGGTAGTAGATGATCAAAACGGTCTGAATGACCTTTATATCGGCTTGGCGAGGAAGATATCAATTGGCGATTTTGTCTGGTCGGATGATAATGACGATGGTTTACAAAATGGAGATGAGGTAGGTATCCAAGGCATAGAGATAAAACTTATCAATGAGTTTGGTGAAGTAGAAGCGACAACTTTTACAGATGAAGATGGACATTATTTGTTTGAAGACAAGCAGGAAGGTCGATATGCAATATCGTTTGTCAAACCCGATGGTTATCTATTTTCTAGAAATAATCAAGATGATCTAAGTATCAATAGTAAGGCGGATGAAAATACCGGTATTACTGAATGGTTCGACTTTACGAAGGGAACTTATGATGAGATAGACGCAGGACTTGTAAAAGCATCTCAAATCGATGGTGTCCTATGGGTGGATTTGAATGGCGATGGTATTCGACAATCCAGCGAACCAGGTTTGAATAGTATTCAAGTCATCTTGTTTGATGCAGATAGTGTTCAGGTAGCGCAAAGGTTGACAAATGGTATGATGCAAGGACCTAATTCTGGTTTTTATAGTTTTAAAAACCTTCGTCCGGGCGATTATTTTGTCAAATTCGACATTGGACAGCAGTATAGATTATCTCCAGCTCATAGAGGTAGCCCTGATAAAGATAGCGATATTGTAGAGGCTCACGGTGCATTTACGACAGATTTCATCACCTTATCAGCTGGTAGTCAAGCCAATAATATCGACGGTGGCGTTTACTTGCCGGCTTCGATTGGTGACTTAGTGTGGCATGATGTGAATAAAAACGGCATTCAAGATGAAGACGAACTAGGCATACCACATGTGACCGTAGAGTTATATACTCAAAATGGTGCTTTATTAAGTACCGTTGAGACCGATGAAGATGGAAAATACAAGTTTGATGAATTGAAGCAAGGTGTTTACTACTTGCAGTTTGGCTTGATATCGGGGTATGATTTTTCTCCGCAATATCAAGGTCAAAGCCGCGAAAAGGACAGTGATGTTGATAAAACAGGGACTTCTCACTTTCTATCGCTCGCACATGGTATCAAGTTAATGGATTTGGACGCCGGTATGGTTCTGACAGACAACTATATCGTATTGGGAAGGGTATGGAATGACATCAATAGAGATGGTATCAGAACAGCCAACGAAAGTGCGAAAGATGATGCCCAAGTCTTATTGCTAGATATAAACCAGCAAATTATGCATGCTTATACCACCAATCACGCCGGGATGTACGCTCTAGCGACTGCGAATGATGGTTCCTATTATGTTCAAGTTCAGCAAATAGAAGGATTGATTTTTTCTCCTAAAAACGTAGGTGCGGACCGCAAGGTAGATTATGATGTAGATGAAAATGGAACATCTGATCCAATTTATATGGATGCGACTTTTGAATTAAAACATATCGATGCTGGTATGTTTGTTGAACCTACAGGTACGGTTAGTGGTGTGGTTTTCTTAGATCATAATAAAAATGGTATTCGAGATATCGATGACAGTTTTTTAGAGGATGTGGTTATTTTCTTATTTACTGATAAGAAAAAATTTGTAAAATCCATCAAAACCAATGCCCTAGGTCAATACACGCTCAAATTGATCGATCCTGGTTTTTATTATTGTTTGCTTCCACAATATCAGGATAAGGATTTTGTCTTATATAATGGCCAAAACACCGATGTGGACAGTGAGTTTACCAATGAGTATGGCGTTGGAACTTCAAGATTATTTAAAATCGAAAGTGGTGCGTCGATTAAGAATTTTGATTTTGGATACCAATTACATCCTGGGATTGATGCGCCATATTCCCAAGCCGCCCTTCAATCCGAAGTTGAGGTAATCAGTATTTATCCAAATCCTTGTATGTCGAACTGCAATATTTTAATAGAAGATATTTCGTTGCCCGCTCAATACTATATACAAAATACATACGGAAAGATCGTGTCCCAAGGAGAAATTGAGTCTGGCACTAGTATGTTGGGCATGGAAAATTTGGATGATGGCCAATACACCGTTATTGTGATTTCGGGAGATCGAGTTTGGACAAGGCCATTGATAAAACTTAGAAATTAGGTAAAGTAATCGAGATGCATGTTGAAGCTATAAGACATTAACATTTACAAATATTTTGAATGGTCTTTGCTTTGGATATGTAGGATTCAGGAAGCTCGGATATATGTTGAAGGGCTTTAGCTAGTTCAGGTTTTGAATTTGGATAATCTGCATATAAGGCCAGGATATAATACCATTTAGACTCATTGTAGAATAATGAAAATTCTTTTTGACTAAAGTCCTTAAAAAGTCTGGCAGCTTGTTGATGTTTGCCGGAAAGGAGAAGGCTATGAGCCGTTAAGTATAGACTATGCGGATTGTCTAAATCATCTGCCAATATGCGGATGGCATCTGCGTATTTTTTATTTGAATAGAGTTGGAGCGCTTTGTCGTATAGCGAAGAATCTTGACTTTCAGACCTTAATAGTGTGGTCAAATCTTCGGGTACTGTGTACATCGCCTTCCAAGATAATCTTTCATCTTGTTGTTGCTTTTCATCATTAATGGCAAATAAGTGGGCATCGATATCTTCTAAGTTTTCATCGTGATTCTCCACTTTTGTACTATCTTTTAGGCTTTCATCGGTGGAAGTTGGCAAATCTGGGCTTGCGTCTTGGATTTCAGTTGTAGGTTCGATTGCTGTAATTTGATTATTGTTGAATACCCATATTGTCAATATTAGTGCCAACAAGCCGAGGCCTATAATCCATATATACTTTTTGGTCTGAATGGTTTTTTTTCCTGTTGATGATATGTTTTTTTCAATTTGTTGAAGCATCTGATGCTTACTTTGCAGGGTTTGAATGCGAGTACTTGCTTTGAGTTGACGAAGCCATTGATACAATTCCATAAAAGTGCTGTCCTCTTGAAGTCTGATTTCAACTTCTTCTGCTGCATTTTTATCTAGCTCGCCGTGAATGAATGCTTCTAAAATTTCTATATCTTTCTGTTCCGTATTCAATGGGTATTCTTTTTATTATAATGACCAAAATAGATACTTTGTAACCTTTTAAGACACTTATATTTCATGTTTTTTGCGGTATCTGTATTTTTATAATGGAAGGTATCCGCGATTTCGTCTATTTTTTTATTTTGATAATAAAATAGCTGTAATAATTCATTGCAAGGTTGCCCTAAATCATCCAAGGATTTGACCAACAATTGCAATTGTTCTGCGGAATCATCGGAATCTATTTCGTCAGCCAAATAGAGGTTTAATAAGTCATTGTCATACGTAGTAATCTCTTTTTTCTTTTTTTTAAAGAGCTCGTAACATTTGTTTTTGGCGATGCCAAACAGATATGATTTGAGTTGGACATTCAAGGTTTGCAACTTGTCGTTGGTGATATTGTCATATAAAACAATCACTGAAAGTTGGAAAATCTCAATGGCATCTTCCTCAGAAAGCTGAAATTGATTTTGCAAATAAGCGATACATCCACCTCGTTGGGTCGTATATATCTCTTCTAAAGAGCTATTAGGATTGTCTTTTATTTTTTTTATCCAGTCCAAATATGATGATTTTCAACTTTTCAATACAAAATAACAAAAACTAATTCTAATTATCAAATTACATCGAATGGATTCATGAAAAAGTACCAACAATAATCATTAGGAGCATGAGCGAAGGGAGCGTATTAGAGACTAGTGCGACGTCAATAAAAAGGCTTAAATAAATTAAGATTTTTTTGTTGACAGAGCACCGTGCTCTGTCTATAAAAAGATTTAAATAATAATGGAAGTTATTTTTTTTAAAAAATCAAGGCAAAAAACGCAGGCATAGTGGTAACTATGACGAGTATTTTTAACGATGAGATTTGAAAAAAGAACGACATTTCATTAAGATATTTTTGTGGACAGAGCACTAGAAACGATACAAATATGTTTTTACATACTCAAACTAATTCTATGAACTCCAGGATTGTAATTTTTAGAGATGATATATTTTAATTGCTCGTAGTGATTCGGATTGTCAACAAAGTCAATGGTATTTAAATCAATAATAAGAATAGGGAAGGAGAGGATATTCCTAAAATATTCAAAATAGGAATTCTGAATTTCTGTGAGGTAGTCCGCAGTGATGTGTTTTTCATAGGATCTACCTCTTTTGCGAATATTTTCCATCAATAGATCCACATTGCGATGAAAATATACGAGTATATCCGGGCGTGGTAAGGATTGATTTAAGACTTGAAACATTTTTTGGAAGAGCCTGAATTTCTCTTGGGTAAGGTTTTTACTAGCAAAAAGTAAGGTTTTTACAAAGGTGTAATCCGCAACTGTAAATTGATGAAAAAGATCTTGATTTAATAGATTTCTTTCCATTTGCTCGTGTCGCTCGGTCATGAAAAACAACTCCACCGTAAAGGCAAATCTTTTTGGATCTTCATAAAATAAAGGTAAAAAAGGATTATCTCCAAACTCTTCAAGAATAAGTCGGCAGTTGTATTCATTTTTAAGCATATGGCAAAAGGTCGTTTTACCAGCACCAATATTGCCTTCGATACAAATATAGTTATATGGAAATTCGCTTACGATAACCTTTGAGTTTTAAGCATCAAAAATATGATAATTTTTTAATATGTCTCAATCATTTATAATAAAAACTTCATTTGTATCCCTACAAGCTTCATAAAGTGCATCGATTGTTAGGTTT
The DNA here is from genome assembly GCA_026928325.1 of Chitinophagales bacterium. GTDB lineage: Bacteria > Bacteroidota > Bacteroidia > Chitinophagales > Saprospiraceae > OLB9. Next base: position 88,213 of record JAIXKS010000005.1, on the reverse strand, counting down.
TTTACAGGATCGACGAAGTCTCCCGCTATTTCCATCATAGGTATTAATACAAAGTTTCTGTTGTAAATCTGTGGATGTGGCAAGGTCAATACGGGCGTTTCGATGATGAAATCCCCACAATATAGGATGTCAATATCTATATTTCGTGGCCCCCAATGAACTTCCTTCCTTCTGTCCATTTCTTTTTCTATCGTTTTAGTGATTTTACAAACATCTTCCGGGCTAAATTTGCTGTTAACCTCTATTGCCATATTGTAAAAATCAGGTTGATCGATTAGACCCCATGGCTCTGTTTCATAAATAGAAGATTTTTTAACAACTTTCCCGATTTGCTTTTGAATAGCTTCGATAGCCTGTAATAACATTTGCTTGCGATCTCCGACATTGGAGCCTAAATGTAGATAGTAGGTAAACATTTTTAGGTATTAATCTGATAGGACAAATGTAAAATAACTTTTTGGGATTCTCTATTAGATTGGCTATTGAAAATTGCAATTCACATCATTTTTTTTGAATGGCTTTTTCATAACGTGCCAATTGCTTCTTCACTACCGGAAAAAGAATAATCAATCCTATCATATTCGGGAATATCATGGCTAAAATCATAGAATCGGCAAAATTCCATACAGCCGACATTTGAGATGCTGCTCCTATGATGATAAACCCAAGAAACAATACTTTATACGTGAGTTCTGTTACCTTCTTTTTCCCAAATAGAAATAACCAAGCTTGTTGCCCATAGTAAGACCAAGATATCATCGTCGATATCGCAAATAGACAAATCGCTATCGTCAATAAATATGGAAACCAAGACACCGTATTTTCAAATGCCAAAGAAGTCAAAGTTGCTCCTTGATATGTCGATCCATTGATTAAGACTTCAGCACTTCCATAGTTAAAGGCACCATGGACATTGAAACTGACGATGACCAGCGCGGTCATCGTACAAATGACAACAGTATCTATAAATGGCTCCAAAAGTGCAACCAATCCTTCAGATGCAGCATATTTGGTCTTTACCGCTGCGTGAGCGATTGAAGCAGATCCCGATCCAGCTTCATTTGAAAATGATGCCCTCCTAAATCCGATGGCCAACACGCCAATAATTCCACCTAATCCCGCTTCAGGTTTAAAGGCTTGCGTAAATATCTGATTGAATACTTCTCCCAAGTATTGATAATTTACAGCGAGAATGGTCATACAAGATAGAATATATAAGATCGCCATGAATGGAACTAACATTTCTGTTACGGAGGCTATTCTTCGGATGCCGCCTATGATGGTAATACCAACAAAAAAGGCCATGATGACGCCGATTATAAACCCGGTACTTCCTCCTTGTATATTAAAGGCGTTGATGATTTGCGCAGAAACTTGGTTGGATTGGGCAGCATTGCCTATACCAAACGCACCACCAATACAGAGGATAGCAAAGAGTACGGATAGTATTTTGCCTAAACCAGGCATTCCTTTTTCTTTAAGTCCTCTTGAAAGATAATACATGGGGCCTCCATATACAGTTCCGTCAGGTCCGATTTCTCGATATTGAACGCCTAAGGTACATTCTACAAATTTTAATGTCATCCCTAAAAAACCACTGACAATCATCCAAAAAGTGGCACCAGGACCACCTAATGATATGGCCATTGCTACACCTGCGATATTTCCTAATCCCACTGTTCCAGATAGCGCCGTACTTAGGGCTTGAAAATGCGAAACTTCACCGATATGTTTTTCTTTAGGCTGAATTTTCTCTTCTTTATTGGCGTTAACGGGTGGGATGTTATCTAGATTATCCTCTGCGGATTCTATGTCATCATATTTCCCTTGAGTAATCCTAAGTGCTAAGCCAAATTTGCGAATATTAGGAAATCTAAAATATAGTGTAAAAAATAAGCCACCCAAGCCGAGAATCACCACTATTAATGCTATCGAATTGCCGGCAATATTTACTTCGTACAGTACAATTCGCTCTATGGCTTGAGAGATAGGCTCGAAGGCTTGATTGATTCTTTGATCAAGTTTTAAACCTGAATTGCTTTGAATCTCTGATGCAGTTGAACTTTGACTAGCTTGGAGCGTCGTATCATTTTGACCAAAGGCTATGAGGTGAATAAAAAATGCAAGTATGAATAGAATTGCTTTTTGTTTTAGCCTCATATTATAAAAAGGTTAAATTGGTGATTTTATAAGGTTTAGTCTATCGGGTGAAGCTTGATGTCTTCTTGGTGCATCATGGCACGAAGTACCCAAGCAGCTATGTTTTTTTGTTTGTTGAATAAGGTATTTATGGCATCGGGATTCCAATTTTTTCCTACAAAATTCGTATCAAAGTCACCAGAGATGAAATCCGGATGTTGCATCACAAAAGCACCGAAATCTAAGGTTGTTGAGATGCCATCTACTTTAAATTGTTGGATAGCTTCTGCCATTTTTCGAATGGCTGCGGCTCTGGTAGGTCCATAAGTTATCAGTTTTGCGAGCATCGGATCGTAATAAATCGGAATCTGATCGCCTTTCGCATAGCCATTATCGACTCGGATACCTTCGCCGAAAGGCAACTCGTATTGATGCAGCGTATTGATACTCGGAACAAAATTATCATGAGGGTCTTCTGCATAAACTCTAAGTTCCATAGCATGTCCCTGAATTGTTAAATCTTCTTGTGCGAAACTTAATTGCTCACCTCTTGCTATGCGAACTTGTTGTTCGACGAGATCGAGACCGGTTATTAATTCTGTCACAGGATGTTCTACTTGTAAGCGTGTATTCATTTCCAAAAAATAGAAGTTGCGCTGGTCATCCACGAGAAACTCTACAGTTCCTGCTCCTTCATATTGACATGCTTTAGCAACATTGACAGCTGCTTCACCCATTTCTTTACGCAATGCCGGAGTAAGGATCGCACTTGGAGCTTCCTCAATGACTTTTTGATGGCGACGCTGGATAGAACATTCTCGTTCGAAGAGATAAACCGTATTGCCATAAGCATCCGCTAAAACTTGAATTTCTATATGACGAGGACCGGTTACAAATTTCTCTATAAAGACAGATCCATCACTAAAAGCTGCCTTAGCTTCATTGATGGCCAATTGCATTTGATCTTCAAATTCATCGATATGGTTGACCAGTTTCATGCCTTTGCCGCCGCCACCTGCGGAAGCTTTGATGAGTACTGGAAATCCGATATCTTGTGAGATTGCCTTGGCTTTCGCCATATCGGCGATGGCATAATCCGTACCAGGAACCATGGGAATCCCAAAATCCTTAACGGCATTTTTAGCCGATAATTTGTCACCCATGATCTCCATGGAGTGTGCCGAAGGTCCAATAAGTTTGATGTTGTTCTCAGCCAAGAGATTGGCAAAACTTGCATTCTCACTTAAAAAACCATAGCCGGGATGTACACCATCTATCTGATATTCTATGCATATGGCAAGGATTTTATCTTGACGGAGATAGGAATCGGCACTTGGAGAAGCACCAAGATAGTAGGCTTCATCGGCCATCTTAACATGAAGGGCATGCTGATCACTATCCGAAAAGACAGCAATACTCGTAATGCCCATCTTTTTTAATGTTTTTATGACTCTACATGCGATCTCGCCTCGATTGGCTACCAAAACCCTTTTCATAATTCAGAAATCTGATGTTAAAATTAAAATGAAAGGCTAAAGATAGTGGATTATGTTTAAATCGATTAAAATCGAGATAAAAAGTTAAGGGATTAATCATATTTTTGTGCGGAGCTGTGAATTATTTCAAGGTTTATCGTGTTGAAATAAGTACAGTAAAATTTGGGTTTGATATTTATTAGAAATCTGGATTGAATACTTTTATTGTATCTTTGTACCTTGGGATTAATAAATGGATCCTTGGCTGGAATTTAAACTTTATATGAAGTATGTAGTCGTAGTCGTGTTGGTGTTGTTAGGTATTGTAGCTCATGCGCAGTGTGGGCTCGATATGGCGCACACGATTGTGGATTTGGATAATGATAAAGCAGATACAACCAATGTTGCTATTCTTGTCAGTGGTGCGCTGAATGATGATCTCTCGACCTCCAATCAAGGCGTTTGTGGGGTTCAACTTCGATTTCGGCATCCATTTATGAAGGAGCTTTTTATTGAACTGATTTCACCTTCAGGTCAAGTAGTTCAATTGACGGGTGGAGATATAATTCCAACCAACACGCAGTTGATCACGTGGGATGTTACTTTTGTTCCTTGTGGTGCGGCTGCAGCACCGGATTTTGGTTTTTCGGCGATTTGGGAAAATCATCAGAATTGGCAGAATTTGACGACGTATCGCGGCCAATATTATCCGCATAGCGGTTGTTTGGAAGATTTCAACCTCGGTTCTGTAAATGGTGTTTGGACGATTCGAGGCATTGATTTTAGCGATGGCGGTCAAGGTATTCTTCAGGATGCAAAAATCATTTTTTGCAATGATGAAGGCGTATCTTGTAGTCCGTGCCAGTTAAATCCAGGTACTATTTTGAATGAAGATATTATTGCTTGTAAAGGTAGTTCGGCTCTATTGATAAGTATCGATAAGGATTTTCCGGAGCATACGTATGATACTTCGATTTATTACTACACGAATGTTGTTTTTGGGGAAGACACGATTGTAGGGTATTATGAAGATGTGGATTTAACGGCCTTTGATCCGGGTAATTATCGGGTTTGTGCCCTACAAATAGCTGCGTACCAAAGGTCATTGCTTCCATTGCCCGGTAGTGTTTTCAACCATAATACTTTAGAAAGCTACTTTTTACTCCTTGGTGCTTGTGGAGGATTGTCCGAAAAATGCTTGCAGATTGTCATAGAGGATCCACCGCCAGCCATTTTAGAGGTGCGCTATATTTGTTCCGGTGAAAAAGTGGTAATGGATGGAAAGGAATTTGATGAAACCGGTGTTTATGATATCGTTATTAAGAAAGAACCTTGTGATTCCTTAATTACCTTAGATTTGAAAGTCATCAATCTGGAAGCTATTATTGATGCTGAAAGTGAAACCATAGGTTGTACGATGCAATCCTTGTTCTTGGAAGGAAATTATTTTACCGAATATGACGGTGCAATTAAATATTTTTGGTATTCACCTGATGGGCAGATTGAATCCGATATTTATGAGCAACAGGTATCGATATCGAGAGAAGGTACCTATTATCTGGAAGTAACCATTGAGTCAGCGGATTACATTTGTAAAGATACGACATCAGTGGTTATTGTGAAAGATTTAAGTTTTCCGGAGATTTCATTTTTAGGCGATACTGAGATTAATTGTTATAAGGATACGGTAACAATCACGGCAAATGTCTCGGTTCCTTTAGCTTCGGTACATTGGATATCGGAAAATGGCGATCCATTTTTGGGAGATAACCAACATATTAAAATATGGAATGCCGGCAAATATTTCCTTGAAATCATGACCATGGACGGGTGTTATGGGCTTGACTCCTTCGTAATTATTGAAGATAAGGTAGTACCCTTGGTACAAATCAATCATGGGGTTATAAATTGTAAAGATACCTTGATGACCATCATGACAGTACCACAATATGCAGGCAATTACACCTATAATTGGTCAGGCGTCGATCCACCATTTAAAGAAGTACAAAATCCAGAAATACGCCATGGCGGTAGCTATACATTGACCATGACCAATGGTGATAATGGCTGTTCAACCGTCTCGTCCATCACCGTTATTGAGGACAAAACGCCTCCCGTTATTGAAGCGATTCAAGTAGATACGCTCAATTGTAAGCGCACTTCTGTATTACCACGTGTTATTCCGAATTTAAACATAGGCGCTTACCATTGGACTGGCATTGGATTAAACACGACAGCAACGGCTCCGGCCATTCTTTCACCCGGTTCGTATCAAGTTGTTGTCACTTCCGCTCAAAATTTTTGTACCCAAAATGCGGATTTTGATGTAATTGGAGATTATGATCTGCCGATAATCACCGTTTCGGTCGATTCTATAACTTGCCTTGTGGATTCGGTCCAATTAATCACAGAAAGCAATGTTGACTTAATAGACTTTAGTTGGGGTGGACCTGGTTTTTTTTCTAGTACGATATTGTCACCCTTTGTTTATCGTGAAGGTATCTACAATTTAAAGGCCGAAGGATCCAATGGATGTCCGGCTGTAGTACAAATCGAAGTCATCAATTCTCGATACAAACCAGAGATTAAGATCATAAGTGATAGTATTCGATGTGATCGGGATACCATCATTTTAATGTTTGAACCCGATGTTCCGGATAGGAGTTACCTGTGGTCGGGACCGGGATTGTTAAGCAATGTTGGGCCTCATCCTATGGTCAATCAGCCGGGTATTTATACGGTTACGGTGACTAATGATGTGACAGGATGTACCTACGAAACCGATTTTACTATTGAAGATGCCAGAATTTATTCAGCACCTAGTATTCAAGTCCCTATCTTGGACTGTGCGCATGATAGTGTCCGTATTACGCTTGCTAATCAAGATATCCAATCGGTGGTCTTTTGGGGTGATGGCTTTTATTCGGAATCCTTGACGCCATACATAGATATGCCAGGAAAGTATTTCGTTCAATTGACAAATACGCACCATTGTATTACTGTCGATAGTTTTCAAGTCCACCGCGATATTGAGATCCCGGATATACAAGCCGATTTTAAGTCGATACAATGTGGTCAAGATTCTATAGTTTTAAAGGGCATTTCTAGTCTTCCGGGTACGGTTTTTTCTTGGTCAAGCCCTGATGGATTTTCAAAATCTGGACCTTCAGTTTATGCTTATCAAGGTGGAAATTACCAAGTATTGGGTACTGCTCCCAATGGCTGTAAGATGATCTACGAATTTGAGTTGGGTTATGACACGATTCGGCCGGTTTTTAATATCTTACCACCGGATATTTTGACCTGCCGACAACCGGTGATTACCCTCTCCACAGATTTTGACAGGAAACAAGGAACGATAATTTGGGTACCTAATGGAAGTACGGATTTTGAGTTATCTGTCAACCAACCCGGTGTTTATATTGCTGTAGTAGAAGGTATGAATCATTGTTTAAATAGCGATACGATAGAAGTCTTTAGCAATAAATTGTTTCCTTCATTTGATGTTTTATCCTCGACGATCAATTGTCAAAATCTTAGTGCCACGATTGAAGTAATCCCAAATACGGATTATACCGATGTATTTTGGAGTGCTGGTAATCCACAATCCATTGCGGATCAAACCCTAATTGCCAATGTTGCAAATGGTGGCATTTATCGATGGGTGATGGTCAATGAAGAAGGATGTGAAACTGAAGGTAGTGTCGAGGTTTTAGTGGATACGATTCCTCCGACGATCGATCGAATACTTGTAGATACACTCAATTGTTTTCATCCTAAGATAGATATTGGCGTAATCGTGGATGGTGACATTTTAGAGTATGTGTGGAATGGGCCTTCATTCGATAATTTTGTTACTCGATCTGGCATGATCCAAATCCAAGAAGCTGGAAATTATACGGTTCAAATCATAGGAACTAATTATTGTAGGACAAGTACATCCATGGACATCTTGAGAGATGACGATCTGCCGGAGTATCGCTTATTAACAGATACGTTGACGTGTCGCAAAGGTAAGGTGTCTTTAGGCGTCGAATCGGCAGAGGTTGGATTACAGTTTAAGTGGCAAGGCCCGGATGGTTTTGCAAGTAACCAACGATATCCTATCGTTTTTTCTAGCGGTACTTATTACATAGAAATCCTAGGCGCAAATGGATGTCTCGTTTTGGACTCTTTAGTAGTTTTAGAAATAAATGAAAAGCCAGAAATCTCCATTGCGGATACCTTGTATCTTCCATGTGATTTGGAGGCGATTGAATTAGAGGTTTCCTCTGAATCTACGCTTGCTGGTTATTATTGGACTTATCCGGATGGACATATTGTCAATACGCCGACGACGTGGACAGCAACAATTGGTAGATATGGTGTACAGGCTGAAGATGCATTTGGCTGTGTCAGTGATGTTAAACTTTTCGAAGTGCTATTAGATGCGACGGTACCTCAAGTTTCCTTTGATATAGATACGATTACTTGCAAAAATCCTACGGCCGAGTTGGCTGTTAATGTTGATCCCTTGTCGGATTTTATATGGTTGACACCTTCAGGTTTGATAGAGACGGCATCTCAAATTCGAACTTCGGAAAGTGGTGTTTTCTTTTTGATTACTTCAAATGACAGTGGATGTAAAGATACCAACACGGTCTTTGTTCCGATAGATATATCTAAGCCTTTTGTCGCTGTGGATTTACTAGGTGAGATTCTTTGTAGCAAGGCAGATGTAATTTTGGACGGCTCTGGATCAAATTTTGGAAATCCATTTACTTCTCTTTGGACGGTGATAGATGGAAATATTGACGGTATTATATCTGAGCATGCGATTCACGTCAATCAAGCCGGAAATTATCGATTTGAAGTGACCGATTTAAAAAATGGATGTACCAATGATGCCGTCATCGAAGTCGAAGAAACACCTTCAAATTTTACAGAATTTGACGTAACGGCGACGCCACCATATTGTGATCAAGTCATTAACGGAACCATTCAAATTAACGATTTAAATGGAACACCACCGTATGTTATAGAATTGAATGGCGTAGATGTTTTAGGTCAAAGGTATTTTGAGGGTCTTCGAGTGGGTACATATACCTTTAGGGTTACGGATGCCAATGGCTGTACGCTTCAAAAGCAAGTGGATGTTCCGAGAAATGAAAGTTTGAATATTGATGTAGCAACGGATATCCTGATCTTCTTTGGCGATTCGGTGACCATTCTACCTAGCCTCAATAACCATATCTTCGGTGATCACCGATTGCAGTGGTTTGTAGGTGATTCGCTCATTTGTGATGGTTGTACAGAGTTGACTGTTCAGCCTTTTGTCAATACAGTTTATGTGATAGAGCATACCATCGATGGACTATGCAAAGAAAAGATTTCTGTTTTAGTGAGAGTGAACCGAAACCTCAATAATGCCGTTCCAAATATCTTTAATCCTAGTTCAACGTTAGGCAATGACAAATATTATATACCGCAAATAAGAGGTATCACCAAGATCAAGCGACTGCTGATTTTTGACAAATGGGCTGAAAATGTTTATAGCGCATATGACATATTACCAGGAATATCTGACCTAGGTTGGGATGGAACCTTCCGCGGACAGTTATGTGCATCGGGCGTCTATATCGTCATTGCAGAGTTCGAGTTGTCTAATGGCAAAACATGGACGTATCGAGGAGATTTAACCTTGATACGATAAGCTATTATTCTATATCAATGAGAAAAGTACCTAAGTGAAATTCCTTGCCTTCTTCAATATCGAAAGATGCGTTTTTAGAATAATCAATATTGAAGGTAGTGACGCTTTTAAAGATTTCTTCACCATCCTTTTTAATGATAAAAAAGATATCCGGATTAGTTTCAGGAATGTCTGAATCCTCATAACCCGAATTCATAAGTTTTGGATTGAAACGCACATCTGCTATACCGTCAGGATTGAGGACACCTTCTCCTAAAAAGTCAACATCTAATGCATCTTCATCGTAAAATTCAATAGTGTATCCAGCGCCACCAATAGGTTGCTTCGTCTTTTTGTCGAGGATACAAACTTTAATATCCCATAATTCTTCCAATTCGTTGGATTGAAAATAAGGTAGTAAACGATTAAAAGCTTTTCGGATGATGTTCATATAAAATCATTTTTATTAATGACAATACAAAGATATCAATATTTTGTTCAAGTCAAAAGGCTAATAACCACTAAATGAAAGCAAGGATGATGATTGTTGTCATCGCACCACAGATAAATCCCCACTAAGCTGCTTTTTATCATCATTTGGTAGTGTGATTTCCGCTATCCATATATATACACCTGGTATAACCGGTCTGCCTGAAAAATATCCGTTCCAACCTTTAGCAGGTTCGTTGGGTTCAAAATTATAACCTTCAAAAACCAAATTACCCCAGCGATCATAAATTTCAAGTTTGTTTATGAAGATAGGATTATTTGAAATCGCTGTAAAAAAGTTATTCGATCCTGATGTTGAGAGTATATTAGGGAAATGTATTTGAGTATCATCTTCAACTCTAAGATGAAGTATATAAATAGAGTCACATCCTGAAGTTGTTATGAAATCTTCACGGTACACACCTGACTTGTAATACGTTTCTTTGTTAACATCCCAGGTGTAAGGACCTGTATGGTTGATAGTTTCTTCCGAGAAGAAATCGGATAATATTTTCAATTCGGTTGTTAGAGTAGAATCACAACCTTGCTTATTTACTAAAATATGTTGGTAGATGCCGCTTTGAGTTATAATATTTCCAAATAAATCATATTCTCCACATGCTATTTCTTCCCGAGAGTATGAAGATGAATGACGTATGTCTAAGTGGTGGATAATGGTAGAGTCACAACCAGAAATGGAGACAAAATTATCCCGATACGTTCCACTATCATAAATCGTCAAATTGTTCCAAACAATAGAATCGCAATCCGTTATATGTTCTTCAACCATTTCAATAGGGCGAACGATTAGTTGTAAAACAACTGTACTGTCACAACCCTGATTGGTTTGTGTATGATTATAATATGTGCCACTTTGGTTGTATGTTTCTCCATTCCAATCAAAACTACCACATTGGTCATGCGTAATTATCGTCTCTTTGGAGGTATTTATGGTGAGTATCAATGTGACTGTACTATCACAACCGTGCATAGATTTACCATTATAAACATATTGTCCATTCTGATTGTAAGATTGACCGTTCCAATGGAAAATATCACAAGCCGATTCCATTATCGTGTTAGAGAGTGAGGGGAAAATCGACAATTGTAAAGTTGTGATACTGTCACAACCTGCTTCACTAACTGACATGACCGAATAACTTCCCGATGTATCATAAATCTGACCATTCCATGAAAATTCATCACAGCCTGACTGGGTTATAATCGTATTTTTTGTATCAGCAACGATGATTTCAAGTACTTCGATTAAAGAATCACAACCAGATGAATTTTGTGTCTTTTTGAAGTATTTGCCAGGATCAGTAATCGTTTGACCATCGAATTCAATAGTTTCTCCGTCACATATATCGTTAATCTTGTGTTCTATTTCGGGCATCTGGAAAATAAATACATTATCAGTATAATCACACTCATCAATTTTGTAATACGATGAATTTTCTAATTCAATTGGATAGTTGTCGGTATTTATAATCATCCATAATTGGTCAAAATCAATAGATGAAAACTGAAATGTTAGCAGATCAGATTGCTCGCCTGGTTCATAGTTTATAGGAGTTGTAGTTGTACCTACAAGGCTTCCACCTTTTTCCGGATGACCATTATAAAAGGAAATGGGTAATCCGGAAGCTGCATAAGAAGATGCATCATGGCGATTAGAAATTTTGAATTCTACTGTATAACTATCTGTAACTACATCATAGTTCACACAAGTTATTTCTCCATAGACGGAAGCAGCTGGTGCAGGGTAATTACCGTCTTCATCAATGAGTGATTCCTGAACCATGAAGTTATTATATTTTCCATTTTTATAGGTTGCAGGATTGTGCATATTTTCCGGAACTGTGCCATCGTCATTGATAAAAAGTGGATTGTAAGAAAATTGATTCCAGATTTTACGAGCCGGAGCCCAATATTGACCTTCGGGAGCGCCTAATACATAGATACGACCAATAAAACTATTCTTAGAGTCATTGTTTAATGCACAGGTAATGCAAAGTTTAGCCTGACCTGAATTGTCGATATCAGCTACAATAGGTCTTTCATAATAAGTTTCAGAAACACATGGCATTTCATACACCAATTCCGGAATCTTGTTTTTTATATTTAGTATCATGAGTCTATTAAAATCCCGGTACATAATCTCCATGTTTCCGTCATTGTTAAAGTCAAACATGGACAAGCCAGTCAATTGCGAATTTTCCTGAATTGGGTAAGTCCAATCTAAATTAAATCTGTTTGTACCGTTGTAACTATAACTTCTGATATCTTTTCTTTCATTTGCTATCAATATAGACATAGGTCCATTTTTAGAAGTTTGACCTACAAGTATTGAACCTCCATTTCTCCAGCCTGCATGACCTGCTGTTGCTATAAGTTTCGCAGTGTTATTTTCTATTGTATAACAGTAAAGTGCTATATAGTTTTTTGTGTTAGTGTCGTATATTTCTAAATGTGGACTGACGATAATATCTAATTTTCCATCTCCGTCAATATCAGCAACGGCAGTAGAGCCATCCATTTTATTGTTATTGATTATCATGTTGATTGGTGTCATGGTATTTCCGGACAGGCCGTTTGTATTTGTAATCTTTACCTTATATACAGTGTACCCGGCAGCGAGTTCGAGGTCGTCGTCATTGTCTAAATTCGCAGCTACAACGTGACCTACTGGTCGCGCACCTGCAAAAGAAGTACCCGAACCATTATTCCCACCACCACACAATTTTACGCCTGAATGCACATTAAATATTTCATTGCCAACTACTACTTCTACATTACCATCTCTATTAAAATCTGCAAGAAGAAGCGCAACTTCCATTCTCGAACCCAAAAGATTAATCCCATATCTTTCATTGGAAATCCAGCGTATATCTCCGTCCATACTATAACAAACTAACCGGCCTCTTATATTTTCGGGATTGAAATCTGTATGAGAAGCTGCTACAATAATTTCATAATTACAATCATTATCAATATCTACAAAAATAAATGGAGCTGCTGCACCTAACAGGACGTAGTGTGTGTTGATTTTTTTTTCTAATTGATGGGTTACACTGTTGAAAATACTTATAGAATTTATGTATGTTGACCAGGGCGGGCTTTCAGAAAGTCTTTTGCTCCCGATAATGAGTTCAGGTATTCCGTCGTTATTCAATACATCCAATACATTGACGTACATTACATTATTAATGGTATCTGATGATTCCCATTTTTTCTCGGCTGCAAATTTGGCTAATTGTTTTGGGTCATTAATGTAAGGCTTTTCAATATAACACTTCTCATTACACTGACCGTAACTTCTAACCCATGCTGTAAATACAAGCAAAGTTAGAGTAAATAAAACTTTAAAATGGACAGATTTCATCGTTATATTTCAAATTGAAAACCAATAATTTAAATGAACAAATATAAAAATAAATATGATGTTATTGTGAAAAATTTATAATAAAAAAACAATTTGTCATTTAAAATACATTCCTAAAAAAACGCATAGCGCAACCGAATATCAAAAGATGTCGTGAAAGTTTTGTATATGAAAAAGTCTCTATCAGTTAATTTAAAATCATAATCTAAATACTGAATATCTGCATTTGCAGAAATTTGTAAATTTGGAGAAAAGTAATGATTCAATTGACCGCCAACTTTCGGATTAAATACAAATAAACTTGGTGTTGGTTGGTGATAATCTTTTAAATTTAAAGATGGGGAAGCCCAAACGTTGATGGATGTCCTTGTATTTGGGAAATAACTTAATCGGTAAAGTGCATATAAATTATAGTCTGTTGATTCTTCCCAATAACCTATGGATGGCATATCTGAAGGGTGATGAAAAAAACTAGAACTTATTCTAGCTGACAGATTTGCTTCGAAACTATGTTGCCAGTTTTGCTTAAAAGGTTGCTCTAATCGATAATTTAATTCAAACGAATAAGCATCTCCATAATCTGTTAAAATTGGATGATTCGATTCGTTTTTAATACGTTTAGACCAATGCAATGTACTGAAATTAAAAGATATTTCCTGTCCGGATTCCCTGATAAACCTGTCTCCATAAAGCCACATATCATTTAATGTTGTATAATACAATGGGCCAAAATCTGATATTAGATTTTTACTCTTGAAAAAAGCATCCATCGTAGATATTTCATGTATCCTGCGAAGGCGTGTATCTAAATATCGCGCGTTTTTGACGGATGAGATGATTTGAGCCAATTCATACATTTCCTCATCTGTTAGCGCTCTGGTTAAGACATTTAGTTTAGATAGCGCATTCGTTATGTAAATCGCTTGGCGGGCATCGTGTACAAGCTCGATGCGGCCATATCCTACGCCTATATTTGGGCTAATACTCGGATTAAAGTCTTTTAATTTTCTTTTATTAGTTTGAGTTTCATTTGAATTTTCAAAGTCCAATTGCTCAAATAAGATTTGACCTGAGACACCGTAGGACAGAAACCATTTTTTAGTAAAATACCATTTATTATCCCATACTATATATGAATTATTATTAAAATAATTGGATTTGGAAGTGGCAATTGATGATGGAGGTGTAGGTTGTTTCTTCGTTGTATAATGTTTATTAGAGAAATAAAGTTCTGCCGATAACGAAGATATTATTTTACGAGTATTGGTATAATAAAAAAATCTTGTATCGAGCTCTGCTGAAGATTCTGTATTTTTCTCGTCTAGATTACTGGTTTTATAATTGGTATTCGTACTCGTATGGCTAAAATAAGTCCAAAGATCCAACCCACGCCTTTTAATATCGGGCGTTTTGTATGTACTGATGTCAAACCCGGTAGTAAGTTCGCTATCTAAATCTTTCCATTCTTTATAACCTGAGATCAGGGTGTCTTGAGCATCGCCATAGAAGTACGCTAAAAAGCCCAATAGGATAAAAATGTATGTTCTCATGATTCAATAATTTTTTAAGTAATTGGAAGGTTACTTTAGGTTTATGTCAGTTTTCTAAAATCAGTTTTATTTGCAGATCGTAAAAAAAGCAGGATAACTCTAAATTGCCATCCTGCTTTCTGCATAGAAATAGCAATATCTTATCATTAATAATATATCAATCTTCTAACTTCTGCAACGTGCTTGGCAAGTCTGATGACTTGTTTTGTATATCCAAATTCATTGTCATACCATGCGTAGAGTACCACGTTTTTCTTATCATTGGCGACGATGGTAGCTGGAGAGTCATATACTGAGCAACATGTATTGCCGATAATGTCGTTAGATACTAATTCATCGTCCACAGAGTAGTAAATCTGATTGATGAGATTACCATTAAGGGCTTCTTGTTTGACCGCATTATTCACTTGTTCTAAGGAAGTTTCTTTACCTAACTCAAGCGCCATGATAGCCAATGATCCATTCGGTGTCGGAACACGGACTGCATTAGCAGTAAGCTTGTTTTCTAAAGATGGTATCACCTTAGTTACGGCACTACCTGCTCCGGTAGAAGTTATCACCATATTGATGGCAGCCGAACGACCTCTTCTTGGCTTTTTATGTAAATTGTCAAGTAGGTTTTGGTCGTTGGTGTAGGCGTGAACCGTTTCGATATGGCCTTTGACAATGCCGAAAGTGTCTTCCATAACCTTGAGAATCGGAGAAATAGCATTGGTCGTACAAGATGCGGCCGAGTAAATGGTTTCATTGTCCAAGTCAAGATCTCTGTGATTAATACCATAAACGACATTTGGTACACCCTTGCCCGGTGCTGTCAAAAGCACTTTAGAAGCTCCTTTAGCACTTAAATGTCGGCTTAATGCTTCTCTATCTTTAAAGACACCTGTATTATCGATAATCAAAGCGTTGTTGATACCATATTGTGTATAGTCGATGTCCTCCGGATTGTTGGCACTAATCATTTGAACACGCATACCATTAATGATGAGTACGCTATTTTCTTTGTCCACAATAATCGTCCCGTCAAAAGCCCCATGCACAGAGTCACTTCGCAATAAGGCAGCACGTTTTTCTAGTAATTCAGGATCTCTATCTCTAGTAACTATAGCTCTAAGACGCAATTGTTGGCCTTTGCCCGCTTGCTTAATCAATTCCCGAGCCACAAGTCTTCCTATTCGTCCAAATCCATATAAAACGACATCTCTAGGGATCTTTTTGAATTTGTCTTTACCTATAAAATCTTTTAAGGTGTCTTTTAGGAAGGCCAATTGGTCACCGTGATAAGCGTCTTTATGAAGGGTGTATTCGTAAGCCAGACGACCGATATCTAGTTTGGAAGGTGCCAAATCTAAAGATGTCAATGCTTCAGCTAAGGAGGCAGTGATTTGAACGTCCACGGGTTTTTCGATGACATTTCTTGCATATTCATGCAAATTTAGAATTTTAACGATGGTAACATCTACGAGGTGATTTCTAAAAAACACCAATTCTACGCCTTGGTCATAAAGAAGTTGTCCAGTTTTACTAGCCAAATTCACCGCAGCTCTTTCTCTTTTAACGTGAGCATCTAAATGCTCTTCAAATCCAATTTGGTTGTTCATTCTATTAGATTTTTATTGTTTTAAAATGATCGAATTTATTTATAAAAAGGTAAATTTATACAATTTTAACCGTATAATATACGCTGCAACAAAGATATTATATTTTAATGACAATAATACTACTTTTTTGTTAATTGCTACTGCGAAAGTTTTTTTGAATCCTATTTTTTTATCCTTTTGACCACTTGATGATACTTTAACTAAGATTTTTAGAGTAGTTTATAGAATAATTTCAAGGTTTGGACGAAATATTATGAATAGTAAGCCTATTAATGATATTTTTGTCGTTTAATTTGATAAAATTTAATTGAAATAATCTTATGAAATCATTTTTTACTACCGTTTTTGGATCGTGTTTAGGCGTTTTAGTAGCCGTTTTGTTGGGCTTTCTCATTATGATGGGTATTGCTGCATCTGCTGTTTCTGGTATTTCAGGTTCGGGAGCTACCTATTCCGATAATACGATTCTTAAATTGAGTCTGGAAGAATTTATTCCTGAAAAATCGGATAACGTGACACAATCTTTATCTTTTTCAGAGATGCCCGATGCCATCGGCCTTCGCCAAATTCAGTCTTTACTTGAAACCGCAGCTGATGATCCTAAAATTAAAGGCATTCTTATAGAAAATAACAATGTGATGGTAGGTCAAGCCAGTCTGTTAAGTTTGATGAAAAGCCTAAAAGATTTTAAAGCAAGTGGAAAGTTTATTTATTCCTATGCGGATAATCACAGCCAATCTTCTTACCTATTGTGCACTGTTGCGGACTCTATGTTTTTAAATCCACAAGGTGGCGTTGATTTGAGAGGTTTTGGAGCTTCGATACCTTTCTTCAAGGGCATGCTAGATAAGGTTGGCGTGGAAATGAATATTTTTTATGCCGGCAATTTTAAAAGCGCTACAGAACCGTTTAGATTGACAGAAATGAGTGAGTACAACAGAATACAAACGCGTGCTTTTCTCCAAGATATGGAATCTGTCATGGTCGGTGAAATTAGCAAAAATAGAGGGCTTTCAGAAGAAAAGATTATCGCCGTTATGGACGGTTTAGAAGGTAGAACAGCAAAGCGAGCTTTAGAAAACGGTCTCGTAGATGCATTATACTATAAGGATCAATTGGATGATAGACTTAGAGAAGATTTAGGAATTAAACCAGGTAAGAAAATCAAAACAGTAAGCCTTTCTCAGTATAATACTTTAGCAACGAAGTCTGTCAAATCAACGTCTAAAAATAAGATAGCCATCCTTTATGCTGAAGGTGAAATCGGCTATGGTAAGGAAGAGCTGGGTAGTATAGATGATAAAAGGTATCTTCGTACCTTGCAAAAAATAAGAAATGACGACAACGTGAAAGCGGTAGTTTTGAGGGTGAATTCTCCTGGGGGTAGTGCTTTTACGAGCGAAATCATCTGGCGTGAGATCGAAAAGATAAAAGAAGCCGGCAAGCTTGTTGTTGCATCTTTTGGAGATTATGCAGCTTCGGGTGGTTATTATATCTCATCCGGCGCTGATTATATTTTTGCACAACCCAATACACTTACTGGATCTATCGGAGTCTTTATGATGTTGCCGGATGCGACAAAGCTCTTGAATGATAAATTGGGCGTAAAATTTGATACGATTAAGACACATGAATTAGCGACTGGTTTTAGCCCTGTTTTAAAGCTAACAAGTAGAGAGAAGGAATTATTACAAGAGTCAACATTAGAGATTTATGATTTATTTTTAGAACGGGTTTCTAAGGGTAGAAAATTGTCAATTGAAGACACCAAAGAAATTGCGCAAGGTAGAGTATGGACGGGTCGTGCCGGTCTGGAAATTGGCTTAGTGGATGCATTAGGAGATTTAGACGATGCCATTAAAATGGCAGCCATGAAGGTCGGACTAGATGATTATAAAGTTGTAGAATACCCTTATATAGAAGAAGAGGTCTTTGTTAAGTTGATGAAGGAAATCCAAAGAAGTAAAGGCGGAGAAGATGAATCTCTACTCTTTAATTCGAAAGATGAAAAGCGTTTGCTAGAGATGGCAAAACAGACCAAGGCTTTATTGCGACTCAAGGAGCCTCAGGCGCGATTGCCATATATTTTTGAATGGAACTAATCGTTGATTCTTTTCAGGAATAGCACATGTGTTTTGGGCTGATTTTGTAGAATGGAGTAGGATAGATTAAAAAATCAATAGATATTTTTTGACAAAAGTTTTATTATTAAAAAATTAAAATCTATCTTTGCATCGCTTTTTAAAAAAGAGCATAAATGGAAGAGTGGCAGAGCTGGTTTAATGCACCGGTCTTGAAAACCGACGTGGGTAACACCACCGGGGGTTCGAATCCCTCCTCTTCCGCATAACAATGAAAAAGGGCATCCATAAGAACACTTATTGATGCTCTTTTTTGTTGTAAAAAGAACATACCATGATTTGTTTTGACGAAGGCTGAAGATCAGTGGATGATTCAAGGTCTTTAAACAAACGAAGCGCTGAAGCAAATGATAAAAGTATGAATTGTAACTGAACAAATTACGAATTCGTTGATTTAAATAGATAAATAAAAGATAGATTATATCATGGGAAGAGCATTTGAATACCGTAGAGCGGCAAAAGAAAAAAGATGGGCAGCCATGTCTAGAATATTTCCTAAAATGGCCAAAGCGATCACAATCGCGGCTAAGGAAGGTGGCGCAGATCCTGATATGAATGCCAAGTTAAGACTCGCAATTCATGCCGCAAAAGCGGCGAATGTTCCGAAAGATAATATAGAAAATGCAATCAAAAGGGCTGCTGGAAAAGACGCTGAAAGCTATACAGAGTTGAATTATGAGGGCAAGGGACCACACGGTATTCTTGTGTTTGTAGAATGTGCTACGGATAATACTACTCGTACAGTCGCTAATGTAAAATCTTATTTCAATAAGGTAGGTGGCTCGTTAGTTCCGTCGGGATCGCTCGATTTTATGTTTGATCGAAAAACAGTGGTAGAATTTGAGATGCCTGAAAATTTTGATGGAGATACATTCGAATTGGAAATGATCGATTTTGGCTTGGAAAGCTATGAAGTCGATGAAAATACAATCTATGCTTATGGTGATTATACGGATTTTGGTAGTTTAACAAAGGCAATCGAAGAGAAAAATTATGCCATTTCCAAAGCCAATTTACAGCGAATCCCAACATCTCCGGTAGAGTTTACAGATGAGCAAATGGTCGATATCGAAAAGTTGCTCGATAAGTTGGAAGATGATGAAGATGTCCAAGCTGTTTATACCAACATGGCCTAAGGTGTAAGCCTGAAAAAGGATTTTATCTTTTTTATTTTTCATAATTAAAGGTAATTATTATCTTTGTCATTTATCAAAATGATGACACGGTAATGCCAGATAATAATTTCCAAATTCAGATTTTTGTAACCGGTGGTACATTCGACAAAGAATATAATTACATCAACGGACAGTTATACTTTAAAGATACCCATTTGCCTCAAATGTTTGAAAGAGGTCGAAGTAAATTGGATGTCGATATCAAGACACTCATGATGGTAGATAGTCTCGAAATGACCGATGCCGATCGTGAGATTATTGTGTACAATTGTAAAAAATCGGATATTAATCGGATCGTTATTACGCATGGCACGGATACTATGGTCAATACTGCGGCTGCAATAGCCAAGGAGCAAATCGACAAAACGATTATCATCACAGGCGCGATGGTTCCTTACGCATTTGGAACATCCTCCGATGGCTTTTTTAATTTAGGTGCTGCCATGGCTTTTGCCCAAGTGTTGGAACCAGGCGTTTACATAGCGATGAATGGCCGGTATTATAATTGGGATAACGTCCGAAAAAATACGCAAACGGGTTATTTCGAAACGCTAAAATCGTAATACTCAGTTTTTTACTTATTCTTTTTTAGCTGAAAATTCAACGGCTTATTGGAATTGCTTGAGCTTGTCGGCTATAAATAAAGCCGTCGAACCATCTCCGTACAAAGGAATATCATAGGATTGATCTTTGTCTAGGTTGGCTTTTAAGGCTTCAAGGATGGTTTTTCTATTAGCGCCGACTAATGTATTGAAGCCATGATCCACGAGTTCCACCCATTCTGTCTGATCTCGGAGTGTAATACAATATTTCCCAAAGAAAAATGCTTCTTTTTGAAGGCCTCCACTGTCCGTCATTACAAGCTTGGCATTGGATATTAATCCAATCATATCGACATAACCTATGGGGTCAATGATTTTGAATGTAGTAGAGATACCTTGTTTGGTCAGTATTTTGTTGGTTCTAGGGTGAAGCGGTACAATAACAGGGATGGTTTTATGAATTTCGTTTAGGGCAGACACGATTGCTTGCAGCCTTGCATAATCATCTGTATTTTCTTGTCGATGTATGGTTGCTAATATGAAATTATTTGGATCTAACTTCAAATCCTGCATAATTTTACTTGTAGTTATTGCCTTTTTATGAAAGAACATGGCAGCATCATACATGATATCTCCGCTATTATATATTTGCGTATCAAAGTGCTTAAATCCTTCCTTCTCTAAATTGTGAACTGCATTTTCAGTTGGACAAAAGAGAATATCTGAAATTCTATCTGTTAATATTCGGTTGATTTCTTCGGGCATATTCATATTGTACGAACGCAAACCTGCTTCGACATGAGCTACTTTGATGTGGAGTTTTTTAGCAGCTAAAGCACCGGCCAAGGTGGAATTGGTATCGCCATAAACCAATACAAAATCGGGCTTTTCTTCGATTAATATGACTTCGATTGCTTCCATCATGCGTCCGGTCATTGCTCCATGACTCAAAGAGTGGATATCCAAATGATATTGAGGTTCTGGAATATCTAGATCATCAAAAAAAATCTTACTCATATTGGGATCAAAATGCTGACCGGTATGTACGATAACTTCATGAATATCGTCGTCATTTTTTACTATTCTGCTAAAGGCTGCCGCCTTGACAAACTGAGGACGTGCTCCTATGATGGTGACTATTTTCATCCAATTGAATTTTTGCGGTGGCTGGAAGAGATATCTTCTAGCACATTTACAAGTTTTTGCGTGAGGTTCTTACGTGAATATTGTTGAGTTTTATCCGATAGGGTATAGCTCGGTACTTTATTTTTCTCCTTGGTAAATATCGCGTATTGCTCCAAGATATAGGCTTTAATCTCTTGCACATCTTGATAGTCAAAAATGCTATTTTGACCTGCATGGAGTAAGATATCGGCTGCATCACCATCTTTCGGACCAATCAACAAAATAGGTCTTCCTGATGCCACGTATTCAAATATTTTCCCTGTTAGTATCGATCCATTATTAGAAGTGCGGTTGATTATTAACAAGAGGATTCTGGCCTGATTTTGATAGGCTATGGCTTCCTTGTGGGTGACATACCCGACAAAATGAACGTATGCATTGAGGCCGTGTTGCTCTACCGATTGACGGATGGTGGCTTCCGGCTTTCCTACGAGTTTTATATTGAGATGGTTCATCATTGGATGGCTTTCATCTCTAAGTTGTGCAACTGCCTGCCAGAGTGCTTCCGGATTTCGGGCGTCATTCATGGTACCTATATAAACGATGCTGAACGTGTCGTCTAAGCTAGATGTTGCTTCGTTTCGATCTGCATCGTCAAAGCCATTTGTTATCACCACTTTTCGGGTGCTGGATATAGGCTCGAGGTCTTTTGCTATCGTTTTTCCAACGGATACAATGACATCACAAGCGTCTAAAACAGCTTTTTCTAATCTTTTATGCTTGTTTTCTGCCCACTTGGTCAGTTGTAAATCCTCAAAATAATCAATCTGCGTCCATTGGTCACGATAATCCACTATCCAAGGTATCGAATGATATTGTTGAATGCCTTTTGCTATCAAATGGCATGTATGGGGCGGTCCCGTACTAATCATGGCATCCATAGGATGATCTTTCAAATATTGATTAAGTCGTTTTACAGCCGGTTTGATCCACCATACTTTAGCATCGGGAATAAATAAATTCCCTCTTATCCAGACTGCAATTTTTTCTTTTAGTCCCAATTTCTTGCCTTGAGATAAAAAATTAGCGTCTATTTTATCTGTTTTTTTCTTGCCGGACCATCTTTTATATAGATCATAAGGTTCGTAGATGGGTGTTTTGATAACTTCGAGACCTTCAGGCAATTCATCACCTAATTGTTCGTCCAAAATCGGGTAGTCCGCATTTTTAACCGTAAAAACTACCGGTTCCCACCCATAATCCCGCAAGTATTTGGTAAATTTAACCCATCTTTGTACACCACCACCACCCGCAGGTGGCCAATAGTAAGTGATGATTAATACTTTTTTGCTCATGATTCAAATGGCTTTAGCTAGGAAGCGTCTGTTCTTCTTTTCTGCTAATCGTTTTGAAAATCACAAAAGCCATCAATGCAAGCAATAATCCTGAAGAAGCCAAACTGATTTGCTCTCCGACGTAGTACGATGATGGTTTAAATTCAAAAACGATACTATGTTTTCCAGACGGCACCTTCATACCTCTCAATAAGTAATCTACGCGAATGTGATCCACAGGATTGCCATCGACATAAGCTTGCCATCCTGTATTAGGCCCATAATATATTTCCGAAAAGACAGCAAATTGATCGCCATTCGTGTCGCTTTCGTATTCGAGTTTGTTGGGGGAATAACTTTTTAATACGATTGATCCACTTTTTGTAAGTTGCAGGCCATTGACGTAATCGCTAAACTCTTTGTGGACAATGACATCTCCAGCGGGATCAAAATCATTCATAGCCTCCATTTCCTCTCGAGCACTATTGACAGGAATAATGGTATTGACGAACCAAGCATTGCCGAGGGCAGCAGGATTGCGCTGCACATTAGGATTGTTATCTGCACCTTTGCCAATAAAATACTTCGTATTGAGCATATTGAATACCGCCATATTGTTTTGAGATATCTGATGGTCTATCAAATCCTGATACCGTTGCATTTTGACTGCGCTATATCCACCGATGGTTTTATGAAAATAAGAAGATGAAGCAGAATTGAACGTATTGATGGTTGCATCCAATACCCTGAAATTCGGGTCTTTATCCTGCAAAATCTGTGTATCAACATCTCGTGGCTGAAACTCAGATTTGTATGTGGTTTTGCTTACGAAATCCTTCTTATCCAGATAGTCTTTGCCTACTTGAAACAAATCGAAAAGCCCCAAAATAGTCAGTGAAGCCACCAAGACCGTTGTTGATAATTTTTCTTTTATAAAGGCATAAATCATACCTGCCGCCAAGAGGATGAAAAATAAACTTCTGAAAGCTGAACTGGTCATCATAGATGCTCTTTGCTCTAAAACAGCATCTTTGATTTGTGGATATTGGTCATCCATCGGCGTACTCAAATTGAAGAGAGAAGGACCTGCAAGCCAAATCACAGCTGCAATACCAGCCAAGATTCCTGAGGAAATAAAAAGCGGCTTTACATATGGACTCTTATCCTTGTTTTTGATGATCTCCGACAATCCTAACACACCCAATATAGGTATAAAGATGGCAGTTATGCTTAAAATAGAACTTGGCGCTCTAAATTTGTTCATCATCGGAAAATAGTCGAAGAAAAACTTATTGAATCCGGCAAAATTTTTACCTAGCGATATCAGGGTCGTAATTAGAACTACTGACAAGATCCACCATTTTATTTCTCCTTTTACAACAAAAAGCCCAAGGACAAACAATAAGAAGGCGATAACACCATAGTAAACTGGACCACTTGTAAAAGGCAAGGATCCAAAGTAGGTGCCGAACTGGAATGGTTGACGTTGCCCAACAGCTTTTCCTAGTGTTGATGAACCATCGAGCCACTCTCCGGAACCACCACCTACAACTTTGGGAATATATGCGGCGAGTACATCACCAAAACCATTGCTCCATTGCATCGCATAATCCCATTCAAGTCCACCTTTTTTATCGGTTTGAGTCGTGGATTGGGCGTCATTTTCTATGATTTGTCCGCCTCTCATGGTATATTTCGTATATTCATAGGTTGTCCAAAGCTTGGATGCGGATGCGCCTAAAGACAAAATTGCCAAGCCTGCCATGATGGCCATTCCTTTGGCAAAGGAAGCAATCTTTTTTTCTTTGATACTATTGACTAAGTGAATGAGCACGAGGATACCCAAGCAAATGGCGAGATAAAAAGTCATCTGTGGGTGATTGGCTGCTATATTTAACCCTAATGCGATACCGAAAACACCGGCGCCAAGTAGATATTTTTCTTTAAATATGAGCAAAACACCTGCAATCACGGGAGCACTTGTCATAATAGCCATGACTTTGGAATTATGACCAGCCTCAAAAAGTATGAAATTATTGGTCGAAAATCCAAATAACAAGGAACCTAAAAGACTCAACCATGGATTGACACCCAATAATAAAAGCAAGAGGTAGAACCCTAACATTCCAAAAATAAAATATCCGGCAGGGCGCGGTATGAATAGCTGTCCCGTTTTTTCGACATATTGCAAGAGGTTGTTTTGCTGACGTGCTGAAATCTGATACGTCGGCATACCGCCAAACATGGAATTTGTCCATAACGCTTCTTCTCCCGTCTTAGCACGGTAATCCGTAGCTTCTTTGGACATACCGATATGTTGGATGATGTCACCTTGTTTAACTACTTTGCCTTGGAATTGAGGCAAAAAGTAAATGATATTGGCTAAAATTATTACGATTATAGGAAGCAGATAAGGTGCTAATGCTTTGGAATCTGGTTTCATATCTTATGTTTAGTCTGAATTTAAGGCGTAATATTACGGAATTTTTGAATATCAATGGCAAGTTACAAGGTTGAATAATGTAAAAAAATCGAATTTGTTGGCTTTGTGATGTTTATGTAATGAAAAAAATATAGTTTGTTATCCATTGTTTTCAATTTTTTACCACTGAGATTCCCTTAGGATTACTTTGAGCTACACTAAGGTTATTTTTGATTTTTGAAGATTTGCTAAGTCTATTTATTGCCTTAACTTAATGTTCTCCTTGGTTAAGTTTAGTTATATATAAAAAAAAATCTCGTGATACCACTTGACGATGTCCGAAAAACGTGCTAAATTACCTCTTTTTTCGTATCACTAAAAACTTTAATGTCATGTTCTCTTGTAAAAATGAACGAAATCACTGAGAAAAGTGTTTTCATTATTGGTCGTTTTTAAAAATGAACTAAAAGGTGTTTTGCTATAGCAACAGATTATTAAATGGATTATGAATCAAAGTTTGAATAATTATCAAGTATTAATCCAAAAGCTGGATAGGTTTATCCGGAAGTATTATATCAATAGGCTGATTAGAGGTGGTTTATATACGGTAGGTATCGTATTAGGTTTGTTCCTGATATTCAATGTCAGTGAATATTACTTCTATTTCGGAACTGGTGTACGTAAAATCTTCTTTTATTCCTTTCTTTTGGTGTCTTTGGCAGGTCTTGGGTATTGGGTCTTGGATCCGCTCGTTCGATATTTTAAGCTCGGCAGTACTATTTCGCATGAAGATGCAGCTGTTATCATTGGCAATCATTTCGGTGATGTCAAAGACAAATTGCTCAATGTGCTTCAGCTAAAAAAATTGACAGAATTAGAAGATTCCATTCTAATCCAAGCTTCGATTGATCAAAAGACGGATTCCATTAAATTAGTACCTTTTCAGGCTGCCATAGATTTTGGAAAAAATAAAAAGTATTTGAAATATGCTTTGCCTCCGTTCCTGTTGTTGTTATTTATCCTCTTTGCAGCGCCTAGCATGATTACGGAAAGTACCAAAAGAATCATACACAATGATCAAAAATTTGTCAAAGCGGCGCCTTTCTCGTTTTTATTAGACAATGAGGTGTTGGAGGTGGTACAATTTAAAGATTTTGAACTCACGGTTGAGGTAGAAGGTAGTATTTTGCCCAATGAAGTATATGTTACATTGGATCACTTCCAATATCCGATGACCAAAAAGGATAAATCGACTTTCTCTTATACCTTTAAAAATGTTCAAAAAGATCAGACTTTTACCTTGACATCGGGAAGTGTGGAATCACTACCTTATACATTAAAAGTACTTTCAAAGCCCAATTTGTCAGAATTTACACTTAGTCTTCAATATCCGAGTTATGTAGGTAGAAAAGATGAAGTTATCCGTAATGTGGGCGATGTCGTTGTGCCGGAAGGAACCAAAATGTCGTGGTCATTTGACGCCTTGCATACCGACAAAATCCAATTTGTATTTGGAGATAGTCCGGAAGCCTTTGTTGCTGATCGGAAAGGGAAATCGATTTTTACCTATAGTTATAAAGCAAGCAATGATATCCTCTATAAACTTTTCTTGTCTAACCAATATGTAGCCAAGGAAGATAGTATGCTCTATGCGATAACGGTGATTAAGGACCAATATCCGGGTATCTCGGCGGAGAAAATAGTAGATAGCTTAGATAATACGTTGATTTATTTTATAGGCCGTGCATCGGATGATTACGGAATCAATGCGTTAACTTTTAATTATTCGATTACCAAAAACAATGGGAAAGAATTGCCTTTAGAAAGAGTTAAATTGCCTAAGGATCAAGGAAGAGAAATCCAGTTTAGCCATGTTTTTGATTTGAAAGGGATAAATTTGGAACCTGGAGATAAGGTGGCGTTTTACTTTGAAGTAGCGGATAATGATGCGGTCAATGGTAGCAAGGTTTCAAAAACGGCCATGATGACCTTTGACAAGCCTACGCTTGACGAATTGCGCAAGCAAGAAAGCGAAAATGATCAAGCGATAAAGGATGAACTCAAGGATGCTTTAAGCAAATTGAATAAGCTCCAAGAAAACATGCGTAAACTTCGGGAGAAGCTATTGCAAAGTAAGCAATTGAATTGGCAAGATAAGAAGGAGATGGAAAAAATTCTTGATGAGCAGAAAAAACTTCAAGAACAGCTAGAAAATGCCAAGAAGAAGCTCGAGGAGAATATGAAAAATCAAGAAGAGCTCAATAATATGTCCGATGAACTTAAAGAGCAACAAGATAAATTGAAAGATCTCTTTGATCACGCAGTAGATCCTGAAACCAAGGAACTAATGGATAAAATTCAGGAGCTTTTGCAAGAGTTGGACAAAGAAGATGCGGTACAAATGTTGGATCAGTTTGAAAACAACAATGATACCAAGCAGAAGGAGATGAACCGCTTGTTGGAGCTTTACAAGCAGCTAGAGATGGAAAAAAATATCATGGACCAGGTTAAAAACTTGGAAAAACTAGCCGCAGAACAAGAGAAATTGGCTGAAAAGACGGAGAAAAATGCACTGTCTAAGGAGGAACTTCTAAAACAACAAGATGCGTTGAATAAGAAGATGGACGAACTCATGGATAAGCAGAACGAATTGGAAAAGCAGAACAAGGAACTGTCGCCACCGAAGGATATGGGCGATAAAAATGAAGAGCAGATGGAAGATGCCAAAGAGGATATGAACAAGAGTTCGGAAGAAATCAAAAAGGAAGATAATAAAAAGGCATCGAAATCTCAAAAGAAAGCCGCTCAAAAAATGAAGAACCAGGCAAAAAGCATGAGTTCGAGTATGGAAGGCTCAGCAAAAGATCAGGCTACGGAAGATATTAAAACCATTCGCCAATTGCTTGAAAACCTAGTGAAGGCTTCCTTTGATCAAGAGGATTTATTTCAAGATATAAATCCAAGTGTTGCCAATAGTGCAGTATATCCGGCGATGATACGGAAGCAATTTAAATTGCAAAATGACTTTAAGGTTATAGAAGATACCTTAGTGGCGCTGTCCAATCGCAATCCAGACATTGAATCTTATGTGATGGATAAGGTAGCCGAAATCAAAGTCAACCTTAAAGAAAGTATTGCCCACATGGAAGAAAGACAGATACCACAAGGACAAGAAAAGCAGCGACGAACCATGAAAAACTTAAATGATCTTGCCTTGATGATGAATGAATCTCTTGACAAGGCCATGCAATCGGCTGGTATGCCGGGAAGTGGCTCGTGCGATAATCCGGGCGGAATGGGCAAAGGAAAATCAGATAGTAGCCGTAAACCTTTGGATAAAATCACAGAAGGGCAACAAGGACTCTCGGATAAGCTCAATGGTATGCAGGAAAAGCAAGGCAAGGGAGAACAGAAGGGAGAAGGCAAAGATGGAGATAAAGACGGCCTTTCAGCCAAGGATTTTGCCCAAGCCGCTGCACAACAAGCAGCATTGAGAAAGGCGCTTGAAGCACTTCAAAAAGAAAAATCGGAGCAAGGTAAGGGTTCTAAAGCCTTAGAGGAAATCATCAATAATATGGACAGGATTGAGACTGAACTCGTCAATAAACGACTCAATCATGAGACTCTCAAAAGGATGAAAGATATTGAAACCCGCTTGTTAGAGGCGCAAAAAGCTGAAATGCAGCGAGAACAAGATGAACAACGCCAATCTAAAACGGCTGAAGATAAACGTAAAGAATTGCCGCCATCGATTCAGAACTACCTCAAACAAAGGCAAGCTGAAATCGATATGTATAAGAGTGAATCACCGGTATTGAGACCTTATTATAAGTCATTAGTGGACGATTATTATAAATCTTTGAAAAACGAATAATCATCTCGTATGATTTTTTAAATAAACGCCTATGTCGGCATAGTATTTGGTAACCATATAAAGTTAGTTTTATTATTAAAATGAAGCATCCCATGTTGTCAATTACATCGAATCCCAATAACATCATCAAAGTAGAATCTTTTCTAAAAGGTCTAGATTTTGATTTTAAATTTAATGAAGATAAGTTTGCCGATATACTTATCAGCTTGACTGAAGCCGTAAATAATGCGATCATTCACGGTAATAAGAATGACGAGAGCAAGCACGTCTATATTTCCGTTCGCGAAGTTTCATCTGGACTTTCGTTCCGTGTAGAAGACGAAGGCAATGGCTTTAATCCAGTTAAGATTCCGGATCCTACATGCCTAAAAAACATCGAAACTTGTGGTGGAAGAGGTGTCTATATCATGAAGGCACTTGCGGATGAAATCGAGTTTTCTGAAGATGGCCGATGTGTTGAGATGCTGTTTCATGTTCATAATCAATCGGTTTAATCCGAAATATGGAATCCATCGCATTTCATGTTGCAGAAGATATAAAATTGCCCATTAAAAATAAGTCAGCTTATCGGCAATGGATATTAGATACGGCACAAGCGGAACAAAAGTCCATTGACTTTATTAATTACATTTTTTGCTCGGATGAATATCTCAAGGATATCAATGTCAAATATCTCAATCATGATTATTATACGGATATCATCACATTTCCATATCGAGAGGATAATGTCCTTCAAAGCGATATATATATCAGTGTAGATCGTGTAGCAGAAAATGCTAATGACTACGACGTGCCGTTTGAGGACGAATTAAGGCGTGTCATGATTCATGGATTGTTGCATCTGATGGGTTATGATGACCATGAAGATAGCGATATTGCGGTCATTCGTGCCAAAGAGGATTTTTATATAGGTGTTTTTCCTCAGTAAGATGGGATTAATTCAAGAGCACTAGGCTCAATAAATCACTTTCGTTTAAATAAGACCGTTTAAAATGTATTTTTCCACATCATACTTTCTACAGGCTTGATTGTCCTTTCGTTGTACTTTGCACCTGGTTTGCTGTTGTAATAATGCTTGATTTCACCATCTACTTTGAAGTAAATTAACTGACCAATGGGCATGCCGGCATAGACGCGTACCGGTTGTACACAAGAGAGTTCGAGTGTCCAAGTATTGCAAAATCCTACATCACCTTTTCCTGCTGTAGCGTGAATATCGATACCAAGTCGGCCAATGCTGGACTTACCTTCTAGAAAGGGTACGGTATGATGGGTTTCTGTATATTCTTCGGTGACACCCAAGTAAAGAGTCCCCGGTTGCATGACGAAGCCTTCTTCAGGAATCTCAAAATGCTGAATCATATTGTGCTTGCGTGCATCGAGTTCGTGATCCGCATATACAGCCATATGTTTTCCGAGGTGAACATCATAGCTATTCGTACCTAGACAATCAGGCCTAAAAGGTTCGATAACGATTTTTCCTTCCTCGATTGCTTTTAAAATTTCTTTATCAGAGAGTATCATGCTTCAAAAATTTTAGCGAAGGTAGCAGCAAAATTGTTATTAATTCATTTTTTTGTTAAAAATATATAATTCGAGGATTAGGATTGCCCGAATTTGAATATAAAGATATCTCTTTAATGGGATGCTGCTGCATTCTATTGATTGAATCGTAATCGCCAAGGTGATAGGAGAATTAGGGGATCTTGAATGAAGTGTATCGTGGCTATGTAACCCAAATTACACTCGGGGAACTTTTATCTTCTTAATTTTGTATTTAATATTACAAAAATTAAAATTATGACATATTCAGAGATTATCAATAGTGATACACCTACTTTGGTTGATTTTTCTGCAGCTTGGTGTGGACCTTGTAAAGCTATGGCGCCCATCCTTGAGCAATTGGCCGCTAAAATAGGAGACAAAGGAAGGATTATTAAAATAGACGTTGATAAAAACCCTGGTATCGCTCAGAAGATGCAAATTCAAGGTGTACCTACTTTCGTTCTTTACAAGAATGGAAAAATGTTGTGGCGTCAATCAGGTATGCAATCTTTAGCCAACTTACAAAGCTTGATTGAAAACGCAAAATAATAAATCAGTTGCGCTCCATTTATCATCATTAAGATTGTATTTTGGACAGAGCGCAATTGAATTATTAAAGATGAAAATCAATACTATACGCTCGCTTTTTAATGAAGCGTGTCTAATGTCGGTATTTCTTTAGATAGGAATACCGCCATTGGATTTAAGCGTGTTCATGATAAAGTTACTTTGGACATTGCCAATGTTACCAAGCGTCGCTAGTTTATCGCTAAGAAATTTTTGATAGGATTCAATATCATAGACGATAACTTTTAGGAGATAGTCATACACTCCGGCAATGTGATAGCACTCCAAAACCTCTTCAATTTTAACTACATCTTCTTGGAATTTGTAAATCAGTTCACTCTGATGGCTTCTTAAGGAGACATAGCACATGACCGTCAATCCAAAACCCAATTTTTGGGCGTTGAGTTCGGCACGATAGCCTTGAATGATTTTTTCATTTTCCATTTTTCTAAGTCGTTCGAAAATGGGAGTAGAGCTAAGTCCTGTGATTTCGCTCAATTCTTTAATGGTTGTTTTTGCATTTTGTTGAACCTCTCTGAGAATCAACACGTCAATACGGTCAAGTGTCATAGGTGATTTTTCTTTTTGAATGATAAAATAATATCAAAATTAATAAATTTATCTATATTGGCAATGTTTTTTAGATTTTTTCTCTTTATTTTATAAATCAATTGGAGGATGCTAATATTCTTACTACTTTTGTATAGAAAATTTAATTAAAAAATCATGAAACCTGGATCAAAACATAATTTTAAACCTGAATCTTTGATGATGTCTCATGGCTACAAACCTGAGCTTTCTGAAGGTGCCGTTAAGTGTCCAATATTCCAAACTTCCACTTTTGTTTTTAAAACGGCAGAAGAAGGTAAGGCACATTTTGAAGTTGCCTATGGCATTCGAGAAGCGAATGAAGGTGAAGAAATGGGTTTGATTTACTCGCGATTGAATAATCCCGATTTGGAGATATTAGAAGATCGTCTTTGTCTTTGGGATGGTGCAGAGGCTTGTGCTGTTTTCGAAAGTGGAATGTCTGCCATAACCACTGTTTTATTAGAATTTCTAAAACCTGGAGATTTATTGCTGTATAGCAAGCCGGTCTATGGTGGAACGGATCATTTTATCAATACATTTTTACCTAAAATTGGGGTTCATGTGCTCGGCTTTAAACCCGATATGAATCAAGAGGAAATTGATGCTTTAATTAAGAATAGCGGTTGGGGCGATCATTTAGCGTTGATATATGTAGAAACTCCCGCAAATCCGACCAATTCGATTATTGATATAGAAATGTGTGTTTCCCTAGCTCAAAAATATACGAAAGGCGACGATCGTGTCCTAGTAGCAGTGGATAATACTTATATGGGGCCGTTGTGGCAACATCCGCTAAAACATGGAGCTGATATCGTGATGTATTCTGCTACGAAGTATATCGGAGGCCATAGTGATGTAATCGCCGGTGCGGTACTTTCTAGTGCAGCATTGATGGGAAGAATAAAGGCATTGCGAACGTTTTTAGGAAATATGGCGAGTCCCAATACGGGTTGGTTGTTGATGAGAAGCTTAGAAACATTAAAAATAAGAATGGAGCAACAAGCATTTAATGCTAATAAAGTTGCAGTATTTCTCAAGAATCACCCAAAAGTCGAAAAAGTATATTATCTGGGATTAATCCAGGAAGATAGTAAAAATTATGAAATCTATAAGCGACAATACCTTTCTTCCGGCGCCATGGTTTCTTTTGATGTGAAAGGAGGAGAAAAGGAAGCTTTCCGCTTTTTAAATAACCTGAAGTTGATGAAATTGGCGGTAAGCTTGGGTAGTACAGAAAGCCTTGCCGAACATCCGGCTACCATGACACATGCCGGTATCGATCCGGTTGAAAAGCAAGATATGGGTATCACTGATAAACTAGTCCGACTATCTATCGGGGTCGAATATTATGAAGATATCATTTGGGATATCAATCAAGCACTTGATGAAATTTAGCCGATATTAACTCAAAGTGGGTAGGGCACTTGATTCAATTCAAGAGCATTGATTTACTTCTTGCTTGACTTTATTGGGTTAAATCCTAGTGCCTTGGGTTACCTGAATCCATCCTTCGTCGCCATAGCTGTTTTTCACTCGCCACCAGCCCGGAAGTTTGTTGATATAGTAAACGACACTTCCCGATGTAATCGGCGCTAAATCGGGGCTATCCTCATCCGGTCCTACTTTTATCGTCGTATCTCGTGCCGTTATAACGATGGTTTTGTTGTGGTATAATTGTACATTTCTTGATATGCCCAGCATACTGAATATTAAAAAGAGTGCTGCAAGAATCGCTATTGCAGGCTTTTGTCGTCGTATGTCTGATGGGAAATATCTATAAAAAATGGATCCGATAATTAGCATCGTGAGGAGTGAGATCCACATCCAAGTGCTTGGCATGAAGACTGCTGCGATTTTTTTCCATGTTTGAGTAATAAAAAATTCAGATTGAGATGGTTCGATTTCAGGATGATCGTTGAGTATTTGATTGTATTGCTTGGCAGCCTTGATGTTTCCAGGATTTAATTTTAGTGCCTTTTGGAGACTAACGACAGCTTGGGCGACTTGATCGCTTTGGTATTGAGCTAGAGACAGATTATAGTACATGTCCGTACTTATCAAGCCTGCGGATTCACTTTGTTGGTATAGTTGGATGGCTTCCGTAAAGTTTTGATTTCTAAGTTCTTGATCGGCTTTGGTGACTATTGAGTTTTGGCCGAGTAGATGCATGGACACTATAATAGATAGCGGTATCAGCAAAAATAATTTCAATTTGGATTTTAAAAAATGTATAACGAACATATTCAAAGTTAATCTGATTATGAAAATAACACATTTTGAAGCTAAAAGATTGAATTACGGCGTTATTTTAACTTGTATTTTAAGCCAAATTGAAGGGATGAAGTATGGATTTTATCCTTATTAGGCCCAATTCCTAAATTATTGCTAAAGATGTGCCTTTGGTAAGAGGGTTGGATGTAAATAGAAGTTCGTTTCAAAATTTCCTTTTCGATACCAAAGCCAAATCCTAGAGAAAGGATGTAATTATCTTGAATATTGTCTCCGTGTAAGAAACCTTGTATGAAGGGTTTTTCCTCAAGTCTGGATTCTTCTGAAGATCGGTTGTAATCTGGGTTAGGGCGACCCATGACGACGACGTCCTTGATTCCGTAATCGGCATCGGCTACCAAACTAGCTACCGCAGTAGTCATAAGGTAGGCTGCCCAAGTTTTTTTATTGATAAATCGATAATTTACATGAACGGGTACCGATACGATATCGTAGGAAATGCTATTGAATGTGACTTGAGAATAAAAGTTTTCACGAACGCCATAGATTTCTTCTATGACTTCCGGATTGTATTTGCGTTGTGCATAAGAGATTCCTATACCTAATTCGAGGGTTTGAAGCCGCTTAGATACATTGACGCCAAAAGAACTATTGATGGCTTCTTTATAATAAGATGCCTTAGAATATACTTTGTCAAACGGTGTATTGACTAAAATCGCATCTATAGAACCATAGGTTGACAATAAAACTTCCTGCCTAATATGGGCTTGAGCCATTTTGAAGGGAACAATTAAGGCCATCTCCGGGATAATTTCGTCTATATAAATACCTGGAATATCCGTAGGGTTTAAGGTGGTGATTTGTGTGATTTTATCTTGTGCTTGTTCCGATTGCTCGGGTAGGGCTCCAGTTATATTCAAGTGCGTTGATACTTGCAATACTTCTTTTTCGTCACCGCTTCCTTCCTCATCAAGGATATTGTCAATGGCTGATACCTGATCTTTAGTTGCATTCGAAGATAAATGCACCCTATGGTTCGCATTTGATTCTTGAACTTTAATCGGGTTATTAATTACAACCGAACGTGCGATACCTGCTTCCGCTTCTTGATTATATGTAGTAATCGTAATTGCATTTAATTTGCTATTCGTCACGTGATTTTCTGAAGTCTGCATCGCAAATGATGGCGTTTTTTGATTAACTGGACTTGATTTCGGTTGTGGAATGATTAAATGCGGATAGTGAATAAACAGCAAGTAAATAAAGAGTACGGCAGTTAGTTCTACAAACTTCGATATAAATATATGTTTGACTCTGGTTTCAAATATTTGAATTCGCTTTTCCATACTTTTCCAATGCGACTCATTAAATGGTACAGTATGGTTTTTGAGATCTTGGCCGATCGTTTGCGTCAAATCATCCGTATCATGTGAATGGTGTTCATGCAAATCTCGGTAAGCTTCAAAGCGTTGCCAAGCGCCGTCTTTAGGAAGGTCGGTTGCGTGTTGGTCTAGCCTGGATTTTATATATTTGTCAAAAATTTCGCTCATGATTCTTTTTCTATTCCTTTAGCTATTAAAATACTTCTCAAGTTAGCTCTGGCTTTGACGAGATTTGACCTGCAAGTACTTTCGGTTATGCTTAATATCTTAGCCATTTCTCTATGAGAATAACCTTCGATGACATACATGTTGAAAATAGTACGATATGCAGGTGACAATTGCTGTATAGAATTCAGGATTTCTTCCGTAGAAATTTCAGAAATCGGATCGGGAGCGTTGGATTTAAGATCGTAAGCTTGTTCGATATCTTCTGATTTCCTTCTAATTTCCTTCCAATAGTAATCTATGGATGTATTGACAAGAACCCTTCTTATCCACGAAAGAAAAGACGTGTTGACTTGGTATTTATGAATGTTAGTAAAAATTTTAATAAAAGACTCGTGAAGAATATCGAGGGCATCTTCTTCATTATTGGAATATCTCAAGGCGATAGCCATCATCATTGGGTATTGCTCCTCATACAATAACTTTTGTGCCCATCGTTCGTTATTGTATAGAGCCTGAAGGAAGATGCCTTCATCCAAATCCGATATTTTAATCGCAATATCCATGCCTTAAAGGTACAACTATATTCTTGGATATCGTAGGATTTTATATGAGAAAATTAGGATTAGTGGTAATAAAATTCCCTTATCAAAACAAAAGTAATTAATTGCTACTTTTTTAGTTTATCCTATTTTTTTTAGCCAAAAAATAAAATTTTGTTTTGTGAGGTTGCGTGATTGTTGAACCTGTTTTATAGAAAATTTTTTCTAATAGCGACTGATTGTTATAACCAATTGCACCAATTTAGCAGTTTTGTATCTAGTGCTCTGTCCACAAAAAAATCTCAATGAAATGTCGTTCTTTTTCTAAATCTCATCGTTAAAAATACTCGCCATAGTTACCACTATGTCTGCGTTTTTTGCCTT
>JAIXKS010000005.1:28581-51734 GCA_026928325.1 Chitinophagales bacterium | reverse complement strand
TTTTTTGCCTTGATCTTTAAAAAAATAACTTCCATTATTATTTAAGTCTTTTTATGGATGTTGCACTAGGAAACCATAACTTCCTCCATCGGTGAATAAACATCCATTTCAACATAAAAAAACTTGTTTTTATGTTGGTCTAAGCTGTAAATAGATTTTTTTAAAAAATCGAAATTCTTGTTATGAACTTATATTTACGGTCTAAATGCTTCCAATGATTTTTCGATGATATCTAACGCCATTTGGATTTGATCTTCATGGATGACCAATGGCGGCGCAAGCCTGATTTTGTTGCCATGCGTTGGCTTGGCAATCAAGCCATTGTCTCGGAATTTGAGGCAGATGTTCCACGCTAGATCTGAGTCTTCATCCGTATCGATCACGATAGCGTTGAGCAAGCCTTTGCCGCGTACGATTTTGATTAACGGATTTCTTTCCGCAATTTTTCTTAATCCGGCTCTGAATAATTCACCCATTTTGGCAGCGTTATCGGCAAGGTTTTCGTCGAGTACTACTTGTAAAGCTTCGATGGCAACGGCACAAGCCAAAGGATTGCCTCCAAATGTTGAACCATGTTCGCCTGGCTTGATTGTCAGCATGATTGGGTCATCGCATAGCACGGCAGATACGGGCATCGCGCCTCCTGAAAGGGCTTTCCCAAGGATAATCATATCAGGTTTTATGCGGTTGCCTTGTGCATCTTTGAGGGTGTCGGTAACCAACATCGTTCCTGTTCTGGCAATTCCCGTTTGAATTTCATCAGCTATAAAGAGGACATTGTATTTTTTACAAAGCTGTGCGGCTTCGGATAAATAGTGGTCTGAAGGCACATAGACGCCGGCTTCGCCTTGAATAGGCTCGACGATAAATGCGGCTATATTTGGATCATCGGCTAAAGCTGTAGCTAAAGCCTGGACATTGTCATAAGGTATGCTATCTATACCGGGCATGAATGGCCCAAAATCGTTTTTAGCGGTTGGATCTGTTGATGCTGAAATGACAGAAAGCGTTCTACCGTGAAAATTTTCTTTAGCAAAAAGAATTCTTGCTTTATTGGTTTCTACACCTTTGACTTTATACGCCCATTTTCGAGCAAGCTTCATGGCTGATTCTACAGCTTCAACACCGCTATTCATCATCAATACTTTGTCGTAGCCAAAAAGTTCTGCCATAAATTTTTCGGTCTTTCCTAAAAGGTTGTTGTAAAAAGCCCGAGATGTAAGTGTCAATTTTTGTGCTTGTTGTATCATCGTGTTGATGATACGCGGATGACAATGCCCTTGATTTACGGCAGAGTAGGCCGAAAGAAAATCTAAATATTTTTTGCCATCAACATCCCAAACCCAAACGCCTTCTCCTCTTTCGAGGACTACGGGTAGCGGATGATAATTGTGAGCACCATATTTGTCTTCGGTTTCTATATAGCTGAGCGCTGTTTGTGTGATGTTATCCATTATATGAGTCATAGGTATATTTTTATATATAAAACGCATTTCCACAAAATTACGAAAATTTATGATTTCTCAACGAAAACCTGACGTTTTTTCTTTTTTGTTTTTCTTTTCTCATTTCACATCCGGTTTATATATGTACCTTTACCTTCAATTAATAAAATCTTAATGTATGAAATGGGTGAG
Source organism: Chitinophagales bacterium (assembly GCA_026928325.1). Classification (GTDB taxonomy): domain Bacteria; phylum Bacteroidota; class Bacteroidia; order Chitinophagales; family Saprospiraceae; genus OLB9. The sequence continues at coordinate 50,097 of JAIXKS010000005.1, read as the reverse complement.
CTTGATGATTGGTTTTTTGTGCTGTGGAAATATTGTACTTGGCCAATCTGCGGTGATGACAAAGACTTGGTTTTCACTTGGAGATGATAGCGTGGGCATCGTAACTTATCTCAAACCTGGAAAATCTCAAGCCTTTATTCATGTTCATGAAAATGAAACGACTTCGCTTGAGGCTGGGCTGAATATCTTGGAGCATTATGGCGGTAAACTCATCACTTTACAACACGCCCAAGGCATAGCAAAACAGCGATATATCACTTTTCACTATCAAAAAAAACAATACAGGATTGATCCTAACCGTATTTTTACACATGATTCGGCGGTTTTGAATAGTAATATCCAACTTGTAAAAGGAACTGGCCCTATTCCTACGGAAGTGCAGGCAATAGTGAAAAAGCTGGCGGATTATGTTTGGGAACAAATACGTGGTTATGAGCTGATCGTTGCCTTGCATAATAACAAAAACGAACCGGCTTCTTATAAGCGAAAATGGCTGTTTTGGACGAAGTATGCACCGGATTCCTATAGCATCTTATCCTATGCCAAGGCCTTTGATAAGTCTAGTGAAAGCAATCAGTCGTGTGCCTCTATTTTTATCAATCCCAATTTTAATAACAGTGAATTTTTTATCGTTACCGAGCAAAGAGATTTTGATATGTTAGCGATGCATGCTTGTTCTGTAGTGCTGCAAAACCACCAGCCGGTAGATGATGGGTCATTGTCCGTTTATGCATTGAAAAATAAGCGGAGATATATCAATACCGAAGCCAAACATGGACGATTTAATGAGCAAGTGGATATGCTCGAAGTCTTAATGCGAGCGGTATATAATTATTGATAATTCCCTTGGCTTCAATTCGCGGTGGTTTTTTGTTGTTTGGAGGCAACGACTTCCTTTTTTGACCCATGAATCAGTAAATCCTCGAAATTGGCTTTTGTGACAATTTTCTTATTCCATCAACCGAAAACTCAATGACCAATCAAGTAATTGGCCAAGAATCATTTATTCCGTTGCGTTTTATCGATCAACTTTTGTAGGAATGGAGAAGCAAAAATAAAGTCGTGCATTACTTCATTGTGTTCATGAAGCACCTCATCTTTGGTCCCTTGCCAAGCCAACATGCCTTTTTCTAACAAGATGATATTTTCGCCGATTTCCATGACCGAGTTCATGTCGTGCGTATTAATGACGGTGGTTATATTGTTATCTTTGGTGATTCCGGATATAAGTTCGTCAATGGTAATCGAGGTTTTAGGATCTAAGCCGGAATTGGGTTCGTCGCAGAATAGATATTTGGGATTTAAGACGATGGCTCTAGCTATTCCTACTCTTTTTTGCATACCTCCGGATATTTCAGATGGAAATTTTTTATTGACACCATCTAAGCTTACGCGCTCGAGGCAATAATTGACCCGATTGAGTTTTTCCTTATGGGTCATTTTTGTAAACATATCTAGCGGAAACCTGATATTTTCCTCAATGGTCATGGAGTCAAAGAGCGCATTGCCTTGAAAAAGCATGCCTACTTCCATCCTTAATTTGCGGAGCGTTTCTTTGTTGGCTGTTACCAAATCTGTATCGCCATACATGACTCGTCCTTGTTCGGGTGAAAATAAACCGACTAAAATTTTAAGGAGTACAGTCTTCCCAGATCCGGATTTGCCGATGACGAGATTGGTTTTTCCAGCTTCAAAGATGGTCGATATACCCTTTAAAACCTGATGTTCGCCAAATCGCTTATAAATATTTTCTGCTTTGATCATTCCTAGGCTGTTAAAACTAATGCGATGACATAATCAGCAAGTAAGATGAGGATATTGCTATAGACAACAGCACGAGTACTGGCTTCTCCCAATTCGATACTTCCACCCTTGACAAAATAACCTTGATAACATGAAACCGAGGTCAAGATATAAGCAAATACAAATGCTTTGACCAACATCATGACGACATTATAGGGTACAAAAAACGAACGAACGCCCTTGATAAAGTCTGCTGAAGTAAATAATCCTGTAGGAACACTCGACAAATATGCACCTGCAATACCAATAATCGCAGAAGCACAAACGAGAATCGGAATCATCAATAAGGCTGCAATCAATTTGGGCATGATTAAGTACGCCGAAGTATTGACACCCATGATTTCCATGGCATCGATGTGTTCTTTTTGCCGCATACCACCCAATTCGGCTGCCATATTACTTCCTACTTTTCCAGCTAAGACTAAGCAGGTAATGGTCGGTGCCAATTCGATAATCGTCATGTCTCGAACGATATACCCAATATAATACATCGGAATTAATGAGCCTGACATCTGATAGTAAAACTGGACGGATGTTACGGCACCAATAAAGATGGATATCAAAAAGACGATAGGTAGCGAACCTATACCAATGTCATACATTTGACGAATGGTCTCCTTGTAGTACATTTTGTTATTTTCCGGCTTTTTATATATTTGTTTTTGCCAGAGAATAAAATTTCCAAAATGATATATCAGATTCAAATTCATCTGTAGGGTTAAAATTATTAGCGTTTATTCTTGAATTGAATGTTTTATAGATTCGGTCGCTTTACAAGGTCCATGATATAATATAAAACTTAACCAACACTTTCTTTATTGCTTATGCTTAAAGAATGAATGCACAAAAGTAAATCTTATTATTAACTTTTTACGTTTTATTGTGTTTAATTTCGCAAAGCAATTTTCCTTCATTCTTTATCAATCAAACTTTACTTACTGGTATGAATACGATAATCACAGGTGCAACTAAGGGAATCGGTCGAGCTTTAGCATTGAAATTTGCTTCAGAAGGACATAACCTTGGGATTTGCGCTAGAAATGCGTCCGAATTAATGCGTATGAAGGATGAGATATTAGGTTTGTATCCAAGGTGCGATGTTTTTACAGCTGTTGCGGATGTTAGTAAAAAGGAAGATGTGCTTCAATTTGCCAAAGAAGCAACTCAACACTTTGAAACGATAGATGTATTGATCAATAATGCCGGTATCTTTATACCTGGAGCTATTCGTGAGGAAGCGGACGGCGCCCTTGAACTAATGATGAATACCAATCTATATAGTGCCTATCATCTGACACGAGCGATATTGCCATCTATGGCCAATAGTATCAAGGCACACATCTTTAATATGTGTAGTATAGCAAGTTTTACGGCTTATCCCAATGGTGGGTCTTATTCGATATCAAAGTTTGCATTGTTGGGCTTTACAAAGGTCTTGAGAGCGGAACTTAAAGATCAAAATATACGCGTAACGGCAATCATGCCTGGAGCTACTTGGTCAGATTCATGGAAAGGTGCTGATTTTCCTGAAGATCGCTTGATGGATGCCACGGATATTGCGGATATAATCTGGTCTGCATATCAATTGCAACATAAGGCAGTCATAGAAGAAATCGTCATTCGTCCTCAGTTGGGTGATTTGTAGTTTTGTGTTGACCATATAATAATATTTCATACCCTTCCGTTATACGTGCACAAAGGCGGTAACAACGAATTGTTTGTTACAACCTTGCGGAGATTTTTTTAATGGAACGAATGAAGCTTAACCTAATGTTTTGGATGGGTTGAAGGTTACTTTCGTATAAAAATGAATAGGAATTGAATAGAATATTGATCTTATTATGGTTTGGGTTTGCTTTTAATCCATTGATGGCTCAAAAATACAACACTTTAGGTGGAATCCGGGTGGGAGATGACTTCGGTCTTAGTGGAACCCAAAGAATTGCGGACAAAACCACCATCGACCTGACCTTTCAACCTGGGACTTTTGCCGGAAATCGATTGTTATTGTTGACAGCCAACCAACATTATCCATTATTGACCAAGCGGCTCAATTTCTTTATCGGAGGTGGACTGTATCAAAAGCGATACGAAAACATTTTTGAAAAGACTCAGCCCATTGATGAGGTCAGCAGCCCCATAAAGAGATCTGGAATCGCTTTTAATTTAGGAGCCGAATTGACATTGGGAAAACTCACTATAGGTGTTGATTATGTGCCTCTTGTTCATTTTGGGAATGAAAGTTATCGACGATTTTATGGAACTTCCGGCCTGAGTTTAAAATATGTTTTTGTGGAGCGAGAGTCGAAAACTAAGAAGTTTTTTAAGGATCTTTTTAAGAAAAAGGACAAGAAGAAGAAAAAATAGTACGTTTTCGACTATCTCAAATTTCGCATATATTAAATCTATTTTGAATCAAAATAGCTCCAAAAGTTGTAATTGCTTTATTGATTATTCTATTGGAATGTAATATCTTGACTTAGTTTGATTCTTGACCCATAAAAAAGCATTCCGTTAGGAATGTATCGCTCGGTAAAATATCCATGCCAAAAACACGACTTGCACGCCGATAGGTGTGCATCCAACAAGCAAAGATGGCAACCATCATGAGTAAGACTTAGATGCATAATTCTGGCTTTTCATAGTATTTATAAAAAAAATGTCGTTTAGCTAACTCTTAGCTAAACGACATTTTCGATACAACGAACTAGTTATTATTGTGGCAATAATACATCGTTGATGACGTGAATGATTCCATTAGAAGCTTTTACAGTGCCTACGATTTCGGAATCATTGACATAATATTTTCCGTCTTTAACAGAAATTTTTACCTTTTTGCCATTGACTTGTTCAAACTCTTGACCATCTCTCATGATGTTTGTATTTAAAACGCCTACATAAGTGTGATACTCAAGGATATTAGTTAAGTCCGCATTTTTTTCTGGTTTTAAAAGACCTTCAACTGTTCCTGCAGGAAGTTTTTCGAATGCAGCGTTTGTAGGTGCAAAAATCGTAAATGGTCCAGCATTACTTAATGCATCTACCAATCCTGCCGTTTTTACTGCAGTAACTAAAGTTGTATGGTCTTTACTACCCACTGCAACTTGCACTACATTTGGGTTGGATACATCGTCTTGAACATTGGATTGACCAACTCCGTCTATTTTAGCGGCGTGATCACCTGAACTCGCAGTTGCTGTAGATTGAACATCTGCAGATTGTTTGCATGCTACCAAAGATATAATGGTAAAAAGAAAAATTAAATTTAATACTCGTTTCATGATTGATTAATTTTGTTTTACAATGCGAAATTAGTACGCATGATGCAGAAAACTTTATGCGTGTACGCATAAAATGATCAAGGTCACCGAACGAATTTAATTTGAATTATGATATTGAAAACAATCTTTTTGATATAAAAAGTAATAAAATCTTATTTTTAAAAAATTTAAAGATTGCGATCATTTATGCTTTCTTGGTTAGATTTGTGGTTTTTAGTTTTATTATATTTATAATCAATTAAATATAAATTACATTTAAGTATATGTTTTTTAAAAATCAATGAAATGTGAATTCTTATTTAGATAATTTTGTCTTAATTTACTATTCTTTAGTCATGTACTAAAGCGATTTTAAACAGCACAGATGCTGATGATTGTCATTTACCTATTTCGTATGCGTTAATTGAATTTAGATCGCATGAAATGCTCATTTCTAATCAATTGATGTAGAAAAATCAAGAACGTTGCAGCACTAAAAATAGACTTTTCGGTCTTTAATGGTGAGTTTTCCGGATTTGTGCATTTTTTTGATCGTTCGGATGATGGTTTCCACGCGCAAGCCGGTGAAATCTGCGATTTCTTGCCTTGTATAATGAATTAGGATGGGGTCGTCTGCGGCATGATGCTCTCTTTTGTATTTTTTGAGGAAAGAAAGTATCCTTTGCTCCGGACTTTCACTGATGATTAGTTTAGATGTATTAGTTTTGTTGTAAAGTCTTTGCGCGAAGAGAAATAAAAATTTCCTTTGGTATTCCGGATGATCATCCAATAGCTGGATAAAGCTGTCTTTGACCAACATCATAACCGTGCAAGGTCCATCTGCGATTGCAAAAGCGGGATAATGTTCTTGAATCAATACGGATGGTTCGCCAAAACTCTCACCTTCTCTAAAAATTAAGAAAGTAAATATCTTTCCATCATCATTAAAACAAGACATTTTGACTCTACCAGAGGTAATCTGGTGGTAAAACCTAGCCGGGTCACCTTCTTTATAGATGAATTCGCCTTTTTGAAAAGACTTGGGAACAGCTCCGTAAGATTTTAGCAAATTGATGTCGATATTCATTCTAGCATCCATGAACAAAACGTGATGATTGGGTTGATTGACGAATTTTGGGTAAAGATAATCAAAATATTTTTGTAGTAATCAGTCGATTAAAATATGTGGTGCAGAGCGGCTAGGGTAAAGTGTGCATAACCCATTTTACCGAATAAATTTGTAGTCCTCTGTCCACAAAAAATCTTAATGAAATGTTGTTCTTTTTCAAATCTCATCGTTAAAAATACTCGCCATAGTTACCACTATGCCTGCGTTTTTTGCCTTGATCTTTAAAAAAATAACCTCCATTATTATTGAAGTCTTTTTATAGACAGAGCACTAGCAATGGATGAAAAAGCGATGATTTTAGGAGAAAATACTCGATTTTGTCTTTATTAATTTAGATCAAATCCCTTCGTCTGCCATGGATTTTGACTAAATTTTTAAATATTGAGGTTGAATATTACGGATGGAAATATTCAGATAATGTTTCAAAAAAATTAAAAAATTATTATTTTTTAGCAAATATGGTATAATGTTGGAGATTATCACTATTATTGCTATCGAATATTTTATTGATTAGCCAATCCAATGATTAATTATGAAGGTGACCCAGAATGTTTTACAGCGATCGATATGTATTATCCTCGGCGGTGGTGCAGGTACGCGTTTGTATCCATTAACCAAAGACCGTTCAAAACCGGCAGTTCCGATAGGTGGTAAATATCGGCTTATTGATATTCCAATCTCGAATTGTCTAAACTCGGGACTGTATCGAATATTTGTATTGACCCAGTTTAATTCGGCTTCTCTCAATAAGCACATTAAAAATACATATCACTTTGATTTGTTTTCTAATGGATTTGTTGATATCCTCGCCGCAGAACAAACTTCCAAAAGCAAAGAATGGTTTCAGGGAACAGCGGATGCCGTTCGTCAGTCGATGCGACATTTTATATATCATGATTACGATTATGTCCTGATCTTATCAGGCGATCAATTGTATCAAATGGATATAGAAGATGTGTTGGAGAATCACGTACGACAGCAAGCCGATTTGACAATAGCCACTATCCCGGTCAATGCTCAAGATGCGACATCCTTCGGTATCATGAAGGTCAATAAGGAAAATAAAATCACAAGCTTCATCGAAAAGCCTAAAAAAGAAGTATTAGGCGAATGGACTTCGGAAGTCAACGAGGACCTCAAAAAGCGTGGCAAATCTTACTTGGCGTCAATGGGAATCTATGTTTTTTCAAAGGATGTGCTTAATAATCTTTTGAGGGAAAATGAAAATGCTTTAGATTTTGGCAAGGAGCTGATACCGGAGACGTTGAGCCGTAAAATGAATGTCGTGAGTTATGCCTATGATGGATATTGGACGGATATAGGAGATATAAAATCCTTTTTTGAGGCCAATATTGCCATGACGGATGATATCCCGGCTTTCAATATGTTTGATAATAAAAATAAGATTTATACGCGTCCGCGATTGTTGCCACCGGCTAAGTTTACGGGTGCTACTTTTACAAGAGCGATTGTGTCCGAAGGTTCAATTATTCAGGCTAAATTGATTGAAAACTCTATCATGGGTGTGCGGTCAAGGATTGATTTTGGAACTGTAGTTAAAAATACATATATCATGGGTAATGACTATTTTGAGTCATTGGATGATATCGTCAAATCCGATTTGATACCGATGGGAATAGGGAAGGATTGTTATATCGAAAATGCCATTATTGATAAAAATGTGCGGATAGCTGATAATGTAATTATTCGTGGTCATCATTCGTTGGAAGATGTAGAATCCGACCAATACGCAATCAGAAAAGGCATCGTCGTGGTTAAAAAACACGCATCGATTCCTTCGGGAACGATTATAGGGTTTTAAGCTAAATCTACTTTAGTGTAGTATCTGTGCGATTAGCATTAAAAAGTGCAAAGACACACTTGATGGATTAGCTTGTTATTCGCTGAAATTCTGTAGTAGGACGAGGTCACGAATCAATATTTTACTGCTTTTTCTTGAGCCATAATGGATGAAATTGTCTCGTTTTAACTCATTCAAAATTCGGGCTACAGTTTGACGACTTGTATCTGTAAGGAAGGCAATTTCCTTATGCGTAATGCCATGAGAAATGAGACATTCTTTTTGGCCGATTTTGATTCCTCGACGGATTCCGGCTCTATAGAGGTAGTTGACAATGCGCTCTTTTGCTTTGCAAAATACAAAGTTCTGAAGTCTGTCTTCAATTAATTGCAATTTTGAAAGGATGGTAGTCATGATTTGATTGGCGAAAGCCGCATTGTTTATCGCTAGTTGTCGGAATGTATCTACTGGTATGGCGTACAATGAGGTATCGCTCATCGTTTCTGCAAATTCTTGAGTCAATGGATTTTTAGTAAAAACATTTTCGCTAAATATATCTTGTTCGTAAGCGATATCCTTGGTAAGTGCTTTGCCATTGGTTGAAGAAATAGCTAGCTTGACGCTTCCTTTTTCGATGATATAGACAAATTGAGGTTCAACACCTAAGGCGTATATTTCAGTATTTTTTTTATAACTGATGCACTGGATTTTTTCTGCTAATACGTCTAATTCAGCCTCACTAAGCTGTTGAAGTAAGGTGATATTTCGCAATGTTTCGGGTGTAATTGTCGTTGTCATAAGGCTATCATTTATATATATGACACCTGAAGCCGCAAATACCCCTATTCGAAAATGATATTTTTTTAAAAATATTATTATTTGATACAAAAAGTAACCATCAATGAACAAATCTGCCCAAGATATCACTATGCCAAAATGGCTTTGATACCCGGTAGTTCTTTGCCTTCTAAAAATTCGAGCATGGCGCCGCCACCGGTAGAAACAAAGCTAACTTGATCTTCTAGTCCGGACTTATTGATAGCAGATGCTGAATCTCCACCTCCGATCAAAGAAAAAGCACCTGCGCCCGTGGCGTCTGCCAGAGCCTGGGCTACTTCAAATGTTCCATTTGCAAACTTATCAAATTCAAAAACGCCCATGGGGCCGTTCCACAAGATTGTTTTAGAAGCACGGATGATTTCGCCATATTTACTTGCAGTTGCCGGACCTATATCTAGTCCCATCCAGCCATCCGGAATATCGAAGGCGTTGACATCTTTGCTTAGAGCGTCAGCCGCAAATCGATCAGCTGCGATATTATCTTCGGGTAGATATATGGATGTTTGATGTTTTTTGGCTTTGGCTAGGATATTTTTTGCAGTCTCGATATGGTCTGCTTCCAATAATGAATTGCCAATTTTTCCGCCCAAGGCTGCGATAAAGGTATAGGCCATACCGCCACCTATCAATATGTTGTCCATATTTTCGATAAGGCGTTCCAATAATAAGATTTTATCCGAGACTTTTGCTCCACCTACAATGGCTGTTACCGGTTTTTCTGCATGGTGAAGTAATCGATTAGCATTTTCGACTTCGGCAGCCATGAGATAGCCGAATCCCTTGTGATCGCTGTCAAAATACCTAGCCATAGTCGCTGTAGAGGCATGTTCACGATGGGCTGTTCCGAAAGCATCGTTGATGTAGAAATCACCGTGACGGCTTAATTTTTCTGCAAATGCTAGGTCTCCTTTTTCTTCCTCCAGATAAAATCTAAGATTTTCAAGTAAGAGTAAACTTCCGGGTTTTAAATTGGATGAAGCCTCAAATGCTTGATCTGATATACAGTCATCAACAAACTGTATCGGCGTATTTGGAAAGTATTTTTGTAAAGTACTGACGATATGATGCAGCGAAAACTTCACTTCAGGTCCTTTTTTCGGTCGGCCGAGATGGCTTAAAAGGACGACAGAGCCACCGTCATCTAAAATCTTTTGAATCGTAGGTGCGGCACCCGCAATCCTAGTTTCGTCGGTAACTTGCAAATTTTCATTGAGTGGTACGTTGAAGTCAACCCGCATGACGACTTTGGCATTTTTGAAGGAAGTATTTTTAAAATCTAGCATAATATAGCGTGTTAATTTGAACTTACAAAAATGGCAATCTTTTTTTGATTGCCATCTATTTTTTTATAATATTTTAAAAATAATTTTATTAAGGATTTAATTTAGCAAAATACCTGAGTGTCCGAACCAATTGAGCTACATAACTCATTTCATTGTCATACCAGCTTACTGTTTTGACGAGTTGAGCGTTGCCATTAGTGATGATTTTCGTTTGTGTGGCATCATACATCCCACCGTATTGCATCCCGATGATATCCGAGCTGACGATTTCATCTTCGGTATATCCGAAACTTTCATTGACGGCAGCTTTCATGGCGGCATTGATCTCCGCTTCCGTTACTTTTTTATTTAGGATGGTCACTAACTCCGTGAGAGACCCGGTCAGTGTAGGTACTCTTTGCGAATTTCCATCTAGTTTGCCCTGTAAGTTAGGTAAGACAAGACCTATTGCCTTGGCTGCTCCGGTGGTGTTCGGAACGATGTTTTGTGCGGCTGCTCTGGCTCTTCTCAAGTCACCTTTAGCGTGTGCAGAATCATGAATATTCTGATCATTGGTATAGGCATGGATCGTCGTCATCAAGCCAGTGACGATACCGAAGTTGTCATCCAATACTTTAGCCATGGGTGCAAGACAATTGGTTGTACAGCTCGCGCAACTAATGACGGTTTCACTACCATCGAGTATGTCGTGGTTGACATTGAAGACGATCGTTTTTAAATCTCCTTTGCCAGGTGCGGAGATTACTACTTTTTTAGCTCCGGCTTTTATATGGTCTTCGGCCTTGGATTTTTCAGTAAAGGCACCTGTACATTCGAGTACGATGTCAATATCGTGTTTATGCCATGGAATTTCTGCGGGATTTCTAAAAGCATAGTTAAAGATTTTTTTGCCATTCACATAGAAAGAATCGTCTAAGCCTTCTTCCACGTCAGCATTAAACCGACCATGAGCAGTATCGTATTTTAGTAAGTGCATGGACATACGCGTATCGGTAAGGTTATTGACGGCGATGACTTCGATATCGTCTAGTCCGTTTAGTGCCCTAAAAACCAATCGACCTATACGTCCGAATCCATTAATGGCTACTCTTGTTTTTGTCATTGATATGATATTTTATTTTAAAATTTCGACTATAATTCTATGATTATAAAACGATATTTCGCAAAATGTTCAAAAAAGTAATGAAAATTTGACTAAAAACTTTGGGTTATGATAAATACGCACTAATACCCATGCTCGATATAAACATCTGAAAATCTAACCTTTTTTGGATTGTCTGGTAAGTATTCTTTTTCAGCGATAAAACTGGCTTTTAATCTTGCTTTTAGCTTTTTAGATTCAGGTTCATAAGATATAATCTCAAATACATTATCCGCAGACATGTCAAGTTTGTATGACACGTTATTAATGTCATAATCATCAATACTGTAGGTAACATAATAAGAGTCTTTAGAAAATCCACTGTGGGTTATTGGAAAACAACCAACATCAAAATATTTAGCAACATTGTAAATAGATAGATTTTCAGTTTCAATCATCCACCCACGTTCATTTAATTTAGCACTTTGTAAACGAATGCTCAGAAGTGAATCTCTAAACACATTAAGTGTCACACTGGATTCATACAACTGGTTAATTTTAATACCTTTGGCAAACCCATGTTCCTGTTTACCTTTATCGTATATCATGAATCCTGAGGTTGTATCTGTGATTATATCAGGAGTGACGCATGGAGCAGGATAGACTATTGGTTCATCATCTCTACCACAAGAGCAAATGAAATAAATAAAAAGGATCGATAATAAGAAATTTACATTTTTCATATTATTAATGGTTTTGATTTGTGATGAACAGCACTAATACCCATGCTCAATATAAACATCAGAAAATCTGACCTTTTTGGGTAAATCTGGTAGATATTCTTTGTTAGCAATGTAACTGGCTTTGAATCTCGCTTTTAATCTATTATGTTCAGGTTCAAAAGATATAATCTCAAATATATTTTCATCTGTCAAATCCAACTTATAATTTAGGATTCCGGCATCATCATTAACAATAACATAAGATGTAAATAAAGAATCTTTAGATCTTAGATTATTGGTTAATTCAAAACAAGTTTGATTAGAATTAACCTGAATTTTTTCAAAAACTATTTGTTCAGCCAAAGCTGAATGTCCTCTGTTTTCTGGCCAATAACAGCTTAGAACCAAATCAATAATTGAATCAAGACTAAAATTTTTATTGTACAAGTGTGTACTGGTTTCAAAAGGTTTATTAATTTTAATACCCTTAGCAAAACCATATTCCTGTTTACCTTTTTCAAATATCAAAAAACCTGAAATTGTATCTGTAATTATATCTGGAGTGACGCATGGAGCTGGATAGACTATGGGCTCATCATCTCTACCACAAGAAATAAAAAGAAGTACGATTATAAAGCAAATCAATGATAGGTTAACATTTTTCATATTATTAATGGTTTTGATTTTTGATGAAATATTTAATACCCATGTTCTATATAAACATCTGAAAATCTAACCTTTTTTGGATTGTCTGGTAGGTATTCTTTTTCAGCGATAAAACTGGCTTTCAATCTTGCTTTTAGTTTTTGAGTTTCAGGTTCAAAGGATATTATCTCAAATATATTTTCAGCGGTTTTGTCAAGTTCGTAAAAGAGAATGTTTATATCATAATCATTAATACTATAAGTAACATAATATGAGTCTTTAGATAAATCACTATTAGTTATTGGAAAACAACCAACATCAAAATTCTTAGCAACATTGAAAATTAAAATGTCTTCAGTTTCTAACATCCACCCACGTTCATTTAATTTAGCACTCTGTAAATGAATACTAAGAAGAGAATCTCCAAACGCTCCAAGTGTTACGCTGGATTCATAGGGTTGATTGATTTTAATGCCTCTGGCAAACCCATGTTCCTGTTTACCTTTATCGTATATCATGAATCCTGAGGTTGTATCAGTAATTATATCAGGAGTGACGCATGGAGCAGGATAGACGATCGGTTCATCATCTCTACCACAAGAGCAAATGAAATAAATAAAAAGTATCGATAATAAGAAATTTACATTTTTCATAATATTAATGGTTTTGATTTGTGATGAAATATTTAATACCCATGCTCAATATAAACATCTGAAAACCTAACCTTTTTAGGTAAATATGGAAGATACTCTTTGTCTGCAATGAAACTAGCTTTCAATTTTGCTTTCAGTTTTTTCGATTCGGGTTCATAAGATATAATTTCTAATGTGTTATCTGCGGACATATCAAGTCTATAAAAAAGGATATTGATGTCATAATCATCAATACTATAGGTAATGTCAAATGAATCTTTAGCAAGAAAACTATTCGTTAAGGTATAGCAACCTTCATTGAAGTTTTTAGCTTTATTGGAAATGATGATGTTTTCAGTTTCTAACATCCAACCGCGTTCGTTGAATATGGCACTTTGTAAATGAAGAATGAGTAACGAGTCTCTAAATTCTCTTATGAAAACACTGGATTCATACGGTTGATTGATTTTAATGCCTTTGGCAAAGCCGTATTCCTGCAAACCCTTTTCAAATATTTCAAAACCAGAGATTGTATCACTAAATGATTCAGCAGCCACACATGGTTCAGGTGTTATTATCGGTTCGTCTTCACATTTTCGACATGAACAATATAATACTAGAGCGCATAAAGTTAAAAGCAACAATTTTTTGTGGTTCATAACATGAATAGGCTACCTGTTAATAAATGCAATATTGCGTAGGAAGCAAATATAATTCAATAATCGGATGTTGTATAGTTTTGTGCGATATAATTCATTTGAATTAAAGAATTTTTTTATTTTTCATTAATTATATATATTGATATCAAAAGAATGTGTACTTTTGCGGCGCTATTTGCAGATTTTCGTAATTTGCATCATTGGTAACCATTAAAAAATTAAAAACATGCCTGTTTATTTATCTGATGAGAAAAAAAGAGAAATCATCACTGAGTTTGGTGGCTCAGAAGCAAACACCGGATCTGTAGAGGTACAGATAGCTATTTTTACACACAGAATCAAATCTTTATCCAATCACCTAAAAGAGAATAAAAAGGATAATTCTTCTAAAAGAAGCCTTTTGACCATGGTAGGAAAAAGAAAGAAATTGTTGAAATATTACCAAGCCAAAAATATCGAAGGCTATCGAGCGCTTATCGAGAAATTGGGAATCAGAAAATAATTTTATTAAAGAGCGGAAATTTTCCGCTCTTTTTTTTTTTGATTAAATCGTAAAATAATTAATATTTTAGTTATTTTTGCAGCAAAATCAGTATTAGATAAAACACAGCCTCCAAGTTTTATTGTACTGAAAGCGAGATTTCAGAAGGAATGTATAGGAATTGTCCTGTATCAAAGACTGAAATGGTACACATTTATGTTTTATTACTTATTTACATTTACACAAAATTAAATTTTATTTATTATGGGAAACCTTATTCCTACTACCATTTCTTTTAATCTTCCTGATGGTAAGGAAGTTAAAATAGAAACTGGAAAATTAGCTACTCAAGCCCATGGATCTGTAGTCGTGCGCGTGGAAGATACCATGTTGCTAGCGACCGTAGTTGCAAGTTCTGAAGCTAAACCTGACCAATCCTTTTTTCCATTATCTGTAGATTATCAGGAAAAATTTGCATCTGGAGGACGTATTCCTGGCAATTTCTTTAGAAGAGAGGCTAAATTATCCGATTATGAAGTTTTAATATCTCGTTTGGTTGATAGAGCGGTGCGGCCTTTATTTCCAGATGAATTTTTAAATGAAACACAAATTATAATCAACTTAATCTCGGGCGATCAGAAAAACATGCCGGATTGTTACGCAGCACTTGCTGCCTCTGCGGCACTATCTGTTTCAGATATTCCATTTGATGGACCAATTTCAGAAGTGCGCGTAGCTAAAATCAATGGTGAGTACATCGTGAACCCAGAGAGAAGTTTATTGGCGGAAGCATCTTTGGATCTTATTGTAGCGGCCACGCTTGACAATGTGATGATGGTAGAAGGAGAAGCTAACGAATGTCAAGAATCAGAGTTGATAGAAGCAATAAAAACGGCTCATGCTGCGATTAAAGTACAGTGTGAGGCGCAATTGGCTTTAGCACAAAAGGTGGGTGATGCTGCTCTTATCAAAAGAACGGTAGAAGTCCCTGAAGAAAATACGGAATTAAAAAATGCAGTTACTTCTTTGGCAACGGCTCCGATGTTGAAAATCGCTTCATCGGCGTTAGATAAGGTTTCGAGAAAGAAGGGATTTAAGGAAGTACTAGAGGCAGTGAAAGCATCCATCATTGAGCAGCAAGGTGAAGAATATTGGGAAGAGAATGGCGCAGAAGCCGGCAAAATATTTGAAAAGCTCAAGAAGGAAATCATCAGAAAAATGGTTTTAGATACTGGAATTCGCTTGGATGGTCGTAAGACGACTGAGATCCGTCCTATATGGTGTGAAGTAAATTACTTGCCATCGGCGCATGGTAGTGCCATATTTAATCGTGGTGAAACACAATCGTTGACTTCATTGACTTTAGGTACCAAATTAGATCAAATGCTCATCGATAATGCCTTGGATAGGTATGACGAAAAGTTTATTTTACATTATAACTTTCCAGGGTTGTCAGTAGGAGAAGTTAAACCTAATCGTGGTCCCGGTCGCCGAGAAATTGGTCACGCCAATTTGGCGGGTCGTTCACTTAAAAAAGTGATGCCGGAAGGTTTGCCTTATACGGTTCGTTTAGTTTCTGACATTCTCGAGTCGAATGGTAGTTCATCAATGGCTACAGTATGTGCCGGTGCACTTGCCTTAATGGATGGTGGTATCCAGATTAAAGCTCCGGTTTCAGGGATTGCTATGGGTATGATCGCTGATGGTACAAGAGCAGCTATTTTGTCAGATATCCTTGGTGATGAAGATGCGATTGGAGATATGGACTTCAAGGTAACAGGTACCGTCCATGGTATCACGGGTTGTCAAATGGATATCAAGGTGGACGGCCTATCCTATGAAACCTTAGAGAGCGCTTTGATGCAAGCGCGCGATGGAAGACTCCACATCCTTGGTGAAATGAATAAAGTAATCAGTACACCTGCAAGTGATTTGAAACCTCATGCACCACGAATGGTCGAAATGGTTATTGACAAATCATTTATCGGAGCAGTTATCGGACCAGGTGGAAAGATTATCCAAGAAATACAAGCACGAACAGGTACGATCATCAATATCGAAGAAGTAGGTGATAAAGGTATCGTAACGATAGCTAGTACCAATGCCGAAGGGCTTCAAGGTGCAAGAGAGGCCATTAGCAGGATAGCATTTACGCCTACTATTGGAGATGTTTATGAAGCAGAAGTAGAATCATTGATGCCTTACGGAGCTTTTGTGAAGTTCTTTGGACAGAGTGGATTGTTGCACGTTTCTGAAGTGGATCATAAACGTATAGAAGATGTAAGCACTGTGCTGAAAGTAGGCGATAAAGTTAAAATTAAAATTATCGGAACAGATCCTAAGACCGGTAAATTGAGACTTTCAAGAAAGGCCTTGTTGGATAATCCGAATGAAAAGAAAAGCTAGTGCTCCGTCCACAAAAATATCTTAATGAAATGTCGTTCTTTTTTCAAATCTCATCGTTAAAAATACTCGTCATAGTTACCACTATGCCGGCGTTTTTTGCCTTGATCTTTAAAAAAATAACTTCCATTATAATTTTAGACTTTTTAAGGACAGAGCACTAGTCTTATTATATTTTATTTTAATATATAAATGCCTGATATTTTAGCGAATGTCGGGCATTTTCTTTTATTGTTGATTTGTGGAATCGTTGGATTTGCTGATTCGTTGGAGAAATTGCAAGAACTAGTGGAACTGATGGAATTGGTGGATTTATAGGTTTAAGGGTTTATACGTGTAAGAGTTTAATTTTTACTCTGATAAGCTTAGTGTCCTCACTAAGTTTGACATTAGCGTTTGTCGTCCCGACAACACGAACGAATAAATGCCATATATTCGGAGCTATTACTTGCCCATAATGTTAAAGTAACGATTTTTTTGAAAATATTTTTAAATTTTGTTGGAAATATCAAAATATTTATGCAATATTGCCCTGATTTATTTCATAACATTTGAAAAAATTAAAGTCATGAAAAACATCATTATTACTGCAATTTTGACCCTAATAGTTAGTTTAGGATTTGGTCAAAACAAAGAAATACTCCGCAATCAGGCGGATTTTACAAAAGCGATGCAGGACTATATCGCTGCTGAGCTGAATGACGCAGATAAGATGAAAGCAGCACGGGAACAGTACGGTCACAGCTGCGTATCGGGTGTGACTGTCAGTGATGATGATATACGTCGGGTAGCAGGCGATGCAGCAAAGCACGATTTTATCAGGGCTAATATAGAAAGGTATATGGCACTGTATTTTCCTGAAAGCAGCAATCGTGCTGTTATGATGGATACGTTTATTTGTGATAACGGCGGCTTCGAGGATGATTTTGATTTTTACAAAGGGTATAGTACAACCTTTAATAACGGAAGTACTACGTGCAATCCAAAGATTGGTCTTACACCGTCGGTTTATGTACCGGCTATGTTGCCTACTTTAAGAGAATTTGAAATCGTGACAACAGGTACGGATGCTATTACCGGATTACAGAAAGTGAAATTTGGCAATAAGGCATTGAAGCTGAATGACCCATATAGCCATATCGATGGAAGTTGTGACGGAGACTTAGGTGTAAATAAAATAGTAAAAAGATTTAAGGTAACGGAAGAAAATCTCGAATTTACAGTGTGGTATGCCTTAGCATTGGAAAATCCACCGGGTCATATAAATACCCAGCCATTTTTCAGTATTCGTTGTGATTTGGCACCTTTGAGTGATTTGTGTTTTGATTCGGATATTCTTAAATGTGAAATGGAATATGTACAACCCGGTTGCCCGGGTAAGCATCTGATGGATGTATTGGACTGGACATGTCACAGGATAAAAATACCTAAAACAGAAATAGGAAATATAGCTACTTTAGAAATCGTAATGGCCGACTGTGGGTTGACCGGGCATAATGGATATGCTTATATAGATGGAATATGTGAAGATTGTGAGGGAAGTGCCCTTGGTTCGATAAATTTGTATCAGGATAATTTTGACTCTGTAACAGAAGTTGGGGTCAATTACTATTCATGTGACGGATTATCAGCCCGGATTTGCGGAACTTTCACATTACCTACATTGTGTGGAACATGGCATGTTTTGGATATAACCGTTCCGGGATACACAATAAGTAATCTATCTGTTAACGAAATAAGTGGTACGTTTTGTTTTGATTTTCCAATGTCCAATTTTGGAAGTGAGGAATGTTTGGATATCTATGCAGAGATTGTATTTGATGACGGAACAACAACATTGCCTCCTCAGCAGTCCAATACAATAACCGTGTGTAAACCAAGGTATTCCATGTATGATTATGAAGTAATTATCGAAGATTGCCATGATAATGATACACCTAATCTTTCAGATGATTATTACTATGTAACGGTAACAGTCGTAGCACCAGTTGGACAAGCCTGGGAGATAAGGAGAAAACTTGCAGATCCATATCCGGGAGAGTCTGGAGAACAATTAGTAACCACAGGTTATGGTCCACAGGTAGTAGTAATCGGGCCGTTTTTTATACAGGAAGGATGCTGGGATATAGATATTATATTGCCTAATTGTATTTTTACAGAAGAGGTCTGCCCACCGGATTATTGTAGTGGGTGTGATAAATTTTGGGGGATGAAGATTACCAATATCCAGTGTGTGAATGGTAATGAATGGACTTTTGATATATTTGTTCCAAATATGTCAGGTGGTACATATTTTTTATCTGGATCAGGAGGTACTTTAACCTATAATCAGACAAATACTATAACCGTTGGAACAATTGAAAAGGAATGTATTACGTATATTTTGATAGATATTAACAATCCTCTTTGCAAATCTGAATTCACAGTTTGTCCGCCAAAACCATGTAATGTATCATGTGAAATCGAAGTGACAAAAAGAACATGGACATGTAACATGGTTTCTCCTGGTGTTTATGAGTATTCTATATATATAGAAGGAAGTGGTTATACTTGTTATTCAGTTAATGGCGGAACGCTGCAATTAGTTCCGTCAACAGGGATTATCGGTCCATATACAACAGATATAACTTTGGTATTGTATTATTGTCCTGCAATCTCTATAAACCCATGTGCCGATTGTGATGATTCTGACTGTTATAAAGTATTAAAAATATTTAAGCCGGATTGTGAGAACAACCCTGATCCAAATAATCCGATGCCCGTTGGGCGGGTAGTCACTAATGAGTTCAATGAACCTGTATCGTCGACTGTAAAAGTAATACCTAACCCAATTGAAAGAGATATGTTACGGATTGTTTCCGGATATGACAAAACTGATTTTGAAATCATAGACATTCAGGGGCGTTTAATCAACAGGATAACATTTAATAGTCAAGAACATATCATGGACGTTGGTTATTTGACACAGGGTTGCTATTTTATTCGATATTTAGATGAATATAAAAAAGTAAAATACATTCTTTTCGTTAAGTTATAATTGATATTAAAGTTCTACTGTGAGAGCATATTATGCTCTCACAGTATCATATATATATATAATCATGTATTATACAATACGATATATTCTTGTCCTAATTACTCTATTAATGATTAAAGTAGTATCATTAGGGCAGGAAGAAGTAAAATGCTATGGGAACGGAAACTTTGAATTTGGTATTGAAAAGGAATGGGAATTAAATGTAGAAGTTCCTATATATCAATTACCCAAAATAATGGATATAAATAGCGACGACATTCAGGAAATTATTGTAGCTGGAAAAATTGAAGGTAATCCAGGTAATTTATTTTATAAAGATATTAAAATAGTTAATTCTGTTACACATGAGGTTGTTAACGAAATAAGTACCTATTATTTTTTTGACTTTATGAATAACTTTATAGTATTAAGAGATGAATTTGGTGGCTATGAAATAATAGTGGCAGTAGCAGATATCGACCTTAACCCTACAAATGTAAGAAGAAAATTGGTTTGTTATAGATCAGATGGAAACATAAAATGGGTATCAGATTATAAATACGGAGTTAGGGAGGGAAAGATTTTAAATATACAAGGAAATAACTTGTCATTAGCTGATTTTAATCAGGATGGTATTCCTGAAGTTTATACACATAATGAAATCTTTAATGCCCGGACTGGTAAAAAGTTAGTTGATGGTGGCAACAATGGATTTGGTAGTGTCCGTGGTTTATCAGTAGCAGCGAATTTGGATGATGACCCCAATGATTTAGAATTAGCGGCCGGCAACACTATATACAAGGTCAGAATCAACAGAACTAATGGGTTAGCCGGCAATGAAATGATACCTTATTTTATGCGTGGTATGAGGGATGGATATACAACTATTGCGGATATCAATGGTGACGGCAGATTGGATGTTATCGTAGCATCTCTGGGAAATTCTGAAAAACAAACATCCTCTCTTTATATCTATACATTAGAAAAAGATGAATGCACATTAATAGCAAAAAAAGAATGGAATCAAATAATAGCACATTTTGGACAACCAGCTATTGGTAAATTTACAAATAATAGAGAATTAGATATCGTATTATTTGTAAATGATTCAATAAGTAAATTTTCGCTCAATTCGAATAATGAATTGTATAAAGATTGGAGTTTTTTAATTGATGATTATGGTTCTTCCGCAGCTATAACAGGTTTTGATTTTGACAATGACGGTGTACTTGAAATTGCATTTAAAGATCTTAATGGACTGAAAGTAATTAAAGCGAAAGAAAATATGCCCGTCATGATAGGTAATGTTCACTGTAAGTCTGCTACATTGAATGATTTTCCTATAGTAGCGGATATTTATAATGAAGGAACTTCCAGAATTTGTGTCACATGTTGGGATAATGATCCTTATGCTAAATTAGGCTACCTCACCATCTTCGGCCCACCCGAAGGCAAGCACTGGGCACCTGCCCGCAATATCTGGCATCAGTACGGCTACAATCCGCTCTTTATCAATGATGACGGCACTGTACCGCAACACATGCACAACCCTGCGACGTACAAAAACGGTAAGTATAACAACTTCAATGTGCAGGAAAACCTGCTTGACGGAGACGGTAAGATACCTGCCGCCTCGCTGTACGGCGATATCCCTTGTATCGGCTACGATGTGGATACAGACAGCTACCATGTAAGCTTTACGGTGCGCAACCGAGCAGATGCGTCCGCCACAGCAAAGACCAATGTCCCTGTCGCCTTTTA
>JAIXKS010000005.1:0-26506 GCA_026928325.1 Chitinophagales bacterium | reverse complement strand
GTGTAATTTTTATTGTTGATTTGTGGAATCGTTGGATTTGCTGATTCGTTGGAGAGATTGGTGGATTTATAGGTTTAAGGGTTTAAAGGTGTAAGTGTGTAAATGTTTAAGTGTTTAAGTGTTTAAAGGTGTAATTTTTATTGTTGATTTGTGGATTCGTTGGAGAAATTGCTGAAACTGAAGGGATTGCTGAATTGGAGGGAAGTGTTGAGACTGTTCAAAAAACTGGAGATTTTTTTCTTTTATATGCTAATTTTCGTAATTTGTAATACGTAATACGTAATACGTAATTCGTAATTTGCAATTCGTAATTCTCAATTCGAATTTGTATAACCTGCTAAAAATACAGGACTTACCCTTTTTGGTATAATTATTGTATTAAGAATTATCGTAATATGTTTATTCGTTGAAAAACGGTTCATTGTAATTGTAGATTGCGAAAATTGTAATTGAGTTGAAATACATCTTTATATCGGTTCTGGTACTTGCAGGCATCTTTGGAATCTCCAAGTTGATGCAGCAGGAGGATGTAGTGGCGGCAAGCCCGACAGCCATTTATGTTTTTGCGGGTAATGATCGTACGGTTTGCCTTGGCCAAAGTCTGTTGATTCAAAGTCTTCAAGCTACGATTAATGGAGATGTCAATGATGGTGATTGGATCTCTTATGGAGATGGGCGCTTTCAGCCTGGTAATCTTCAAACCGTTCGATATAGTGTCGCACAAGCGCAACAAATAGAATATGTACCGGGTCAAAACGATCTCGCTTTAGGCTTTTATCGCCTATTATTGCTCTCAGATGTTCCAGTCGGTAAGCCATTGGAGCGAGAATCAGATGAGGTGAAAATAACATTTCAGACGGCACCACCATTGTTTTGTTCTAGCAACTTTACCATTGCACTTAATGAGTCTTGTTTGCAAAAGGTAGATGCCACCATGTTGCAATCCAACCCAGTTCCACCATTTACAAACTATATCGTCGAATTATATACTAAGGATGGTAAACTCATACCTGATAATACCTTGACCAAGGATCATGTAGGAAAGGAGATCTCTTATAAGTTGGGTCATCAGTGTACTTCAAATGTATGCTATGGCTCATTCTTCGTTGATGACTATTTTCCGCCAGTTTTCGATTGTAAAAATGATACGGTTCAGTGTAATTCTTTGATTACGCCGGAGGCCATTGGGTTTCCATTTCCGGCAGGAGCATGGATTGATACCATTATAGGAAATAAATTTATTGTCAAGGATTGGGATAAATGTTCTGATGTAACGCTAGAATATACAGATACTGAATCTAAAGGAGATTGCACGGGAAGTGCCGATAGAACCATTACGAGAAAGTGGAAGGCTAAGGATGTCAAAGGCAATACTTCCAATTGTACTGAAATCATAGTTGTCAAAAGGATGCCTTTGGATTCTGTTACTTTTCCTGCTAATTATGATGGTAAGCAAAATCCGTTTTTCGAATGTGGAGATGTATTTCCGGTATTGGACAATGGTTATCCATCGCCGGATACGACGGGCATACCGGGCGTTGGTTATTGTGGCCATTTACAGTTTCAATATAGCGATATTGTTTTTGAAGAATGTGGTCATACTTATAAAATAGCTAGAAATTGGTTTGTGATCGATTGGTGTACTTCAGAAAATCGTACTTCTACTCAATTGATTTATATGAAGGACTCAAAAGCACCTCATATCATCAGTGTAGATACGATGATTGTAGCGACGAGCCCTTATTCTTGTGCTACTGACTTAGAAGCTATCCCAGCATTGCGCGAAGCAGTAGATTGTTCAGCATTTAGCTTGGATTATAAGTTGAAAAATGCTTTGAATCAAAATTTTGATGATAAAATACAATGGGTCAATAACCAAGCCTATTTCAAAAACCTACCTGTAGGCAATTATATCCTGACTTATGAAGCAACAGATGTTTGTGGTAATCGTGGGGAGACAACTTCTATGGTTATTGTAAAGGACGAAACGCCACCTTATCCTGTATGTAGGGCACATACCAAAGTGTCTCTTGACAATATCGGGAATGGACGCACTTTTGCTTTTTCTTTTGATAACGGTAGCTCTGACAATTGTGCCATCGATTATTTTAAGGTTCGGAGAATGGACAATGCTTGTGGCAAATCTTTAGCATGGAATGATTATGTGGACTGTTGTTGTGCAGATATAGGTACTACGCAAATGGTGATTTTTCAAGTTACAGATATCTACGGCAATAATAATACATGTATGGTCGAAGTCAATGTTGAGGATAAGATCAAGCCTACGATCATCTGCCCGCCGAATATAACGTTAGCATGTACCGATGATTATGATATCGAAGATTTAGATAAGTTTGGCAAGGTCGTGACTACTGAAGCTGATAGAAGAGATATCCATGTCAATAATTATTATCATCAAGGATTTGTAGGAAGAGATGGTTTAGCTTCGGACAATTGCACGGTAAGTGTTCAATATCGATATTCAACGGATATTTCTTGCCACACTGGGCATATCTATCGAACTTTTATAGCGGAAGATGCAAGTGGCAATGTAGATTCATGTATTCAAGTGATTACAATTTTAAATCCCAATCCATTTACAGTTTCGGATATTACTTGGCCTAAGGCATATGATGGATCGGGTTGCAAAAACATCGATGCATCTCCATCGATTACAGGAGAACCGGTATTCAAAAATACCGCATGTGGTCATGTTACTTCCAATTATACGGATCAAAATTTTTATCTTGCGGATAGTGCTTGTGTTAAAATTCTAAGAACTTGGTCTGTTGTGGATTGGTGTCAATTTGATC
This sequence comes from Chitinophagales bacterium, assembly GCA_026928325.1. Lineage (GTDB taxonomy): Bacteria > Bacteroidota > Bacteroidia > Chitinophagales > Saprospiraceae > OLB9. Next base: position 23,693 of record JAIXKS010000005.1, on the reverse strand, counting down.
AAGATCATCCTAAGGAAGGGATACATCAGTATATTCAGACGATAAAACTTAGTAATTTTGAGGCGCCACAAATGTTATCTTCTTGTCAAGATACGAGTTTCTGTTCTTATGCTGCGGATTGTGGTTTGACAGCTATCGAATTGAAAGCTGATGCAGCAGACGAATGTACTTCAAAACAAGAGCTTGTTTGGACTTATGAAGTCGATATTGATAGTGATGGATCCATAGATTATACGGGAAATGTAGCACATTTTTCGGCTGAAGTACCTATGGGTAAGCACAAGATTAAATGGACGGTTTCTGATCAATGTGGCAATGTTACTCAATGTACTCGGGTATTTTTTGTAAAAGATTGTAAAAAGCCAACACCGTATTGCATCACCTCCTTGACCAAATCCTTAGATGCAGTGACAGGAACGGTAGAGATTTCAGCAAAAGATTTTGATAATGGCAGTTCGGACAATTGTACAGCCTTGGAGGATTTAATATTTACTTTTGATCGGGCGGTTCCGGTTAAGTCTGAAATGCTTAATCCGCATTATTTTAAGGGTGATGGATATTCAGCTACTCGAACAGAATACCTCTTAGGTGATGCACAATGGTGGGATCCGGATACACGGAGTTCGTCTATTTTGCTGGATTGTGATGATATACCTGATGGTATAGCTGCAACGATCTCTTTAAAAATGAGTGTGACGGATTTGAATGGGTATTCAGACTACTGTGAGATTGAACTCATCCTTCAAGACAATAGTGATGTATGTCCGGATATAGTATCAAGCCATTTTGTTGGAGGTGCGGTAAAATTAGGTAATGACCGCATTGTACAAGGTGTGGAAGTGCATTATAGAACCTCTGAATCTGATGGCTATCAAGTCGTAAATTCTGAAGGAAAATATATTTTTACCAATCTGGAGCGTGGTAAGGCGCATACTTTCGAGCCTTATTATAACGAAGATGTCTTAGAAGGTATTTCTACCATGGATTTGGTTTTGATCCAACGTCATATATTGGGATTAGAGTATTTTACGAGTCCTTATCAACATATTGCAGCCGATGTAGATGACTCTAAGTATATTACAGCTTCAGATATTACCAGAATACGAAGGCTTATATTAGGTAAAGCGACAACTTTTCCGAACAATCGTGCATCTTGGGTTTTTGTGGCTAAGGATGGTATCAAAGATCCGGCTTTGCCACTTCAATTTGAGTCGCAATTTGAAACAAAATCTTTAATGTCAGACTTGAATGATGTCGATTTTGTTGCAGTGAAATTAGGAGATGTCAATTATTCCGCGCCAGTGGATGATTTTGGGCATGATAAAACTGAAACCAGACGTGCGCCTTATGTATTGCAATATTATAAGGAAATGACTAATCATCAAGTCAAGTGGGTTTTTGTGGCTTCGGAAAATGTGGATGTCGATGCCCTACAATTAGGTATTCAATTCAAAAATCGGACAGATGTCGAAAGGATCGTCTGGAATGAAGCACTTGGATTTGAAAAGGACGCAAATATAGATGAGCATTTAACCCGGCTTGTGATGTATCACGCTGAGCCGATAAAAGTTCGTGCAGGGAATGTGCTTTTTGAGATATATGCAAGCGATGAAGCCGATGATCATGAACTGACTTTGAGCAAAAACTTTCAAACGGAGTTGTACGAAAATGGGTTGCGACGTCCAGTAACGATTTCGGCATTGAGTAAATTGCCACAAAACCAAGAGGTCAAACTATTAAATAATCCGGTTTCGAGCCAGCTTGTTTTGGTCATTTCAAGTACAGCTGAAGACTTATTGAATTATGAAATCATGGGTTCGGATGGTAGGGCACACCAAACGGGAATCGTGAATATAAGTGCACTTCAGGGAGAATATCCCATTGACTTGTCTCCAAACCTGATTCCGGGCATATACTTTATCCGAGTATATGGAAAATCGGTGGATAGCACCCTCAAGTTTATCCAAATCCACTAAATTAAAGTGTTTTTAGGTAGATTGTAGTACCTTTTTGCTTCGTACACGATAGGTTGAAGACGTTTGAATGGCAGAAAATGATATAATCTGCACAACTGCCCAATCATTTATTGCTGCCTTCGCTTAAGCACTTACTTCTATTATCTTACCGCTTTTTAATAGCAATGAACAAGGAGCTAGTGCTCTGTCAACAAAAATAACTTAATGAAATGTCGTTCTTTTTCCAAATCTCATCGTTAAAAATACGCGCCATAGTTACCACTATGTCTGTGTTTTTTGCCTTGATCTTTAAAAAAATAACTTCCATTATTATTTAAGTCTTTTTATCGACAGAGCACTAGAGTTCGTAAAAAACTAGGCTGAATGCTTCAATTTTTGAGGATATTTCATGAAAATGCTACCTTCAAATGGGAGACAACTCGAGTTAGATTGCAATAAAAAGTGAAGAAAAAAAATTGAAAAAATTTTAAATATTTTTTTTGAACCCATTTGAGGTCATATCATTGAATGAAAATAACTTAAATATTACGATTAAATTTAATGCAAAAAACATATTAAAAGTGCATGTAATGTAATAAAAATATTGGTCTGAAATTTGGATTTGTAAAGAGATGAGGAGAAAATGTCCGATGATTTAAAGGAATAACCGGATAAGACTCTTCAGGGTAATAACTAAATATTTACACTAGCGCACCATATACATGATGATATGTATGTCGTGTGTGAGCTAATAATATTGAATGATTTATGCAATTACGAATTTTTACAAAAATCCATCAACCGATGAAGAACCCATTACTTAAACACAATTTTATTCGGATAAGTACATCCGGATTAAGAAAATTCAGCTTCGTGATATTGATGCTGAGTATGTTTGCAGGAGTTATGATGGCTCAGATTCTACCTGTCCACAAGACGGAGTGTTACTGCCTGAATAACGCTACAAATGATACCAATGGTCAGTATCTCGAAAGTTTTTATTTTAATGCACCTAGCGGGCATGTCTGGAAACTCGACGGACCGATTACAGGATTCTACCATCCTGCTTCGCTTCCTCCACCGGCGGCACCGATACTTTATTTGATTGGAACACAGATTCCGGAGACCTCTCCTGGTGTGTACACTATCGAAGGTAAACGAGTATCTGGCCAACCATGGAGTGTATATGTGAAGAACGAGACGACTGGTGAAAGATATAATATCTTTGCTATAGAAGATTGTCGTTATCCGACACATCCTTCGGGCGTAGCGATTAGCGGTGATCCAATAGTTTGTGAATCCACTTCTGGAAGTAGTTATTTTCTAACTCCAACACCACCTTCTGTAACGTATCATGATATTCTATGGACGTTGGCTGGTGGCGGTTCTATTTCCGGACCAAACAACAGCAATTCTGTAGTTGTCAATTGGGGCCCAACACCTGGAACCTATTCATTGAAAGCAACAGGCGTTCAGAAAGAGTTTTCAGCTCAACCTTTGGGATGTAATTTTTCTGTTAGTGGTTTGGTGAATGTCGTGGATCCAGTGCCTTATACTAAGTTACTAGGAGACTTTGGTAATTGCGTAGGTGCTGTTGAACGATATACCTTGGCAGCAGCAATCACACAGTTAAACCCGTCAACAATATCATGGGGTGTTTATACGGATGCTGCGGGTACAACTCCGGCTGTTGGAATAACCATTACGAATCCGGGCGGAAGTATTAGAACTAGAACCATTCAATGGCCTTCATCACCAGGAGTATATTATATTGCTGTTCGTGGTGACTTTAGACTCAATGCTTCAGCACCATATTGTTCTTTTGAAACAATCAGAAGGGTGGATATCGTCAGCGAGCCTCTTGTTGCATTGGCATGTAACAATTTGGTTAACATTTCTATGAACCCAAGTTGTGAATTAACATTTTCACCAGATCAATTTTTAGAAGATCAACAGTTTCCTAATTCTTCTTACGATATCATGTTACGTGATATTGAAGCAGATACTATTATTCCTAATGGAACGATCGGTTTTGCTTATGTAGGAAAAGTATTGGAAGTGAAAGTGATTCACGAATGTTCGGGTAATTCATGTTGGAGTTATGCCAAAATCGAAGATAAGTCAATTCCGGATATGGTATGTCCAGCAGATGTTACGATCTCTTGTGAGCATCTCAATGATTTATCTATCACAGGATTCCCGGCTTTACCTGATGGAGCGGTGAGTACACCTGTTGTAGGAACAACCAATACTTGGATTGTAAATGGATTTGATAAATGTAGTAATGTTACTTTAAAATATAAAGATGTAGTAGTTGATAATGCTTGTACAGGGCCATATTCTTCTATTATAACAAGAACTTGGAGTATTACGGATGATTCAGGCAATGAGTCTAGCTGTTCTCATTCGATTAGTGTTATCAGAGCTTCATTAGATGATGTAGTCATGCCAAATAATTTTGATGACATGACAGGTCCTAATGGTTCATTAGAAGCTTGTGGCAATTGGCCGAAAGTAGCTTATTATGTCAACGGTACTAAGCAAACTTATATTGAGAACGGTATAACTAAAGTAGATTCTGTACCTGATCCAGCATTTACAGGGTTTCCAATCGGGACCTTATGTATGAATGCTTCAGTTTCATACTCAGATAAGAAAATTCTTCTTTGTGGTACCAACCCAAATGCTTATAAACTTGTAAGAAAGTGGAGAATCATTGACTATTGTGCACATCCGGATAGCAGTATTCTTGAAAAGAATCAATTGATAACTGTGATGGATACGAAAGCACCGGTGATCACTTGTCCAGCAGATCTTACGAGCCAGACCGGTTCTGGTACAGTATTGCCTGCGGCAGTCATTCCGACTAAAGATCATCAGTGTGTAGGTGATTGGGTAGTATTGCCTCCGATTGCTGTATCTGACTGTATGCCAACTACTTGGAAAGTTGATTTTAAATTGGCGGATGCTAACGGCAACCCTCCTGTAGATGCAGACTTTGTAAGTAAAGATGGTGCTACTGAAGTAAAAGGTACAGCCGGTAACTATACAATAGTAAACTTACCAAAGGGTAGAACATGGGTTAGATATACAGTGACTGACTTATGTGGTAACTATTCACATTGTTTCACAGAGATCGATGTTATAGATAATGAACCACCAATCCCGGTTTGTGATAAACATACGATAATCGCAGTTGGAACTAATGGAGAAGGTTTTGCAGGAGTTCTTACATTTGACGATGGAAGCCATGACAACTGTGGTATTGCTTGTATGAAAATCAGAAGAATGGACAATCTTATCGCTTGGGATCGACTTTCTTGTGATAATCAATTGAGATTCACTTGTAATGATATTGGAAAAGTAATTCAGGTCGAATTAGGAGTATGGGATGCCGCAGGATTGTTTAATTCATGTATGGTTGAAGCCAAAGTACAAGATAATATTTATCCTACGATCAATGTTCCTGCTGATGTTACTGCCAATTGTAATGAAGATTTCACTTCTTTAACAAGATTTGGAACGGCAACAGCTTCAGATAACTGTTCTGCGACGATTAAAGAAACGCGTTTAGACTCATTGAATGAATGTAACTTAGGCAAGATCATCAGAGTATTTACGGCAACAGATACCTATGGTAATCAGACCATTGCACGTCAAGTGATTACTGTAAAAAACAATAGACCATTTACAGGAAATGATATAGATTGGCCAGATACCTATACGATTAGCAGTGGATGTATTGCAGATATCAATCCTGACAATCTTCCGGCTCAATATGGTAAGCCAAGATATATCAGAAATACGGATTGCGCTACATTGATTGCAAGTTATGAAGATGTTATTTTCAATTTTGCGGATAATGTATGTATCAAAGTTCTTAGAAAATGGACAGTTTTAGATTGGTGTCAACACAATCCGCTAGTGCCAGGAGTAGGATCTTGGACTTATACGCAGCTGATCATGCTTAATAATAACGAAGGTCCAACCTTCCAAAGTGGATGTTCTGCATCTGACGTTTCCTTTACTCAAGTTGGCCAATGCCAAGCACAAGTAACGGTATCTGCGGTTGCAGTTGACGATTGTACATCGGAAGACAAGTTGGTTTGGACTTATATTATCGATGAGCATAACGACGGAACGATAGAAGTGGCTAATGGTGTAGGTAGAAAGATAGACAGAGTGTTCCCGTATGGTACACATAAGATCACATGGATCGTTAAAGATGGTTGTAATAATGAAGCTAGTTGCTCCAATATATTTACCATTGAAGACGATAAGAAACCATCACCTTATTGTCTCACGGAGATCGGTACAGTGATTATGCCTACGGCTAAAGAAGTTCCGATTTGGGCATCAGATTTTGACCGAGGTAGTACGGATAACTGTACTTCATCTGATAATCTAATTGCATCCTTCTCACCTACAAATAGAAAGGATATTTCACGAGTGATTACTTGTGAAGATATGGATGGAGAAACAATCAAGAAGTTTACATTCAATGTATATTTTATTGATGAAGCGGGCAATAGTGACTTCTGTACAGTATCTCTGTATGTTCAAGATAATGATGGCGTTTGTCAAAAGCCGCAAACAAGAGCATCGGTTAAGGGAAATATTTATACAGAGGCAGACTATGTATTGGAAGATGTACAGGTGGATATAATGAGCCTTCAACCGGAATTTCCGAGATCAGAAAAGACAAATCAAGATGGAGGTTTCTTGTTTTCTAATCTATTGACAGACAATGCATACACCATCATTCCTACGAAAGAAGATGATATGCTTAATGGAGTGTCAACCTTGGATATAGTAATGATTCAAAGACACATCCTTGGATTAGAATCATTAAATTCTCCTTATAAGTTGATCGCAGCAGATATCAATAATTCATCCAATATTTCTGCATCTGACTTGACAGATTTGAGGAAGGTCATTTTAGGAATCAAAGACGAATTTAAGAACAATAAGAGCTGGAGATTTGTGGATGCTTCTTATAACTTCCCAGATCCAGAATATCCATTCCCATTCAAGGAAATCCACGAGGTTGATAATTTGACACAAAGTGTTGGAGGTAAAGACTTTATAGCGGTTAAGATTGGAGACGTCAATGGTACGGTACAAACTAAGGCGAAAGGCGATGATCAGACAGAAAGTAGAAGTACAATTCTAATGACTCAAAATAGCGTCAGTGGTGTAGCAGGAGATATCGCAGAAGTAAAAGTGAATATGGAGGCTAATGAAATAGCCGGTACTCAATTTACACTTGCTTTTGACCCTTCTATGGCTGAATTGGTAGATGTAGTGGCCACTGGTGTTCAAGCTACAGACGAAAACTTTAGCTTTAGAAATATCGGAGACGGTTTGATTCACTTTAGCTGGAATAGTTACGCTTCTGTAAAATTAGCAGATCAAATGCTAACCTTTAGATTTAGATTGAACAATGCTGTAAGCAACCAGAGTATATTGACTTTGGCTCAAAATGGGATACGCCCTGAAGTTTATACGGAGCTAGGCACTTCTTTTGAGGTTCATAATCTAAAATTAGAGACGCGTGGCCAAATGACGAACGGAGCGGATACATTCGAAGTGTTCCAGAACATACCAAACCCATTCAATTCAAGTACAATGATTGGATTTAATCTTCCAGAAGCAAGCGAAGTAACATTCAAAGTATTTGATGTGACAGGAAAGGTCATGTTACAGCATCAAAGTCCTTATAAAAAGGGATACAACACGATTAATTTTGATGCTAATTCAATCCCAAGTGCAGGTGTATTGTACTACATGATTGAAACCAATAAATACTCAGCAACCAGAAAAATGATAATTATCAAATAATGAATGCCGATGAGAAGTCCGGGGAAGACGAAATATCCGGACTTCTTATCAAAAAATTTCTCTTATAGAACATATAATTTTATAAAAATTAAATTTTCATACAATGAAAAGACCCAATTATACACATTTCAAAGGTCTGAATGACGTAGCAGACTTTTTAAGAGCAAAAACAAGGGCATTCTCAATTCTAATAACCTTAACTCTTTTACATTCATTTTCACTTTCTGCACAAGTAGATTGTAATATCATCTTAGCTTGTAGTGGAGGTGTGCAGATATCACTCGAAAATAATTGTTCAGTGATGATCAATCCAGATATGGTCATGGAAACACTGGCTTATGATGAGTCGGCTTATGACGTAACTGCCAAAGTCGTAAATGGTCCAGAACTACCTGTGGTAATAACCGGAGTAGATGCAGATGGTAGATCCATAAAGCGTGTAGTAGCGACCGTAGATCATATTAATAAAAAACTGGAAGTTACTGTTGCATTGCGTGGATGTGGAAACAAATGCTGGGGCTATGCTACGATCGAAGATAAATTAGCACCTATAGCGATACTTACGCCATGTGAAGAACGTATAACTCGGTTTTCTGGAAATGTAAATGATGCAAACAATACTTATGATAGACCGGCTTTAGTAACAGGATGTCCAGGAGGATCTACTGCCAATGTTTATTATGAAGTGCATCACTTTGCAGTTGATCAATCGGGCATCGTTGATATTAATCTATTAAATCCAAACCTTAGATTTTCAGTTTATGAATATGGATTTAATCCTTCTTCGCCTTGTGTAAATATCGCAGCGACAGGAGTAAATACTTTTTCAGACCACTTGACTGCCGGTAATGATTACTTCATCGTTGTAAGTACAGTTGGAGCCGGAGTACCTCCGGGAGGTATTGATTATACTGTGTTGATAGACAGCCGCGTTGGAAATATTAAATCTTCACCATCAGCTACGATTTGTACATTTAATTGTAACGATGAGGATCGTATTTTAGCTGAAACGGTTACTACGGCTACAAATCCAGTTCGCTTTTTTGATGCTTGTTCATCAAGTACCGTTAAAAAGAGAGATGAAGTAATCAATCTTTCTTGTGGAGACCGATTTAGTAGAATTATCAAGCGCTATTGGACAGCTACGGATGCAAGTGGTAATGTTAGCCAAGAAGTCATTCAATATTTTTACTTCCTAAGACCTTCATTGGCAGACATAGTTTGTCCTGCAGATTGGATCGTAGATTGTAGAACGCCATTTGCTAAACTTCCAAATGGTGCGCCAGTACCGGAAGTGAGCGGATATCCGGAGAATATAGAATGTAATAATATTCAATTATATTATGAAGATGTCGTATTTGATTTATGTGGTGCAGGCATCAAGGTGTTTAGAAAATGGACAATTCTTGATTGGTGTACCGGAGAAGATAGGACATGTGATCAGATGATCAAAATAGAAGATAATATTGCGCCAATCATTACTTGTCCTGCGGATATCACAGGTCAACCAAGTGGTGTTAATCTTGCTGATATCGTATCTGTACCAGCTGGATCTTGCACAGCTTCATGGAAGGTAAAACCACCAGTAGTTATTTCAGATTGTTCTGGTGTTACTTGGGATGTATATTTTATGTTGGCTGATAACAATGGAAATCCACCGGTTGGAGGATCTTGGGTTAAGCAGGATGGAGCAACAAGAATTGTAGGAACAAAACCAGCTTTTGCTTCAACAATATCTTCTACAGCTCGACCATTCGAGATTACAAACCTACCACTTGGACGTACATGGCTTAAATATACCGTTACTGACGAATGTGGCAACGCTACGGATTGTTTTACAGAAGTAGATGTAGTGGATTTAATACCACCAACAGCGATCTGTGAAGGACATACAGTCGTATCTATTGATGATTCAGGATGGGCAGACTTGTTTGCACAATCATTGGATGACCATAGTATTGATAATTGTGGCCCAATCGCTAAGTTTGAAGTGAGACGTAAGACGACTACTTGTCCAGGATACGAATCAGATTTAGTATTTGGTCCAAAAATTCACTTTTGCTGTGGAGATATTACAAATCCGGATTCTTATGTAACTGTTATTTTGAGAGTTTATGACCAATCTGGCAACTTCAATGAATGTGAAACACAAGTAAAAGTACAAAATAAACGCCCATCTGTGTTAACGTGTCCTGCGGATAAGACATTAACATGTGGAGATAGCCGAATTGATGCTTGGGTAAGCGGTACATCTCGATTTGATACCTTATTCTTTGGAGTACCAACGACAAGCGGTATTTGTGCATCAGGTGCTTTTGCAAGTAGAATAATTAGCAATACACTCGATTCTAAATGTAAAACGGGCGTAGTTACGAGAGAATGGTATTTGCTTTCAGATCCTAGTGTGAAGTGTTTACAGAGATTGACCATAGTATCTCCGTCATTCTCAGAAGCAGATATTACGTTCCCTTCAGATAAAACCTTAGCTACGTGTAACCTTGCTGATGCAACACCTGATGCTTTAAATAGCAAGCCAACGGTTAAAAATCCGGGATGTAGAGATATAGGCGTTTCTTTTAAAGATCAATATTTTTATAATATTGACAATATCTGTATCAAAATCCTTAGAACTTGGACGATTACAGACTGGTGTAATTATCCAAATGGACAATATTTAGCTGAAAGAATACAAGTTATTAAATTAACTGGTTCTGGTGGTGCGGTATTTAAAGATTGTAAAGATCAGACTTATGAAACGGTTCCAGGTGTTTGTGATATGGAATTGACCATTACAGCAAATGCAGAGGATGGTTGTACTAGTGCAGCCGATTTAAGATATAGCTGGACAGTGGATTTAGATAAAGATGGTTCTTCTGATTTGTCAGGTACAGGAAAATCATTTACGAGAATACTTCCGGTAGGAAAACACCGTGTGAAATTTACAGTTGTCAATCGATGTGGTGTGCCTACAACGTGCGAATTTGATGTAACTATCACTAGTACGAAGAAACCGACTCCGGTATGTTATAGAGAGGTTGTTTGGGTGATGGATTCTGATGGATCTACTGAAGTATGGGCGAGTGACTTTGACCTTAAGAGTTACGCTAACTGTACCACTGATAATCTGACTTTCGCATTTGATGAAGCTGGTCTAGAATCTGGTAAGCGATTTACTTGCGCTGATATTCCAAATGGTCAGGCAGAGCGAATTCCGTTGAGAATGTATGTTTTTGATGCCAGTGGAAATTATGATTTCTGTGAGGTTATCCTTATCCTTCAGGATTCTCCATTGACTAATGCATGTCCGGATCAGGCGGATTTACTACCGGGTATCTCAGGAAGAATTATCACTGAAGCTTTAGAACCTGTAGAAGGCGCAGAAGTTAAATTGGAAAATATAACCAATGCAACGAAGTTTTCAGATACAACAAGTGAGGATGGTTTTTACCAGTTCTCAGGATTGAATGTATTTGACTTTAAAGAGGTGTTTGCCGATCTTGATGAAAATCCGATTAATGGAGTGAGTACACTCGACTTAGTACAGATTCAACGTCATATTTTAGGATTAGAATATTTGGATTCACCTTATAAAGTATTGGCTGCTGATATCAATAACTCTAAGTCTGTGACTTCAAGTGACCTTGTTAATCTTAGAAAACTCATTCTAGGCATAACCGAAGAATTTGAAAACAATACTTCTTGGAGATTTGTACCTGAAAGTTACGTATTTGCTGATCCGACTTATCCTTATGATTATCAAGAAAGGATCTTGATCGATTCGATTTACGAAGATGTTAAAGATGTCAATTTCATTGCGATCAAAGTGGGTGACGTGAATAATAGTGCGGAGGTTAATGCTAGAAGCAATAAGACTGAAGTCAGAAGATCAAATGCACTTTTTGTGATCGAAGATAAAGCATTTGAAGCTGGTAAAACGGTGCAAGTTGACATCAAAGCTGGTGAATTGATGGATATCATTGGAGCACAATTTACTTTGAAATTTGATCCTGAAGTGATGGAATATTCAAGTTTAAAGAGCGGTGATATAATGGTTAAGTCCTATAATGCTAATCTAAATATGGTATCTGAAGGTAGAATACCATTTAGTATCGATGTGCCGGATGGTATCATGTTGAGTCCTGATGATGTACTATTTAGTATAGAGTTTGTGGCAAAAGCTTCTGGTAGTACAGAAAAAATGGGAATTGCTCGTGATGGTTTATCACCTGAAGTATATGATTTGAATTCAAATATCAGAACCTTAGATATCCGTGTTAGAAATGGAGAAGTTGGTACTTATCAAAATATTTTGTACCAAAACCAACCGAATCCATTTAAGGATCATACTTCTATTGCCTTTGAATTGGCGAATGCAGGAACGGGCGTGTTGAAGGTGATGGATATGACCGGAAAGCAAGTGTTTACCACACAAAGAGAATTTGTGAAAGGATATAATACGATAACGATAGAAAATGCCCAGTTAAATGGTGCGGGTATCTATTATTATCAACTAGAGACAGGAGACTTTTTAGCTACGAAGAAGATGATTTTGATAGAATAGTAATGTGTTTTATAAAAATGATTCTGGGTTTTTCAAACAGGTTGTGGCAACACAACCTGTTTTTGTTTGTTTACTATTCAAATCACAAATCACTTTTACATGAAGGCTTGTATTATCCAGCAAATCCACCAACCACCGATACTTACGGATAAACCTATCCCGACATTATCTGAAAATGAAGCTTTGATCTCGATAAAAGCTTCTGCCTTAAATCATCGTGATGTTTATATAACACAGGGTTTATATCCAGGGATAAAGTTGGGAGCTACAATGGGCGCAGATGGTAGCGGTACAGATACGCAAGGCCGTCAAGTAGTGATCAATCCGGGTCTGGATTGGGGTAGTAATCAGGCTTACCAAGCTAAATCATTCCGAGTATTAGGTGTTCCTGATGAAGGTACTTTTGCAGATTTCATCGCCATAAATAAAAAGTATGTGTATCCGATGCCAGAACATTTAACTTTTTTGGAAGCTGCGGCTTTGCCATTAGCGGGTCTGACAGCTTATCGAAGTGTATTCAAAAGGGCTCATCTCCAAGCTGGTGATAAGGTTTTGATTTCGGGCGTAGGTGGAGGAGTTGCACTTTTTGCCCTGCAATTTGCTTTAGCTATAGGGTGTCAAGTAGCGGTTACGTCTAGTTCTGAACAAAAGTTAGAAAAGGCCTTGTCGTTAGGTGCTCATTATGGATATTCCTATAAGGATGAAACTTGGACTAAAAAGATTATTGCAGACATGCAAGGAGTAGATGTTGTCGTGGACAGTGCCGGTGGTCCGGGCTTTATAAACTTTATTCGGATAGCTAATCCGGGAGGTCGTATCGTATTTTATGGCGGAACGCATGGCAATATCGATGGTGTCAATCCACAGCAGATATTTTGGAAGCAGCTTTCTATCTTGGGTTCTACGATGGGTTCAGATGAAGATTTTAGCGACATGCTCGACTTTGTAAACCAACATAAAATTAAGCCGGTAATTAGCAATGTTTTTGGATTTACTGATATTGTATCGGGTTTTGATGTTATGAAGCAAGGAAGCCAAATGGGTAAAATCGTTTTCGACCATAGTCATTAATCGAATCCATGCATCAAAAGTCCTTCTTATCGGTGAATAATCAAGGTTTGTTTTAGAATGATTGTCATGGATTGAACAGCGTAGTTAAAAAATATTTATTTCTTAAAAATATAATTTTATGAAAATATACACAAAAACAGGAGATAAGGGTACTACTGGCCTTTTTGGAGGGAAGCGATTACCTAAAGATGACTTGCGGATAGAAGCTTATGGCACCGTCGATGAATTGAATGCCTTTGTAGGCACTCTCAATACCGCATTTGAACACGAAATCCAAAATGATATCCTTAGCGAAATACAACGAAGACTGTTTACGATAGGGTCAAATTTGGCATCTGATCCGGATAAGGAGATGATAACTCCAGACTTGACGGCGGAGGATATAACGGAGCTAGAATATGCCATGGATAATATGGAAGAGGAATTGTTGCCACTTAGAAACTTTGTTTTACCTGGTGGACATCATGCCGCAGCATTGGCGCATGTATGTCGGACTGTTTGTAGGCGAGCAGAGAGAAGGGTAATCTCCCTAGATCGGGTTTCGACGGTTGACCCCATTATCGTCCAATACCTAAATCGGCTATCGGATTATTTTTTTATGTTGTCTCGATATATCGTCCACATCCATGGTGCTGAAGAGGTAGCATGGATACCTAGGAAAGGGTAGGGATGGTTTACGGAACCCACGCACTCGTAAAACCTTGACTAGGCGATTTTGCAGTTTAGTCTGACTTCGATTCGCTGGTTATTTTCGGTATTCTGAGGTTTTTGGGGTTGACTTATCCCAAACAAAGTTGGTCCAATTTTCTAGTTCGTGACTATGCATTTTACCACCGCATAATCTGCGGTAAAAACACGGTTTTTTCATCGCAAAACAATATTTTGGGTAAAAATTAAAATAAATTCCGTAGTTTGTGGAGAATAAATGAAAAGAATTTCAGCCAATTCAATCGTTGTAAGTATTCATTTTGATCTTGTTTTGACCAATAATACTATGCTGTTTTGATAGATTTTCGATAGATTTTTCATAAGGCGGCATTGTCTTCTCAATACATTCCTTAGGCTTCATTCATTGATAGAATTGGTTCTTGCGATTGTGGTCAATAAGAAGACCATGGGCGAGATTGTACACCGATTTTGTATATTTTCTACACACGCCATTTATAGCAAAAAGAATACGTATTAATAATTGGCATAATATTTGGATTATTGTTCATATCTCATTCCAAAAACAGAATCTAACCTTCATCTACCCCAATATTAGATGAAGGTTTTTTTTATTTTCCATCTTCTACATAAAGACTACCATCTGCTAGATAATACAGATGGATCTCGTGTTTGCCTTGCTCTAATTCAACCTTGTAAATGACTTCCTTGTCTGGTGCGCAATGAACTTCTACATCATCGATACGCCAACTTGAATAGCTGCCATTTTGAATCGACCTATAAATAGGGTCAGGAAGGTTTTTTCTTTTGATTTTAATCTTCGTGAATATCCATTTTCCGTCTGGCGTAAATCGAGCTTTATGTTTATTGCCGAGCATCATAAATTCAGCCGAAAAATATTGCTTTTTCTTTTTCCACTTCCAATCATAAACATAGGTGTCTGGGTACTTCGCCTCAAAAGCTGCAATTACGGTATCTGGAATCCTGTGTTTATAACTATTTTGCCCATAAAGCAACTGGGTACTCCATGAAACAAACAACAACAAATAAATAAATTGCTTCATTTACTTCAAATTTAAAATTTCAAATTCATGGGATAAATGGGTCAAATCTTGTTTTATGAGCTTGATGACGGATTCGAGCTGATCCAACATATTGGCTCGATTATAAAGCTGATCTGCTGTATAAATGCCACCATTGCCAAAATTCAAGTCTATGAATGCTTGTTTTTTCTTAGGTGACTTTTCTTGAATTTGACCAAAACTTATCCAACTTTGTATCAATTGGTATCGCAATGAATTTTGATTGGGTTTATCCGGATCGTAATAATTCAGATAATACCATATAAACGGAGGAAAGAGGGAAGAAGTTTCATGCGCTTCCCAAATTGCTTTCAATAGATTTCTTGGATGATGGATTTCCACTTTTTTTTCATTGAGAAGTATCATTAATCCTAGAGAACCTTCAGCAATCGCAGTTCCTAGCGTGACCAAATTTAAATTTTTGTCCGAAACATGGCTTCCAATTAGAGGTGCTCCGACTAGTGTTCCTATAGCTCCAACGGCAATGGCTGCCACCGTCAGCTTGGTCTCTTTAGCCGCTTCACTACTTTTCATAAAATCGGCTATCTGGGCAACGCTTTCTTTTTCGCAGTCGATTTCCGAAGCGATGGAGGAAACTTCAAGTGAAGCCGTATTGATTCTTTGTGTTATCGCATTCGATAGTTCCAATATTGTAACGCGATTTTCTAGGTTTGGATCGAGGCGATAATTATTTTCAGCTTCTAGATATGCTGTTAGTTGATCTTGGAGATGAATCGCATTTGCCATCTTCAAGCTAGAAGTGGAAAAACGTGCGCTTAGTTTGGCATCGAGTCTTACCTGATACATGGGAAGTGGCAAGTCTTCTACCGTATAATGATAATCTGATTTTTGACTGCAATTGCTGTTGACCAAATGCGATTTTAAAGATACCATGGTGGAGCAAGATGACAGCATGAACATCCAACTTATCATCAATCCTAGCCATATATGCCGATTGAAGGAAGACTTAGTATGGTAATACTTATTAATGGTCATGGTTACTTGAGTCATTCTAGTGCTTTGTCTATAAAAAGAATTAAAGAACGACATTTCATTAAGATTTTTTTGTTGACAGAGTACTAGGAGCGAATTTAATACAATATATCCTACTTACCAAAATTAGCTTATAAATTTTTGGTAAAACAAAGTCTTAAATTGTTATATAAAGTCGGTCTAACCTTGGATATTGGCGTGTTTTATGACCTATTCTTCAACGTCTTCTCCATAAATTTGCGCTATAAATTCTTCTTTGGATATATCTCCAAAGTAAAGCTTAACGTCTATATCTTTGAGTCGATGAGTGATTTCGTCAAGGTCATATCGGCTGTCGATGAGCAATTGCTCTAGGTTTTCTATAGGTTCTGCACCAAAGAAATCTCCGAATATTTTGAAATCCTTGATGTATCCCTTTTCAACATAAACCCTTAAATCGATCTCACCAATAGGATAGCGCATGGTTCGTTGGATATTAAATCTCGGCGAATGACCATAATTCCAATCCCAATTATCATATTTTTCATCTTTTAATTGGTGCACTTTTGACCATTCTTCCGGTGTAAGTCGGTAAGTCTCAAATGGTTCGCTTTCATCGTTAAGCCCTTGAAGTAAAAGTGACCTAAACGTGGCCATATCCATGGGTTGATTGATAAATTCAGAAATATTGGCAACTCGGCTTCTTACAGATTTATGCCCTTTGGATTGAATTTTACTCATTTTGACGTTGAGTGCATTCGCTACTTCTCCAAGATCTGTATTGAAAAGAAGCGTACCGTGACTAATCATTCTTTTCCCGTTGGTAAATTGGGCTGTTCCAGATATTTTCTTTTCATCTACCTGAATATCATTCCGGCCTTTGAGCTCCGCATTCAGTCCAAGGCTTTTCAATACCTTGATGACTGGCTCGGTAAATTTTTTAAAATTATTGACATTTTTAATATCGTGCGTCGTGATAAAGCTAAAATTAAGATTACCCAAATCATGGTAAACCGCACCGCCACCGGATACACGCCGTACTACATGGATATTATTGGCTGTGATATATTCTTGATTGATTTCTTCTAAAGTATTTTGATTCCTACCAATGATAATGGATGGCTCATTGATGTAAAATAGTAGATAATCTGTGTCTGCACTTAAATTGCGCATAGCAAATTCTTCAAGTGCAAGATTTACTTTAGGATTGGTAATACCTTCATTTTCTATAAATACCATAATTCTAGAGATTTAGAATGCAAATTTATAAAAATTGAAAGAATGAAATGCCTTTTGGATAAGATATTAATCAACTTATTATCCTTACTAAGTCAAAATTTATTAAAATTTAAGATTGATACCGACCCTTTTGAGGTATTGTAGGTCTAAGATTGCAGCATACGACGTGGGTCGTTCGTTGTTTATTGTTTCCAGTTTTTTCGCCGGATTGCATAAACGAATTCGTCTAATAAAACGCCATTTTTTATTAATACTGCCTCGAACTTACCTTCCAAAAGAAAGTTGTTCTTTTCCAATACTCGTTGTGATACAATATTTGTTCCAAATGGCCTTGCAAATACCCGATCAATGTCGTAAGTCTCAAATGCATAGTTTACTGCGTATCTTATAGCGCTACTAATTATGCCCTGTCCCCAAAACGGCTCGGCCAGCCAGTAACCAAGTTCTGCATTTTTTCTAAATATGTCGTCTTGAGGGTAAATCCCTATAGCACCGACAGCCTGCCCGTCAATGTCAATAGCAAAAATTTGTATTGGGTCGGCTTTGGTCGCAAATTCAATAAACGCCTTTCCATCGCTTTCGGTATATGGACAAGGAAATTTATCTGTCAAATTTTTTGCAATATTCTGGTTGTTAGCATATTTGACTAAACTGTCCAAGTCCGACATGCTCCACGGTCTAAGTTTGAATTTGTTGTTCATATCCATCGCTCTTGTCTTTCGGAACTGCTTTTCAATAATTGCCAAAAAGAAAATTGGTTAGATTTGATAAATAGGTAAAAAAATGGTCGCTAATCTTTCATAAAAAAACGACCATTTTTATTGTTTTTAGACTATTTCTCTTACTTACGCACTAAAACTGAGTTTCTAACAAGAATGGCATCATGGCTCTCCAAGTTGGCCAGTCGTGCTTGATGTCATATCCCCAGATATCTAAGTGATGTGGTATATTGCGGTGGTGCAATAAGCCCGATATATATCTCGAACCGTCTGGATCTTCATAATCTCCCGATCCTGTAAGGATATGGATATGTTTAGAACTCCTGATTGCATCTAAGTGGGCTTCATTTTGAAGATCTTTGAGGTAGTGTAATGGGCTATTCCAATAACAATCTTCGTCCCAATATCCCTTCGTGTACTTCCCTAGGTCATATAAGCCAGACATGGAGATGCAACCATTGATCGCCCAAGGATTTTTGAAGAAAAGGTTAGCGGCATGAAGCGCTCCAAAGGAGGCACCACAAGTGTAAATCGGTGTGTCAAGACCGGACCTACTCTTGATAAATGGTACAACTTCGTCATAGACATATCGGTTAAATTGATTATGGCGAACTACTTTGGTCCTTCCATCTAATTTATTGTTGAGCCAACTTTCGCTATTGATGGAATTAATAGAATATATTTTGACTTTTCCACTTTCAATATATTTGTCCAAGACATCGATCATCAGGAATCGTTCGTATTCGAGATAATCCGCAGCTGCTGTAGGAAGTAAAAGAATCACCGGGCCAAAGTGACCATATTCAACAATTTCCATCTCTTTATTTAAAGAAGCACTGTGCCAAGTTTGTATTTCTCTATGCATGATATTTTTAATTTTATACAAATTAAAGGTCTTTTATGATTTTTAAAAAATAAAGTAGAATAAAATTTCAGATTATTTCACTTTTTTACCGAAGACAATCGCCCAAAGGAGCTCATTGGCACGAAAAGCCTCAATTTGGAATGCTAATGTAAATAGGAGATTTTCCCTGTTATGGGTAAAAATATTAATACTTCCTGCGATGGATAATAAAGGAATAGTTGGCACGAAAAGCATGGTTTAAGGCTGCAAAAGACTTAAACCTAATCTATTGGAAGTCCTTTAGTCCGGCAATTAAGAAATATCCATTTCAGGAATATCACCTTCTACGATCAGGTGGCCTTCTGTTACGGATTGGATATACTCGACACTCACACCTGGAGCCCGTTCAAGAAGTTTAAATCCTTGATCAGTCACATCCATGACAGCCAATTCGGTGACAATTTTCTTCACGCATTTGACGCCAGTTAGTGGCAATCTGCATTTTTTTAGCAATTTGGACTCACCGGCTTTATTGACGTGCATCATGGCGACGATGATATTATCTGCAGAGGATACTAGGTCCATAGCTCCGCCCATACCTTTGACCATTTTTCCAGGTATTTTCCAATTGGCGATATCTCCTTGTTCCGATACTTCCATAGCTCCAAGCACGGTAAGGTCGATGTGTTTGCCTCTAATCATGCCAAAACTAAGCGATGAGTCAAAAAAACTAGCTCCGGGAAGGGTCGTTATGGTTTGCTTGCCGGCATTGATATAGTCGGGATCTTCTTCACCTTCATAAGGAAATGGTCCCATGCCCAAAACTCCATTTTCACTTTGAATCTCGACATTTAAACCTTCAGGGATATAGTTGGCTACTAGGGTAGGAATACCTATACCTAAATTGACATAATACCTATCCTTAAGTTCTTTCGCTATTCTTTTCGCTATTGCTATTTTGTCTAAAGCCATGGTTGTTTAAATATATTTAGGCAAAATTAAGGATTACTTATGTATTATACAAATGATTTTTCCTGCTTTAGCCGAAATAAGTCAAAGTGCTGAAATTCCTTCATATTGCGGGTTGCATTTCAAGTGCGGTTAATTTATTAAAATAGCATATCCGCTCCAAGAGAGAAAAGGTTATGTAGGTTTTAATTATTTTGTGCTGCAATCAGCTTGTTTTCTTGGCTTCTCCACCATAAAGCGATTCCGCCTGCACTGATCAGATGCCAAATGCTCCACCATGCTGCAATCAATGCCATGCCGCCATTACCATCAAAAAAATTGAAAATCAAAATCAACGCTAAACCAGAATTTTGAATGCCGGTTTCTATGCTGATTGCCCGACTATCATATACAGAGAGGCCGATTACTTTTTTTGACCACCAATATCCAGTGGTTAAAGCAAGCGAATTGTGAAGGATAACTAGAAAAAAGACGATATGCAGGTAGTTGAATAAATTGTCTAAATTGTTGATTACAGCTACGATCACAAAACCAATAAATATGATAAAACTCAAGCGTTTGACCGTGGTTTTTATTTTTTCAGTCCATTTTGGAAAATAATGATTTAAGCTAAAGCCAATGATGAGCGGTACGATGATGAGCTGAAAAATAACGGTTGCCATATCCGCAAAGGAAATGTCAAAAATATAGTTTTCAACGGTACTAGTGGGTAGAATCTTTTGGATGAGTTTAAAAATCAAAGGCGTGGTTACGACACAAGCTAAGGTGGATATACTCGTTAGCAAAATGGAAAGCGCCGTATTAGCCTTAGATAGGTGAACCGCATAGTTAGAAACGTTTCCTCCCGGGCAAGAAGCGATTAACGCCATCCCAAGAGCTAATGAATATTCCGGACGGATCAGCCAAATTAAGCCGATGGTCATGATGGGCAATAAGATAAGCTGCGATACCATACCGGTCAACAAGGACTTGGGCGCTTCTAGCAAATAGCCAAAGTCCGATTTTTTCATATCGAGAGCAATGCCGAACATTAAAAATCCAAGACAAATGTTGAGGATGAAAATGTTATCATCACTAAAATTGATTTGAATTTGCTCTAATCCTTGCATGATTAATCGTGTATTTGATTGCGTGAAATTACATTTATTTTTCGTTCTATGGTTTTTTTTAGCCGGTTAAATTGTGTTTTTATAAATTTAATTACTCAATTTATTTTTGATTAATAGAATTAATTATAAATTTGCGTCTATAATACTAATTGATTATACATTATGTTTATTCTTAATATATATAGTGCTTAAAATTCAAAACACTTAAAGAGTGAAGATTCCCTTTGTAACCGGTCTTTTTTTATTATCGTTAATCGCTATCGTTTTTACGTTTAACTCTTGTCATGAAGCCAAGGGATTTGGACGTACAAATATGGAAGTTAATCCTCAATTAGGTTATGTCGATTCGGTATATTACAAGGCATTAGACCGACAGTTTAGAGAGAAAATAGAGGAATATGGCTGTCCTGGAATGGCTATAGCCGTCATCCAAGATGATCAAGTAATATTTCAAAAAGAATACGGAGTTCGTTCGGTACAATCGCCTGCTCCAATCGATGAAAATACACTTTTTAGAATCGGAAGTGTTTCGAAAGGTTTTGCGGGAATATTGGCCGCTATTTTGATAGATAAAGGGTTGATAAGTCTTGAAGATCCGGTTTCGTACTACCTTCCGGAATTCGATGTCAAGGCTAAAAATGAAGATGGTATCCTTAGGATTAAGCATGTGCTTTCTCATACTTGCGGATATACAGAGCATGCTTTTTCGAATCTTGTTGACAAAAATGTAGATAGAGAAATACTTTATAAATATCTGGCAAAGCTTAGCCCTCGAGACTCAACAGGTATCGCCTATGCCTACCAAAATGTAGCCTTCAGCCTCATCGAACAAGTAATAGAAAAGACAACCAAGATGTCTTATAGTGAAGCCTTGGATGATTATATTTTTTCTCCATTGGCCATGTGTAGTTCGAGTAGTTCTTTTGAAGGAATAGACCACAATTTTAATCATTGTGTTGGTCATAATGGCCAGAGAAATCGTTTCGTGCCAATCGCATTGGGACAGCATTATTACAATCTTCCTTCGGCTGGTGGAGTCAACGCATCCATCCATGATATGTCTTTTTGGTTAAGTGCTATTATGGGCAATAGACCGGACGTATTGACACCTGAAGTGTTGAACATTGCATTTAGTGCGTATGCAAATACATCGTCTGAAAGAAAATTTTGGAATAAAAGAAGAGAAGTTCTCAGTTCGCATTATGGCTTAGGTTGGAGGTTGGTTAAAACTCTAAATAATGACTTAGTGTATCATGGTGGACTAGTCAATGGATTTAGATCCGAAATAGCCTTTGACAAAAACACTAAAACAGGTGTTGTTGTGCTTTTTAATTCCTTGTGTGGCTATAGCAATTCAGTTATTTTTGATTTTTTTGAATTTTCTAATACTTACTTGCAAGACAACGGAGAAGAGTACTTGTAACACGATATAAGCCATGAAAATTTTGAATAAATACTACGGTTCCCGATTATTGGTTAGCATGTTGATGGTAATGACCTTATTTTTTGGCTGCCAAATGTTGGGTGGTAAGAAGACGCCGCCGACCGAAGCACAAATGCAAGTAATCTTTAAGAAGGATATTGAAAAAATGGGACGTTGCCTTATTGAAAGAGATTATAACTGTTTTATCGAATTTAATCATCCTTTGGTTATTGAAATCTATGGTAGCAAAGAGGAAATGAAGAATAAACTCAATGTGGCTATGCGTGATTTTAGAGATGCAGGTGGTGAATATAAAAGAATCAGTTTTATAGGTATTCAACAAATTGAGAGCAATGGGGACGATATCCAAGTATTGCTAAATCAAGAGGCCGTGATGGATTTGAATGGACAAGAAATATTGGAACCTCAAATGATTTTGGCGGTGTCTGAAGATAGTGGATCGTCTTGGCGTTATATTCAACTAGTAGGCATGAATAAAGCATCGATACAAGCGATATTCCCAGCCTTGAATCAACGATTGATTTTTTGAAGATAGCCCCAATGGCTTCTGTAAAGTGCGCAAAAAGACTATAAACTAATCAAGCCTAGGCGTAAAAGACGAATGACCAAATGCGTACTTGATACGCAATCAAATTTCGAAATAAGGTGACTTTTTTGATTGTTGATCGTGTTTACCGAAATTCCAAGATTATGCGCAATTTCTTTAGAAGTCATACCGAGGATCAAGTAATCTAATAATAATTTCTCTTTCGAAGTAAGTTTTGGATAGGTTTTATTAAATTCAACCTCCTTATCTTGGATATTCAAGATTTTATTTTCTAGGATACTTAAGGGTTCGAGTAGGTGATAATAATCACTAGCTCCAGAATCAAAACAGCAATTGATGATATTGGTATGATTGACTGTGCTATAGGCAATAATATTAGAAATGGGATGAGATTGCTTCAATTGATGGATGAGCTCGGGACCAAGATTTTCTTGGGTGTGCAATGCGAGCAAAATTACATGGATGTTAATATTTGACGTATTCAGATACTGATGTAAATCATGCGACAAATTAAAATCGGAAAGGATCGAAATGGAAATATTGCCTTTGAAATACTCACGTAACCCTCGTATCGTCACCATATTATCATCATAAATAATGACATTTGTCATAGTTTATAAATGGCGGATTCAAGTCATAAATGCAACTTTTCCGTCATTATTAATTAAATGCAA
>JAIXKS010000057.1:1512-4378 GCA_026928325.1 Chitinophagales bacterium | reverse complement strand
TCCCTTAAAATAAATAAGATTCTGAACAGCATACAGTCATTCAGAATCTTATTTAATCTATAAATGTTTTAGATCTATTTCGGTCCTTGTTCGTCAGATACGGTTAGTTTATACCGTCCTCTTGCTCTTCTCTTTGCAAGAACGCGTCTTCCGTTTTTAGTAGCCATCCTGGCTCTGAATCCATGCTTATTGACTCTCTTTCTTTTAGATGGTTGATACGTGCGTTTCATGATATAATTATAATAATGTAAAATTTAAAAAAACATCCTCTTTTCCCTTCAGATTATTGCGCTCTGTTAAAAAGAGCCGCAAAAGTATAAAGTTTAACTCAGATTTACAAAAAAATACTAAAAAAAGCTTAATTCAATTCTATTTATCTTCAATCGCTTGACCAGATTAACCATTCATTGAAAGGATAAACTCGTCATTATTCATGGTTCCGGCCATATGTTTTTTGATAAATTCCATTGCTTCATCCGGCTTCATATCAGCTAAGTGATTGCGAAGAATAAATAATTTTGGCAAGATACTCTCAGGTAGCAACAACTCTTCTCTCCTCGTACTTGACTTCGTGATATCAATAGCCGGGTACATACGCTTATTAGCAAGTGAACGATCCAATTGCAATTCCATGTTTCCTGTACCTTTAAACTCTTCGAAAATCACTTCATCCATTTTTGAACCGGTATCAATCAAAGCCGTAGCAAGGATTGTCAAAGATCCACCGCCTTCTATATTACGTGCAGCTCCAAAGAATTTTTTTGGTCTATGTAGTGCATTGGCCTCGACACCTCCTGATAAAACACGTCCACTCGTAGGTGCGACAGTATTATAAGCTCGTGCTAACCTTGTGATGGAGTCTAGCAACACAACGACATCGTGTCCACTTTCTACCAACCTTTTGGCTTTTTCGAGCACGATACCTGCGACGCGCACATGGTTTTCTGCCGGCTCGTCAAAAGTACTTGCTATGACCTCCGCATTGACACTTCTTCTCATATCCGTCACCTCCTCTGGGCGCTCATCTATTAACAATACGATGAGATAACATTCTGGATGATTATCTGCTATGGCATTGGCTACATCTTTTAATAAAAACGTTTTTCCCGTTTTTGGCTGAGCTACTATCAATCCTCTTTGTCCCTTTCCGATTGGCGTAAATAAGTCAATCATTCGATTTCCATAATCCTTTCCAGCCGGATGCGTCGTCAATTTAAGTTTTTCATTAGGGAACAATGGCGTCAAGTAATCGAAAGGCACGCGTTCTTTCAATTTCATAGGCTCCATGCCGTTAATATTATGCACCTTCAACAAGGCAAAATATTTTTCACCTTCCTTGGGTGGTCGAATAGACCCTAAAACAGTATCTCCTGTCTTTAGACCAAACAGTTTAATCTGTGAAGGTGATACGTAAATATCATCCGGAGATGACAAATAATTATAATCGGAAGACCGAAGGAAACCATATCCTTCAGGCATTAATTCCAATATTCCCTCACTATCAATGACACCATCTAAATCAGGTATAAATTTAGGTTCTACCGGTTTAACTTCCTTTGCCGGTGCTTGCGTCTCTGCTTTAGCTTCCATGGCAGGCTGTGCCTTATGATGCCTATGTTTATCCCCTTGATAGTTACTTGATTTATTATTCCCTACATTTTTAGATACATTAGGCTCTGTTGACTTATGATCTCCTTTATCGCTTTCGGTAACCGACGACTTCACAGGTTGAGCCTCTATAGGCGTTAGTGCTTCCGGTGTCTCCGCCTTTACAATCCGCTTTCTTCCTTTTCTTGCATGGTCCGCCGCCTCTACTTCCTTGGGTGCTTCCACAGCATCTACCTGCACAACTTCCGGCTCTAATGGCTCCTCTTGAACCATCACTTCAGCATCTTCTTTAACTAGGATAGCACTTGTAACCCGCTTTTTGTTATGCTGAGATCCCTGCCGAGGTTTAGCTTCTTGCTTTTTGACATCAGGGCTTGAAGTTTTACCTTGAATGGCCTGATGGTCCAATATTTTATAAATAAGATCTTGTTTACTTAGTTTTTTGATATTGTCTAATCCCAAATTAGTAGCTAATTCTTTTAATTGTGGAACCAGCATATCATTTAACTGCAATATGTCAAACATAAAAATGTAATTAACTTAAAAAAATATAAAGTTTATTAAGAATATTTTTCAGAATCGAATTAGAAATCGCTTTCTAACTATAATAATAAAGATGAAATAAAAGTTGAAAAAAATCCGATGAGGATAGTTCTTAAAATATTTGATGCCGCAAAATTAAATAATTAATTTGACATTCAAAACACTATCTTTGCAAAAAATTTGAAATAATTAGTATTTTTGATGCAATCGGTATTAAAATTTAATAAATCATGTTAGAAATAGGAATTATAAGAGATCAAAAGGAAAGAATTATTGATGGCTTAAAGAAAAGAAACGTAAATGACGAGCTTCTTTCTTTAATAGATGAAGCCATCCTTGCTGACGACCACCGCAAAGCCGTCCAAACTCAATTAGATCAGTTATTGGCTCAATCCAATCAACTCGCTAAAGAAATCGGACAGTATTTTAAAAGTGGAGAACAAGATAAGGCAAATCAATTAAAAGAACAAGTCTCCGAATTGAAGGAGGAAATAAAATCATTGGAAACCACATTAAAGTCAACCAAAGAAAGGTTAGAAGACTTGATTATTCAATTGCCCAATGTGCCACATAGTTCTGTGCCATTTGGTACGAAAGCTGAAGACAATGAAGTTTATTTGGGATGGGATAAACCGATGCCTACACTATGGTCTGGTGCCCTTCCGCATTGGGAACTTGCCGAAAAATACGATATCATCAGTTTTAAAGATGGCGT
>JAIXKS010000057.1:0-1412 GCA_026928325.1 Chitinophagales bacterium | reverse complement strand
TTCGACTTCGAAACTTGGTCAGCGGCTCAAGGCAGATGGCTCGAAGTTAGTTCCGTTTCCAATTTCGAAACCTTCCAAGCTAATCGTATGAAATTGCGGTTTAAAGATGAACATGGCAAGACCAGATTAGCTCATACTTTAAATGGAAGTGCTTTGGCTTTAGCGAGAATCGTAGCGACTATGCTCGAAAACCATCAAACAGAAGCGGGTATTAAAATCCCTAAAGCACTTGTACCATATACAAGATTTGAGTATGTTAATTAATTTTACATTATATATAAAATTTAGACAATCATTTTTTTATATAATAACATTAAAAAATTGAAACTTTTTGAGGCTTCAATCAGTTATTATTGCGATTTCTAATATTTTTATTAAGTCGATAAATACTTTACAATATGGTAGATATAGGATATTATGTCATCTTGGGTGTTTTTACAATAATTGGGATGATTATAAGCGGTAAATTAAAGTCAAAATTCGCACATTACGCCCGTGTACCGGTCAGCAATGGTAAGTCTGGTCGAGAAGTAGCCGAAGATATGTTGCGATTTCATGGCATTCATGATGTACGTGTCATAGAAGGTCAAGGATATCTTACAGACCACTATAATCCTACAAACAAAACAGTAAGTTTATCTCCGGATGTATTTAATGGTCGTACCGTCGCAGCGGCTTCTGTAAGTGCTCACGAAGTAGGACACGCTGTACAACATGCGACAGCTTATAGCATGCTAACGTTGAGATCTAAGTTAGTTCCACTCATCCAATTTAGTTCAAGCATCCAACAATTCTTAATTATGGGTGTGATTTTAGGGATTGGAAGTGCGTTTGGACATACGATGATGCTCATATTGGTAGGTACATTTGGTGCAACTGCACTCTTTAGTTTGGTCACATTGCCGGTAGAGTTTGATGCTTCTAACAGAGCCTTGGCTTGGTTAGATGATTCTGGATATTTACAAGGTGCCGAGCATGACGGTGCCAAAGATGCACTTTGGTGGGCAGCAATGACTTATGTAGTATCTGCACTTGGAGCCTTGGTGACATTTTTGTACCTTTTATTAAGATTTATGGGTAATAGTAATGATTAATCAGAGATTTAGTTTTATTTTTACCACCAGATAAAATGATCACCCTATGATAGAAGAAATAGATAGTCAAATACAACAAACCCGCGAAAACTTTGATAAGGCGATAGAACACCTTGTTTTTGAATTGAATAAAATCCGTGCCGGCAAAGCATCTCCGGCCATGGTTAGTGGAGTCATGGTTGACTATTATGGTACACCTACACCACTCAATCAAGTAGCGAATATCACAACACCGGACGCTAGAACCATTAGTATCCAACCTTGGGAAAAGAAAATGCTCGCAGGTATCGAAAAGGGCATTTTTGAAGCTAATCTTGG
>JAIXKS010000049.1 GCA_026928325.1 Chitinophagales bacterium | reverse complement strand
CGAGTATTTTTAACGATGAGATTTGAAAAAGAACAACATTTCATTAAGATTTTTTTGTGGACAGAGCACTAGTTCAATCAACATATTGTAATGAGATCGCTGGCGTATTACCGAGAACATGGCTGCTTCCTATGGATGTTTTGATCTTATAGGTTTCTTGGAGCGTTAGTGATGCTCCAAAATGGAATGAGGATAATCTTGTATTAAACCCTGCCATAAGTCGCAAAACCTTTATAGGGTCATACCCAATTCCAAATTTAAGTTCAATATCTTTGTCAATGGATTTGTCCGTTTCAGCCAACAAAAATACTTTGTTAGATGGCATATATTTTAATCCTAATCTAAATCTGGTCGATACCACGTCAGTGTCATTAATGTTTACATGGATAGGGCTAAAAATATGTGCCCCAAGGGTCAATTGCGCATTGATTTGTGTAAGTAAACCCACTTCAAATGAAAAAGTATTATTACTTCCTATTTGATCAATATTGTATCGGAGCATATCCATCTGTCCACCAATTGAAATTGTATTGGATAGAGGTCTGGCATAGGCCAATCCAAATTTTTGTTCATTATATTCACTAAAACCAAAACTAGAAGCCACAAGTCCAAAGGTACCTATTTTAAAAGTTTTCATCGCAGCTATGGATACTTGAGTCAATTCTTCAAGATTATAGCGACGTTCCGCACTTACGTCAAACGCCATATTTCTAACGGATGTCATACCGGCCTGATTGAGATAAATGGACTCGGCACCGGAATAAGCTACGCCTGCTCTTGCTAATCCTAAGAAATTAGCGCCTCCTGCTGACGAAAATCCCGTTTGAGCATTAGCACAAATGTGCAGACTGACAAACAATATACTTAAAGCAATTAATCTAATTTTCACTTTTTCAATTGTAATTACGGTCTAAAAGTACAAACATCTATTTATTTGAACAAATAATTTGAGCATTATACTTCAAAATCCAACTAATTAAGCCATTCTAATCCTTTAAACTGCCTCTCAGACCAAGTTCGATGACACGCATATTTTGTATTTTTTGCCCTTCGATTTCAAAGCGAATCATCGTCCGGAATTGATGAAACCCATGGATTCCATAAGCGCCGGGATTGATATGGAGCAATTGGTGGATATGGTCAGGTACAACCTTACAGATATGAGAATGACCACAAACGTAAATATTGGGTTTTTCGTCACCGATGATTTGCTTAACACGAGCTGTGTATTTTCCTGGATACCCACCGATGTGGGTCATAAATACCTTTAATCCTTCACAAACAAACAATTGATTTAAAGGAAAGATATCCCGGACAACCAAGTCATCAATATTGCCATAAACACCTCTAAATGTGGCTAAACTTCTGATTTTTTCAATGGAAGCAAGATTCCCTATGTCACCGGCATGCCATATTTCATCTACATCTTGAAGATTTCTTGAGACTTCGTCGCCAAAATACCCGTGATTGTCAGAAATGACAGCAATCCGCTTCAAAAAAAGTCAAATGTTTAAAATCTTGATTATAGATGGATAACCTCGCCATACGCTGCTGCTGTTGCTTCCATAACTGCCTCACTCATAGTAGGATGCGGATGCACAGCTTTGAGGATTTCGTGCCCTGTACTTTCTAATTTTCTGGCTAAAACTAACTCTGCAATCATTTCAGTTACATTAGCTCCGATCAAATGTGCACCCAATAACTCGCCGTATCTTGCATCATAAATCACTTTAACAAAGCCTTCTTTGCTACCTGCAGCTGATGCTTTTCCGGAGGCAGAAAACGGAAATTTACCAATTTTCAACTCGTATCCGGCTTCTTTAGCTTGTGCTTCTGTCATACCTACGGAAGCAACCTCAGGCCAAGAATAAGTACAGCCCGGAATATTGCCATAATCCATAGGTTCAGGATTTTGACCGGCTATTTTTTCTACACAGATGATGCCCTCAGCACTAGCTACGTGGGCTAACGCTTGAGTAGGAATGACATCGCCAATCGCATATATTCCTGATACATTGGTGCGGTAAAACTCATCAACCACGATGGTACCTCTATTGGTTTCAATACCTAGGGTTTCTAGTCCGATGTCTTCAATATTAGGTGTTACACCAGCAGCAGATAAGACTACATCACATTCGATTACTTTGACCGAGTCGTCTTTTCGATTTTTGACAGTTACTTTACAAACGTCACCAGATATATCGACATGCTCGACTGCAGAATTAGCCATAATCTTCATGCCTGCCTTTTTGTAGATTTTAGTGAGTTCTTTAGACACATCATTGTCTTCACGAGGGAGCAAACCTTGTTCCACAAATTCGACAATAGTTATATCCGTACCTAATGCATTATAAACATAAGCAAATTCAACACCTATAGCGCCTGCTCCAACTACGACCATGCTTTTAGGTTGCTGCTCTAAGGTCATGGCTTCTCGATAACCAATTATTTTCTTGCCATCTATTTTTAGATTTGGCAATTCTTTGGCTCTTCCACCTGTTGCAATAATAATGTGATTTGCACTATATTCGGCTTTACTTCCGTCATGAGCAGTAACCACTATTTTTTTGCCTTGAACTAATCGGCCGTAACCTTCGATAACCGTGATTTTATTCTTTTTCATCAAGAAAGTAACACCTTTTGACATACCACCCGCTACCTCTCGGCTTCTACTGATGATTTTATCAAAATGAGGTGTCGATTCCTGAACGGTAATTCCATAATCAGCAGCATGTTGGATATAATCAAAAACTTGAGCACTTTTTATTAATGCTTTTGTGGGAATACAACCCCAGTTTAAGCACACACCTCCTAAATTTTCTTTTTCAATGATAGCTACATTAAGGCCAAGTTGAGATGCTCTTATCGCAGCTACGTAACCACCCGGTCCACTTCCTAATACGATTAAGTCAAAATTCATGATTGTTTACTTTATTATTGAGTCACAAAGATACAACTTCTATTAAGTTAAAAAACTATATGCGTGCTTTTTAAAACCGACAATTTCTTGTTTTTTGTTCTAAATCTTTCGATTAAGCCATGATTAGACCGGTCTTTTTGATGATTTCGATGACTTCAAACAATTTGTCTAGGTCTTGTTGATCATTAAATCCTTGGATAGAATATCTCATGTAAAACGCATCTTGGTGTTGCATGATAGGTATCTCAATCTTGTGTTCGTGCACTAAAGTATGATATAGCAATTCAGGATGCTGAGATTGAATCTGGACACTAATCATTTGACCTATAAACCGCTCATCGAGTGGCGCTAATAGCTGAGTACCTAGAATTTTTTCAAATGTCGGTGCATTCTTTATTACGAGTGATCTACATTGCTTAGCGATTTGATCCCAAGCATAGTCTTTTCTAAATTGCAAGGCTTGAGGTATGCAAAGTCTTGCGGCATAGTCCATAGTTCCACTCATTTCATGCCAATCAATGTAAGTACTCGCAGAGGGTTTGGCGGCTTTGTATCCCCAACTTACAGCAAGTGGATATATTTTAGGTTGATGTTCTTTTTTTACATACATAAATGAAGAACCTTTGGGAGTCATCATCCATTTGTGACAAGCACCTGTATAATAATCCGGATCTAAACTGTGTATATCCAATGGTATGTGTCCCGGCACATGAGCCCCATCTATAAAAATAGGAATACCGAGTAGTTTAGCGGCTTTAATCACTTTTTCAACTGGAAAGATCAAAGCAGTAGCACTCGTTATATGGCTCAAGAAGATTAATTTCGTTCGATTGGTAACGCCAGAAAACAAAGCATCTATAAATATTTCTTCCGTAGTCAATGGTAAGGCTATATCTTGTTGAACATACTTAGCACCAGTCTGTTCGCAAATTAAATCCCAAACTCTATCGCAGGCTCCATATTCGAGATTAGTGGTTAGAATTTCATCACCTGGCTGTAAGTTTAGACTTTTTGCTATGGTATTGACAGCGTAAGATGGATTAATGACCATAACTACATCTTCCGCTTCACAATGAATAAATTCGGCTAAGGCTTCCCTCGATTTTTTTAAAAGGGTAGAAGTGGCAACCGTTATGAATTGCACGGGATCTCGCTCTAAGGCACGTTGATAAGCTTGATATTGATCGAAAATTGGTGTAGGTGTTGCTCCAAAGGATCCAAAATTCAAATAAGTAATATCAGGATTTAATAAAAATAATTTTTTGAGGTCTTCTGTGGTATTCATGATTACTTTCCAATTATTTAGCAAATATAAGTGATTGTACGGATATCACAACCTAGTGCTCTGTCTATAAAAATATAATGGAAGTTATTTTTTTTAAAGGTCCAGGCAAAAACCGCAGGCATAGTGGTAACATATGACGAGTGTTTTTAACGATGAGATTTGGGAAAAGAACAACATTTATTAAATTTTTTTTGTTGACAGAGCACTATAGGAATACCATAAATTTTAACTAAAATCAAA
This sequence comes from Chitinophagales bacterium, assembly GCA_026928325.1. Taxonomy (GTDB): domain Bacteria; phylum Bacteroidota; class Bacteroidia; order Chitinophagales; family Saprospiraceae; genus OLB9. The sequence continues at coordinate 32,875 of JAIXKS010000049.1, read as the reverse complement.
TAAATATTCATGTTAAATAAATAAAATATATAGTTTTGCGCTTTTGAGCAAATATTAAAGGATCAATTTTAATATACGTTTAAAATTACTTTAAGATAAAATAATAAATATGGCTAAAAATTTATTGATAGTTGAGTCACCGGCTAAGGCAAAGACAATCGAAAAAATACTGGGAAAGGATTTTACTGTGAAATCCAGTTTTGGTCATATCAGAGATCTGGATAAAGGAAATAAAGGGATTGACATCGAAAATGATTTTGAGCCACATTATGTAGTATCTCCTGATAAATACAAAGTCGTCAAAGAACTAAAAGAACAAGTTGCTAAATCTTCGGAAGTTTGGTTGGCAACGGACGACGATCGAGAAGGTGAAGCCATTTCTTGGCATTTATGTGAGGAATTAAACCTCGATGTTGACAATACAAAACGCATCGTATTCTCCGAAATTACCAAGCCCGCGATCCTGCGTGCGGTAGATAATCCTAGAACAGTAGATGTCAACCTAGTCAATGCCCAACAAGCAAGACGAATTTTAGATAGAATCGTTGGTTTCGAATTATCTGAAGTCCTTTGGCGAAAAGTCAAAAACAAGCTTTCTGCCGGTAGAGTCCAATCGGTAGCTGTAAAACTAATCGTTGATCGCGAAAGAGAAATTCAAGCCTTTGACTCGAAAGCATATTTTAAAATTCAAGCTTTCTTTGATGTAGATCATGCCAAAAAGGATAAGGTTCAGCTAAAAGCAGAATACCCGGAAAAAATCAACGAATCTAAAGATGCTATTGCATTTTTAGAAAAATGTAATGGTGCTTCTTTTACCGTTGCTTCTATCGATAAAAAACCGGTCAGGAAAGGACCATCGCAGCCTTTTATCACTTCGACGCTGCAACAAGAAGCCTCAAGAAAACTTGGCTTTTCGGTAAATAGAACGATGTCCACAGCTCAAAAACTTTATGAAAGCGGATTAATCACCTATATGAGAACGGATTCTCCTGCTATCAGTGAAGTAGCTATGGCCGCTATAGCACAAGAAATAAAATCTAATTACGGAGATAAGTACTATAAACCACGTAAGTTTAAAGCCAAGGCGGCCGGAGCTCAAGAAGCGCACGAAGCGATTCGTCCTACAGATATTCAAAATCATAGTATCGTCGGAGACAATGATATGGTCAGATTGTATGACCTTATATGGAAGCGTACCATCGCCTCTCAAATGTCGGATGCAGAACTAGAACGGACAATCGTGAAAATCAATATTTCAACCTTATCTCATGCTTCTCTCGAGGCAGTAGGAGAGGTACTCGTTTTTGATGGATTTTTGAAAGTCTATATGGAATCCACTGATGATGAGGAAGATGAAGATGTAAAAGGCATGTTGCCTCCACTGAAAGTAGGGCAGTTACTTCATCTGAATCACATGCTAGCTACGGAGACCTTTACGAAAGCACCTCCGAGATATACAGAGGCCAGCTTAGTTAAGAAATTAGAAGAATTAGGAATCGGTCGTCCATCGACTTATGCGCCAACCATCACCAAAATCATGGAGGAAGATCGAGGTTATGTGACGAAAGAAAGCCGCCCAGGTACTGAAAGAATTATCCATATTTCAGAACTAAAGGATGGAGTTATCGCCCATAAGCAGAAAAAGGAAATCACAGGAGCTACTAAAAATATGTTGTATTCATCCGATATAGGTATGGTGGTTTCGGACTTTTTGACAGAGCATTTTGATAAAATCATGGATTATGGCTTTACCGCCAATGTTGAAAATCAGCTAGATAAAATAGCTTCAGATGGATTGGATTGGAAGGGAATGTTGCGAGATTTCTATACACCATTTCACGCCAAGGTCGCAAACACGATGGAACATGCAGAAAGAGCAAAAGGAAAACGTATTCTTGGTAAGGATGATGCTTCGGGTTACTCCGTTTTAGCCCAAATGACAAGATTCGGTCCTGTCATTCAGTTGGGAGATAAAGATGAACTCGGCACCGATGAAAAACCTAGATTTGCTAATTTGCAACCCGGTCAATCCATAGAAACCATTACGCTAGAGGAAGCGCTTAACCTCTTTAAATTGCCAAGGACGATTGGTACCTATAAGGGAGCAGATGTTTTGGTGAATAATGGTAGGTATGGCCCTTATATTAAAATCAACGAAACTTATATCAATTTGGGTAGGGCGGTTGACCCAATGACGATTACGCTAGCAGAGGCTGTACCGATGATAGAAGCTAAATTTGATGAGTTAGCGCCTATCGGGACTTATGAAAATTTGCCGATAACAAAAGGAAAGGGTAGGTTTGGACCGTTTGTGAAATGGAATAATCTTTTTGTCAACATTCCAAAGAAGTATGACATTGAGACCATTACAGGAGAAGAGGCCATCGAATTAATTAAGCTTAAAGTAGAGAAGGAAGCCAATAGATACATTCAAAATTGGCCAGAGGAATCGATTTCTATTGAAAATGGTCGTTGGGGTCCTTATGTAAAATTCGGTAAAAATAATATTAAAATACCTAAGATTGATGGAGAAAAAGCGGATGAAGCATTTTTGAAAGACGTAAGTTTGGAAATGGTCAAATCTTGGATAACCGCTGAAATTCCAACTGCTTTTAGTCAAGCTAAAACAACAAAACCTAAGGTAAGTAAGAAGAAATAGCTCCGTTTTCATGTTGAAAATTCGGATTGAGTATAAAAAATATTATTCTTAATATTACTTTAACTAACAATATTGTTAAAAGTGTTGTTGTTTATATTAATTGTGTAAGGATATAATTCAGTTAAATCAAATTATTATTAAATCAATGAAAGATTTATTTTATATTTTAGTGTTTTTATTGGGCGTAAGCCAATGGTCCACAGCTCAAAATTTAGAAGAAGAAATAGGATTTGTATATGTAAAAGCAGAGTATCTATTTAATACAGGTAGGTACGAGGAAGCGATTGGAGAATTTACTAAAATCATTGATCAAAATCCCAAATATAAAGATGCGCTCATGTATCGCGGTTTCGCAAAGATGGAAATGGGCTTAACGGAGGAAGCTAAAAATGACGCTGTGAGTAGTATTGAAATGCATGGTATTCAGGCTACATCCGCAGCACTCTTAGGTAGAGCTTTTGGTGCAACGCATAATTATGATGCAGCAGTTAATAGTATGACCGCTGCCATAGCGCTTGATAATCAAAATGGTGATTATTACAAATGGAGAGCAACCTACCTTGAAGCACAAGGCAAGCTGACCCAAGCTTGTCAGGATTATGGTCAGGCTGTTGCCAAAGGTAATCAAGATGCGCTAGGAAAAGTTAGAACGTTATGTGGTGGAAAAACAACACCTCCTACTAAATCACCGGATAGAGTGCCTAATCATCAAACGCAACCAGCAGACCAAGGTAATCCGAATGACATCAAAGAAGACGAGGTATTGGCCGATGGCGATAGAGCAGCAGAGGATCAAGAAGACAATGGCGAAGAACCAGAAACTTATGTTGAAGACGTAAATATGCCTTCAGAAGATAATACAATCAATGGTTTTGATATCGATGACGATCTCAGTATTGAGATTTCTGGTCAAGAGCTTGGATTGAGAAAGATTGAAGAAGTTCCAAGTATTTTGATTTTAGCAGATGAAAACGGAAAGGTGACAATCAATATTTGTGTTAATAAAACAGGAGAAGTTACCAGCGCAGAGTATAATGGTGCTTTATCTACAATCGCTAAAAAAGCCCTCGTTTCATTGGCCATTCGCAAAGCTAAAGAATTCGAATTTGAAACCGGAAAATACGACAATCAATGTGGTATCATGGTATTTAAAATCAAAGGAAACTAATTTTCTTTGTAGATATAAGTCAATCTTGATTTTTGTTTAAGCAAATTAATCCTGCTTTACATCGTTTGGTATTTTTTTTAGTGATTATCGGAATCGTATCATGATTGGAGAATCAATCGTTCGTCCGTATTTCTACCAGCCTGTAAAAGCTTCATTAAAGATGTTTTCTAGTATTTGTTCGAATATCTCGTTGATGAGGTTGTCTTGAATACTCAGAAAATCCTGATCGCTTTCGAAAGTGCGGAAAAAAGAAAATTGTTTGGATTTCCAATTTTTGCTTTCATCTTTGTTGTTGATGTAATCTACGGAAACGGCAATTTCGAGTTTGGTTAAGGCAACAGTATTACCGGCTTGTGGTGCTTCCGGAGTTAATGTAAATCGATTGATGGTGCCTGAAAACTCCAGATCCGGTGTTTGCTCGTTGTAAGTTAGCCGAGATTCATTTCTTATTTTTGACCGCAAAGCTTCCGCAAATATCTGATTGATATCCGCAGGTGCTCCTAAGGTATTATTTTGAAAATCCTCAACATAAAACGTATGTATGTCCGCCGGGATACTGATACCTTTAAAACTATAGCAGCCGATAATAAAAAATGTAATTGGAAGAATAAAAATAATTATCTTTTTAGAAAAAACCATATTTGAAAAAATATAGGCGAAAGGTACAATTATTTATGTATTAACCAGAAATTTTTAGCAAAATTTAATTTATTAAAACTAATTTATTCGTTTTAGAGTTATATTTTATAATTTTGTGTTTTATAATTTTTCTATTAATCAATTATAATTATTTAGAGTGGAGAATATTAAGATAGATAAGTCTTTAATTAGAGGGTTTAATAAATATACCCAAACCGATAAGGTCAAAGCAACCATTCAATTGTTGAATACATTTTTACCATTTATAGGTATATGGATATTGATGTATATATCGTTGGATTATAGTTATTGGATTACATTTGCGTTGGGTATTATAAATAGTTTCTTTCTTGTTAGGATATTTATCATCCAGCATGATTGTGGCCATAGAACATTTCTAAGTAATAATTTTGCAAGAAATACGGTTGGATATGTGTGCAGCCTCTTTAGTACCATTCCTTATCACTATTGGGCGAAGTCTCATCACATTCATCACAGTCACAATGGACAGTTGGAGATCAGAGATATTGGCGACATCAACACGCTTACCGTTAAGGAATATAAAGAAGCTAGCCGATGGCAGAAATTTGGCTATAGAGTCTATCGATCTTTTCCGGTGATGTTTGTTTTAGGTCCGGTATATTATGTATTGATTCATAATCGCTTACCTTTGATTAAGATGGACATTTTCAAAAACGAAAAGTGGCGCTTATACCTTAATAATTTGGTATTGATTGGTTTATTTGTAGCTCTTGGGTATTGGTTAGGTTGGTATAAATTCTTGATGACGCACATGACGATTATCGTTTTGTTTTCTATTATTGCTATTTGGTTTTTCTATGTTCAACATCAACATGAGGAAGCTTATAAGCAGTGGAAAGATAAATGGGACTACATTACAGCTGCGATTCGTGGTAGTTCTTATTATAAATTGCCAACTGTTTTCAATTGGATGACAGGCAATATAGGTATCCATCATATTCATCATCTCAATCCGGCCATTCCCAATTATAATCTAAAAAAAGCTTTATCAGAGAATCAATGGATTAATCAATATACAACCATTCTTACATTTTGGAATAGCTTAAAGTTAGCTTCCAACAAATTGTGGGATGAAGCATCTCAGCGTATGATTACCTTTAAGGAATACTATGAGATGGAAGCTAGAGGCGCAATATAACGTTGTGGTGATTTATAGCATGTTTTGATAGATGAATGCTTGATGTTATCATCTTAGCGTTTGTTTCATGGTAGAATTACCTTGATTTGGGTCATTTATGTTTTAGAACATGAAAGTGAAACAATCATCCTGAGATTTTACTAAAAATGAAATTATCTTTTTGTTAAAAATTTAGTTATTTATTTTGTTGTAAATTAATTAACAAAATATTTTCAACCTTACCTCGTAACTTTTATATAGATTAAGGGATTTAATTGTATCTTTGCACCCTTAAATAAATTATTAATTTGCAGACATTTAAAGAACTGGGATTAGGTAACGACATTACCAAGGCCCTGGATGATATGGGATTTGTGAATCCCACAGAAATACAAGCAAAATCTATTCCTGCATTACTAAACAACAGACCGGATTTTATTGGATTAGCTCAGACCGGAACCGGTAAAACGGCTGCTTTCGGACTACCATTGATTCATTTTTTTGATGAATATTCAGATAGACTTTTTGCCTTAATTTTAGCACCAACTAGGGAATTAGCTCAACAGATTGCTAAAGAATTTGAAAATTTTAGCAAGTATAAGAAAGGTGTTAAAGTGCAAGTGGTGTATGGTGGTACGTCCATCGTAGGACAGATTCGGGATTTAAAACGTGAAAGACCGCATATCTTAGTAGCTACGCCAGGAAGATTGCAAGACTTGATAGAGCGGAAGGCTGTCAAATTGGACAATATCGAAGTGTTGGTTTTGGATGAAGCTGACGAAATGCTCAACATGGGCTTCCAAGAAGATATCGACAATATCCTTCAATATACTCCTGAAGAAAAGTCGTTATGGCTTTTTTCGGCAACTATGCCAAAGGAAATACGAAATATCATCGGCACCTATATGCAAGATCCTTTTGAAGTTAAGATCCATGCTGAGGTAAAGACCAATCAAAACATAGAACATAAATTTATTTACGTTAATAAATCGGACAAAGAGGCTGCCTTAAAGCGCGTTTTGGATTATTTAACGGATTTCTACGGTGTTATCTTCTGCAAAACAAAGATGGATACGCAGGAATTGGCGGAGTATTTGGAGCGAGAAGGGTATCGGGCTGAGCCTTTGCACGGCGATATGTCCCAAGCTCAAAGGGATGCCGTCATGGCAAAATTTAGAAATAAGACGACTCCGATTTTGGTTGCTACGGATGTTGCAGCCCGAGGTATTGACGTAGATTCACTGACGCACGTCGTTCATTATTCATTGCCAGAAAATACGGAGTATTATACGCACCGAAGCGGACGAACTGCACGTGCAGGTAAGAAAGGAACTTCTTTGGCAATCGTTACGCCACAGGATTTTAAGCGCATTCGATTTTTTGAGCGTATGTTAGACATCGAAATCAAGCATATCAAAGTTCCTCTTCAGTCGCAAATGTATAGCAATAGATTGGAAAAATGGTCGGACAAAGTAGCCAATATTGATACAATCGAACTTAGTGACGAGATTAGAAATCGTGCACATGAGTTGTTTGCAGATATGACGAAAGAGGAATTGCTCGATAAGATGTTGGTACAAGAGTTTAATCGACTCTACAAAAAAATCGAAAAGGACGATCTGAATGTTTCTGTCAAAGATATTAAAGATGACGGAAAACGCGGAAGTAGAGAGAGACGACCTGATCGCAATGAGCGAAATGAACGCTTTGGCGGTCGTGGTTCGGGTGGAAAACAACGCAGTTCTAATATGGACACTTATTTTATTAATTTAGGTAAAATCGACAATATTCATCCGGGCGTTCTTATTGACATCATCGCCAGTTATGCTGGAATGAATAAAAAGCACATCGGTGACATCGACATTCAAAAAAGACATTGTTTAGTAGAAGTTGACAAAAAATATGCACATCAAATGCTAAATAATCGAGCCTTAAAATATAGAGGTCGTAAAATCACGATTAAAAAAGAAGATTTTAAATACTAATTCAAAGCTAATATAAATATATATGCAATCAATCAGAAATATAGCCATTATTGCGCACGTGGATCATGGCAAAACAACCTTAGTCGATAAGATTATTCATGAGTGCAAGGTTTTAGATGAAAGAAAGGAAACAGTAGATCTAGTGCTAGACAACAATGATCTGGAACGAGAACGAGGAATTACGATCTTATCCAAAAACGTGGCAGTTAAATATAATGGTGTTAAAATCAATATAATAGATACTCCAGGTCACTCCGATTTTGGTGGTGAAGTAGAGCGAGTTTTGAATTTGGCAGATGGTGTCTTGTTGTTAGTTGACGCTTTTGAGGGTGCAATGCCACAGACGCGATTTGTATTGAATAAGGCAATAGAACTTGGATTAAAGCCTATCTTAGTAATCAACAAAGTGGACAAGGAGAATTGCCGTCCATTAGAGGTACAGAGTGATGTATTTGATCTCATGTTTAATTTAGGAGCTACTGAGGATCAGTTAGATTTTGTTACTTTGTTTGGATCTGGTCGAAATGGCTGGATGAGTCATGCTCATGATGTTCGCACCAAGGATTTACAGCCGTTATTGCAAACCGTTATTGATGTTATTCCGGAAGCACCGCTGAATGATGGACCGATGCAAATGGGTATCACAACGCTTGATTACAATGTATTCCAAGGTAGAATTGCTATTGGTAGAGTATATAGAGGAGATATCGAAGAAAATAAAGACTACTTTGTGTGCAAGAAGGATGGCTCTATGAAAAAATCTCGAGTAAAAGAACTTTATGTTTTTGAAGGCTTAGGTCGTACCAAAGTTTCAAAAGTGAGGAGTGGCGACCTTTGTGCTGTAGTAGGAATTGATGATTTTGAGATTGGCGATTCTATCGTAGATATGGAACATCCGGAACCATTGCCACGTGTAGAAGTGGATGAGCCAACGATGAGTATGCTCTTTACAATCAACACGTCTCCATTTTTTGGAAAAGAAGGCAAATTTGTTACTTCTAGGCACTTGAGAGATCGACTTTATAAGGAATTGGAAAAGAACTTAGCCTTGAGAGTCGAAAATATGGATACAGAAGACAAATTTAATGTTTATGGCCGTGGTGTACTCCATTTAAGTGTCTTGATAGAAACGATGCGTCGAGAAGGCTATGAGCTCCAAGTCGGCAAGCCTCAAGTATTATTTAAAGATATTGATGGCGTAAAGTCTGAACCTATAGAAGTGTTGGTCGTAGATGTTCCGGAAACTTCAGCAGGTAAAGTTATAGAATTGATAACACAGCGCAAAGGACAATTAAAAGTGATGGAACCTAAAGGTGATGTTCAGCATCTCGAATTTGAGATTCCATCTCGAGGGATAATTGGTTTAAGAAGCAATATCTTGACTGCTACTGCAGGAGAAGCTGTGATTACCCACAGATTTTATCAGTACGAAGCCTTTAAAGGAGATATTCCAGGAAGGAATAAAGGCTCGCTTGTTTCAATGGAACAAGGGCAAGCTTTACCTTATGCAATTGACCGACTACAAGATCGAGGTAAGTTCTTTATTGATCCGGGAGAAATGGTCTATGTTGGCCAAGTAATCGGCGAAAATACGAGAGATAATGACCTAGAAGTAAATGTTATTAAAGGTAAAAAATTGACGAATATGCGTGCTTCCGGTTCCGATGATAATGTAAAGATTGCTCCCAAAATTCAGTTTTCACTGGAGGAAGCCATGGAATACATTAAAGAAGATGAGTACTTGGAGGTTACACCGTTAAACCTTAGAATGCGTAAAATTCATTTCAAATAGCATTTTTTGGATGATGCCATCTAAGGCAATTGATGGATTTATCGGTACATTTTATTTAAATGGTTTTATTTATGTTTTGTTAATGAGCATAAGAAAATTGTTTTTTTTAACAAAAATATACTTAAACCTTGTCAAAAACAGTTAATATTGTTCTGAAAATCGCATTTTATTAAGCGGTTAATGTCAAATTATCGAGCAATATGTACAGAGCTATTGTACTGATTTTACTGATTATTTTTCAGCCTTTAGGTATCTTTACCCAAGATCCTGCTACGGAAATCGTACCTGAAAGTAAAAGAGTCAAAATAATCAAAGAAGGAGAGAAGTATCTAGGATTTCCATATCGAAGCAAACATGACAATACCATATTTGATTGTTCCGGTTATGTAAGGTATCTCATGTCACTCGTCAATAAAAAGGTAACTCGGAGTTCGGTGACACAAATCCACGATGGAAAGAGAATCAAAGACATTAAAGAAGCCAAACCAGGTGATATTTTAGTGTTTAAAGGCAGAAATGCCCATAATAATCGACCTGGACATGTGGGCTTGGTGCATCATTGGAGCAATGATACGTTATATTTTATTCATTCTTCTACCTCTAAAGGTATAAGGATAGACCATCTGTATCAACCCTATTATGCAAAGAGATTTCTACAAGTTCGCGATGTTATTGGCGATGAATAGCTGTTTCGGCTTCGATCCACACATAGTAGTTCTCATTTACTACGGCTTCCCACTGTAAAATGGCTGGTAAATCGTATGGATGATTTTGTTCTATAAAAGTCATGAGCTTTTCGGAATATCGGGTAGATGTTTTCAACATTGCGATGAATTCGTCTTCTTCTTGACAAGCGTTTTCCCAACTATAATGGCTTCGAGATGGGATAATATTGCCACAAGCAATCAAATGCATATCGAGCAACGCCTTGACCAATTGAGCGGCTGCTTCCTGAGAAGGAAAGGGAACGTAAGTGAAACATATTTTATTCATCTACATTGCAAGGATTTCCGCCATTTTGACCAACTCTTTATTCAGTGTTTTCCTCTTATGAATGGCATCATGAAAGGGTGTGAATGTGATCTTATCATTGATGAGTCCAATCGCTACGCCACTTTCGCCACGCATCAAAGCTTGAACAGCCGAGTGTCCCATCCGTGACGCGAGCACTCGATCCATTGCAGAAGGAGATCCGCCTCTTTGTAAGTGGCCAATAACAGAAACACGTACATCAAATTCTGGATTCAATACTTTTACTTGTTTGGCTATTTCATTGGCATCACCATTTTTATTTCCTTCGGCGACGATGACGAGATTAAAGAGTTTTTGCCTTTTGGCTGATTTTCTTAATAAATCGGTTAATTCTTCAATACTCATCTCACGCTCGGGTAAAAAAATAGCACCTGCTCCACTAGAAACTCCGGTATGTAATGCGATAAATCCGGAATGTCTTCCCATAACTTCAATAAAAAATATTCGATTATGTGAATCTGCCGTATCTCTGATTTTATCTACGGCATCTACGGCGGTATTAATAGCAGTATCAAAGCCGATACAATAGTCTGTACCAAAGATGTCATTGTCAATAGTTCCCGGCATACCGACTACAGGGAGATTAAACTCTTGCATAAATTGTAAGCCGCCTGCATAAGTACCATTGCCACCAATGACAATAAGACCGTCGATGTCGTTGGCTAAGAGATTTTCGTAAGCTATTTGTCTGCCTTCTTTAGTCTCAAAGCTGTCGCTTCTTGCTGTTTTGAGGATGGTTCCGCCTCGTTGTATAATATTGGCTACATCTCTGGCTTCTAATCTTTTGATATCGCCTTTGATAAGTCCGTCAAAACCTCTGATGACGCCATACACATGCAAATCGTGGTAAACACAAGTCCTCACTACGGCTCTTATGGCAGCATTCATGCCTGGAGCATCTCCTCCTGATGTTAAAACGGCTATTCTTTTTACACTACTCATCTCATTGTTGTTTTTCTATGATATTCGATCAATCCGTCAAGCGGTTTTTGTGCTATTTGTCCTATTTCAATCCCTTTATTTGTCAATAATCTTCTGATGATATCTTGATGAACAAAAGCTACAGAACCAATTAAGGATACAGGAAATGTGTAAATTTCAAGCAAAGGTATTATTCTTGATTGAATAAATGATAAAAATGACTGCTCTAATATTGAATTTTTCCATGATTCCGGCGTTTCATCTATAAAGGATGCAAATGACGAAATATAGGCACTACCTAGGTTCTTTTGATAAATATTACTGAGTAGCGTTTCTTTATTGAGTTGGTATTTTTCGTAAAATTTGTCTTGGCTTTCTTTAGGCATAGTCTCATAAAAATAAGCTTTTAAAACTGCCTTGCCCAAATCTAGCGCACCGCCTTCATCCCCAAGGATATATCCTAAAGAAGGTCTTTGATACACAATATTGCCATCTTGATAGACACCGGCATTTGATCCCGTGCCTAAAATGCCAATGATACCATCATGTACACCACACAAGCCTCTGCCAGCACCGACAAGGTCACTTTCAGCGAATATATCTCCACGGGCTCCAAGATATCTTAAAAACTTTTTGATGCGTTCGGCAGTAACTTGAGTTGCAATACCAGCTCCATAAAACCAGATTGCATCTGCCGACTGTATGCTATCCTGCAAATCATCTTCGATATCGGTATTTGCCAACTCGGTTTGAGTTGTGGGATTGATACCTTTCGATTGGAAGAAAAATAGATTCCCATCAGCATCTATGCTTACCCAATCAGTCTTTGTCGAACCACTATCTGCAATCAGAATCATAATATTATCTATATTGTTGGTCGTACGAAACAGCAAAGATACTGAATTCAAGTTCTTGGCCGTATAATTGTCGAAAGAGATTTGTTTTGTCGATAATATAGATGGTTTCAAGTTTGATGATAATAATAAAAAAGCCTCATTCAGTATGGAATAAGGCTATGAGGATGCGTTTGTGGCCCCAGCAGGAATCGAACCTACATCAAAAGTTTAGGAAACTTCTATTCTATCCGTTGAACTATGGGACCTATTTTTTTAATAAGCCACAAAAATAAAGATTTAAGTATAAATATTTATTAAAAATTCAAAAAACTTTAAAGCCCTCTATTTTGTTTTGAATACAAGAAATAAATAATTTAGTCTTGTTTACACGTCAGGTTAAAGCACATCTTCCTACAAAGTGGGGCGATTTTGAACTCTATTCTTATGCTGAAAATCACGAAGAGTTGCAGCCGCACCTTGCATTAGTGCATCGAGGCATGAATCCTCATGAGATTGTTCCCGTACGAATCCATTCGGAATGTCTTACCGGTGATTTGTTGGGGTCTTTGCGTTGTGATTGTGGAGAACAATTTGAAGCATCGATGAACTATATTAGTCAACATGCTGGAGTGATGATATATTTACGTCAAGAGGGTAGAGGGATAGGGCTAATCAATAAATTAGATGCATACAATTTGCAAGATCGTGGTTTAAATACGATAGAAGCCAATATTCATCTCGGTTTTGAACCGGACGAACGGGATTTTGACATTGCCATAACTATTCTTAAAGATCTAGGAATCAAATCGATTGATCTATTGACCAATAATCCGGACAAAATCGCCACCATTGACAATTCTGAGATTAAACTGCACAAGCGCATTCCATTGATAATACCATCCAAGCATGAAAATGAAGACTACCTAAAAGTGAAGGCTCAAGAGATGGGACATTTGTTGGGGAGATAAAAAGATATTTAAAACTTATTTTTAGAAACGCTTCATGAGTCAACGTCATTTTGATATCGCCATTGTTGGGCAAGGAATTGCTGGGACATTGCTTGGATACTTTTTAGAAAAATATGGATTGGAGGTTTTGGTTATTGATAATCATCATCAAAGTGCCGCATCATTGGTCGCTGCAGGGATAGTCAATCCGATTACCGGTAAAAAATATGTGAAGAGTTGGAGAATTGACGAGTTTTTGCCAGCAGCGCTTGATATTTATGATGAGATTGGTGAGCTGTTAGGTATTGAATGTTATACACGGGCCAATATTCTCCGAACATTAGAAAAGATTGAAGATGAAAACAGTTGGCTAGGACGTACCAAAGACGACTTGTATGCGGCTTATATGGTAGAAAATATCGATGCCTCGGAAATGGCAGGTTTGGTTGCGCCTCATTTGAATTATGGAGAAATTACCCAATCCTTCCATGTTCATTTCAAGGAAATCCTCAAAGCTTATAAAAATTATTGCCAAAGCAAAAACGCTTATGTTGATGCTTTATTGCGGTATGAAGATTTGATTATTTCCGAAAATGGATTTGGTTTTATGGATTACAGTTTTGATAGGATTGTTTTTTGTGAAGGCTACCAAGCGACAGAAAATCCATTTTTCAAAGACATTGACCTACAACCAGCAAAAGGTGAAGTACTTTTAATTCGTATTCCGGGAGCTACTTTTAGAAAGATGTATAAAGATCACATCTTCCTCGTGCATCAATATGAGGATGTATATTGGGCTGGATCCGGCTACGAATGGGACTACGAAAATGATTTGCCAACGGCCAATGCCGGTAAAATTATCCAAGAAGAACTAGACCGGATTTTATCGGTTCCCTATGAGATCTTAGCGCACATTGCCGGCGTTAGACCATCGACGGGAAATCGACGGCCTATTTTGCGTAAGCATCATGAACACTCCGAGATGTATTTATTTAACGGTATGGGCACGAAAGGAGCAAGCTTGACACCTTTTTTTGCTCGACAATTTGCTCGACATATCGTTAAAGGCGACCCACAGGACTTAATTGTATAACTGGTACTCTGTCAACAAAAAAATCTTAATGAAATGTTGTTCTTTTTTCAAATTTCATCGTTAAAAATACTCGTCATAGTTACCACTGCCTCGATTTTTTAAAAAACAACTTTCATTATAATTTAAGTCTTTTATAGACTGAGCACTATAATGGGGCTTGTGTTAATTGAATTTATAGAATCTTCGATCCGTCAGGCTTCTTAAAAAAGCTTCTAAATCGCGCTTTTCTTGTTCCGTGAGGTTAAGTGGTTTGCGAAGATCACTATCTATATTGATGGGATTAGGGACGACTATATAGGGATCACTATAGTAATCAATAACTTCTCGTAGTGTTTTAAAGCTGCCGTCATGCATATATGGTGCTGTTACAGCTACATTGCGCAGCCCTGGAACCTTAAATTTGCCAAGATCGGAGGATTTTTTGGTCACGTCGTATCTACCTTTATCCGTATAGGTTCGTTCGTCATAAAGCCCAATATTTTTAAAATCATCATCTGTAAAGTCCGGTCCAAAGTGGCAGTTGAAACATTTGGCACGGTCGCTCATAAATATTTCCCGACCCCGAATGGCAGCGGCGCTCATAGCATTCCGTTGATTAGTCATCCAAGCATCAAATTCAGTATTTGCAGTTTCTAAAGTGCTCTCGTAAGCTGCGATGGCATCGGCTATATTTTTAGCATTGGGTATTTCTTGATAGATATGATTAAATGCTCGATTATAATATTCATGATCTACTAATCTTGCTATCGCTTCTTCATACGGCAAATCCATTTCGGCAGGATCTTCTATTGGAAAGTGGATTTGATCAAAAATCGTTTTGGCTCGACCATCATAAAAGAAAGCATTGCGATCTGCCATATTCATAACAGAAGGTGCATTGCGACGACCTAATCTACCCATGACACCCGGGCTAATAGCTACAGTATCAGCAAATGCAAAATCGGGTTTGTGGCAAGAACCACAACTTATCGTACTGTCTCTGGAAAGTATGGGGTCAAAAAACAATCTCTCTCCCAGTGCGGCTTTTGATTCCGGTAGTGAAAATTGAGACAATGCAAATAAACTAATCAAGAATAAAGAAAAAACCTTGATTTGAATCATAATCCTTCGTGTTTTAGGAATGACAAAAGTAGCTAAAAATTGCCAATATTTTTATTGAACAACGGTAATATTGTGACATAAGTTACTTATAACCCTGATTTGATGATAATTATGCAACTCATTTGAATTTTATGGGTTATTTATGGGTTAATGTTTAAATAGATTTATTAATCTAAATGAAGTTTTTATCATATTATTTATTAATTTTGCTTTAAATTTATTTTTATGTCAGATGTTAGTGTAGAAAAAGTCAAATGCTTGATTATAGGATCAGGACCTGCAGGTTATACAGCTGCTATTTATGCCGCTAGAGCGAATTTGTCTCCGCTACTTTTTACAGGTATCGAACCTGGTGGTCAATTGACGATTACCAATGAAGTCGAAAACTTTCCAGGATATCCTAATGGTGTTATCGGGCCGGAAATGATGGAAGATTTAAGAAAGCAAGCAGAGCGATTTGGAACAGATGTGCGATTTGAAGTGATTGCAAAAGTAGATTTTAGTGGTCCTGTTCATAAGGCTTGGACAGAGTCCGGTCAAGAAATTCAGGCAGATACAGTGATTATATCCACGGGTGCCAGTGCTAAATGGCTTGGTATCGAATCAGAACAGCGATTGATGAATAAGGGCGTTTCGGCTTGTGCGGTGTGTGATGGCTTTTTCTTTAGAGGTCAGGAAGTAGCCATCGTTGGTGGCGGTGACACTGCAGCTGAAGAAGCAACTTATTTAGCTAAAATGTGTACCAAGGTGCATCTTTTAGTTAGAAGAGATGAATTGAGAGCATCTAAAATCATGCAAGAGCGCGTACTAAAAACAGTGAACTTAGAGGTTCATTGGAATACGGAAGCACAAGAAATATTGGGTAGTGATGGCGTGGAAGGTGTCAAAGTATTGAACAACAAAACTGGTGAAACATCAGTATTGCCTGTTACAGGATTTTTTGTAGCGATAGGCCATAAACCTAATACTGAGATTTTTGAAGGTTGGTTAGATATGGATGAAAATAAATATCTGAAAACAGTTCCTGGACGTTCTTTTACCAACATCGAGGGCGTTTTTGCGAGTGGTGATGCACAAGACCATATCTATAGACAAGCAGTTACAGCCGCAGGTTCGGGTTGTATGGCTGCATTAGATGCCGAAAGATATTTGGCAGAAAAAGGGATTATTTAACGATTTTAAATTATACAGCAAATGTCCGTAAGTAGATTTAGACCCGGCGTTTTATTTGGAGATGAGGTAACAGAATTGCTTCAATATGCCAATGAAAACAAATTTGCCATGCCGGCAGTAAACGTTATCGGTACCAATACAGTAAATGCCGCTTTAGAAGCTGCAAGAGCCGTTAACTCTCCGATAATTATTCAGTTTAGTAATGGTGGCGCATCATTTTTTGCAGGAAAAGGCCTGAGCAATGAAAATCAGCAATCAGCTATTATCGGCGGTGTGTCTGGAGCCTTGCATGTTCATAATGTAGCCAAGGCTTATGGTGTTCCGGTTATTCTACATACGGACCATTGTGCCAAGAAACTTTTACCTTGGATCGATGGCTTACTTGAAGCAAGTGAGATGCACTATGAAACTTATGGGCATCCGCTATATTCAAGTCACATGCTGGATTTGTCGGAAGAACCTATTCATGAAAATATTCAAATATCGATGGATTATCTTGCGAGAATGCATGATTTGGGCATGACCTTAGAAATAGAACTTGGTGTCACCGGTGGTGAGGAAGATGGTGTCGATAATTCCGGTATCGAAAGTCATAAACTGTATTCACAACCCGAAGATGTCGCTTATGCCTATGAAGCACTTTCTAAAATCAGTGATAAGTTTACCATAGCTGCCGCCTTTGGCAATGTCCATGGCGTGTATAAACCTGGAAATGTCAAGTTAGAGCCGATTATCCTAAAGAATAGTCAAGATTACATCATTAAGAAGTTTAACACAGGTCCTAATCCAGTCAATTTTGTTTTTCATGGAGGTTCAGGTAGTAGTCAGGAAGAAATACGTGAAGCCTTAGATTATGGCGTCGTCAAAATGAATATTGACACAGATACACAATGGGCTTTCTGGGATGGAATCAAAGGCTATTACGAACAGAATAAGGCATACCTACAAGGACAAATCGGCAATCCTGATGGAGAAGATAAACCCAATAAAAAACATTATGACCCTAGAGTATGGCTTAGAAGTGCAGAAACTTCATTTAGTGCTAGACTAAAAGAAGCTTTCGAAGATCTAAATTGTATCAATAGGAATGCTTAAGATATTATAAATCATAAAAAAGGCAACGGTTTCGTTGCCTTTTTTTGTACCAGAATATCATAATCTTAGCACCCATAAACTTTCAAAATCAATGAATCGCCAATTTCTTAACTAAGTACACTAAGAAATCACTAAGGAGCACTAAGATTATAGGAGTTATTTCGTGTTGTCGAGACGACAAACGCTAATAGCAAGCTTAGCGAGGACACAAAGTTTATCATAGTAAAAATTAAACCCTTACACGAATAAACCTTTAAACCAATTAATCCAACGATTCCACGAATGAACAATCAAAAATTACACGCTTAAACCCTTAAACCTTTAAACCCTTAAACCACATAAATCTACTTCCTTAACTCAATATCTCTAAGGCTTTCCATGCGGTTACGAGCGATGAAGTCATCTACAGTTTCAAAGTGTTCGATAACGCGTTTGTCTTTAAACTCAAAAACTTTTTCTGCCATACCCTGGAGAAAATCTCTATCGTGGGAGACGAGGATGAGCGTGCCATCAAAAGCGAGTAAAGCCTCTTTGAGCACATCTTTAGAGCGCAGATCCAAGTGGTTGGTAGGTTCGTCAAGGATGAGCAAATTGACTGGTTCGAGTAGGAGTTTTATCATCGCTAGTCGTGTTCTTTCGCCACCTGATAAGGTGCTCACTTTCTTGTCTATATCATCACCGGAAAACATAAATGCACCGAGTATATTTTTAATTTGAGTACGGATTTCTCCTTCTGCCACTTCATCGATCGTTTCAAAAACGGATAGGGCAGGGTTGAGTAACGAAGCTTGGTTTTGAGCAAAATACCCGACCTTTACGTTATGGCCTAATGCGCATTTACCTTCAAAATCGATTTGACCCATGATGGCTTTAATCATGGTTGATTTTCCTTCTCCATTTTTTCCTAAGAAGGCTACTTTTTGACCACGCTCTATCGTCAAACTTGCATCTTTAAAGACGACATGTTGATCATAACGTTTAGAAAGTTGTTCGACAATAAGCGGATAATCACCGGATCTTGGAGCTGGAGGAAATTTCAATTTTAGGGATGATGTATCGATTTCATCGATTTCAATAATCGTGAGCTTTTCTAACATCCGTTCAACGGAGTTAACTTGGTTTGCTTTAGAATATGTACCTCGAAACCGCTCAATAAATTCTTTGCTTTCAGCTATGAGTTTTTGTTGATCTTTAAATGCCTTTATTTGTGCTGTTCTTCGCTCTTCTCGCAGTTGTAGATAGTGGCTGTAATTGGCTTTATAGTCATAAATTCGACCCATCGTGACCTCTATGGTTCTATTGGTAATATTGTCAATAAAGGTTTTATCGTGGGAAATGACGATGACTGCTTTAGCTTTTTGAACCAAAAAGTTTTCAAGCCAGACGACAGATTCTATATCAATATGGTTGGTTGGCTCGTCAAGAAGAATAAGATCTGGTTTTTTTAATAGAATTTTTGCCAATTCGATTCTCATTCGCCATCCGCCACTAAATTCCGAGGTTGGCCTTTCAAAATCTTCCCTAACAAAGCCCAAGCCTAACAAGGTTTTTTCGATCTCTGCGTCATAGTTCACATCTTCTAGGGAGTAAAACTTCTCGCCTAATTCTGATGATTCCTCGATGATTTTCATATATTCGTCAGACTCATAATCTGTTCGCGTAGATAGTTCCTGATTAAGAAACTCCATGCGCTCTTTGATCTTTAGAACATCTTCATAGGCCTTCATGGCTTCTTCAAATACTATACACGAATCTTCAGTGAGGAGGTGCTGAGGAAGATAAGCAATCACGCTATTGGTGTCTTTACGCACATGTCCACGTGTTGGTTTATTGATGCCTGCAATAATCTTCATCATGGTGGACTTGCCAGCACCATTTTTACCCATTAGGGCTATTTTATCATCATCATTGATTACGAATGAAACATCGCTAAAAAGGGCTTTTCCTCCAAATTCTACGGCTAAACCTTCAACTGAAATCATTTTTTTTAATTTTGGAGGGCAAAAATATAAAAAAAGCTCATATTTGGAGGTATTATTGATGATACTTCCTTGTGATATCCTCAATTATCCATTTAAGGTTGTTGAAAGTACTCTTTTTACGATGCGAAGCCGATGCGTATATTTGCGTATATCATCATTAAATATACCAAAATGATCGATATGGTCTATCCTGACGCTGCCATATACATGCAATACTTTCTTATATCCAGTGATGATACCTGCATGACTAATGATTCCATCTCTGTTTTCACAAAAGGCGATGTCACCTTCCTGTACGAAATCCATAAAATCTACATCCTCGCCATAAGTACATTGTTGCTCAGGAAACCTTGGTAGTATTATATTGAAAAAACTAAAAATTATTTGAATTAGTGCTCCGCTGTCGATTCCGAATGGTGTCCTACCACCACTTATTTCAGGTGTATTTAAAAATCTTTTGGCGATTTTTACGAGAAGCTCTGTTGAATATTCCAAACCATTGACACTCGTAGCCTGGCCATTGAAGATGTATTTGCCATCAGGCATCATAAATGAAATCCCATCAAATAGCGGAAGACTGGATCCCATTACTATATTTTTAGAAATCTCACCATTAAAGGCAGCATGGCAAATTTCTAGAGATTTGGGAGAAGTGGTATTTAATTTTTTATATGCTTTTTCTTCTAAGTATAAGATTTGATTGGTTCGTATCCATCCTGCAATACTGCAATGCGAAGGTTGAATCTTAATCCAAAACTTATTTTTTTTATGAATAATAGTAAAGGTTTCACCAAATAATAGTTGACTAATCATAAACCCGCTATCATTAGGTTTATCCATGATAGGCACTACATTTAAATGACCTATACCAAACAGCCATTCACCGTTATATGTTATGGTCTTTTTAGCCATAAATCTGCATTAATAATAAAACTCGTTAAATTACGTTTAATTCATTATTCAAAAACCAATCCATATTTTCAGAAAATAGATTTTTTGAGTAACTTTGACCAATTTTTTGAAATAAATATCATTTATTTTAATAATCGATTGACATTGACGTTCTAATAAGCAATAAATCAGGATTTTATACTTATATTGATTTGTTTATTGCATATTGATAATATTATATAAAATGTAACTCAAGTTTGTTTTAAATCATGTAAAATACGTCAACAGATTATTATGGATATAGATTTTGAGATGTTTTAAAGGCTAAAAACCGGATTTGAATAAACCCAATTGATGAATTAAAAAATGTAATTTGATACGCAATATCTTAATAATTGGTTTGATATTTTGTTGCTTAACCGTAGATGTGGTAGCACAAGATGCCCATTTTTCGCAATTTTATGCCTCTCCTTTGACGATGAATCCTGCAACGGCAGGTACGTATAAAGGTACTTTTCGGATATCGACGATATATCGTGATCAATGGCGTTCTGCTTTAGAAAAGCCTTTAACGACTTTTGCTGTTAGTGGAGATGTGAATTTTGATCTAAAGTACCATAAAAATTCCGCACCTGATAAGGTAGCATTAGGCATAACTTTTTTTGGTGATAGAGTTTCTTTGTTGGATTACAACACCAATGAAGTCGTGTTGACAGGTGCTTATCACAAGGTGTTGAATGCCAAAACTAAGCAATATATCGGTATCGGTGTCCAAGGTGGCGTTTTTCAGAAGTCAGTCAACTATGAGTTTCTCACTTTCCAGGATCAATACAATTCTATTGATGGATACACGCTAGGTACAGCAGAAAATCTTCCGGTGAATAACCGAGCTTATGCGGATATAAGTTTGGGTTTGTACTATACGATTGCGCCCTCTAAATCCTCTAATTTTCATATTGGTCTTGGATATTTTCACGCTAATAAGCCTAATATTTCTTATTATAACTCGCCGGATATCATCAATGAAAATCTTATCAAGACAGATATTCTAGATCCAAAATGGAGCCTTCATGCTGGTTTCTCCTTTAAATCTACGGATAGACTTGCTATAGAACCTAGGGTGAATGCATTGGTTCAAGGAAGTTATAATGAAGTCAACCTCGGAACTTCATTCAAATATAAGATAGATCCGCAAGCTGCGAAATACCTACTGATAGGGCCTTATATCCGCGGTGTCAAGAATTATGATAAGTTTGCCCTCGAATCACTCATTGTTATGGCTGGATTTGAGATTAATAATTTTATACTAGGGTTCAGTTATGACCAAAATATCGGAAGCCTAATCAAGGATCGAAGATCCTTATCTTCATTTGAATTTTCTTTAATTTATATTGGAGAGCATCATAATGAAGATAACTTTTGCCCACAGTTTTAAAGTTTTAAGGAAAGTTATTGCGAAGCCTTGTTGAAAGAAACTTTGCTTTGGAACAAGGCATATACTTGTCATCCGTGTTTAAGTAATATTGGGCAATAAAAAGGTATAGCTTATAACTATGAGCGTAATAAGCCTACATGATAGCTATTTCTAGCCCAATTGCAATGGTAATATTGCAAGTAATTTAATAGAATCAGGCTAGTTTGCTTATTAAAAAATAGATTATTCCAATGACAACAATGGTCAAGATAATTGCAATTTTGAAGAACTGCTTTTCTTCCTTAATATCTTGAGCTGTAAGTTTATCCTTATTGGTTTTTGGTACTCGTGCTTTATATTTAGACATAACAAGATTATTTATTAAAACACTAAGGTACAGAAAGTTTTTAAATCCAACAAAATATTTTTTTAAATATTTATTCATAATTCTTGTATTGGCTTGTAATTGAGCATTTTAAATTTCAATTAGAGTCCCAAAAAAATAAAATCGTCTTGTTTGAATAAAATTTGCTTATTTTTGCACCTCGATTATAAATTTCAAGATTCATTAATTACGATTGCAGCGAAATGAAGGTATGTTAATGTACGCTCGTAGCGATGGATATAAATAGCTTTTGTGCTCTGTCAACAAAAAATAACTTTCATTAGAATCTAAGTCTTTTTATAGACAGAGCACTAGATAATAAATTAATAAAATGGAAGGAAAGGAAGGTAAGTTGGTAGCAACTTCTAAGTTGGTCATGAATGAGATGATTATGCCCAATGATACAAATCCTTTGGGTAATCTCATGGGTGGATATCTGATGCGATGGATGGATATCGCTTGTGCTATTTGTGCGGCTCGACATTGTGGGTTTCAGGTAGTAACGGCGTCAGTGGATCATATCTCATTTTATGAGCCTATAAAATTAGGTGATGTCATAACTCTTTCAGCACAAGTAACTCGGGCATTCAATACTTCAGTTGAGGTTTATGTAGAAGTGTCTGCGGCTGATCTTACTGGTTCTAACCCGCGACAATCCAATCATGCCTACTTTACATTTGTTGCTTTGGATGAAGTTACAGGAAAACCTATACAAGTGCCTCAAGTCATTCCGATAACAACCGAAGAGAAAAAGCAATATGAAGCAGCTATAAGAAGAAGAGAATTAAGACTCATTCTTGCAGGAAAAATAAAACCCGAACAAGCCAAGGAATTGAGACATTTTTTTACTGAGATGTAGTACCTTATTATAGCGATTTGAAGTCAAAGCGGCATCGTTAATAAGTCTGCTGTAACAAATGGCATGAATAATCAGTCTTATTTTAAAAAGAAAATAATTGGATATGCATAAACTTTGGATGGTTTTATATTTGTTTTTAGGTTCCTTTTTAATGGGATTTGGCCAATCTAATAATACGATGACTACTGCATCGGACAACGACCCAAAAGCCAAAATTATTTTAGATAAGCTAAAAAAACAATTTGACACGTATGCTTCTTTAGAATTAAATTTTGAATTTCAATTGGAACTTCCTGGAAAACCAGTAGAAACACAAAAGGGAAAACTCATTCAAGATGGCGTTAAATATGCAGTCATTATGAAAGATCAGGAAATCTATGCGGACGGAAAAAGCACTTGGCTTTATCTAAAAAATAAAAAGGAAGTGCAATTGACCGATTTTGATGAGAGTGGATCTGATTCCTTTTTATCACCAAAACAAATGTTAGCTTTGTACCAATCTGGAGATTATGTTTATTCAATCCTTGAAGAGCGAAAAGCTGGTAAAAACACCTTTACGGATATAGAATTTAAACCACTAAAGAAGCAGGCTGACTTTTCAAAATTAAGGCTTACCGTCAACAAATCTGATAATAGTATGGTGACATTGCGGGTGTTTTTACGCGATGGAAGTCGCTACGTCCTCAAAATGGAAAGCCTAATACCTAATAAAAAATATGCACCTGAGACATTTATTTTGAACTCAAAAGAACTAAAAGGTGTTCATATAGAAGACCTGAGGATGGATTGATATAGAACCGATTCAATTACTCAGTTTAAACAACCAGCGATTCCCGTTTTTAAGCGGGAATCGTTTTTTTTATTTCGTAAAGAGCAACTCTCTATATTTAGTTAGTGGCCATATTTCATCATCTACTAATAACTCGAGTTTATCACAAGCATACCTAATTTTTGCAAAGTAAGGAATTACCTTATTGCAATAGGCATCGGCTTTGTGCTCAATGGACTCTAATTTGTTGGCACTTTTACGAGCTTCGGTCATGAGTTCGACATCGGTGACGATACTGCTGATATATTTTGAAATTTGCTGAATCAGTTTTATTTGTTCTGATGAGTATTCTTTATGAAGGCTACCAAAAATCTTTTTATGACCTCTTACATTTTTAATCAACTTATTTTGGTAGGTCACAGCCGTAGGTATGATGTGATTTTGAGAGATGTCTCCAAGAATCCTACTTTCAATCTGGATTTTTTTGACATAATCCTCTAATTCCACTTCATATCTAGCTTCGATTTCTAGTTTAGACATGATTTGATTGGATTCAAATAGCGCAATACTATCGTCAGTAATCTGATATTTTAAGGCTTGAGGTGTGTTTGATGTGTTTTTCAGCCCTCTATTTCGAGCATTTTCAATCCATTCCTCGCTATAGCCATCACCTTCGAATCTAATATCTTTGGATTCTTTAATCAATTCTCGCAAAACGTTGAATATAGCATCATCTTTTTTCATTTCCTTTACCTCAATCAGGTAGTCCACTTCCTTTTTGAATTTTTGCAATTGATGAGCTACGATGGTATTGAGTACGGTCATTGATTTACCGCAATTGGCAGAAGATCCGACCGCTCTAAATTCAAATTTGTTTCCTGTAAAAGCCATGGGGGTGGTTCGGTTTCTATCCGTATTATCTAGGAGGATTTCCGGAATTTTGCCGACGACATTCAATTTAAGTTCTGTTTTTTCTTCTGGAGTTAAACGCCCGTCAGAGACATTTTCCAATTCATCTAATACTTCAGTAAGGTGTTTGCCGATAAAGACAGAAATAATGCTAGGTGGAGCTTCATTCGCTCCTAAACGGATGTCATTACCCGCTGTGGCAATGGAAGCTCTCAACAAATCGGCATAATCATGAATGGCTTTAATTGTATTGACAAAAAATGTCAGAAATTGCAGATTGCTTTTTGGTGTTTTTCCGGGACTGAGCAGATTGACTCCTGTATCCGTAGATAGAGACCAATTATTGTGCTTGCCTGATCCATTCACACCTGCAAAGGGCTTTTCATGAAACAAAACGGTGAAATGGTGCTTTTTAGCAATCTTTTGCATCAAATCCATCAATAGAGAATTATGATCAATGGCTAAACTAGCTTCCTCAAACAAAGGTGCTAATTCAAACTGATTAGGTGCTACTTCGTTGTGCCGAGTTTTTAACGGAATGCCTAGGCGAATGCTTTCAATCTCTAAATCTCGCATATAGGCTAGGGCACGATCCGGAATGGAACCGAAATAATGATCGTCTAGCTGCTGCCCCTTGGCAGGTTGATGTCCTAAAAGCATCCTACCGGCCATCTGAATATCCGGTCGCGAATTAGCTAATGCCTTATCCACTAGGAAATATTCTTGCTCAATCCCTAAAGTAGCAATAACCTTATTGATGTTCTTATCAAAATATTTTGCAACATCGGTAGCCGCTTGATCAATGGCGGTTAAGGCTTTGATTAATGGAACTTTGTTGTCAAGAGATTCACCGGTGTAGGAAACGAAAATCGTTGGAATACATAAGGTTGTACCTATAATAAAGGCTGGCGAACTTGGATCCCAAGCAGTATATCCTCTTGCTTCAAAGGTATTTCTTATACCTCCACTTGGAAAACTCGAAGCATCCGGTTCTTGCTGAACTAATTTGCTCCCGTTAAAGGATTCTAAAGCTATTCCCGAACTGTCTAAATCAAAAAAGGCATCGTGTTTTTCAGCAGTTGATCCCGTTAAGGGTTGAAACCAGTGTGTATAATGAGTTACGCCTCGGTTGATAGCCCAGTTTTTCATAGCAGATGCTACTTGATCCGCTGTTTTTCTATCGATTTTTTTTCCAAGGTTAACAGCTTCCTTCAAGGCTACAAAGGTTTCCTTCGTCATGTATTCCCGCATACTCGTATCATTAAATACATTGACACCGAATAATTCGGATCGCTTTTGCTTTGGTTCTTTAATACTTAATGGTTTTTGTTTTAAAGCTGCATTCAATGCATGAAATCTGATATAGCCCATAAAAATTTAATAATTAAGTGATTTTATGGTGCAAAAGTAATTTTTCGAAATTTACTAATTTATATTTTTTTGTAAATTTTTGTTAATACCCTTAAATTTTTGAGGGTATGTCTCTAAAAACAATACATTTTTAACGATATACCCTTTAAATTTATGGGCTAGCTGCGAAAATATAGATTTTAATGCAAGGTGACGGTACCAAGAATGCTTGCAATTCGATTTCTTTCTCTGATCAATTGTTGATATACTTTAATGTTGAGTTCGTAGTCAGCACTTGACTTTTGCTCTTCATTTGCTGCTGCAAAATACGCTTCAAGTTGTACAATTAATTTTCTACTCTTTTTTAAAATGAGCCTTTGAATGGCGTTGTCGGCATCTCTGATGAAGTTTTCTTCCGGCATTTTTTGTGTTTGAAGAAACATTTGGCGCTCTTCCCAAGAAGCATAGACATAGGGCGTACTCAGTGCATTTACAGCAAAGGAGCGAATATTTTCGTCTGCATGAGCGATATACCATTGTGCATTAAGTGTTATACCTTGAGCAAGCGCATTTTGAGATTCAGATATGATCGTTTTATAAAGTTCGATATCGAAAAAATCAAGGAGTTCACTAGTTTCTTGGACTATATAGCTTGCGATGGTGGTTTGATTTTCAAGGTTGTAATATTTATCAGCAAAGTTGATCAAAATGGAGCATACAGCACGTTCTACCCAAGCATCATTGCGAATAATGGGTGTTTCTTTATCGACGAAGATAGGCTTCGTAACCAACCATTCATCTTCAACCTGACTTACTTTATCTTCGTTTTCTCGTTGGCGTTCAAGACTTTTACTTTTTCGAAGCGCTCTAATGGATTTATTTACTTCGCTGACGAGCGTAGATTCGTCAATTGCGAGCATATGGCTACATTGGCGGAGATAAAGAGTACGCTTAAAAGCATCGGGCATTTTGGCGATAGAATCAACGATATCCCTAATAACCATGGATTTTTTGATTGGATCGTTTTGACTTTCGTCCAACAAAATCTTCGTTTTGAAGAAGATAAAGTCCTCCTCATGAGTTTCAAGAAATTCTGTAAACTTGCTACTCCCTTGATCTGCTAAAAAAGAATCCGGATCGTGTCCATCGGGAAGTAAAACCAATTTGACATTCATATCCGCCTCTAAAACGAGATCAAGTCCTCTAAGTGCAGCCTTTATACCTGCAGCATCACCATCATATAGGATTTTGATATTGGAAGTAAAGCGTTTGATTAATTGAATTTGCCTTTTTGTTAGGGAAGTTCCTGAGGTAGCGACAACATTTTCTATACCGCTTTGATGCAAGGAAATCACATCGAGATAACCTTCTACAAGGATACATTCATCTTGCTTTCGCACCGCTTCTTTAGCAAAATAAAGCCCATATAATATCTCACTCTTATTATAAATTTCGGATTCGGGTGAATTAATATATTTGGGGAACTTCGTTTGACTTGTCAGGATTCTTCCTGCAAAACCAACGACTTTACCGCTCAAATTATGAATGGTAAACATGACCCTAGAGCGAAAAAAATCAAATCCTGATTGAGTAGTCAGACCTAATTTATGCAAATGGTCAATGTTGTATTTCTTTTTTAAAGCAGACTGTGTAAAATCATCTTTAGCATTTAAGGCATAGCCAAGCTGGAATTTTTTGATAGTGGCATTTTGAAGGTTTCTTCCTTTGAAGTAGGAGAGACCTATCGTACGACCTTCTTCATCATTGAGCAAGATTTCAGTATAATAATTCTTTGCATATTCATTGACGATGTATAAAGAGTCAGTGACGAGTTTTTTTTCAATTTCTTCCTCGGTATTACCCGATTCTTCTATTTCGACATTGTATTTTCGAGCAAGAAATCGGATAGCTTCAGGATAACTGATATGTTCATGTTCTATAATAAAACCGATAGGATCGCCACCACGACCACAACCAAAGCATTTAAATATGTTTTTGGCAGGAGATACCGTAAAGGAAGGTGTTTTCTCATCGTGAAATGGACATAATCCCAAAAGGTTAACGCCGCGACGAGTTAGATTGACGTAGTCTCCAACGACATCTTCAATTTTGGCAATATCAATAACCTGCTGTATGGTCTTTTGTGTAATCAAAATTATATCTTATTGTATCAATAGAGTTTTAGTGTTAAATTATGCCTATATGTCGAGTACATCATTCATATTAAAGACGCCTTGTTTTCCATAGATCCATTCGGCTGCTAATAAGGCACCGCTAGCAAAACCTTTGCGAGAATGGGCTTCGTGCTTGATCTCAATATCATCGATTTCTGAGGAGTAGGTTACAATGTGCGTACCGGCATCCGGATTTTTTCGAATCGATTTAATATACAAATCTCTAGTATTTTGAGTATCTGGTTCTGTGATGGTCCACACCTTTTTGCGATCGAGGTCATTGATGATATCTTTAGCAAGCGTTATTGCAGTACCACTAGGTCTATCCAACTTAGCTGTATGATGACTTTCTTGAATCGAAACGTCATAAAGCTCGTATTTATTCATAATTTGAGCTAATCTTTTGTTGATTTCAAAGAAGATATTAACTCCGATACTGAAATTAGACGCATAGAGAAATGCACCTCCTTTTTGTTGGCAGAGCTCTTCGATTTCATTTTTTTTATTAATCCATCCTGTTGTTCCTGAAATGATTGGAATTCCGATTTCGAGGCATTGAACAATATTGCCATAAGCTGCTTCTGGTGTAGAAAACTCAATAGCGACATCTGCCCATTGCAAAACTCTAGGATTAAACTCTTGAAGATTTTGTGAAGAAATTTTGCAAACGATGCTGTGGCCTCTTTTCAGAGCAAGTTCCTCAATGGCACGACCCATTTTACCATATCCGATGAGTGCGATATTCATAACTGGCTGTTTTAGTTTAATACAAAGATATACCAATTTTTAAAAATAGCTATAAACTATTTAAGTAATCCTATGTTTTTTTAACGGTTTTCTATTTTTGTATTTCTAAATCTATAATCTGGTGAAATTTGTATTCACAGGCCCTGAATCCACCGGAAAATCCATATTGTCGTCTTGGTTAAGCAAGGAGACTGGTTTCGGTTTTGTGACAGAAATAGCAAGGCAATATTTATCTGCAAAACCTAGTATTCCTACCTATGATGATGTTTGGGAAATCGGCATTTTGCAATATCGGGAAGAAATACTTATAGAGCAGCAATATGATAATATCGTTTGTGATACAGATTTGTTGACGATTATTATTTGGGTGGAAGATAAATTTGGTCAAGCAGATCCCATTTTTTATGATCGATGGCATGAATCTAACGTGGATATGTACTTTTTAGGAGTACCTGATGTTCCTTGGGTTCCGGATCCTCTACGAGAAAATCCTTATGATCGTGATAGACTTTATGATATTCATGTTGCTAAATTGGAAGCAGCCCATAAACCTTTTTTACCTATTTATGGGGATTGGGATCATCGAAAAATGATGATTAGAGATTACTTCAAAGAAAAAGGTATGATAATGGAATAGCTTTTAGGTTTCCATTTTAAAGCGATTTCCACACTCGCGACAAAACTTATTGTGAACATCATTTTCCATATGGCAATACCCACAGAATTTCACATTTTTTTTCTGAGAATGGGCTTTTGCTATCTCATATGACCAAATAGCTGTAGGTACGGCGATGATGGCATAACCCGCAAGCATGATAATCGAAGCAATAAATTTGCCTAGAGGCGTATAGGGCGTTACATCTCCAAATCCTACCGTGGTGATGGTAACGATGCCCCAATAAATACTCGCTGGAATACTCTCAAATCCAGGTGTACCTTCTTCTATGACATACATGCCTGAACCTAGTAAAATAACGATTACCGTGATCAAGGACATGAATATGGAGATTTTATAGAGGCTAGCCTTCATAATTGCGGCAAGCGTATAAGCTTCAGAAATAAACTTGAAGAGCCTAAGCACTTTGAAAACCCGAAGCAATCTCACGATTCTTACAACTTGGATGGTTTGGTATCCGGTATTCAATAGTGAAAAAATGGATGGAAATACAGCTATGAAGTCAATGATCCCAAAAAATCCAAATATGTATTTTTTTCTATCCGGAGCCGCATAAACTCGCAAGCAATATTCCACTAAAAAACAAACCGTAAAAAACCAATCTAATGAAGCTAGAATGAAATGATATTTTTCATTAATGGCTACAATACTTTGAAGTACAATGGTAATGATACTCGCTAAGATAAACAAGAGTAATGTGATATCAAAGAGTTTACCTAAAGGCGTGCTAGAATCAAAAATGATGATTCGCAATCTATTTTTTAAGTCGATCACATCACTTATCTCCTGGACATAGTCCATGGCATTTTTATGATCTTTCTTTTTCCTGAATCGCATGGTGCGTGTATAGATTTTGTTGCCGCAAATGTATAAAAAATTCAACGATACCATATGATATTAAAAAAAATAACAGAAATCATTATATATTTTTTTACCTATTTGTCCTAATTTGTTGATTTTATGACTTTTTTATGCAATAATATTTTTTTAATTAAAATCAAACTACAGAGAATTTTGTTAGTGTTGTGTATAAAATTTAGTTCGCATCATGGCGTTTAAAATATCTTCAAGTTATCAACCGGCTGGTGATCAGTCCAAAGCTATTAGAGCACTTGTAGATGGATTGTCGAAGGGAGAAAAGTATCAAGTTTTATTAGGCGTAACCGGATCAGGTAAAACCTTTACAATGGCTAATGTCATTGAGCAAATCAAAAAACCGACCTTAGTTTTAACACACAACAAAACGCTTACTGCGCAATTGTATGCCGAATTATGTGAATTTTTCCCTAATAATGCTGTGGAATTTTTCGTTTCTTACTATGATTACTACCAGCCCGAGGCCTATATCACACATTCAGATACCTATATAGAAAAGGATTTGCAAATTAATGAGGAAATTGATAAGTTGAGGTTACGAGCTACTTCTTCATTACTATCGGGAAGACGGGATGTCATCATCGTTTCTTCTGTGTCCTGCATCTATGGTATGGGTAATCCTGAGGATTATATGAATGGAATCATTCGTATAGAAAAAGGGCTCAACATCTCTAGAAATGTCTTCCTTTACAAGTTAGTGGAGAGCTTGTATTCTAGAACAGAAATTGATTTTAAACGTGGTACTTTCCGTGTAAAAGGTGATACTGTCGATATTAACTTGCCCTATGTGGAATACGGATATCGCATCATCTTTTTTGGTGATGAAATAGAAATAATCGAACAGATTGACCTCGAAAGTGGTAAGAGAATCGTAGCATTAGATCACGCAGCCATATTTCCGGCAAATCTATATGTTGCGCCAAAAGATAAACTTAATCAGATCATTAGGGAAATAGAGGACGAACTGTATAATCATGAAAGATTTTTCGAATCGGAAGGCAGATACATGGAGGCGCAACGAATCCGAGAGCGTGTTTCATTTGACTTGGAAATGATTAGAGAACTTGGGTATTGCAGTGGTATAGAGAATTATTCTAGGTTTTTTGATGGACGTAAACCGGATACACGTCCTTTTTGCCTCTTGGATTATTTTCCGGCGGATTATCTGATGCTTATCGATGAAAGCCATCAAACGCTTCCACAAGTTCGCGGGATGTGGGGCGGCGACCGAGCAAGAAAGATTAATTTGGTCAACCATGGATTCCGATTACCATCAGCCTTAGATAACCGACCTCTAAATTTTGAAGAATTTGAATCCCTGATTAATCAAGTAATCTATGTAAGTGCAACTCCCGGAGACTATGAACTGGCAAAAACAGAAGGTGTGGTTGTCGAACAAATCGTACGGCCTACAGGCTTGCTGGATCCACCTATCGAAGTGAGGCCAAGCATCAATCAGATTGATGATTTGATCGAGGAAATCCAAAAAAGAATTGACTTGGATGAACGTGTGCTTGTGACGACATTGACAAAAAGGATGGCCGAAGAGTTGACCAAGTACTTAGAAAAGCTCAACATCAAAGTTAGGTATATTCACAGTGAAGTCGTTACATTGGAAAGGGTAGAGATTATCAGAGGCTTAAGATTGGGCGACTTCGATGTGTTGGTCGGTGTCAACCTACTTCGTGAAGGGTTAGATATGCCAGAAGTATCCCTAGTAGCCGTGTTAGATGCGGACAAAGAAGGATTTTTGCGTAATGCGAGATCTTTGACTCAAACCGCAGGTAGAGCGGCTCGTAACAGTAATGGTCAAGTTATATTTTATGCGGATAAAATAACGCAAAGTATGCAGCAAACTATTAACGAAACGAACCGACGACGCGCCTTGCAGATTCAATATAATGTTGAACACAATATCACGCCTAAGACAATATTCAAATCCAAAGAAGATATAATAGCTCAAAAGTCTATCCTTGATATTAAAGCCAATCACTTGAAAGAATATGTCGAAGCAGATATGGAAACTATAGAAATCGCAGCCGAAAATTCGTTCACTTCACTTAGCAAAGAAGATATACAGCATAAGATTGCAGAGATCGAGTCTAAAATGAAAAAAGCAGCTAAAGATTTGGATTTTATTACAGCTGCACAACTACGAGACCAAATAGTCAGCTTAAAGAAAAGTATTTAGTGCTCTGTCCACAAAAAAATCTTAATGAAATGTTGTTCTTTTTCCAAATCTC
>JAIXKS010000026.1 GCA_026928325.1 Chitinophagales bacterium | reverse complement strand
AGTTTGGCGGCAAGGATGTAGTACCGGGCGTATATATCTGGACGGCGCAGATCGTGCATAGCGATGGCAGAGAGGAGACTTTTTCGGGGGATGTGACTTTGGTTAGGTGATTACTTAAGATTAAAGGTTTAATTTTTATTGTTGATTTGTGGATTCGTTGGATTTGCTGATTTGTTGTGGAAACTGGTAAAACTGGTGGAATTGGTGGAACTGTTGAATTGAAGATTATCCTAAAGGTAGCCGAAAATAGATTGGACAACAGCTGCGAAAATCAATTTTGACCCCTTCGGTCAGGGCAAACAAAATGGATTTTCATTGTTAGATTTGTCGCTTAATTGTAGATTCTTCGATTCGTTGTGGAAAGAGGTTAAACTAATTCGTATTTAACACATTGTCAATATCCTTTTTTAATAATGCCCATAGGAAAGTTATATATCCCAATACCAATAGTATATTCATCAAATAGTTACCTCGAAATACATAAAAACTCAATTGGCTGATGAGCACACCTACGGCAATAATTCCAAAAAGCTTAGGTAGTTCGTAGGGAATGGCATAATGCTGCCTTCCAAAATACCAAGATATCATCGCCATCGAAAAGTAAGTAAACAAGGTTGCATAAGCCGCACCCAAAATACCCATTAAAGGTACTAAAACCATAAGGCTGACAATTGTCAGTACACCGCCAAACATACTAATATACATCCCAAATTTTGTTTTATCGGTTAGCTTATACCAAACAGCTAAATTACTATAAATACCGGAAAACAAGTTGGCTAACAAAATGATTGGCACGATATACAAGGCTTCTAAATACACCTTTTGCTTCAGAAAAATCCCTGCTAGCAAATCCACAAAAACCACTACTAGGAGTAAAAACAAGCTGCCAAAAGCTACAAAGCCCGTCATAATTTTGCTATACTTTTGCTTTGCATCGGATAGATGTGCATTGTTAAAGAAAAAAGGCTCCGCCCCCATTCTAAAGGCAGTAATATACAGCGTCATAAATACGCCAAGCTTATAACATGCAGCATAAATGCCATTGGCATGGTCACCTATCAGCGCAGGAATAATCAATTTATCCATATTCTCATTGATCACATAGGCAACACCACCAATCATGATCGGAATCCCATAGCGCATCAACTTGGTTAATATCGCTCGATCTAAGGTCAAAGTCATCTTTTTTAATTCTGGTAGCAATAAAACCAAAGTCAGGAAACTAGCTATGACATTGGCTATAAATATATGCAACACTTGTGGTTTATATTGTGCCATCGTCATACCCATTGACTCCGTCAAAGACAACAGATTATACTTGGGTATCCAAATCAAAAACAACACCGTGAAAAAAGCAAGAATAAGAATATTGGTCGTTTTAATCATCAAAAATCTAAAAGATTTATTGACAACCCTCAAGTAAGCAAAAGGGATGACTGTCAAGGTATCCAAAGCCGTAGTCCACAACAAAATACTGAGAAATCGCTGGTCTGAAAAACCAAAAAAATCACTCAAACTACCTGAAAAAAGATAACCCACCAATAAAAAAGTTAAACTACTCAATACCAGTATCGTAAATGAAGTAGAAACAACCTTGGTCTTATCTGATTCTGAAGTAAAAAATCTAAAAAATGAAGTTTCTAATCCTAATGTCAAGATTACATTGATAAAAGCAGCATACACATACCAAGTCGTCATAGAAGAAAATTCTTCCGTTAAAAAAACTTTGGTGTGAATGGCCACAAGCCCAACATTTATCACCCTTGGGAGTACCGAGGCAATCCCATAAATCGCAGTATCTTTAAAAAAGGATTTATAAATATTCAATTCAAAAATTATATATAATAAAAAGCGATATATCTATTTAATTGCTATTGCCAACAAAGTAAAAAACGCCTTGGACAATGGTACAAAAGTAACCATTTTAGGCTTAAATCATCGTTTCAGACATTTTTTAAGTAAAAATAATGCAATTTTAACAAAAAATATTGCTCATATTAAACACAATATCAAGAAAAACACTTACTTTTACAAGGTATAATCACTTTGCGAATAATAATATCATTATGAGTTTTTTTAGTTCCTTAAAAAAATTGTTCTTTACAACAGAATCCGTGGCTAAATCAGCTACCGA
Source organism: Chitinophagales bacterium (assembly GCA_026928325.1). GTDB lineage: Bacteria > Bacteroidota > Bacteroidia > Chitinophagales > Saprospiraceae > OLB9. The sequence continues at coordinate 35,381 of JAIXKS010000026.1, read as the reverse complement.
TAAAGCAGTAGATTTTGCAAAAGAAAAAGCGACAGATCTTGGTAATCAAGCTGCTGGATTAAAAGAAACAGTGATTGACAAAACCCATATTGCGAAAGACAAATTAGATGATTTCGCCGATAAATCTTGGGAAAAGGCCAAAACGATCGCTGAAGAAGTATCTGAAAAAGCGGATAATATGCTAGATAAAGCAAAAGAAGCCGCGATACAGACAAAGGATCAATTGGCTGAAAACGAATGGGTGCAAAAGGCAGGTGATATCGCCGAAAATGTTGGCGCAAAAGTGATCGAAACCGGACAAAATGCTTTAAATAAAGCCGGTGAAATCTCTGAAAACGTCGGCGAAAAGGTTTTAGACGCTTCCGATAAGGCATGGGACAAAATCAGCGATGCCAAAGATGTTATCACGGACAAGGCTAAGGATATCGCCCATCAAATTGGTGAAAAATTTGATGAAACCTTAAAGAAAGCCGAAGCATACATGGAAGAGGAAGCTAAAAAACCCAAGCAAGAGTTTTCTGATAAAGATCTCAACACCGGTGGTGATTTATTGAGCGGAAAAGATGATTTTTTTGCAAAAGCTGATCAATACGGCAAAGGAAATTACGATGCTTTCAGCGAAGGAAAAATCACGGTAAATGAACCTATAGATAAGATTGAAAAAGCACCTTCTAAGATTGCAGGTCAAGAAGATTTAGACGGCGATGGAAACGACCAAATAGACGATGCGATCGTGGTGGACGAGGAATAATTTTTTTAATTAACATAGACATTCATGTCTCCATTAATTGTAAACGGACGAACAGAAAAGGAAATCCTTAAAGCCTGCCTCAAAGGAGACAGACAGGCACAGAAGGATATGTTCCATTTGTATGCCGAAAAAATGATGGCTGTTTGTCTGCGTTATGCCCGAAATCACCAAGAAGCAGAAGACATGCTTCAAGACGGTTTTATCAAAGTTTTTACGAATATGCATAACTTTGAGCATGCAGGATCATTCGAAGGATGGATTCGCCGCATTGTCGTAAATACCGCCATAAAATATACACAAAAAAAATCATTCACCCATGAGGATAACAGCCTAGACTATGTTGAAGATCATATAGATCCCGAGGCTTTATCTATGCTGACAGAAGCCGAATTGATTAAGTTGATATCAGAATTGCCGGAGGGTTATAAAGTCGTTTTTAATCTCTACGCTATAGAAGGCTATTCCCATAGAGAGATTAGTGAATTATTAAATATAGATGAAAGTACATCGAGATCACAATTGCTGAAAGCTCGACGTTTGTTACAGTCCAAAGTCCAAAAACTATATATCGTAGCAGTATGAATGAGTTAGATAAAGTATTTAGAAGCAAATTAGGCAACTATGCCGCTGACGTTCCAGACAGCGTATGGGAGCATATTGATCAAGAACTACAAAATGCCTCTAAAAAGACGCAACCTAATCTATGGTGGGTTGCCAGCCTGATGGGGATCTTTGTAGTTCTTTCAATAGTAAGCTTTTTCATTGTCAATCCTCTTTCCAACACACAGTACCAACTCGACAATAATGATTCAAAAATTATCCAAGAAAAGATTTTAAATACTGATGTACAACAACAGCCGCCTACAGCTTCGGCCATAAATCTGGAAAATCAAACCTCAACACAGGTCTTAACTTCCATAGATGAGCGTCAATCTGAGATCCTAGCATCATCATTGATGAATAATTCTATCATTACTTCATCTGAGGTAAATCGACCTGCTCAACACAAATTATTGGCTACAGCCAATACATTAAAAACAAGGCATGTTTCGGACAACCAAGCTAAGACTGATACAAATACAGATCACTTAACTGCCTTGACGGCAGCAGATCAAGCATCAAATCCAGCTATCGATCAAGAATCAAGACCGTCGGTGTCTTTCATACCAACCTTGGATTGGGCACCATCCATATTGTATGCTAGCAACTTATCGAGCCAAGACCTTCAGATAAAAGGTCTATATACCGAGCCAATCAAAGCTTGTCCGTTCAATATGGATTATAGAGACAAAAGTTTAGACATCTACTTTTCCTATGATTATATAGATAAGCAATTGACCGAGAGAGAAGGCGGAGCAGCACTTAAAGATATGCGCACGACGACGGAATCTCCTATGTTTTCATTTTCGGCAGGTGTAAGGCTCGGTTATAATCTTAGCTATAGATGGAATATCCACACCGGATTGAATTATAGCCAAATCAACGAAAAGTTTGAATATGCCGATCCCGAATCTTCTAAAGTAAGAATCGTCATCGTAAAAGATTACATTTATGAAAATGGGCAAATCGTCGATAGTATCGTAAAACAAGAAGAAGTCTTAGTACCGGGTAGTACAGAAATAACCATCTACAATAAATTTAGAACCCTTGATGTTCCGATCTTAGGTCGCTACACCATCATGGCCAATCGAAATTTAAGTTTGTCAGTCATGGGAGGAGTCTTTATCAATATCACATCCTTTGAAAAAGGTACCATTATCTCCGATGCGACGCATAAACCGGTAGAACTCTCCAGATCTGATGATCATGGCGAAGGTAGCTTGGTATATAAAAACCAATTGGGTCTAAGTGCTTATGGCTCGCTGAGTATGGCCTATCATATCGGTGCACACACAGACTTATTGGTAGAGCCTTATGCACGCATTCAACCTGAATCAATTACTGTATCTACCTATCCATTATACCAAAAATTTAATAGATATGGTCTAAATTTAGGCTTGAGATACAAATTTTAGTCAAAAAAGGTTTGTAATTCTTTTTAAAGGTCTTGAGTTCAACTAATAAATGCAACTTTTGGTAGGAAAGAAATAAGGGATAATTTTTTTCAGAAAAGAGAAGAGAAAAACTCTCCTCTCCTTTTCTGAATGGTAAAATTTCCTCATTTTGCTCCTCGTCCAAAATTCGCAATAAATGGGACATTTAACCGTAGCACAAAGATACACAATTCAAGTATTAAAAGAAGAAGGTTTTTCACAAAGTGAAATAGCTAAAAGAATTAATCGGGATAAGTCAGTTGTGAGTAGAGAACTGAAAAGGAATTGTGACCAAAGAAGTGGTAAGTACAAAGCCGAATTGGCGGAAAGAAAATGTGCTAACAGGCATAAAACAAAAAAGAAGAAAATCAGATTTACCGCTGAAATTCAGGAAAATGTAGAAGAATTACTCCGACAAGATTACAGTCCGGAGCAAGTCGTAGGATTTTCTAAACTTCAAGGAGACGATTGCGTGTCAATAGAGCGAATTTACCAACATATTTGGTCAGACAAAAGACAGGGCGGCAATCTTTACACACACTTGCGGACAAAGGGCAAAAGATACCGTAAAAGAGGAGCTTCAAAGGATAAACGGGGGCAAATTCCTGATAAAGTAAGTATTGAAAATCGACCTAAAATAGTAGAAGAAAAAGTCAGAATAGGAGATGTGGAAATAGATTTAGTAATTGGGAAAAATCACAAAAGGGCAATATTGACGGCAAATGACAGGGTAACAGGAAAAGCAAAAATGGCATTATTAGAGTCAAAGTCATCGGAAGAGACCAAGCAAAAGGCAATTGAAATCCTTACAGAATGGAAGTCCTTTTTGAAAACCATTACCTCCGATAATGGAAAAGAATTTGCTTTACACAAAGAAATCGCAACAGAATTGGAGATAGATTATTTCTTCGCAAGACCTTATCATAGTTGGGAAAGAGGAGCAAATGAAAACTTTAATGGGTTGGTAAGACAGTATTTCCCAAAGAATTACGACTTTAATTTAATCACAAATGATGATATCGAATATGTAGAAGATAAACTAAACAATAGACCAAGAAAAAGATTTGGATTTTTATCTCCAAATCAAGTACATTTGCATTTAATTAATAATGACGGAAAAGTTGCATTTATGACTTGAATCCGCCGGTATAAATTTACGCTAAATAATAAATTTATTTTATGTGCAGGCAACGTTATTGACTTTTAAGTCATCTTATATGTAGAAGCCTTAATAAAATTTAGAACTTGAGAAATTTATGTATTTTTAGCTTGTTAATCGTGTTTTTATCTTCGTGTTATGAAGATAGAGTGGTTTTTATTCCTAATCAGCAATACATGATTAATAATGACTTGTTTTTAGCAAGTTTAGTAGGTTCCCCTGAATCTTTTCTAGTAAATATAGATGAACAGGATCATATCTCCCTGCCCGGAGAAATTAGTCTCGTCTTTCCAGAAAATAAAATCATCAAGCATAATAATGTGCCATTAGCAGGCAAAATTAAAATAGACTTTAAAGAATATACAGCGCCCAAAACAGGGCTCATGACTTGTCCTGAAACCACAACCCATAATAGTTGGATCAATAGCGAACGTGTTTTTTACTTGAAATTATCCAAAGATAATGAAAGCATAAAATTGACTGAACCATTGACCATTTATTTTCCGGCTGCCTCAAGCATGCCTGATGTGATGGTTTATACGCTTAATACAGACAGCCCAAATGGACAATGGAATCTATCTTCTGCCCTAACGAGTGAGCTAGCTTATGGAAATTGGACTATTCATGAAGATGGGCAACCAAAAAAAGAAATCAAAGGTTATAAACTCAGCCTTACACAAGCTGAAGATCAAATATTACTAGGCAAGCCTCTAGGAAATAAAGGAGAAATCCAAACGCAATGTACCGTGGATTTACCTAAAGGATTAACCAATTCTAATTCCATGGTCTATTTTATAGCGAGCCAAATAAATATGGTTGTTAAGCTCGATTACGACCAAACTACCCAAAAGTTTTATACTCAAAAAGGTATTTTTGATCATAATATAGATGGTAAAATGGTCGTCATTAGCCAAATATCTGAAGATGAATATTATTTTGGCATGACTAATGCTATATTAGGTAAGGATACTAGAATTGCTATCAATGGGTCAGCAATGACGCTAGAAAATATAAAAGCAGTTTTGAATAAACTGTAAAAAAGAATGTGGCATAGGCCATATTTATTCGTAAATGGGAACCGCCTGTCTATTTAATTAAAGAATTATTAGACAGGCGTCTTTTTTTGTCCGCATATCAATCATTGTTCAATCGAAAAATTGAGTTCGTATCGAATAGCTTGTAGCATTTACATAAAACGGGCAATTTCCATTTACAAGATCATCAATTATTAACCAACTATCAAAAAACATGATATTTCCGATAGGAGACACACAAGTTATCGACGGACATAAGCCCTATGTCAGCTATTCGCTCATCGTTCTGAATACGATCATATTCATCATTCAATACATCACGCCGGGCAATCTAATTTGTGAGTTTTCCGCTGTTCCGTTTGAAATCCTTCAAGGCAACCAATCTTATACCATGATCTCAAGTATGTTTTTGCATGGTAGCTGGCTCCATCTCATTGGAAACATGGTGTTTTTGTGGGTATTTGCGGATAACATTGAAGCAAAAATCGGTAGTTTAAAATTTGCAATCTTCTACATCATAGGAGGTATCATCGCCAATTTTGCACATATTTATTTTAGCACCTACAGTACAGATCTATCTCAAATACAATGTTTGCCATGCTCTATGTTGGTACCTTGTGATGACGAAACAATCCAAATTGCTACAGCTGCGATTCCGACGCTTGGAGCTAGCGGAGCCATAGCGGCAGTCCTAGGCGCTTACTTGGTGATGTTTCCAAAATCAAAAATCAAGATCCTAGTCATGTTTCTTTTTAGGTCCTTTTACTTACCGGCCATAGCCTTTCTAGGAATCTGGTTTTTCCAACAATTATTTTATGGTATCGGCTCCTTATCAAGTACATTTCAAGGAGATGACAGCGTCGCATGGTGGACACACATCGGAGGTTTTGTATTTGGTCTTGCCGCCGGCTTCTATTTCAAAACAACTTCAATGGCTAACACATAACAAATAATCGCCAATTATAGTTTATTAATTATTAGTGATTTAAAGACAAAAACCCTCTTATTACTTCATCATTCCCTCAGCTTGCTTGATGGTATTGTTGTAAAAGTTCATACCTTCTGGCGTGATATAATTGGCATACATCGGCTTATTTTCCTTATCAACAAAGACGTAAAAATTACATCCGTTGAGGATATATACATCCACATCATACACGATTTCTCCTTGGATTTGGAAAAACTTCCGTCCATCTGGTTTGCAATGTTTAGGTATGCGCCCTACAGGCTTGGTATAGTCTATAAAGAGTATATTTTGCTTGATGCTAGGTGGTTCGTCCTGACTTAATGAAAATGGCAACTGACTAAAAATATAATCAATAAATGTACATTCATTAATCAGCCGAAGCATAACTTCTTCTGGAACTCCCGGAATCTCAGGTGAAGACATATCCACATTATCTTGAACTTGCGTTGTAGGTGAAGCGGGCTTATTGTCCGATTTACACCCGACATTCAACAAAAGACCTAAAATAAAAAACAATCCAAAAAATCGCATCATCAGTATATAATTGTTTAAAAATTAATTTCTCCACGTAAGGTAATAAAGTAGCTCTTAAATCTACTGCCTTCCAGCAATGCATTGGGATTCAAATCTACCAAAGAGGACGTATATCGGAGCGACATACCAAACATTCTCGTAAAATTGACACCAGCACCTACGATCCAGCTAATATCATATTTTTTAAGTTCGTCCACATTGTAGCCAACTGCATCCGTTTGAAACAATTGTCCGTAAGAAAAACCACCTTCAGCACGAACTTTATAGTATTTTCCATCTTCAATATACCAATCTCGCAAGCTGAAAAGGAGCGGAATCTCTAGATAATGCAAGGCAATCCCTCGATCGGAATTTTTCTTCAATAGGCCATCCGCAGATCCACGTTGGCTATACAACATTTCCAAGGCGACATCCCAAGATTTTTCATTGGCATAGGACAAGCGTCCGCCTACTGTAAGTCCGATGCGTTCAAATCCATATAAGGAGTCTCCATCTATCTGTGCAGCATTCGCACCAATGATAGCCGCAGCTTTAAATCGTTGCCCAACAACCTCACTACTGTAGCACAATAGGATGCAAAATGTAAAAAAAATCAACTGCTTCATATAAAATGGATTATCTCACTTCTTAATAAAATCGGCAAAAAATCAATTTAAAAAATCAAAATGCCCACTTCATAAACTTCAAACCTTATCTTTGTGTTGCAAATGTATTAATAAAATCTATAAAGGTATGCATAAATATACCAAACCAACGTTATTAAAGCTCGAACAATTATTTAAAGAATTGAATTATGTTGTCAGATACGAAAAAGGCAATTTCAATTCAAGCTATTGTATTGTGCAAAATAATAACGTCGTTGTTGTCAATAAATTTTTTGATACAGATGGGCGCGTAGGTATTTTGCTGGATATCTTAGAAGTCATTTTAGAAGACGATTCGATCTTATCGGACAAATCCAAACAGTTTTATAAGAATCTTTTAAAAACACATTTAAACACGCTTTAAAATATTCCAATATCCATGCGTATCACATTTCTTGGTACAGGTACTTCTCAGGGCGTTCCGGTCATCGGATGCACTTGTGATACGTGTACGTCCGAAGATACTCGGGATCAAAGGCTTCGTTCTTCCGTCATCATAGAAATATCTAACCAATACATCGTCATCGATGCTGGTCCGGACTTTAGGCAACAGATGCTCACGAATAAGATACCTAGATTGGATGCACTTCTGATTACACACGAGCATAATGACCATATCGCTGGTTTGGATGATATTCGGCCTTATAATTTTATGCAAGGCGGTAAGTTGCCACTTTATGCACCTCAACGGGTGATAGATGACTTAAAAATGAAATTTGCTTACATTTTCGCTCCTGAACCATATCCAGGAGCGCCACGGCTCACCTGCTATCCAATTTCAGAAAATAAATTATATCCTATTTTGCCTCATGTTGAAGTACAAACCATTGGCGTGATGCATGGGAAATTGCCGATATTAGGCTATCGAATCGATCGATTTGCTTACATTACGGATGCCTCCTATTTGGATGATCAGGCATTATCGCTACTTCATGGTTTAGACGTCTTGGTTCTAAATGCACTTCAATTTCATCAACACTATTCGCATTTTACCTTTGATGAAGCGGTAGAGATGGCACAAAAGATTGGCGCAAAGCAAACCTATTTTACTCATCTATCGCATACCCTAGGACCTCATGAACAATTACTAGCAAAATGCCCAAAACATATACATCCTGCATTTGATAAGCTAACAATCAATATCTAATTTGGCGAAAGCCCAACCCACCTAACTACAATAGACGTACAAGTGAATTATATCTCTGGCGATTGACCACTTGAAACTTTACGGATGTTGCACTGTGTTGACATCTACCCGCATATTCTCAAGAGATGATCGAACATCCTCATTCATGGTGTCTTGATGCCGACCACCGATGGTATCCGCCAAGAATTTTTCCACTTCGGCATACATGGCCATTCGATTGTTCGGTTTTGCAAATCCGTGACCTTCGTCCTTTGCAAGCAAGTAATCCACTTTTTTGCCTTTCTCCCGCAAAGCTATCACTATTTGATCTGCCTCGGCTTGTTTTACGCGAGGATCATTGGCACCTTGGATAATCAGAAGCGGCTTAATAATCTGATCGACACGATATAATGGACTTGCTTCACGAATCCTCTGTTGGCCTGCTTCCGTATTAGGGTCGCCAACCATACCATATAGGAACGCTCTCCCTGATTCCCAATACGGAGGAATTGATTCTAGTAAAGTAAAAATATTGCTTGGCCCCACTATATCCACGCCACACGCATAAATCTCAGGTGTAAATGCTAATCCGGCCAAAGTAGCATATCCACCGTAACTTCCTCCCATAATGGCGATGCGATCCGGATCTGCAATACCCTGCTCTATTAAATATTGAACACCGTATGTGATGTCATCTTGCATCAATTTTCCCCATTGCAAATCTCCTGCATTCATAAATGCCTTTCCAAAGCCACCGCTAGCTCTAAAGTTAGGTTGCAAAACGGCATATCCACGGTTGGCCAAAAATTGGACTTCGGGATGATAACCCCAATAATCTCTTGGTCCTTTCGGCCCTCCATGGACTAAAATAACAGTCGGAAGTCCTATGGGATGATGGTTGGCTGGCAGCGTCAGATAAGCCGGAATCTTCAATCCATCACTACTTGTATAATGTATCGGTTGCATACTAGCTAGCGCATTTTCGACGACCTTTAAGTTAGGTCGAGGCGTAAACTGGTAGCTTAGTTGGTCGGTCTGTCGAACATAAAGATAATGTTCAGATGCATATTTATCGCCATAAACGGCAACTAAAAACTTGCTATAGTCCTTGGAAGCACTTAGAAAAGCAATTTCTCTATCCGGAAACTGCAATTCGATTTTATTATACATGGATTCCCAAGACTGATCTTTCCAATAATGTTTGGTCTTATCCCTAGTATAAGACGTAGAAATCATCTTTCGGGTATTGCGATCCAATGACAGACTACCAAAGTCAACAGCATCCTCTGGGTCGCTTTCCAAAAAAGTCATCTTTTCCGTCTCAGGATGCATCAAATACAACGTAAGTTTATCGAGATCACCTCGATTAGTTACTAGGTAAAATTCGGAATTATCCGCATTCCAACCCGCAATATAGGCTGTCTCTGTTACCGAGATTTCATAGATTGGCGATAAACTCCCATCGGTATTCAATCGCAAAAATGTGGTATTTCCTTGTTCGTCGGTTCGATATAAAATGCGCAACCGATCTGTCCAATCAAAATTGAAATCCGTGATTCGACTTGTATTTTCGTATTTCAGTTCAAGCGCACCGGTAGAAATCCTCAATTCGTATAAGTCATGCCACGCCTTATCACGATCATTCAAAGCAATCATCATCAAGTCCGGGTCTTCCTGACTAACATGTAGGATTTGTGCTGTAACTTCCTTTTTAGGTGTCAGATTTCGAGAAATGGGTATCCTTTCCGTACCGACTTCATCGGGATTTACAGCAAAAACATTGATGTTTTCATCGCCATCTTGATCTTTCACATACAAAATGTACTTCCCATCCTCGCTCCAAAAATATCCATACAAGGGCCTTTTACTATCCGTCAAAGGAAGTGCCTCTTCAAATGGCGCTTCAAGCTTTTTAACCCAAACATTCATGATGCCTTCATAGGCCTTCATAAAAGATAAATACTTCCCATCAGGGCTAATTTGTGCCCCGGATATCTCGGGATTACCAAAAAATAAATCTCGATCCAATAAAGGAACAGTCAAATCCTCTTTTTCCATGAAAACGCTTTAAAATTTACGCACTAAAATGGTCAGTTATCATCCTTACGGAATTCATTAACCACAAAGAATACCTAAACATAACCATAAATAATCCAGTTGGTTTATACACAAACCCGCATATTGCCATTCGAAATTATAAACAATCCACGTGTTTTTTTGCTTTAAATATATTAAACACCTATTGTGAGCCAAGATAAAAATCAATTTTTACAGAAGATATTCGATTACCTCAATGAGGATATTCAATTTAAAATAACGTTTTCTAAAAAAAGACATCAAAACAAAGCAATCAATAATGCCTATCTGAAGCCTGCGATTATCAAAAACAAATTGCAGTTTTCGGTTACTTATAGGTATCAGCGTCGAGATGAAGTCAAAAATTATGAAGACATTCAATTGCAAGAATTGCTAGATGATCTATTGGGTAATAAATTCTATAATGCCGTTATTTTTACTGAAAATGAAGAAACCACCTTACTCCAAAGTAAAAAAGGAAAGGCCACTGTCATCGTAAAAGGTACAACAACCCAAGTAAAAATTGATACTAGTCACGATAATATTAAATTTAGATACATCTCGGAGCGTGCGCCTTGGTTACAAGACTTGGGCTTGGCTTCAAAAGACGGGAAAATCTATGATAAAGCACAAGACAAATACAAGCAGATCAATAAATATGTCGAGATTATAGACAATCTACTAAAAGATGTTCCTGAGGAAGCGATGCTTACGATTGCCGACATGGGGAGCGGCAAGGGATATCTAACTTTCGCCCTTTACGATTTTCTCACCAATACTCGGAAAATCCGCTGTAAGATAACCGGCTATGATGTTCGAGAAGATATCATCGGCCTATGTTATAACGTAGCGGCAAAACATGGTTTTGTAGGCCTTACCTTCCAGCAAAAAGATATCGACCAGGTGAATACCGATGATACCGACATGGTCATAGCCCTACATGCTTGCGATATCGCCACGGATATGGCCATCGCCAAAGGCATTCAAGGAAAGGCAACCTATATCATAGTAGCGCCATGCTGTCATAAGCAAATCCGCAACGACTTTAAACACAACAATTTGCTTACTCCAATCCTACAACACGGAATATTGGAGGAACGCCAAGCAGAAATAGTCACAGATGGCATTCGGGCCTTATTAATGGAAGCCAATGGCTACCAATCTAAGGTTTTCGAATTTATTTCCACAGAACATACGCCAAAAAACTTAATGATCACCGGCAAAAAAGGAAAGCCCAATAAGACAGCTTTGAAGCAAGTACAAAAAATCAAAGACTTTTTTGGAATAGAACAACATTATCTAGAAAAATTGCTAGAATAGCCGATTGGCCTATTGCGCATCTTGTGTAATATAAGAAACGACTTGACATATTTTCTTTAAAGTCCAATTTTACATTAGAAAATCAATTAAGCGCCAAATAGTTTCAAATCAGGGATTTATTGCTCTATTGATCCTCATAGCGAATCCTATTGCATCATTCGGGATTATAGATTTTGTCCTTTCGACATAATTATTATACTTTTGTAGTGAAAAACAAAATCGATTTTTAAATACATCCCATTAATATCTGTTTAGGGCTAGTGCTAGTTCAATTCAAAGATAACTTATAAGATAATTTTTATAGTATTAAATCATTTGTAAAAAATTTAATATGAAACATCTTCTACTAATTTTGATATTCATTTTTTTTGGTAGGTTTATTGCATTTAGTCAATTTGGTTGTATAATTGATACTATTTATTACAAGGTATATGAAGTAAACACTATTTATAATGACGAAAGATATACTGATGTTAATCTGATGATGACAAATCAAAATCTAAAACACGATTGGATTATTATTTATAAAAACAATAAAATTCATAAAAGAATATTAGGTAATACACTAGGAGGATCAAATCGAATTGAAAAGTATTATTATAACGAGGATGGTCGCTTAAAATCTATTATTGACTATGGAACAGTAAAAAGTCTTTACGACTTCTATTATGATTCAATAGGTTTATTATCTCGAATTGAAAATCGAAGGTATTATATTACCGATAAAGAATATCATGATTTTGGTATAGATGAGGCGTTTTTTGAATTTAAGGACGGGAATGTCATAAAGAGAACAAATAATCCCGAAACAGGAAATTTGGATGAATATGTTGAAAAATTAGAAGATGCAAGGAAATTTGGGTTTAAATATGGAAATATAGATTTTTTAGATGCCACATTTGGGTTGGCAGGAAGTAGATATGAAAAATATGGCTATACAGAGGAATTTCAATACGACCATTGCAACAATATGGTACTTTATGTTGTCAGGAATCCAGATAATAACAATAATATTCTTTCGATAAAATCCGAGAAATATGTTTATAAATATTGAACTAAAGTCTTTAAGTTTTATCTTTAGATATCTTGCAAATAAATTTGCCACGCCATAGTCGGAAGTCTCAATTCGTAATTAAAATTTGTGAAATCAATCTTTAATTCTACCATTATCTATAAGTATCTTCTTAACTTCTTCTACAGACTTATTGGTAATATTGGATAACATTTCAATACTTATTCCATTTTCATGACCCGTGAGAATGACTTGAATTGCTTTTTGTTCGATTCCTTGTTCGATTCCTTGTTCGATTCCTCGTTCGATACCACGTTCAATACCTTGCTCAAAACCCTGTTCAATACCCTGTTCAATACCCTCTTTCTTACTTCTTTCTACTATTCTTTGATATGTTGTCATAATTTCTTGATTTAATGGTTTAGGTATTAATTCTATTGCATTTTTTAAATCATGCTCTTTTAAATCTGAAACTTCAAAAATATAAACGAAAATCGTTTCAAAAAAGTTTCTATCCTGAACATTGTCAGGGAAAAGTTCAAAAATCCTCCGAAAATCTTCAATTAATTTAATCGGGTCAAATCTTCTTTTTTGTGCAATGATTGACACAGCCATAAGCCCATTCTGTATCTTAAAAACATCTTCATTCGATAGTGTATTTAGTGTTATGAAAAGATGTTTCAATTGTGGAACATATTGTAATATTGACGCGGGATACTCGCTAAATCGCTCGTGAATCTCAGGAACTTTCCAAGCCTTCTCTCCCTGATAATAAACAATCGGAATTACCGGTTTCAGCTTTTTCTTTTCCCTTATACATTTCATCCAATGAGAAAACATATATAACCCAACCTGAATGGCAACATTCTTATCCGGATAAGATTTGTGCTCAAAAAGCAAGGCAACTTCAAGGTCTTCCTCAATACTTTCCTTGAGTTTGATGCTATATACAATATCAGAAAAATACTCCTTGAGTTCTTCTGTTATGTAGGACTCTTGTATAATTTCAATGGTCTCAATAGAAAGCACATTCAAAAGTTCAACGGGCAACATTTGCTCAAAAAAAGCAGCAGCACGTTCAGTATCCATAAAGGTAGCTCGTACAAATTTGTCATGTATATTATTGATATCTTCGCCCATTCTCAATTTCAGAATTGCTACAGCACAAATATAGATCAATATGGTGCGAAATACAAATTTTTCATTAAATAGTCTATGTGCCTTCTTTTATACGATAAGTTTAGCATCTACCCAAAGCTGGACATTAGTATTTGTCGTCCTCGACAATACCCGATAAGCTTAGCGTCCACGCTAAGTTTGATATTAGTGTTTGTCGTCTTCGACAACATGAACGGAACAATTTCATAAAAATGTTGATTTGCTTATATGTTCAAATTTGTGAAATCATGTTTGCTGTTCGTTCTTTTGGCTTTCAGTATCAGCATTGACCATTTTCAAATCAATTTTATTTCTGATTAATAACTTTTTATTGTAGCTTTGTGTTCTAATGTAATCAATAACATGTTATGAAGCCCGTAGTTTTAAAACCTGAGCATAAGAAAGAACTTAATCATACTACTCCACCAAAAGTAGTAGAGGAAGATACATTTGAAAAAGACTGGGCGAATGGTATTTCTGGCGATGAAGTTGTAAAAAGAGTTCACGAGCACATCGAAAAATTATATGCTTCCCGAAACAAAAAGTAGTAATGTTTGGTATAGTAAAGAATTTACTGGATTCTTGAACAACCTTGTTACGATACTTTATCTTAATGATTATTTCGGATTTATTGAATCTGCTAAGAAATATACGGCTGACATCATTACTTTTATTGAACAAAAAATCCATATCCTTCCACACCACACTGCACCCGAATATTTTTCAAAATACCAATCTGGTATGAAATACATTGCCTATCAGGCTAATAAGAGAACGACTTGGTATATATTTTTTAAGCAATCCGGCAACCAATTTTTGATATATTACATTACCAATAATCATTTTGAGGGTCAGTATATGCGCTAACTTGTTGCTTACAGGAATCTTAATAGCTGTTTAAAGGTGTAAGAGGGTAAGGCAGCGTAATAAAACATCCTGATAAGCTTAGCGTCTGCGCTAAGCTTCAAATTAGTGTTTGTCGTCTCGACAACATGAACAGAACGATTTCATAAATAATTGTTGATTTGCTTATATGTTCAAATTTGTGAAATCATGTTTGCTATACGTTCTTTTGGCTTTCAGTATCAGCATTGACCATTTCCAGCTCAATTTTATTGCTGATTAATAACTTTTTATTGTAGCTTTGTGTTTTAATGTAATCAATAACATGTTATGAAGCCCGTAGTTCTAAAACCTGATCATAAGGAAGACCTTAATCATTCTGCTCCAAAAAAAGTAGTAGAGGAAGACACGTTTGAACAAGATTGGGCGAATGGTATTTCTGGCGATGAGTTTTTACGAAGAGTTCACGAACACATAAGAAAACTCTATGCCACCCAACCAAAGAAATGAAGTTGTCTATACCGAATTGGCTACTGAACTTACGAATGATTTGGTTTCTATTCTATACGAAGAAAACTATTTTGGTTTTATGGAATCGGCGTTGGATTATGTAACCAAAATGAAAATCTTCACTGACCAAAACATTAACATCCTTCCACACCACACTGCTCCCGAATATTTTTCCAAATACCAATCTGGCATGAAATACATTGCCTATCAGGCTAATAAGAGAACGACCTGGTATATATTTTTTAAGCAATCCGAGAATCGCTTTTTGATCTATTATATTACCAATAATCATTTTGAGGGACAGTATATGCGGTAATTACACCATATCAGAAACGTTTATTGGTGTAATAATGTTGGTCATTTTTTACTTTTTGATCCATCTTTATAAGTGGTGCGATAAATGAATTTCCGTTTACAAATGCTTATCGAAGATTTTCTGAGTTATCGGAGTAACGTAACCCTCATTTTCATCACTTTCATCTTCATCAAAATAATAGTTAACTGCAAGTACTAAAATAAAGGGCAAAATAGAATATGGTTCTGTAATCATAATGATTAACAAAAATAATAAAATAAAAATACATAAGGTTTCATATTCTAATTTCGACATATCCTCTGTATTTGTTACTTTTTCTAATTCAGTCACATCTACTGATTCCATCATATTATTATAAATTTTGATTTTATTCTTACACATAAGCACATGACCACGACTATGAATTACGATTCATGTTTTACATCCCAACCATTCTGGTTAATTTTTTTGTAAAATTGCTCAAAAGCGTTTTTACAGATATATGTATATGAACAAAAAATTGGGTTGAAAAATTTCACAAAATCGAATAATTAGTCAAAAAAGACTTCTTTGTGATTTGATAATCAATTCAATAATTCAATGATCATAAAACTAATTAATCTTCCCAGCCACAAAGTGTAAGACCTTTTGATTTAGCATCTGATAATGACACCTTAAATTTCCCCTTTTTACAATTTGATAAACCTTGACAGTTTTTGGAATAATGATATCGTTTTGCACCATTTTCTCCACAAATATAAACATCTTTTGATACTTCTGTTTTGCAAAATGATGTTAAAGTTATTAATGAGATAAATAGAGTTAGTTTGGTTAAAATATTCATTCAAAAATTATTTCATTATTATTATCTATATTTATTTTGCCGAGTCATTCCATAATGATTTGACATAACAACATATTTATTTTCATCATAGAGGAAACATTAAAGATAAAGTAAAATTGATTTTTTTATATGGTTTAAGTTCAAATCCAGACTTATGTTTCCTTGTATGGTTTATTAATTGTTTATTATTACAAATTATTAGTTGTAAATGATTTATTTGTATTCCAGCACCATAATCTGAAGTCAATAATGGTAGAGAATATCTATTTGATTTTCCAATCATATTTAAACTTGCACCATAAAAACCAAATACATTAAAACTCTTCGAAAAGTTTAGCCTATATTCTAAATGAAGTGGTAACAAGAATCCAACGTTTTCCTTATTATTATAAAAATCCACCAATAAGCCTGTCCTAACACCAAATCCATATTTAAATAAGGTTTCATAATTTAGACCTATCTGTTTTCCATTTCGTATGTCACTGTCTTCAAAATACGAAAAAGAGATCCCTACCTGATTCTTTATCTTAGGGCAATTAAAGCAATTACTTTGTGTAAGCTTGTTATAAGTTTTTGATGATGATGATGTGGTTGTTGTTGCTATAGTTGTTGGGCTTGCTTGAGGTTTGCCACCTTGAGTTACTCCAATCCTCACTTCCTTTTCACCTGCCTTTACTATAAACCAATCAGTACGTTTAAATTGAGAGTTGTTCGTCTCATATAAAATTGTAAAATTATCTTTATTTTTCACTCCTACCTTACACCAAATGGGAAGGAATTTAATTTCATAGTCAGAATTCCCATCTATTGTAACATAAATATATTTTCGACTACTATTAACTTCTAAAATTAAATCTTGTGGATAAACGGATAATGTTTTAACAACATTCGTAGCATTTGCTGGTTTCCCTTCTCCTGAATTAATACGCTTTTGTACATCATCTGGGTCAATGCCTTTTGCTATTAACTTGTCACGTCGACCTGGATTATCCCCATATTTTCCATTCCATATATCTGTTATTTCAGATGTTGTTGCTTTTCTTAATTGAGAATTTTTTATTCCTCCTCCATAAGATTTTGAAGATGAAAGCACAACATCGTAATGAGCTTTTTCTAACGACTTACAAGTAAAATCTTCATCTCCAGGGTAAACAATGAAATCAGTAACATTTGATTTAAAATGAACGTTATTACTTCCAATATTTAAGGCATTGTTTCTATAGTATAAATTACCATTACAATCAATATAGTCCATTTTCCAATTGATATAATTATTATATGTGCTTTTTGGGAAGCCAGTAACTCTATACCTATATTTGCTTTTATTGTTACTCTCTCCAATCCCACTACATGGTTTGATTTGAAAGGAAATCTCAACTTTTATAGTAGCATCTGAATACAAAATCTCCCATTTACCGAATCCTCCCATTTGGGCCATACCGAAATTACAAATTCCAAAGTAAAAAAGCAATATTAAAAATCTAAGTTTCATCGTCTGTTTGTAATTTCTTTTATTTGTTTTTTTCAATTACAGAAATAAGAGCACCAAACTGTCCACCTAATTCATTAGGATCTATATCGTTCAAATACATTTGTGAAATTGCTCCGTCTAAATACAGTGCATCATTACAACCAAAAATATCTTTGAATAGAAGTGCAAAATCATAAAAGTTTACCTCTCCCAGTGAAATGGCAAAAACAGTACGTTTGTCATCAATTATTCCTACACCGCTTCTTATTTTTTTATTTAAAGAACGTTCTTTAAAAGATGAATGAATTTTATCATTTATTAGTAACATAGGTCCGGACTGTGTTGCATAGTTCATTTTCTTAACATCATACTCTATTTGAAATTCCTCTGTTGTTTTGATGTGAGATACACCAAATGTATCAATATAGTAAACACCATTAGGTTTAAGATAAAAATTACCATCAGTTTTTGGCGATTTCAAATCAAGAGGTCGAAGCTCATATTGTTCAATATACAACCCTAGAGGTTTTAGTTCAGGTGTGTACATTCCTGCATTAGTAATCATTAGTGGTGTTGTATTCTTTTTCTTTAAATAATTGAGTAAATTTCCAATATTGACAAATCTTTTTTTATTATTATTTAGCCAGTGCATTTGTATTTCATTACAGTCTGTATTGGCAATAAAAACATGGTAGTCAATTCCTTTAAACTTAAGTTTAAGGCTTCCATTATGTTTTTTAATTGATGAAACTATAGATTTGCTTGCATCTTGAAGTTGTTTTTTTTGAATATTGATTTTCTCTTGATGCGCTTGAATAGATTGTTCGCTATTGGAAATTTTTAAAGAATTGTCTTTTATTTTTTTGTCAATTCGTTTCAATGATTGACTTAGAGTATCACAATTGAAAGATATTGAACAAGTTGAAGTATCTCTATTAAGTGATTTACATTTTTCTTGTATTTTTATTTTTTCATTTTCTAAAGATATTATTTCATTATTATATGTATGAATCTTTTGTTCGTCACATTCAATCAAATTGTATATTGAATCTATTGTCCTTGAAATAGTATTATATTTAGTCAAATCAATTTGCGATTGGGTAACTTCTTGTTCCAGAATTTCAACGTTTGATAAAAACATACATGACAATGTCAACAAACTAAAAATATTCATAAATTTTGCGGTTCTCATATTTCTTTACATTTTAATTTAATAGCTCCTGCTAAACCAGGTTTAGAATGAATTACCTTTTCTATTATAGGTTTTTTGTATTTCAGTTTATTTAAATTCTGTGTCCAATCACCCTCATAAAACTCAATTTTCAGTGTGTTTGGCGGTATTTTCCCATTATTCCATGCTTTTGAGGCAAGTATGTTTTCCGACCCAGAATTCAATTCAAGAAGTTTTACAATTGGTTTGTTTTTTTTGCGATATATCATTTGGTAGTCCACAATTATTTTACCATTAAAGTAAACTGATATTGTGTCGTTATCTTCTTCTGCATCATCATACATAATTGCAGTAAGTGTGCAGGAATTGAAAGACAGTTCGTATTGATAATTCAATGTATCATTTCCTGCTTTGTGAGTAGTTGAGGTGGATATTATCTTAATACTATCTACTTTGGATTTTACTGTTTTTGTTACATTTGATGTTGTAGAAGTTTGTGCAGGAGACGGCAAATAACTATCTTCACATACAACATTGTTTGACTTGTCATTATACATAGTTGTAATTTGTTGAGGACTAAGTACACCATTATATATTTTTAAATCGTCAAATGCACCTCGAAAGTATTCCATTCCTCCCGGAGGATCCTTACCGATAAATAATGATGAATTGTTTTTGATAAATGACTTGATGTATGGATTACTCCAGACAATCTTTCCATTCAAATACATCTTCACTTCGTTACCATTATAAGTAACACAAACAAAATTCCATTTATCAAACTCAATAGAGTGATTCAAAAAATCAGTATCATTTCTTGTAAATTCTGTGTTTATTGAAATTACACTTTGTTTAGCCATTTGTAAGATTTGTACCCGATATTGAGGGCTGCTTTCAGTTTCGTCTGAATTGTCTGCTTTACAGATAATAGAAACATCTCGCATGACATTATTGTAACTCGTTTTATCAATATAAAACCAAACAGATACCGACATATAATCTGTGATAGATTCTAACGATTTTGAGTTCGGCACTTCAATACAACTATTTTTACCATTGAAATACAATGCACCACAAGGGTTGCCAAACCTGTCATTGTAACTTGTCACGCTTCCAATTAATTTCCCATTGTTTTTATTGCTGCTGATGTCCTCTGCACTTTCATTGTCAAAAGGATAATAGGCTACCAATTTTTGAGAGTATATATTTCCCCAAAATATTAGAAAGCAAATGAATGTAGTTATGTATATTTTAAAATTCATTTTCATTCGTAGTAGTAGGCTAATAAATTGACGGCATTTCCTAATAGGGATTGCCCTTTAATCAAAGTATTAATAGAAGCATCCTTATTATATAAAGTACACACATCTTGACAACCTGTGTCGAGGTTTATCATAAATGTAATTTCCATGTTACCAGTATCATTTAGAAATTTTTTCGTTCGGAATGCTCCATTATATAAGGAAGTATATTCAGGTAGATTGACAACAACGTGACAAAGATCTCCTGATATTTTATCTTTTCCCACTGCTAGAAATCGGCGCTCTCTTGGATCTGAGGGTGCATTCTTTCCTATAGCTAATTGGTCTTTGTAAATTAGCAAATGAGTTTGAAAAACCGTAGCTTCCTGTTCTTGTGCCCATTTTATAAAATCGTTCCTATCTGTCCAACTATTTCGAATATTGAATTTTCTTCCTGGTGTAATTCCACTTCCTTGTAATGTTAAATCGCCCTTTCTTAAGTCAGTAGCAACAATACCACCCGTAGCATATACAATTAACAATCCGTCAAACGTGGCTAAATTTCTATTTACAACTATACCATTATCAATTGTTAAACCAACAGGCGATGCCGATTGGTCAAAGCAATTATCCATATAACCAGCACTTGAAACAACAATCATATTTTTATTTTGAGACCAGCTATTATATCTAATCGGCACTGTAGTCCCATTGGACTTGGAAGCAAAGTATTTTGCTTTGATACGGTTTTTACTGCCTCCACGATTCATATAAACAACGTTATAGGTGTATCCGCCATCACTTACACTGGAGATTTCCACAAATTTAGGGTCATAATTAGAAAAAAGAACAAACGAACATAATGTCGTGATTACTGTTAAAATAATAAAACTTAATTTTTTCATTTCTTTTAGATTAAAAATGTTTTTGAATAATGAGAATAAAGCCATAGATAAAAAATATTAGTACCAAAAGCATAGGCAAAGCAATAAGAGATTTGAAAATGAAAGATGTTCCATTCCAAAATCTACCCCACAAATACGAGAAATTTCCTTGAGATATGTTTAATATTACTTTTTCCAAATTACTAAGACCAATATTTGGAGGATACGTTAAGCACTTACTGTGTTGTCTTACATAATTGAATTTGAAAGTAGATTTTAGATTTTTGTTGTTTTCTGCTAATTCTGTTAAGTTTTTAGCAACAAATACTCCATAATTATCTGCAACTTCGTAAAAAAAATCGGATAATACTGGATTAGTTTCAGCATAGTTTTGGTATTTTTCAAGTATAATTAGCAACAATTCCAATGAATCAATATTGTTGTAATTCCATTTGGACAAAAGTGAATCCACTAAACAATTCCGTAAGACAATATTTACTGTCTCGTGATCAATTTTTCTTATGTTTTCTAATTCTGAAAACGTTGATTGTATAGTTTTAAAACTCCACCAACTTGCTGAATCTAAATAGGATTTGTATGGAAATGCAACATAAATGTTATTAGAATTCAAGCTTTGAAAACTATTGTGTACATCATAAGGTTTTACCTGAAAGTCGTATGGACAATTAACAAAATCCTCATTTTGTGCAAAACTCATTGTCATAATTGCCAAAAAAATTATTACGAGTATGAATTTATTCATGATAGGTACGGCATTTTAATTTAGTGTTATGTTTTGTTGTGGCTACTACCTTTGATTATAAAAACAACATTAACCTCACCCTCTCGTTTCTGGAATGAGAGGGTGAGGTTAATGTATTATTCAACTTATAGCTTTGTAGCACTGACACTTGTTGTAACATATCCATCAGCTGAATATGAATAGGAAATTTTCTGACCACTAAACAAACCATTTGTTATATTTACAGTACGTGTAGCGCTGTCAAACAATGAAGTAAAAGCCGCAGAAAACTTACCGTTCCTTACCTCAACCGTAACAGCATCGGGTGCTATTTTAAAAAAACTTGCAGAAATAATAATCGAACTCTCATTATTCGATGATTTCGTAACTGTAATACTTGTGTCTCGTGTATAAACTCTTCCGTTGTTTGTGTATGTTTCCGTTCCAACATAAGTACCAACATAAGAATCTCTAATGTCATCTTTTTCGCATGAAAAAAGACATGTTGTACAAATAAAAAATGCTAAAAAATAAAATTGTGTTTTCATACTGTGTATTTTTAATTATCTCGCCTACTCTATCCGCTTTTCGGCATCCGCTTTTATTTTACTCTTTGTCATAAACAGCATATATCATGTCAAATAGATATTCAACCTGCTGTCCAATTTTGGCTAAAAGAACCGATTTTCTTTGGTGGTGTTATCCATAATTTTAATGAATCGGGATTGTTGCAATTCCATTTTGAATGAAGTTCTGTTATTTTTGATATGATTTAGGTCTTTCTATTTGATATCTTCTTCTTTCGCTAATGGTAGTTACCATTGTATTTGGAATCGAATCGTGCCATCCACACGGTTTTTTTGAAATAAACGATACAAATTCAAAAGGTATAATTCTTAAGAACGTCCTACTTAAGATTTGACCAAACGTAGGTCGTCCAAAAGTTCGAGTACTTATTACGATTGTTCCAGTTATAAATTTTCCTACAGTACGATTAAAAATCCATTCAAATAACAAATAAAATAATAAAACATAATACAAAACCGCTTTTCCTTTTAAATTTTCATAAACAACAGTTTCATCTACAATCATCGCTGCAAATGATGAAAATATAAAGATGTCAATAAGTGCCCAATTAAGCGTCTCCACCATTCTGCTTTTAGTGGATATTCATTTTCGATTGTTTCCATACATTTATTTATATTTAAAAATTAAGTAATATGTTTTATTATATGTCGGGTCATCACCTGTGTGTCGTAAAGCTCCGTCAGGAGAATCTGTATTCCCGTAAAACACAAAGAAATTTTCCGAGGGAATTAAGCGATTTCCGTCAATCATAAATGCCGAAGCGTCTAAGTCGAAATCTTGTCCTGTTCCTTCATTTGGATCCCAACCCAAACCGATAGTCATTTTGGTAAGTCCAATGTCAATTTTTTGACCTTTCTGTAGATTGATTGCCATATTGATATTTGTTTTTAAAAAGTTTACGTTTTATCAAATCTGGCGTTTCGTATAAAAAAGCAACGTGGGCTAATTCCCATTGCTCGTTGTAGAGGTCCTTGCAAAACCCAAAGCACGAAGCAAAAAGGAACGCCCACGCTATACCGCAGGCGTTTCCACTTTTACTCTCCCCGTGCTTTTAAGAAATGTTTGCAAGTTTTCTACAAACGGGAAAATTTTTAAAGCGAAACGCTATATTTTATATGTCTTTATTATTTATTTATATCATTCACATTTTTATTTGAGCGTAAAGATAGATTTTTTATTTTTATAAGATTAGATTTCTACTGATTTTTTGAATATATCAGCTATTCATTCAAAAATCGTTAATCAAAATCCAAAATTTCAATTAATCTTTGACCATTAAACACCTTAATCCTTATTATCAGTTTTCCATTTTTTAATCAGTCTCTCAAACTCCGGATTCTTCCGGATATTTTCTAAATATCGATCATGTTCACATTTGATAAAATCTCTATTTCCTTTTTCAAATGACTTATTCAAAGATTCAATTGCCTCTGATTGACGGTTCAAATAGGAATAAAGACATGCGGCATCGTAATAATTTCCTGATGTAGGATACTTTTCTAATATTTCATTTTGAAAAGCGATAGCTTCATCGATGCGACCCAAATGCAGTAAAGCATATTGACGACAATTGCTTGATTGAAAAATTTCATTTTCTAAGGTCAATATTTTATTGAAATCATCTTCGGCTAATTGTGGCTCATGGATCATCATTTTATAAACTTCTCCTCTTGCAAAATAAGTATATGCATAATTCGGATCCAAATCAATTGAAGTATTATAATCTTCCAATGCTCCTATATAATCGTGGATATAAGTTTTCGTCCAACCTCGCATATAATAGCTGTAATAAAAATCAGGAGCACACGATATTGCCTTTGTATAATCTAAAATCGCAGCTTGATAATCAGCTTTATGGAATTTTGCCTTTGCTTTATATAATAATGGCCAGTACGATTCCTCAATTTTAATGGCTATGTCATATTCAGTAATTGCTTTGTCATAATCACCTAATGATAAGTAATTATTGCCTCTTCTTATATATAAGACGGGTTCATGATCATCAGGATTAAGTTTTTCAATCGTATTATAATCTTCGATTGCCTCACGATATCGCCCTTTGAATCTATTAAAATCTGCACGAACATAAAGCCAATTAGTATTATAATGCGGGTCATTATCCACACGCTCACTTATTTTTTCTAATAAATAATCGGGCTCTATGTCGTAAAATCGGCTAAGTTCCATTTGTGCTTCGCTTGTTTTCCATTGATCAAAATAAACATAGTCAATAGCATCATCGATTGCATGTTTATGATCTCCTTGCATATATAAGGCATCACTTCTATACTTGTATAATAAAGGATGTTGAATATCTCTATTTTCCACCTCGTCTAACACTTCAATAGCTCTATCCAATTCTTTTAATTCAATCATAATTTTTGCTAACCATATTAACGGATCATAAGTAATAGTATCCACATTGAATAGAAATTGCCATTCTTTAGCCGAAGCATCATAACATTTTAAATCCAAATAAAAAAAGCCTCTATCAATATATGTATCTACGTTCATAGGATTAATCCTTTGCGCTTCAGCGTAATCATCAAATGCCCTGATATAATTGCCGATTTTGCGATGAGCTCTCGCCCTATTAATAAATAAGTTATCTTTGGATGGATATTTATGCTGTTCATCTAAAAATAGAAGCGCAACACTCAAATCTCTGATTGCCATTTCTGGCTGATTCAGCCACAAATAACAATATGCTCTTTGATTCAATGCCATGACATCTATAGGGTTGGAATCTAAAATGGAAGTTAAACAATTCGCAGTTTCTTCATATTTTTGTTCAGTGTACATTAAAAAACAATCTAAAAAGTCATTCTGCGCCATAAGACTCATTGAACATCCGCTAAATACAAGCAGCAATATCTGTTGAATAACACTGCGAAATCGACCACTAAAATCATTTAATCTTCTCATTTTTAATACGTTTTTTTGTTTGACTTTGACCAAAATATGCCTAGTGTTCTGTCTATAAAAAGATTTAAATAATAATGGAAGTTATTTTTTTAAAGATCAAGGCGAAAAACGCAGGCATAGTGGTAACTATGACGAGTATTTTTAACGATGAGATTTGAAAAAAGAACGACATTTCATTAAGATATTTTTGTTGACAGAGCACTAGTATGTTGTTATAACATAACGACAATAAAAACGCTATACAGAAGTGGTTTTATTGACTACTTCCTCTAACCGTTAATTTTATTTTTGTGCTCCATGTTATCCTTTTCGGAAATGTTTTCGAGTATTCCGAAAGAAAAAATGGGTTGTTATTTTTTTATTGAAAATTATAATAATTTGAGTGCCTCTATAGTCTTTTATCCATCCAACCATTATCAAATCATTAACAATAAATATTAGACGTTAATTTTAAGTTTTTATTATACAGAAGCTAACTTTTTTATCATTTATTTTGATTTTTTCCAAAGTTCAAGCCTTTGCACAAGCAAAATCTACTATTTTATAGCATAATTTAACCCGATTAGGCTACCCTATTGGCCAATTTGAGTAACAAAATAATTCAATTTCCACATCATGAAGTAGGTCATTGATGGTTTTTCTGAAAGAATATTGGCTTCTATCCGCTTTTCTAATTTTTTATACATTTTAAAAAATAACGGTGTCAATCGGTAGTATTCCATCCACTCATAAAAATCAATCAACCGAGTATGGCGAATTCTTTTCAATCGATAGAGCGTAGCCAGATTATTAAGCCCGTTTTTTGTTTTACTTAAAAAAACATGGTTCATCTCAAGCCCGTCATGGATGACCGGATTGTCGATATGGAGGATGCGAATGCCTTTCCGCTCCAAATCAAAAGCATACAACATATCTTCATAACCATAACCTTTCACTTCTTCATCGAAGAGGTTTTCTCGAAATAGCGCTTCGGGAATTAAAAAATTATTCGAATGAAAATTCAAATAAGGCGATTGATTGCGCTTTTTAGCCGGCAATGACTCTCTCTTTGTTCCATAGACCCAATGTAAAATTTTCTTTTTGGCTCTTGGTTTTTTAGGCTGATAGGCTCGCCCACCTTGAATGACGTGATCTACAGGAAGCCGATCCATATAGTTTTTAATAAAGTTTCTGTTTTTTACGACACTATCACAATCCAAAAACAAGATATACTCGAAATACGCTGCCTTACCCAACCAATTTCGAATCTTACTCCGGCCCATATTTTCATCAAGTTCCGTGTAGTTGACATTGATTCTAAATGCCAATTCTTTATTCAAATCCTTATATTTTTGCTGTGATCCGTCATCAAAACACAATATCTGAAACGGAATATCCAACTTATTACATTGCTTCATCAGCGTTGTAACCAAAGGGCGAACATCATGATTATATATAGGTATGAGGATGGATAGCATATTTAACCGGCATATCAAAACAAGCGAAAAGTAAGAAGAATATCTGACTTCGATGGATTATTTTAGTAAAAATATTGGTAAAGCCAAGAATTAGCACCCTGTATCAACATGAAAACCGCAAAATCTAAGTATAGCAAAGAGCTTTCTCTGTCGAAAAACAAGGCTGATACTGAGTTCCAACCAGTCAACCGAATCAACAGTAGCAACCCAAAAAAATCAGGGTCAGAAAATACCCTTCCTGACCCTGAAATAGCGATTGACTTAAAATACCACAAAGGTTATTTGGTCTTTTCCTGCCGACCTTCCTGCAATTTTTCTCCTTTATTTTTGTGATTGCGCTTTTTCATATTCTTCATCACGCCTTGTTTGTAATCTCGATCGGATCTGAATACCATACCGATTTTTTGGACAGGTATGACTGCCTTGAATCTGTTGATATACGCACGTTGAATCTCTATCTCCTTTGCACGCATATTGAGCATGGCATTCAGTTGCGCCTCAGCGTCCTTATCCGAAAGATCTTTGGAAAAGTCAAACTGTTGTGCTGCTCTATTTTTCTGTATTTCTGCCTTGTATTCATTGTAAACAGGCATGAATTTCTGAGACTCAGCTTCACTCAATTCGAGCTTTTTGACCAAAAATGTTGCTTGTTGTTCGGCCATTTTTTGTTGCATTTCACCTTTTGGCTGACGTTTTTGTGCTGATAAATTTATGACCATCAATGCTAGAACCACTAAAAGTGGCATTCTGAATTTCAATTTTTTTGTGTTCATGATTATAATTATTTGATGTTTATGAAAAAATATATAGAAAAAAAAATAAATTGCCTTTTATTCTGCGGATACAATCAAGTCGGACGGCTCTACTAATCCTTCGTCGATAAGCATCATCAAACTGATATCGTCACTATTATCGATCAAAAAATCCCATAACTCTTGTTCGTCCCAATCATTGACCGCTGTTAATTCTGGTTCGTTCGACTGTCCCTGATTGTTAAACAATATCATGGCACCTAATATCAGTACTAAAGCAGCTGCCATTTTAACCCAAGTACGCGTCATCATCACAATTATTGGACTATTTGCACTTTCTTGTCGGTGATTCATACGCATAAGGATTTTATCTTCAAGCGACTCAAAGTAATCCATTGGAACTTGACGCTCCTCTTGACCATCTACCAAGATGACTGCCATCTGCTCACTAATCTGCTCCTCGACACTTTCAAAATACCCTTCCGGAACTATTCCTTCTTTCTCCTTTGAGATTTGGGATAAAAGCGGGCTTAATTCCGCCAATTCTGCATGTATGTCTATATTTTCCGTGTCCATACGTTCAACTTTTTAAATAAGTTTCAATTTTTTTGACCGCTAAGTGAAAAGAAGCTTTTAATGATCCTTCGCTTGTACCGGTTATCTCTGCGATGTCTTGATAAGGCATCTCATCATAGTATCGCATCACGAATACCGCCTTTTGTTTTGCCGGAAGGGTGTCAATGGCTTTATTTAATTTCGAATGAATATCATCATAATCTGCCAAATCATCTACCGCACCTTCGTGCTGAACACTTTCTAAAGGATCAAAACCTTGATTCTTAGGGTTATTCAGAAAACTTATGCTTTCATTCGTTGCAATTCTGTATAACCATGTTTTCAAACTACTTTCTTGCTTAAACTGCTCAATATTTTTAAATACCTTAATAAAGGTGTTTTGAAGGATATCGTCCGCATCGTCATGATTTTTGACCATTCTTCTAATGTGCCAATACAATGGTTCTTTATACTGTGATATCAATAACCTATAACCTTGCTCTACATCGGAGCGGCTCTTGATTAAAGCTATCACTTCTGTATCTGACCGATTGACCATGTTATAAATGTCCTTTAATGGACAGACTGATTTTTCAGGCTGAAGTTTAATCGAATCCATAAAAAAAGGCTTGTTTTAAGATAAGATTAACGAATATCCACACACCCTAATAAGTATTTAACGATAAATAGCATTCGTTTTTTATAAGTAATCCTTCAACTATTCCGACTAAAACCAATATAATATAATCGCAAAATATTTTTTCACAACTCCATTTTCAAGGGTTAAAAAACACCTTTTAACTCATGATGCAATCATTTAAATACACGAATATCACTTTATTTAGACCTTTGGCTTCATGATCCATTCGAATAATAATAGCATTTTTAAAAGCCCTAAAAAACAGAATATCAATCTCGAATTAAACATTAGAAAATCTATTACGTGGAAAAATAGCTCTCAATCAGCCGTCTCTTGACTTATTCTCTCTAACCATTGCAATTGCGATGCTTTTCGACAAAAAGTCTCTGTTTTTTTACTCCTTTAGTGCTCATAACGCAATCAAATGCCTAATCCCGGAACAATAAAATTTTGATTATAATCTATATCATTTTATTTATACAAAAAAAAGTATAACTTCGCACGCAATTATTAACACATCAGATAATAAAATATTTTGACAATGGCTTACAAATCAACTTCGGACTTTTCTAGAAGACACATCGGAATCCGTCCCGATGAAACAAAGGAGATGTTAAAGGTAATCGGCTTTGACAGTTTAGATCAGCTGATAGACAAAACAGTACCTGAAAACATTCGAATGGCAGGGCAACTCAATATACCGGATTCATTAACAGAATATGAATATTTGCGTATGCTAAAAGAGATTGCATCGAAAAATAAAGTGTTCAAAAATTATATTGGTCAAGGGTATTACGATACTATTGTACCTTCAGTCATTCTGAGAAATATCTTTGAAAACCCGGGATGGTACACACAATATACGCCATACCAAGCTGAAATATCTCAAGGAAGACTTGAAGCACTATTGAATTTCCAGACGATGATATCTGATCTTACGGGATTACCAATAGCAAATGCTTCCTTACTTGACGAAGGAACGGCTGCGGCAGAAGCTATGTTTATGGCAGAAGCCATTCATAATAAAAAGAAAAAAAATCAACCGGCTACCAAGTTTTTTGTAGATAAAAACGTATTTAAGCAAACGCTAGATGTCATCATCACTCGGGCTAAACCTTTAAATTTCGAAATTATCCAAGGAGATTGGCAAACTTTCGATTTTTCTGATGATTATTTTGGTGTTTTAATTCAATACCCGGATGCACTAGGAGAAGTACACGATTATAAGGATTTTACGGCTAAGTGCAATGAAAAAGAAATTCAAGTAGTTGTAGCAGCCGATATCATGTCTTTAGCCATATTGGAAGCTCCCGGCAATTGGGGTGCAGACGTCGTTGTGGGTAATACACAACGCTTTGGCGTACCTATGGGATTTGGTGGTCCACATGCAGCCTTTTTTTCAACTAAAGAAGATAACAAACGCTTGATTCCAGGACGTATCATCGGCGTATCTATTGATGCTCAAGGAAAACAAGCTTTGCGTATGGCGCTCCAAACTAGGGAACAGCACATTCGACGAGAAAAAGCAACTTCCAACATTTGTACAGCACAAGCATTACTTGCTATCATGGCAGGTATGTATGCTGTTTATCACGGTCCGGAAGGCATCAAAAATGTTGCAACGCAAATTCACCATCAAACCGTCAAATTAGCACGAACGCTAAGTGGCTCTGCTTATAACGTCGTAAATGAGCATTATTTTGATACGATTTCTTTATTAGTCGATGATACGCTTAAAGAAAAAATCAAAATAGCGAGTGCCAAAGCAGGCATTAATTTCAATTATTTCAACGAGGGAAAGGTTACCATATCCATAGATGAAACGACCCTAGACCAAGACATTCAAGCGATCATATCTGTCCTTGAATCTGCCAAGGCCATTACCATGGAAACGGTCCATGCGAACTCGACACAGTTAGGTAATATGGCTCGGACAAGTGAATATCTTACGCATCCTGTATTCAGCAAGTACCACACCGAAAGTAAAATGATGCGATATATCAAGCATCTAGAAAACAAGGATTTATCTTTGGTTCATTCTATGATTTCGTTAGGGTCTTGTACGATGAAACTCAATGCAGCTTCAGAAATGATACCTGTCACATGGCCTGAATTTTCAGCGATGCACCCATTTGCACCTGCCGATCAAACAGTAGGCTACCAACAGATTATTGAGGAATTGAGTGCTTATCTTGCAGAAATAACTGGGTTTAAAGCTTGTTCGCTACAACCAAACTCTGGCGCTCAAGGCGAATATTCTGGTTTATTGACTATTCGCGCTTATCACGAGGATCGCAACGATTTTCATAGAAATATTGCTCTAATTCCATCATCTGCCCATGGTACCAATCCTGCTTCCGCTGTATTATGCGGCATGGAGGTCGTGGTCGTCAATTGCGACGAAAGTGGAAACGTAGATGTAGAAGACCTTAAAGCAAAAGCAGAAAAACATCAGGACAACCTAGCTTGCTTAATGATTACTTATCCAAGTACCCATGGTGTGTTTGAAACCTCTATTCGTGAGATTTGTCAAATCACCCATGACTTTGGTGGTCTTGTCTATATGGACGGTGCCAATATGAACGCTCAGGTTGGCCTAACTAGTCCAGGATTAATCGGTGCGGACGTATGTCACCTAAACCTACACAAGACCTTTGCTATCCCTCATGGTGGTGGTGGTCCTGGTATGGGTCCAATATGTGTCAATGAAAAATTGGCGGCATTCTTACCTGGTCACACCTTGATTTCGACAGGTGGCAACAAAGCAATTCATGCTGTTTCTTCTGCGCCTTATGGAAGTGCAAATATCTTATTGATATCTTATGGATATATCCGAATGTTAGGTCATGACGGCTTGACCAATGCCACTAAATATGCCATTCTTAATGCAAATTACATCAAAGCAAGATTAGAAAAAGCATATCCAATCCTTTACTCCGGAGCCAATGGAACGGCTGCCCATGAGATGATTGTGGACTTAAGAGGATTTAAAGCAGCCGGAGTAAGTGCTGAAGACGTAGCTAAGCGCTTGATGGATTACGGATTCCACGCGCCGACCCTATCATTTCCTGTAGCTGGAACGCTTATGATCGAACCAACAGAAAGTGAAGACAAGGACGAATTAGACAGATTCTGTGATGCGCTTTTAGAAATTAGAAAAGAAATAGACGAAGTTGCATCAGGAGCTATGCCTGTTGATTCCAATGTCTTAGGTAATGCGCCACATACTGCAGAAATTTTAACAGGAGATGCATGGCCTTATAGCTATTCAAGACAAAAAGCAGCTTACCCACTGCCTTATATTAAGGAAAGTAAGTTTTGGCCGAGTGTTAGCCGTGTAGATAGTGCTTATGGAGATAGAAATTTAGTCTGCGTGTGCCCGCCAATGGAAAGTTATATGTAACATTTATATAGCACGCTCTAGGTTGAATCCTTGGAGCACTTAGAGCGTGCTTTCAAGGTATAAATTTAATTGCGACATCAGAATTAGTAATGTTGCGTATTATTTTTATACTGAATCGAAATTCAAAGTACCCTCAACAACAACATAAATTAACCAATTGCGAGGTTGGAAATACGAGTATTAGGTATTCTTGTGTTTACGTTTTTATTCTCGAAATCAAGTATTTTCTAATCTAAATGTCCTCTACATTTGTACTAAATGTAGCCGAGATGCCCATCCATAACTGAACCAAGGTATAGGCACTCTTGTTAATAAATTAGTCATTTGAGGCTCAAAGGTTTTTGAGATGTCTTATCTTTGTTTTTAAAATTTAAACGCATCACCATGAAGCATATATCCTTTTTGTATTTTGTAAGTCTTTTGCTCTTGATTACTTCTTGCAAAACCAAACTTTATATACCTAATGGATCGAACGTTCCCTTATTGCAAGAAGAAAAAGAATTGAAAATAGTAGGATCTACGGGTGGCAACCTCCAAGCAGCATATGCCGTTACCAATCATATCGGGCTTATGGCCAATGGATTTTGGACATATAGATCGGCTGACGATACGGACAGACCAGGTAATAAGAAAGGTGAAGGTTCACTTGTTGAACTTGGAGCTGGCTATTTTGACCGTTTCAATGACTTCGTGTTTGAAACCTATGCTGGTGCCGGCTTAGGAAGACTCGATTATAAGGATACCGAAAACGGCAAAAATTATTCTTCTAACGGAACAAGATTATTTGTTCAACCCAATATAGGATGGACGTCAAAATATATCGATATCGCTATTAGTGGACGATTGGCCGGATTAAAATACTATGACTTTTTAGCAGATGGATATTCGCAGGAAGAATTAGATCAGGAATTCCTCCATAAAGATCTTGTTGAAGATAACCTGTGGGTATTTTTTGAACCCGCAATTACTCTTCGTGGCGGCTACAAATATATTAAAGCCCAAATTCAATATGGCATTTCGAAAAAATTAAATTCTGGCGATCTCAAATATGACAATACCTATTTTAACGTAGGATTCGTCTTCGATTTAGGCAATTGGTATAATCAGTAGTACCCTATCCTCGATACAGAATCACATTCTTATGTCAAGGATGAATAAGGACTAGTGCTCCGTCCACAAAAAAAGCTTAATGAAATGTCGTTCTTTTTTCAAATCTCTTCGTTAAAAATACTCGTCATAGTTACCACTATGCCTGCGTTTTTTGCCTTGATCTTTTAAAAAATAACTTCCATTATTATTTAAGTCTTTTTATAGACTTAGTTAGCACTAGTCTTAAAAAAAATCTTACTTTACTAAAGCTGCAATTTTCTTTTCTAGCTCTAGCTCATCGCCTGAATTATAGCCATTATGGGCATAGACAATTTCTCCATTTTGATCCAACAAGAAAGTTTGTGGGATGGTTTGAAAATTCAAGGCACGCTGTAATTCTTGTTTTGAATCCGCAAGTACCGTAAATTCCCATCCTTTACTTTTAACCATTGCTGGCACTTTAGATAGGCCTCGAGCATCATCAATCGTGATGGCTAATATTTGAACATCGTACTTCTCTAACCATTCTTCATAAATTTCATGTACAGCATCCAATTCTCTTTTACAAGGGGTACACCAAGTCGCCCAAAAAGAAACTACTGTTATCTTACCATTTTTGGTATAGTCTTGTATATTGACACTTTTACCGTCTAAAGTTTTAACCGAAATAGAAGGGAATGGTGAATTGTTAGCCCAAATCAAAACACTACTCAAGCTTAGGCAAACTACTGAAAACAATGTTTTAAAATTCATTTTTTATGCTATTTATTGAAATTAAGACGCAATATACACCAACTAGGTATCTTTTACAAAAGAAATTAACGTTAATTTAACGGACGGATTACTTACGCATCTTTCATATAATACATCAATATTGAAAATGCCAACGAGCATCCATTGATTAATCCAAGGATTGATTATCTGTACTCGCTCTCTTTACTAGCTCTTGATATTCTTGTGGTGTCAATCCATCCAAACAATAATCAATAGGATTAACAGCGGAACCATTTACCCAAACTTCATAGTGTAAATGTGAACCTGTAGAAGCTCCTGTACTACCTACTAGTCCGATTTTCTGTCCTTTCTTTACGATTTGACCTTCTTTGACATTGATTGAATGCATATGGGCATATAAGGTTTTATATCCATATCCGTGATCAATCATCACATTTTTGCCATATCCACTACCCGCTTTATTGACACCTACAACTCTTCCATTACCTGTTGCTTGAATGTCCGTACCCTTGGGCGCTGTAAAGTCTATACCCTTATGGAATCTTTTGAGTTTGTGAATCGGGTGAATTCGCATACCAAAACCAGACAAAAACTTAACTTCCTTTTTAAGCGATGTTTCCTTAACCGGCTTAATAGATGGAATAGAGGCTAATTTTTCTTCATTCGTTTTTGCTACTTTATATAAACTATCGAGTGAGCTTTTCTGAATTTCGATTTTAAGTTTTAACTCGTCAACCTTTTTTAAATTCGTGACGATTAGCGCTCCTACGTTATTATAATTTTCTAATCCTTTGTATTTATTATGTCCACCAATACCACCATTCCATACTGACTCGTCGATGGGATTAGCGCCAAGAATCATTCTATTGATTTCATTATCTTTGACATGAAGGGTTTCGATCTTATTTGTCAACATGTCATATTCTTCTTGAAGTTGAGCTAGATAAAATTCACTCACTTCTCTTTCTTTTTCTAAAAGTTTCTCCTTAGGTGTGGGAAAGTATTGATATGCAATTACAAACAATAATACTGCAGTAATGATGACTGTAGAGAAAAACGCTACACTCCTTTTTACTTTCTCTTTGCGTGTAAGCTTGTGCTCCTCATATTTTAAGGTATGCTCATTATACACGTATTTTACTCGCTTCATACATTGGGGTTTAAAACCTAAATTAATGCTATTTAATAAGGTTTGAAATACGGAATGTCTGTTAAAACAGTACAAAAATATATAGGGCTTTTGGAGCAGGCTTTTATTATTCGACGCTTGCAGCCGTGGTTTATTAATATCAGTAAGCGCTTGGTGAAGTCGCCGAAATTTTATTTCAGAGACAGCGGGAATTTGCATTATTTGACGGATATAGCTGATTATCAATCTTTAGTCAGTCATTTAGTGGTAAGTAACTCGTGGGAAGGGTACAT
>JAIXKS010000002.1:6784-37975 GCA_026928325.1 Chitinophagales bacterium | reverse complement strand
ATACTCGCCATAGTTACCACTATGCCTGCGTTTTTCGCCTTGATCTTTAAAAAAAATAATTAAATCTTTTTAAAAAGAACTACATTTTATTAATTTCTTTATATTGACGAAGCTCTAGGATTGATTTTTCATAGTTGTAGGAAAATAGCTACACATCTTGGTCAAAATATGCTGTAAATTATCCGATTTTGACAAAAAAGAGAACTACTATCAAAAATAGATAAAAGTTATTAACGAAAAACTGTTATAATTCCAAAAAATCAACGATTTTTGCCAAAACTTATCTAAACATTCTATATGAGACGAGTAGTAATAACGGGAATAGGAGCCTTGACACCCATTGGTAATACGTATAGCGAATATATCGAAGGATTGAAAAAAGGAGAGAGTGGTGCCAATAACATTACAAAATTTGATGCTTCTTTATTTAAAGTGAAGTTTGCTTGCGAATTGAAAAATTTTGATGTCGAGCAATTTATTCCTCGAAAGGATGCACGACGTTTGGATCCATTTGCGCAATATGCATTAGTAGTAGCCGATGAAGCCATTAAGATGTCCAGGCTTGATCTCGATACCTTAAACTTGGATAGAGCAGGTGTGGTATGGGGAACAGGTATCGGAGGATTTGAAACCATCGAAAATGACATTTCAGAAGCCGCTCTAAACACGGGTGATCCACGATATAGCCCTTTTTTGATACCCAAACTCATCGGTGATATTGCACCGGGACATATTTCTATCAAATATGGATTTAGAGGAATTAATTATGGTGTAGTTTCAGCATGTGCATCTTCGACGCATTCTATTATAACTTCTTTTGATTATATCCGCAGTGGTCGTGCCGATGTCATGATAACCGGTGGTTCGGAAGCAGCCATTACAAAAGCGAGTGTAGGCGGTTTTTCAGCCATGAAAGCTATGTCTGAGCGGAATGATTCTCCAGAGACGGCGAGCCGACCTTTCGATAAAGATAGAGATGGATTTGTTCTAGGCGAAGGCGCAGGAGCATTAGTTCTCGAAGAACTTGAGCATGCACTTAACCGCGGTGCTACGATTTACGGAGAAATTATGGGTGCAGGTATGACTGCAGATGCCTATCATATGACGGCGCCACATCCTGAAGGATTAGGAGCAAGAAATGTAATGGCACTAGCCATTAAGGATGCAGGAATGCGCCCGGAAGATATTGATTATGTAAATGTTCACGGTACTTCTACACCTTTAGGTGATGTAGCGGAAGTTAAAGCAATCCAAGCTGTTTTTGGAGATCATGCATACAAGATGAATATTTCTAGTACTAAATCTATGACAGGTCATTTACTAGGAGGAGCCGGTGCTATTGAAGCTATTGCATGTGTGGCAGCCATTAATGAAGGATTTATCCCGCCGACCATCAACCATTTTACGGATGATGAGGCTTTTGATTCTAGACTTAACTTTACATTCAATAAACTTCAAGAGCGTACGATTGACGCAGCTTTAAGCAATACTTTTGGCTTTGGAGGTCACAATGCTTCTGTAATCATAAAAAGATTTAAAAATTAGTTTTGGACTTTATTCGCCGGATTTATAATCTATATTATTCTAGTGATCGTGAATTGGCACAGCAATTAAAGCCGATACTCGGATTTACGCCTGTTAATCTTAGTATCTTTAAAACTGCCTTTTATCACAAATCCATGTCTAATGAAACACCCAACAAACCAACTAATGAACGGTTGGAATATTTGGGCGATGCCATCTTGTCAACTATTGTTGCGGAATATCTCTTTATGAAATACCCAAATAGAGATGAGGGCTTTCTTACAAAGATGCGGTCTAAAATCGTAAAAAGACAATCGCTCAATGAGATCGCAGATAATATGGGACTCGATGTGATTCTGTCGGAATACAGCATGGGAAAACTGAGTAGTGCTATGTTAGGCAATGCGCTTGAAGCTCTTATCGGCGCTATCTATATTGAATTTGGATATACGAAAACCCGGGATTACGTCATCAAAACGATTCTGAAACGGTATCTGGATTTTGAAGAATTGGAGCAAAAGGATGATAACCATAAGTCGATCCTATTGGAGTGGTGCCAAAAACATGGTAAAGAAGTTCAATTTACAACTTTAGAAAAAATCAAAGTTGATAAAAGGGATTTCTTTAAAGTCGCGGTTGTAATCGGTGGAGAGGAAATTTCGACAGCGGAAGATTTTAATAAGAAGTCAGCAGAACAATTAGCCGCTGATAAAGCCATAACTTCACTCAATATTATCCATGGGAATGTAAAACCCGGAATGAATTGATATGGACTCTTTGACGCAAATCGTCCTCGGTGCTGCAGTAGGAGAAGCCGCTTTAGGAAAAAAGGTGGGCAACAGAGCCATGATTTGGGGAGCAATAGCAGGGACAATCCCGGATTTAGATGTATTTGCCAATTATTTTCTGACTCCAATTGATGCCCTAGCATTTCATAGAGGTATTTCGCATGGTTTGTTTACAAATTTCGTTCTAGCCTTGATCCTAGGTTTCGGTGTGCACAAGCTGTATCAACAACCTTGGCATCGTTGGTTTGGGATTGGTTTGTGGTGTATCCTAGGTATTGCGATTATGGGATATTTTAGCTTTAGCAATGGGATTAGTGGCCTCAAGTTTCTATTGTTTTTGGCTTTAAGTAGTGGATGGGCATTTATGGTATATCTTAGATATTTTCGAAAGGGATATACTACACCAGAAGTAAGTCTTAGTGGATGGATTTGGTTATTTATGCTAGGCCTAATCACGCACCCAATCCTAGATTGTTTTACCAATTATGGTACTCAGATATTTCAGCCATTTAGTAATTATCGGGTTGCCTTCAATAATATTTCTGTAGTCGATCCACTTTACACTTTGCCATTTTTAGTGTGCCTTTTGTCGGCTGCGGCTTTTGATAGGATGCACCCTTCTCGCCGTTTTTGGAACAATGCAGGACTTATTTTAAGTTCTTTGTACATGATTTTTACGATTGTCAATAAAACCAGGGTCAATACAATATTTGAAAATTCATTAGCGATGGATGAAATTAAGTATGAGCGCTTTATGACTACACCGACTATCTTGAATAATGCCTTGTGGTATGGCTTGGCAGAATCAGAAGATGCATATTATGTTGGTTTGTATTCCTTTTTAGATAAAGAAAAAAAATTCACTTTAAATACGATTCCTAAATCTTACCTTCATTTGGGAGATACACTTTCTAGCGATTATACGCTTAGAACTTTATCGTGGTTTAGCGATGGGTATTTTAATATAAAAAAGACAGGAGATTATTCATATGAATATATAGATCTCCGTTTTGGCGGCCTGCCTTTAGGTAATGGAGAAGAAGAACAATCTGTTTTTAAATTTAATTTGAGACAAGATCAAAATGGTGTTTTTGAAATGCTTGAAGACAGGCAAAAACCTGAAAATATGGATGTAAAAATGGTATTTCAAAGCCTCTGGAATCGGATATTAGGAAGAACTCACGAAAAATGATAAATTTCCATGAAACCTGAATATCAACACATACTCCACGAGGCATTAATCAATAAAGAGGATAGCTTAGAATCCCTGAAATCATTGAAAAAGCAGGCGAATCATCAACTCGTCGAATCCCTAAAAAGTTGCCACCAAGAAGTTTTTTCAAAAATCGATTGTTTAGCTTGTGCTAATTGCTGCAAGACTTCTCCGCCTTTAGTCACCAATAAAGATATTAAAAGGATAGCACAACACCTGAAGATGACACCAAAACTCTTTGAAAGGAAGTACGTTATCGAAGATATCAACGGGGAAAAATCTTTTTCGCAAGTGCCTTGTTTCTTTTTACAAGAAGATAATCGTTGCAGTATTTACGAGGTGAGACCTGAGGCTTGTAGAAATTATCCGCATACGGATGAAGATGCCTATTTTATAAGGACATCCTTAAATCTAAATAATACGCTGATTTGTCCGGCTGCCTTCCTTATTTTAAAAAAGATAAAATCAATAACAGATTTAAAATGATATACGAATTTAACGGTTATATACCTGTCATCCATGAATCAGCTTTTATTCATCCTCAGGCGGTCGTTACGGGAAATGTCACTATTGGAAAGGACGTCTATGTCGGTCCCGGTGCTGCCTTACGAGGCGATTGGGGCGCGATTATTGTTGAAGATGGTTGTAATATCCAAGAGAATTGTACATTGCACATGTTTCCAGGCAAGTCTGTTATCCTCCGCGAAAGCGCTCATATTGGCCATGGAGCCATTATTCATGGCGCTGTAATTGGCAAGAATTCTATGATTGGCATGAATAGCGTCATCATGGATGATGTATATATCGGCGAAGGTTCTATCATTGGTGCGTTATGTTTTGTTAAAGCTGAAATGATTATTGCGCCAAGAAGCCTTGTGGTTGGAAATCCGGCAAAGGTCATTAAGGAAGTTAGTGATGAGATGCTGGAATGGAAAACCATGGGAACAGCACTTTATCAGCAACTTCCTAAAGAATGTTACCAATCTCTAAAACCCTGCGAACCGCTTAGAGAGAAACCCATAAATCAACCTACTCAACAAGAGGTTTATAAGCGTTTTGGTAAGCAATAGTGCTTTATTGACTATTGCTTCTTGGATTTTGGTTCTTATGTAAATATTACCACCTAACTAAAGCGCTTCCCCAAGTAAATCCACTACCAAAAGCAGCAAGGCATACCAAATCTCCTGTTTGAATACGGCCATCATGCCATGCTTCAGATAAGGCTATTGGAATAGAGGCAGCCGTAGTATTGCCGTATTTTTGGATATTGTTGACAACCTTTTCATCCGGTAATTTTAGTGCTCGTTGGACAAATTGGCTAATTCTAAGGTTTGCTTGATGCGGAACTAGCAAATCGATATCTGTCGTTTCCAAGCCTGTATTTTCAAGTGCTTCCTTGATTACGGCTGGAAATTTGACAACAGCTGTTTTGAATACAAGTTGCCCAGACATATTAGGTGCCATGAGATTATCGTCTATCATCTTTTGAGTAACAAAAGTACCACCAGGTGTAGAAGGATCGGGATATCCATATTTTTCTGTACCTAAATGATAACCACTGTGAGACCCTGGATTAATCATCGCCAATTCTTCTGCATGTGTTCCGTCTGAATGCAAACAAGTTGTTAAAATACCTTGATTGTCATCCTCTGTAGGCTGCAGAATTACTGCACCAGCACCATCACCAAAGATAACCGTTACATTTCGGCCTTCCGTTGAAAAATCTAAACCCATAGAATGCATTTCTGCACCAACAAGGAGAATGTTTTTATACATGCCAGACTTGATAAATTGATCGGCGATAGAAAGTCCATAGATAAATCCAGAGCATTGATTGCGTATATCCAACGCTGCTGCTTCACGATGAGTGATGCCTAATTCACGTTGTAATAGCACTCCACAACCTGGGAAATAATAATCAGGACTCAGCGTGGCAAAAATGATAAAATCAACATCCTCAGGCTCAATACCTGCATTTTTTATGGCTATACGAGCTGCTTTTGCACCTAAAGTACTCGTTGTTTCTTTATGTTTAGCGGCATATCTTCTCTCTTCAATTCCAGTTCTTTCGATAATCCACTCATTAGATGTGTCCATATATTGGGTCAAATCTTCATTGGTTACAACTTTTTCGGGTACATAATGTCCAATGCCTGCAATTTTGGTTCTCATATAAAAGGTTTTCGTCGGTTTAATATGAATAAAAGTATTGAGCAAAGATAAATAATAAATCTGGCATTTTTTACGGTTACGCTAACAAAATTCTAAAATGTAATATTCATGATGAGGGAGTGACTTCATGAAATGGTGCTTTTCTTCACCCATGATTATGGAAAATGAGGATTTAATTCACTGTGATTGTTCCATTCGATGGTTTTTAGAGGATTACTTTTGAGTTCGACAAGTTAAGCCGGATCTTGGTGAAATTATATTTTGGGAGGATACATGCCTCGATTGTTATCTAAAGGCAAATGGCATCAGATAGGGTAGGATAATGGAAAACGCTGTGGTTACAAAAATGTATTTGCTCATTGTATAACTTATGGATATAGTTTTGTAAATTTGTACTGTTTCTTTAGGGTGGCATATTCCACCTGCCTTTAAAATAGGATGTGTTTTTTTTTATTTTATACTCGAATTATGACTTTCAATCGATTAAACCATGGTTTATTACTGGCTTTCCTACTGACTTTACTTGCTTGTAATAATGCTACCGTCCACGTACATGAAGAACGCCTGCCTCTTACGAAGGATATGGCGGAGCAGCTCGCCGGTTTGCCATTAAAATGTTTGCAAAAGGAGTTTCCTAATAAGCCCAATCAAGTCTTGAATGAAGCGGCTGAGTTAGGATTGCCTCAGCAGCTGCATCCTGCATTTTATGGATGTTTTGATTGGCATTCATCGGTACATGGACATTGGATGTTGCTAGAATTGCTCCGTGATTTTCCGGACTTATCTCAGGCTGATCGCATCCGTACCACAATCCAAGAAAATATGAGCGCAGCTAATATTGAAGCTGAAGTCGCTTATTTTATGCGTCCGGGTGAAAAATCTTTTGAAAGAACCTATGGTTGGGCTTGGTTGCTTAAAATGGATGAAGTATTGCTGAAAAGTAAAGATAGTGTTAGCCTGCAATTGCATCACAATCTTACGCCCTTGGTCAATCTTATTGTGGATAGATTTATAGAGTTTCTTCCTAGATTAAACAATCCAATTCGGACAGGAGAGCATCCAAATACAGCTTTTGGCTTGTCGCTTGCCTATGATTATGCGGTAACTGCTCATCATGAACCTTTGCAGCAAATGATCAAACAACGGGCTATGGATTACTACTTTCAAGACGTAGATTGTCCATTGACTTGGGAACCGAGCGGGTATGATTTTCTATCGCCTTGCTTACAAGAAGCAGCGCTGATGAGTAAAATCTTAGAAGCAGATGAGTTTAGAAAATGGCTGAATCTTTTTCTTCCCAATCTTAAAAATCCAAATTTTGCATTAAATCCCGCTCGAGTTTCGGACCGCAATGATGGAAAACTCGTGCATTTGGACGGCTTGAATTTTTGTCGGGCTTGGTCATTATATGCGATAGCTGAAGTTATACCCGAGTATAATCATTTGATTTCTATCGCTAATAATCATATCAATGCCTCCTTAACAGAAATTATTGACGGTAGTTATGAAGGGGAACATTGGCTGGCGTCATTTGCTTTATTGGCATTGAAAAATAACGAAAAATAAGGATAGAGTGCAAAAAAAAATACTCCTGAAAATTTTCAAGAGTATTTTTTTATCCTTTTAGAAAAACTTATGTGAAAAATAGCCCGTTTTAATCTGTGATATACGGATAGTCTTTCTGCGTATAATTGTCATCGTATAATTCTGATGGCAATGGCAACGGTGATTCTTCTGCAAATTGAACAGCTTGTTCGATTTCTACTTCGATTGCTTGAAGTATAGCATCAACTTCTGCTTGTGTTGCTATCTTATCTTTAATGATTTTACTTTGAATGATTTCTACAGGATCCTTTTCTTTATAGGTTTCTAATTCTTCTTTAGTTCTATATTTAGCTGGGTCGGATACAGAATGCCCACGATATCTATATGTTTTTATTTCGAGGAAGTAAGGTCCTTTCCCGGCACGGATATGTTCGGCAGCTCTAGACAATGCTTCATGTACTGCTTCAGGATTCATACCGTCAACGGGTTCACTTGGCATATCATAACCAGAGACCATTTTGTACATATCTTGTACGTTAGATGTTCTTTTGACGGACGTACCCATGGCATAGAGATTGTTTTCTACGATGTACAGAACAGGTAGATTCCAGGTCATAGCCATATTAAAAGACTCATGCAAAGCTCCTTGTCTGGCAGCACCATCTCCAAACATGGTCACGCATAAATGGTCACTACCTCTGTATTTCTCTGCAAAGGCGATACCGGTACCGATAGGTATTTGTGCACCGACGATTCCATTACCGCCAAAAAAATTATTTTCTGCCGAAAAGAAGTGCATACTTCCTCCTTTACCTTTGACACATCCGGTGGATTTTCCATATAATTCTGCCATACAAGAAGCAGATGACATGCCACGAGCGAGTGCAATACCATGCTGACGATATGCGGTAATGACTTTGTCTTCAGGTCTTATCGCAGTAGCCAACCCGGCAGCTATCGCTTCTTGTCCAATGTAAACATGGAAAAAACCTCTGATTTTCTGTTGAGAATAAGCAAAAAGACCACTTTCTTCAAATCTTCTGATTCGATACATGATTTCGAGCCACTTAAGATAGGTCGCCTTATCAAATTTTGTTGATGCCGATTTTTTGGTTCCGGCTTTCTTTTTTTCTAACACTTCTGCCATAAGATATTGATTGTTAATATAGAATGTATTTTATTGAAATATTATATTTAACCAGCTATTTGCTTTAAAAGGTAAAGTTAAGCATTTTATTTATATCCGCTACTACAATTGACAAATATATCAATATTGTTGCATTATAACAATAGGATTGCGTGAGAGTTTAGATTCAATATTCATTATTGATTTCAGGTAACAATCTATTTCGAAATTGTGGTTGTATATTTATAACAAAAATCAATGATTAGTCGTTATTGATAATAGTTAAATGGCTCTAAAAATTATGAATAGATTTATTTTTATATTTGTTCTTCTAATGATATCAGGATCCTTGCATGCACAAAAGGATAAAAATTCTTTTACTTCCAAAGATTCTATTTACAATGAAAATATTAAAAAATCAAGGCTTTATGGTGTTTATATTCCGAGAGATATACCAGACGCTTTGCAAAAACTCATGGAGTTAACCACGGATGAAGCGCGTGCAAAGTTGAAAAATGCAGATGAGCAAACCGTAGCGAAAAGGTTGTTTTTTGGATTAGGAAGATGGATGGATTATAATTGGAATTTTGCTGAAGGCTCACGATTCTCACATTATCTGCGTAAAAAAGGATTATTCGACACGGATGATATGGTGACTTTTATGCTGATTTCTTTCCATCGCCATGTCAATAATAAACCATTGGATTCGGATGCATTGATTCAACATTTGGTGGATGAAAGAATTAAGAAAATGGAAGAAGAAAAGAAGAAAAGGGAGCAAATAACGATTTTGCCGAATAAAAAGGAGGATAATAAGTAAAATTTTCTTCTTTTCATTGCAACAATTTTAAAATTTGATTGTCTTTATTGTGAATTTAATATTCAGACAAAAGTACATTTTTAATTTTTAAAATTTTGTTTAATGAAAAGCGTTTTTATTTATTTTACACTATTGATTTCAACATTTTTAGTTGTTGATGTAAGTGCCCAATTACAAACACCAGCAGCGAGTCAGCGTGCTAAATTCGAAACAACGGTTGGCCTTACCAATGTATCCCTTGATTATTCAAGACCGAGTAAGAAGGGAAGAACGATTTATGGTGATCTTGTTCCTTTAAATACCATGTGGCGTACAGGAGCTAATAAAAATAGTATCATCACATTTAGTGACAATGTAAAAATTGGAACTTCAGAAGT
The DNA here is from genome assembly GCA_026928325.1 of Chitinophagales bacterium. Lineage (GTDB taxonomy): Bacteria > Bacteroidota > Bacteroidia > Chitinophagales > Saprospiraceae > OLB9. Next base: position 28,410 of record JAIXKS010000002.1, on the reverse strand, counting down.
AAAAGGTGGTTCTTATGCTATTTTTACTAAGCCAGGAAAAACATCATGGGACATTTATTTTTATAATGATACCGAAAATTGGGGTGTGCCTGCAAAATGGGATGATGATAAAGTTGCAGCAAAGGTTACTGTTCCCGTTAAGACGATACCTACGGTTGAAACTTTCACTCTTTCTATAGATAATGTTGCAAATGAAGGATGTACGTTATCTATCCTTTGGGATAATGTAGGTGTTAACATCGATATTGATGTATTGACTGACTCTAAAGTTGTGAATAACATTAATAAAGTTATGTCTGGACCATCAGCTGCGGATTATTACAATGCTGCAAGATATTATAGAGAGTCTAAAAAAGATTTAAAGCAAGCTTTAGAATGGATGAATAAATCTATTGCTATGGGCAATGATATGTTCTATATTATTCGTCAAAAATCCCTAATCGAGGCGGATATGGGAAATTATAAAGATGCTATAAAAACAGCAACGCTTTCTCTAGAAAAATCTAAAGAAGCAGGAAGCAATGACTATATCAAAATGAATATGGATTCTATTGCGGAATGGTCTAAAAAATAAATTTTAGATTTCTTTTTCATACGAATTAAAAAAAGGAGAAACTTAATGATAAGGTTCTCCTTTTTTTTATTTACCTTAGTGATAGATTTCAACTCAATTAAATGGATAATCTGCTTCAAGTTAAGTCATTAAGTATATCGTACAGACAATCAGATGGATATAATAAGAATTTATTGAAGGATGTCCATTTTGATATCCATCCTGGAGAGATACTTTGTTTAACAGGATTGTCTGGCAGTGGAAAATCTTTAACGGCCTTATCCTTAATCGGGTTAAGTGATTTAGCTAAAGAACTCGCGGTATCCGGACTGATTAATTTTGAAGGGAATGAACTATCTCTGGAGTGTGATGACCAATGGACACAACTTCGTGGGAACGAGATTTCCATAATTTTTCAAAATCCTCACGCGGCTTTAAATCCTGTAAAAAGGTGCTTAGATCAGATTAAAGAGAGTTTGACTATTCATCATCCGGATTGGGATGGCTTGGCAATCAATAATCGTGTATCTGAGCTGTTGGCAATGACCAAGCTCAATGAGATACCGCATATAGAGGAAGCATATCCGCATCAATTGTCAGGTGGACAGCTCCAAAGAGTCGTTATAGCCATGGCACTTGCAAATCATCCCAAATTAATCATAGCGGATGAAGCAGTGTCCTCCTTAGATCGTGATACGGCATTGGATATTATATACATGCTCACAGATATATGTAGGGAAGAAAATGTAGCCATGCTTTTCATTAGCCATGATCTGGGCGTAATCGAATCCATCGCGGATAGTGTTGTTTTGATTCAAGGAGGCATCGTTGAAGAAAAAATTGATTTAAAGAATGGTGCTGTTTCTACAATAGAAACGCCTTATCAAGGATATAAAGTCAAGCTTCATCAAGTTCAATTGGAGAAAAAAAACACTCCAAGTGGTTCAGAAGTTTTGCGTGTTGAACATATTTCTAAATCTTTTCCTAAGGATAATACCGGTTTTTATTTAAAATCTTCTGCGAAGCCAATCCTTAAAAACATTGCTTTAAGTATAAAAGCAGGAGAGATGCTCGGCGTGTATGGCGTGTCTGGCAGTGGAAAGACAACTTTAGCACGAGTGATTGCAGGATTGACAAATGCGGACTCGGGCTCGCTTTTTTTTCACGATACAGCCTATGATTATAACTCACTACAAGGCGATTCGACTTTGAGGAAAAAAATTCAAATGGTGCTCCAAGGAAGTGGACAAAGCTTACAGCCGAAAATGAAAATAAGAACACAATGCCGCGAAATTGCGTCAATGTACTATCGAGGAAAAGAAGTTGATGATTCCCTTAATTATTGGTTTGAATATACGGGCTTGACTCAGGATCTTTGGGATAAATATCCGTCGCAGCTTTCTGGAGGACAGCAACAAAGAGTAGCATTCATTAAAGCCCTAATCCCCAAACCGGATCTCATTATCTTTGATGAATCGCTTTCGGCTTTAGACCAATATCATCAAAATATTTTGATGGGTTTAATCCTTAAATTGCAGCATGATCAACAATTTGCAGGCATATTTATAAGCCATGATATTCGTCTGATTGAAAGTATCTGTCATAGATCAATTCAATTGGTTGAGGGACAAATTGTCAACGAAAAGTCCTATTTGTAAAGCAGTAAATACTAGTGCTCCGTCCACAAAAATATCTTAATGAAATATCGTTCTTTTTTCAGATCTCATCGTTAAAAATAATCGTCATAGTTTCTACTATACCTGTGTTTTTTGCCTTGATCTTTAAATATAATGACTTCCAATATAATTTAAGTCTTTTTATAGACAGAACACTTGGGTTAATCAAAATAACTTTTTGATGGATAGACGCTACCCGGATCATCGCCATCTTTTACAGCATAACTAAATCCTGGTTGAATGGCATAAGCGCCATATTCTCCACGTTTATTCAAAGCAAGAAAACCAACTTGAAAGGTTTTAGCTTTTTCTGGATTGATTTTGATGATGCGTTCAATCGCAATTTTACATGCTTCTTCGGGACTTTTGCCGAGGCGCATCATTTCTACAACAGTATGTGTGCCGCAGATCCGAATGACTTCTTCTCCTTGACCGGATGAGGTAGCTGCACCTACTTCGTTGTCAACGAATAATCCTGCGCCTATAATAGGTGAATCTCCAACTCTTCCACGCATTTTAAAACCCATGCCACTAGTAGTGCAAGCACCCGACAAATCTCCTCCGGCATCCATCGCTATTATTCCCATGGTATCATGATTAAATGATCCATCTTTTAATTTTTGAGGAACCTTTGTTTTTTGAGATTGTCTTTGCTCTATGTTGATTTCCGGCTGATATTTAGACGATTTTAGCCAATGTTGGTATTCAGATTGTGCGGTTGGTGATAATTCATGGCCTGCATCCTCAAAATCATTGGCTAAAGCAAACTTTTTGGCACCTTCGCCGACTAACATTACATGAGGCGTATTTTCCATGATTTTTCTAGCGACGCTGATTGGATTGCGAATGCTTTCTAGGAAGGCAACGCTGCCACAATTGTGATTTTCATCCATGATGCACGCATCTAAAGTGACGTATCCATCCCGATCCGGATTGCCACCAAGTCCTACGCAGCAATTGATGGTATTTTCGATACTGTTAGCGCCCTTTTCCACAGCGTCGATAGCCTTGCCACCGGTATTTAATATCTCCCAAGCTTTATCATTGACCGCTAAACCCGAATCCCAAGTTGCTATAGATATAGGTCGTTTATTCGGTTGATAATCGACTTGGGTCAACTTTAATAAAGGTATTGCCGGAAATAATACCGCTAATTGTTGCAAAAAGGCTCTTCTTTTACTCATTTTCCTATAATTATTCTACGCTGTAAAAATACACAATTTCGGCCAATATATAATTTTTGCGTGGCTATTTCGATAAATAAATTTTACTGCCGTATATTTGCAAAAAAAAATATAAGAAATGTTCGAAAATCTAAGTGACAAACTGGAATCAGCGCTAAAGACGCTCAAAGGAGATGGAAAGTTAACCGAATTAAATGTAGCAAACTCGATTAAAGAAATCAGAAGAGCTTTAGTTGCTGCGGACGTAAACTATAAGATAGCTAAAGAATTTACGGATAAGATTAAGGATAAAGCGCTAGGAACTGAAAACGTTCTAGATGCCATTAAGCCTGGAGAATTGATGGTCAAAATCGTTCACGATGAAATGACCGAATTAATGGGTGGTCAAGCTGCGGGAATTAATATAAAGGGAAATCCAGGTATTGTTTTAATCTCTGGGTTGCAAGGATCAGGAAAAACCACTTTTACAGGAAAATTAGCTAAATTTCTAAAAGATAAAAAGTCAAAAAATCCACTGCTTGTTGCATGTGATGTTTATAGACCTGCGGCTATTGACCAATTAACCGTATTGGCCGAACAAATTGGTGTTGCCATTTATAAGGAACCAGAAAGTAAAAACCCGGTCGAAATATCGAAAAATGCTATTCAATTTGCTAAAGCTAATCATCATGATGTTGTCATTATAGACACGGCGGGACGCTTGTCGGTTGACGAAGAAATGATGCAAGAAATTGAGCAAATCAAAAAGGTAATTCAACCTACAGAAACGCTGTTTGTCGTCGATTCTATGACCGGTCAAGATGCTGTAAATACTGCTGCAGTCTTTAATGAAAGATTGGATTTTGATGGTGTCGTTTTAACCAAATTAGATGGAGATACAAGAGGTGGAGCGGCGTTATCTATCAAGTATTCAGTTGGCAAACCGATAAAATTTGTTAGTTCAGGAGAAAAATTAGAAACGTTAGATGTTTTCCATCCGGAGAGAATGGCTCAGAGGATATTGGGAATGGGTGACATCGTATCTTTTGTAGAAAAGGCTCAGGAGCAATTTGATGATAAGGAAGCAGCAAGGCTGGAAAAGAAGATTAGAAAAAATAAATTTGATTTTAATGACTTTTTAGGTCAGCTCAATCAAATAAAGCGTATGGGAGATATCAAGTCCTTGATGAACATGATTCCAGGCATGTCTAAAATGACAAAAGACATTAATATTGACGACAAAGCTTTTACTAAGGTTGAAGCAATCATCTATTCTATGACACCGACAGAAAGAACAAATCCTGACATACTCAATATGTCTCGAAAAAAGAGAATTGCTGCCGGAAGTGGCAATAATATCCACGAAATCAATATGTTTATCAAACAATTTGACCAGATGCGCAAAATGATGCAAATGATGAGTAAAGGTAAAGGTATGGATAAAATGATGCAAGGAATGCCAAGAGGTCCAAGACGTTAAAATTTGATTAAAAATATGGTTTTTATCTAAAAATATATAATTTGCAAAAAAAATAGTATTAAAATTTTAAATTTTCATTTTGAATATTTATTTTTAGGCTTTATTTTATTTAACAATCATCTTAATTTATTTCTATGAAGCGTATTTTACTAATTTTAGCTGTCTTTTTATCCTATATGAACTTAGGATACAGCCAATTGTCTAGTGGGTCAACAGCACCGGACTGGACAGTAACTGATTTAGACGGGAATACTCATAATCTCTATTCTTACTTGGATAATGGAATAGATGTGGTTATGGATGTTTCTGCGACTTGGTGTGGACCTTGTTGGTCATATCACCATAGTGGCGTTTTGACGAATTTATATAGTAGTTATGGTCCGGGAGGATCGGGAGAATTGATGGTGTTTTTCATGGAAGGAGACCCAAGTACCAATTTGGCTTGTTTATATGGCCCATCTGGATGTGTAGGCGGTACTCAAGGTAACTGGGTAGCTGGTACGCCATATCCGATTGTGCATGAAGAAGGCCCTGCAGTAAGAGCGGCGTATAGTGTGAATGCTTATCCTACCATTTTTATTATTTCCGCACGTAATAAGAAATCTTATACCAATGGAGGTGGTGGACCTTCACAAACTTACATTGAGTCTTTCCTTTTGGAGTCGTTTAAGTTAGATGCATATCCAACAGTAGCCGATGCTACTTGTGGAAAAGATGGTGCAATTGAGTTAGATGTAGTTAATGGTCATGGGACACTTAGATATTCATGGAGTAATGGTGCGAAAACTAAAGATATCTATAATCTAGATCCAGGCGTTTTCACTTGTACCATCACAGATGCCAATAATTACGAATTGGAAGTTGGTCCTTTTTATGTTGGAGGTACATTTTATCCTTTGACTTCATTCCCAATCGAATCTAGCAATCCAAGTTGTTTTGGTGATACTAATGGATATGCAACTTTTGCAGCATCAGGAGGATCACCTGGCTACAATTATCTATGGGATGATGGATCAACTAGCGAAACAAAATTAAATTGTGGAGCAGGAGAGCATCATGTAACCGTTACAGACGCTGCTGGTTGTATCATTGAAAACTTTATTGTATTGGATGAACCAGAAGCTATGGAAGCAACGGTTGCAGCACCACCGTTACCATGTGGAGAAACTCAAGGTACCATTACGCTTAGCGTTTTGGGCGGAGAAGCACCTTATACCTATGATATCGGAGAAGGCCCACAATCCACCGGTGTTTTCACGAATGTAAGCCCAGGAACATACAATTATATCATCAAGGACAAAAACAATTGCCAAGTTGCTGATGCCGTTACGCTTCAAGCAGTAGATGGACCGCTAGCGGTAGCATTTACAACGGATAGTATCACTTGTGTCGTTTCTGAAGTAGAAATATCTGGTTTAGGCTCATCTTCAGGTGATGATTATTCATACCAATGGAGTACGGATGATGGCGTGATTGTTTCAGGACAAGATAGTTTAGTCGCTACCGTTAGTGCCGGTGGTGTTTACGTATTAGCTGTAACTAATAATACGAATGGTTGTGTATCTAATGCTTCGGTTGAAGTGAAGCAATCTCAAGATTTACCTCAAGCGACAATTGCTGCTCCTGAGGAACTGACTTGCCTAGTTTCAGAAGTCCAATTAAATGGAGAAATAGTTGGAGATGCTGACGATTACACTATTTCTTGGACTACAAGTAATGGAAATATCGTTTCAGGTGGCAATACATTAACACCAATCGTAGATAAAGCTGGAAATTATGTATTGTCTATCGTTTCCAAATCTAATGGTTGTTCAGCAGAGAAAGGTGTTGAAGTTAAAGAGTTTTTAAATATTCCTTTGGGAACATTTGCATATACTTTTGAAGAAGGAACATTTGTAGGTAATCCTCAGACGACTTCTAATAACAATACTTACCTATGGGATTTTGGTAATGGAACTACAAGTTCAGAAGAAAATCCTACGATCGAATTGGGTGAAGGTACTTTTGAAGTTTGCTTGACAGTTACGAACGAATGTGGTAGCGATAAAAAATGTACAGTGATTTCAAATCTTTCAGTATTAACAGTAAGCACTTCTGTTGAAAATATCACTTGTAATGGTCAAAATAATGGTACAGCTTCTATCAGCGTAGTTGGAGGTGTAGCGCCTTATACTTATAGCTGGTCAGGTCCGGATGGATTTACTTCTACTGAAGCTTCTTTGACAGGATTAGCAGCCGGAATATACAAAGTTGTTGTGACAGATGCTCAAGGTACAACTGTTGAAGAATCTGTAACAGTTGCTGAGCCAGATGCCATTATTACTTCATCTGTTAATATAATCAATGATTCAGACGACCAAGGTCAAGGATCGATTACGATTGACGTTAAAGGAGGAACAGGTAGTTTAACTTTCTTATGGTCAAATGGAGAAACAACTTCTACAATTAAAAATTTGAATGCAGGTAGTTATACATGTACTGTAACTGATGCTAATGGTTGTCAAAAAGTGTTAGGACCATTTGTTTTAGAAAATACAACTTCTACTGTTGAGGCAAAATATCTATCTTCTTTGAATATTTTCCCAAATCCAGCTTCTAATATTATTCACTTAGATGTTGCTTTTATCAATAAGGAAAACGTAACCTTAGAAATTAGCAATAATTTAGGTCATAACTTTATTGTAAACCAATACGATAATAATATCCATGATATCATTGATATCGCTGACCTACCTGGTGGCGTTTATCACTTGAGCATCATTGGAAAAGAGTTTAAAATAACAAGAAGAGTTATCGTTATTCGATAATCGTTATTTTAACAGTATTAAATATAATCAGGGACAGCTTTTTAGTTGTCCCTGTTTTTTTAGTTAGCGAAGAATCGTTTTGAGATATGACTATTTTTTTAATTGGAATGCCGGGAAGTGGTAAAACGTCTATTGGTAAACAGTTGGCTGAAAAACTTCAATTGCCATTTTTTGATACCGATGAGATTATTAGTTCGCTTGAGTCCAAGTCGATCCATGAAATTTTTGAAGCTCACGGAGAAAGTTATTTTCGCACACTCGAAAGTGACCTGATGAATCATTGGAAATTGCATCATGCCGTTGTAGCAACAGGCGGTGGCTTGCCTACTCATGGAGATTTGATGGAAGTACTTAATAATCTAGGAACCACTATTTGGCTTAAAACACCTATGAAAACATTGGAAGAAAGATTGACAAATGTCGATTTGGGTGATCGGCCATTGTTTCAAAATACAACGGATATATCAAAAACAATTAAAACTATGCTTCAAGCAAGGAAGCCGTTTTACAGCCAAGCCAAAATTAGAATTAATGCGGATGAAAGTGAAGCAATCATAATCAATCGAATCTTGCGAAAACTATATAGTTGATACTTAATGGCTAGTGCTCTGCCCACAAAAAAATCTTAATAAAGTGTCGTTCTTTTTTCAAATCTCATCGTTAAAAATACTCGTCATAGTTACCTTTTGCCTTGATCTTTAAAAAAATAACTTAAGTCTTTTTATAGACAGAGCACTAGTAATTCAAATAAGAAAACGTTAAGGTTTTTATTATTTTAGCATTGGATTGTTTTTTTGTTTATCTTTGTTACAACAAAAATATAAATAGTCATGAAAAACAAAATTTTAGTCTTTGCCGGATTCCTTGGTTTCATGTTTACTGCTATATCTTTTACTTCTACAGCTAATGAGGCTGTTTTAGATGATGCAGTATATCAAGGCCCTAAAAATCTTCAAGTACTACCTAAAGATATCAACCAAGATGATTTGAAGGTAATCATGGAATCGTTTAATGAGGCATTAGGAGTAAAATGTGGTTTTTGTCATGTTCGTGCGGCTGAAGGTCAAGGTATGGATTTTTCAAGCGACGAAAAAATGAGTAAACACATTGCTAGAAGTATGATGATTATGACTTCGGAGATTAATCAGAAATATTTTGATATGTATCCGATGGACAATAAAGTAAAGCAAATCAGTTGTATGACCTGCCATAATGGTAAAAAAGATGCCTTTACTTATATGCGCGAATTAAGCCCAGAAGAAAAGAAATAATGCCTTTAAAATTTCCAGGTAAAACGAATGGTTATACTTGGAAATTTTATATATAAACAGGGTAGGTTAAGACCTCATCACGAGGTGTTATCCTTATGGTTCTGTACCCATAACTATCGTTTAAGGTATTAAAGGATATTGATTCCGGATCAATTTGTAGGAAGGTCGATGGTGAGATATAGATGATCATATTTTCTGCAACTATAGTTCTGTCTATATGATAATGTCCCGTGAATATATGAAATTTCTTATCAGGATATTGTTGACAAATCAAACGAAATCGTTCCATTTCCTTAAACATATACTTGGGTTCCATATGCTTCGAACCGGCGATTATTGGTGGATGGTGCATGCAAATGAAAATTTGTTTTTTCACAGAAGCAGAGATTTCGTTATCGAACCATTGCCATTGTTGTTCGTCCATAATGCCTCGGGAGGTATCTAGCATTATAAAATGATGGTCTTTTATATCTAAGGTATAGTATAAAGCACCATTCGTGAGTTTGTGCTCTAAATGAAAACCTTGAGCTAATATAGGAGAATCGTCGTGATTGCCTGAAATAGGCCATGCTATAAGGTCTAAGTTTGACAATTGGAGTTTAATCCATGCATAAATATTGGCATTTCCTTCCTTGTTGCATAAGTCTCCACCCAAGATGATTGCATCCCAAGGGTCATTTTTAATATGATCTAAGATACGAAGAAACTGTTTTCGGGTGTCTCTATCGGATGGAAATACTTCGGGTAGATCTATATGTACATCCGTAATAAAGGCTATTTTTGTTGGAGAATCTGCTTCCATTTTAACTTAATTTATAATCCAGACGCAAACCAATATTTCGAGGTGCTTCTAACAATGCAGGTCTAAGGCTATATTCTTGATTTAAAACATTATTAATAAGGAAGGTGCATTTCAACTTATGAAAATCATAGGAAAATCTCATGTCAAGTAAGTGATATCCGCTATTGTGGGAATTTCGAAAAGCTTGAATGCCAAACAAATCAGGATTTTCAAGGATTCCGGGTAGTGGATCTTCAAAGGCTCGATCAATGTTTAAAAAATGGCTGGCATATTGATAGGAAATACCCCATTTGAAATTATTGAATGTAGCTTCCACATCCATTTTTATTTGATGTTTTGATCTGTATTTGAGTACATTTAAAGAATCCTTGTGTTCCGATATGGTCGATTGAATTAACCGTGAATCAGCAAAATTTTTATAATATGGGTCTATATATGTATATCCTCCAAACAATGTGACAGGAATAGTACCTATTTTTAATTGTCCGGTAATACCGACTTCGTATCCAGAAATGTGCGTATCTCCAATATTCAAAGGCTTAAAACCAAAAGCTGGAATGCCAAGATCTTGTGGCCCTAGAAAAGTGAACTCGATCATATCCTTGTATTCAGAGACAAAGGTAGCCAAATCTAAAAAACCTTTAAATCCACCAATAGCGAAACCTTGTTTGTAGCCTAATTCGGCTGACCATCCCGTTTCGGGTAGTAAGTGTGGATTGGAAAATATAGAAAACACGCCAAATGTCGTAGTCACGAAACGTTCTGTTAGGGTAGGATATCGATATCCTTGACCTAGGGAACCTCTCAGAGCGGAATATTCGGCCACTTGATAATTAGCAGAGATACGAGCCACGACTTGATCATTGGTTACTTTGCCACCCGGGATCGTATCTTTGAAAAAGAATTCAGGGCTGTTTTGCTGGATATATTCATATCGAAGACCTCCTGCTAGGGTTAACTTAGACGTGATTGTTTTGTCCGCCTGAAGATATAAGGCATAGTTTTGCGATCTAAAGGTTGTGTCGCCCAGTAATTCAGAATTGGTATTGCTCCATTGTCCTACAACGCCTGTGGTGAAAATCAGCCCGGCTGGTATAAAATCTCGTTGAAACTGATATTCTACATAGTGATTTGTGGAGTGATTGGATTGATTATTGTCGTTATTATTATCAATAATCATAGATCGCGCCATGATCCGATGTTTGTTAGTGTATTTGTCATAATAGGTTACTCCTGGGTCTATATAAATTCTCTTTGCCATGCGCTCTGTAACAGTTCCTGGAAAGGCTCGTGTAGCTCCACCTTGTCCATTTTCCCATAAGAAGAAGCTGCTATTGGTTCCCACATTGATGATGCCGCCAAGATTGAATATAAGGTTATCTGATAATCTATATCTAAATTGGAGGTTCCCTCTACCTTTTGAATGGTTGGTAAACTGATTGGTACTCTCTAATTTGTTATAAAAGCCACTAGCTATCATGTCTAGTTTTCCAAATTTTTGCTTATGGACAAAAGAAACATTCATCTCGTATCTAGCTGAGTCTCCCCACCATTTTTTATCGGGATCAGCAGGTGATAAAAATAGAGTTCCACCAGTAGAAATTTGCGTTTCCGGTGTGGACTTAGCATAGGCAGACCTAAAATTGATAATTCCATTTAAAGCAGCTGAACCATATAAAGTTGATGCAGCACCTTTCAATATTTCGATTTGAGAAAGATTCTCTATGGGAATATCACTCCAATTGGGAAAGCCCGCATCGGGTTGTAAAGCAGGTATATCGTCAATGAGCAACATGACTCGGCTACCTGCACCATAAGAGTACCCAGATCCGCCTCTTATATTGGCTTGCCCGTCTAAAACTTGTACGCCTGGTATCTTATTTAACACCTCATCCGCACTCGTTGAATTGATACTACTGACTAAGTCCGATTTGATGATATCTATACTCACTGGTGATCTGACAATGTTTTGCTCGTATTTAGATCCTGTGACTACGACAGCATCTAAAATTGTCGGTACTTCATTTAAGAATATATCAGAATCTATATTATCAAAATCGCTATAGTTGATTATCAAGGTCTGATAGCCCACATAGTCGAATTTAAGTTGAATGGGAAATGTGCTGACATTGAGCGTGAAAGCTCCCGTTTGGTCCGTAATATAAGCGTGGTTATCTTTAAGATTGACAACACCAACTCCTATAAGCGGTTCCTTCGTTTCAGCACTTTTAACTATAATCGATTGTTGCTGACCTATAAGGTTAAATAAAACACCTACGACAAGAAATAGAGAAAAACAAATACGAGATAACATACCCTTGCTATTTTTGAATGGATAAAGTTAAAATTATTTATCCAAACTGCAATAATTTTTTTTCTAATCTTTTACTAGTGCTCTGTCTATAAAAAGATTTAAATAATAATGGAAGTTGTTTTTTTAAAGATCAAGGCAAAAAACGCAGACATAGTGGTAACTATGGCGAGTATTTTTAACGATGAGATTTGAAAAAACAACGACATTTCATTAAGATTTTTTTGTTGACAGAGCACTAGTTCACTAGAATTTTGTTAGTTCTCTATGGATTTGCCATACTTGTTTGATCAACGATTCTTCGCCGTCATTTTTTATGATAAAATCAGCATATCGTATTTTGTCGGATTCTAGCATCTGGCTGTCCACCTTCGTTTTTACTTCCTCATAAGTAAGTTTATCCCGCTTCATAACACGATTAATCCGAGTTTCTTCGGGGCAAGTGACAACGATGAGCTTATCCAAGGCCTTATAGGTGCCAGACTCGATCAAGAGCGCTGCTTCTTTCATTAAATAAGGTATTTCCTTATTGTTTTTATAATGTTCCATCCATCTTAAAGAATCGTTATGGACAGCAGGATGAACGATATCATTTACTTTTTGTAAAAGGGTTTTATCCGTAAAGATTTTAGAGGCAACAAAAGTTTTATTTAGCTTTCCGTTTTTAAAATATGCATCTTTACCTAAGAGTTCTCTAACTTTACGCTTTACAGATATGTCCGTAAACATGATTTTTTTGGCTTGAGTATCGGCATCGTATATAGGGATACCTAAAGCTTCAAATATCCGACATGCGGTCGATTTTCCGGAACCAATACCTCCGGTGATTCCTACCTTTCTCATTAATGATTATATTTTAGAGTTAGTTACAATTTTTCTAGTCCAATGGCCCAATAATCCAGCCAATCCAGCAGAAATACCACCAATACTGCCAGTCAAAAAGAATACGCTACTTGTCGGAATTCCACCGAGTAAATTGCTGAGCAATCCTGAAACAGGATGATCGAAATGAGCATCATTGACGTATGCTTTTAGATACCAAATAAGGAAAACGGAAATCAATGAAATGGCAAAAGCGGTAAAATAACCAGGTTTTAAAAGATAGCAAATGATAAAGCAAATCACACCGGCTATCCACCATGGGAATACGAGGGAAACGACAAAAACCAAAATGGTTATTAACAGAAATAATATTAAGTGTTTCATGATCTCGGTGTTAATTGCAATGACATCGTTGCAGATTTAATAAATTCTTCTTTCTTCGTATGTATTTGTAAATGGTAGTATTCCCCTTTTACCCAAGCATCTAGCATGTTTTTGTAATATTTACTTGTCGGATTGCCAGATTGTCCACCAGGATATACACCCAATCCTTCGACTTTATCTTCAAGACTGATGATCATCCTCCAACTTGGACCAAAGGAGATACCGGTAGCATTGATGGCATCAGAACAACCATTGGCATGAACATTCATTTCAGATAAAGCGGGTAATCGGGTCATGTGGTAAATATCTAGTGGTTTGTATGCACCCCAACGCATGTCCTTATTTTCGTTTTTTTGTTTTGAAAATTCATCCAATGCCTCCTTTAACGATAAAATGACGATATCTTTTGCCGTTTCCTTTTTAGGTGTGCTTATGATGTCAAAATATTTATTGTTTTCGTCTGTCAGGATCAATTCGAGTAATCGCCAATCTTCAGGATTTTTGATATCTGCGACGTCCTTCAATTTTTGAATTTCATCCCAAGTGTTGGCTTCAAGATGATCATAAAATATTTCAAAAATGGTTGGTAATTCACTTTGTGCCAGATATTGAAAATCCCAATTTATCAACGATTTATAAAGATCGAGATGATGACTATCAAGCGCCTCAACGGAAACCAATGTTTTTAACATTTGCACAAAATCGTCGGCTTTCGAGGAATAATTGTCATTTTGCATTTGCTTCATCGCATCCATCGTTGCATCGTCGATTGCTTCTAGCTTTTCATTGATGGTTTTGTTGCGATATCTTTCGAATCTTCCAGTGAAATAATATGGGTAAGTCTTATCTGCACTGACTTGATTGGCGGAAGCTATAAAATTTCTTTCAGGATTAACATATTGAGGATTTTGATTGATAGGAATCCAGCCCTGCCAATTGTTTTTCTCAGATGCATTTTCAATGAAACGTCCATCTTGATCATATTTAGCAGGGAGACGACCATTGACTCTTAAACCAATATTGCCACTATTATCCGCAAATCCAAAATTTTGTGCTGGACTTATGAAGTCTTTGACTGCATCTAAATACATGGTTGCATTTTTGGACTGCATGGCCTGAATAAAGGTATTAAACTCAGGAATATCCGGTTCGTCATGACATATCCATCGCATGGCTAGGTCATTCGTTCCATCTCCTGATAAGTAATAGATCGGACCCAATCGAGTATATCTGACGGTATCAATATAATCTTTTTCTCCTTTCACTTTGATAATTTCGATTCGATTGTCAACAGGGTAGGTTGTTCCATCCATGATATATTTTGACCTTTGCTGATCTGCCCAGTTGATGACAAATAAATCCTCTACATCTTGCCCTACATTGGTCTCTCCCCAGGCCATATACTCATTAAATCCAATCATGATGCCAGGAAACCCTGGAAAAGATACGCCATAAACATTGAAATCGGGTGTCTGGATATGTTCTTCAATCCAAATGGATGGCAAACCTAAGCTCAAGTGTGGGTCATTACAAAATATAGGTTTTCCGCTATGAGTCTTTTTTCCAGCAAGGCCCCAAGAATTACTACCAACACCTTTTTCTCTTCGTGGGATATTGGTGCGTAGGATTGGATGTTTGTAAATAGCCGAAGTATCTTGGTGTTTGCCATATAAAGAATCGAAAGCAAAAGGATGTTCGGTGGGAACAACCGGATTTTCGATGGTTTGACGTTCAGGATAGAGCATGTCAAAGTCTGCTTTACCAAGATAATATAATAAATTTGTGTTTTGAATATCATCGCTCCTTCCTGCGAGGGTTAATGACATTTGTTTGAAGATCAATGCGGATTTTAATACCGTCCAAGGTTCCGGTTTTATATCAAATAATTTGAATTCTATCGGATAGTCTTTTGGACTTAAGGAAGATATATAGGCATTAATCCCATCTACAAAACTATTTAATACCTTGAATTCAGAATGTTTTTCCCACCCTTTGACTGCATTTTCGGCTGCATACTTCATGCCTCGTCGTCTCCGTTCAAGGTCAATAGCTAAGGTTTTGCTTCCAAACATGGAGGATAATTCCCCTGCAGCAGCCCTGGATAAAAACTCCATTTGAAATAATCGATTTTGTGCTTCTACGTATCCTTGTGCAAATAAAGCATCTTCCAAATTGGAAGCAAAAATATGAGGTACATGTCGATCGTCGTAATATATCTCTACATGATCCTTTATACCTTGAAGGTTGATGGTGTGGTTTCCTTTTTCTGATCTTGTATCGGAAGTCCAAATTCCATTAAAAGGATTTAAAAATTTACCAAGTGGAGGCAAAGGCTCTTTTGAAAGTTGAATATTCCCATTTAAAAATAGGAAAAATAAACCCGTCAAGGTTAGGACTGTTAGATAGAAGATTTTATTTAGCATATGTTTAATTCAAATATTACAGCGTTGATTTAATAATTTTTAAGTCTGCTTTGTTTTATCCTACAAAAATAAGAATTATAACTTTAAAATGTATAAATATTTTAAACAATAGCTTGATTCCGGTTGATAATTAGATAAATAACCTGACTCAATACCTAGGGTTTACACGGAAGCAACCTTATTTATTTTGTCGTGAATATATGGTTTTGATAATATTTGTTGATTCGTTGTTTATCCTTGAAACAATTTAAAAATTATCGCCTTATTTGAACGATTCAAGACAGACTTTTATTCTTCGTACTGCTTCAATAATTTCGTCATCAGATGCTGCATAGGATAAGCGAATACAGTTGTCGTTGCCAAAGGCTGAGCCAGAGACTGTGCCTACATGCGCTTCTGTCAACATGGCTTCAGAAAAGTCATCTGCATTGTTGATGGTAATTGACCCATTGGATGTTCCAAAATAATAGCTAATATCTGGGAAAACATAAAATGCACCTTGAGGATTGTTGACTTTTAATCCGGGTACTTGTTTAAGATGTGCAATGATCAAGTCGCGGCGTCGTTTAAAGGCTTCTTTCATTTCAACGGTTTCTTTGGACTTAGCGCGTAGTGCTACAGCACCTGCTTCCTGGCTGAAAGAGGCAGCTCCTGAAGTGATTTGCCCTTGAACTTTATTACAAGCATCAGCCAACCATTGAGGTGCACCCATGTATCCAAGGCGCCATCCGGTCATGGAGAAACCCTTTGAAAAGCCGTTGACCGTGGCTGTTCTATGTTTCATATTATCAAAAGTACCAATACTAATATGGCTATCCGTAAAATTGATGTATTCATATATTTCGTCGGCAATCACGATGATATTTTCATGTTTGGCAATGACATCGGCGATACTTCTTAATTCTTGCTCCGTAAATACAGAACCCGTAGGATTGCATGGTGAAGAAAATATAATAGCCTTTGTTTTGTCAGTAATAGCAGCTTCAATATGAGATGCATTTACCTTAAAGTCATCTTCGATATCAGCACTAACTACCACAGGTATGCCTCCTGAAAACTTTATGATTTCCACATAAGAAACCCAATAGGGAGCAGGAACGATAACCTCATCTCCGGGATTGAGTATGGCCATGAAAATATTTGCAATTGATTGTTTGGCACCATTAGAGACTACGATTTGGGAAGGTGCATAATCCAGACCATTTTCTGATGTGAATTTTTCGGAGATGGCTTTACGGATATCCATTGTTCCCGGTACGGGTGTATATTTTGTATTTCCCTTTTTTAATGCCTGGTAGGCGGCTTCTTTAATAAATTCTGGTGTGTCAAAATCGGGTTCACCTAAGCTTAGGCTAATTACATGAACTCCTTTTGCCGCTAAATCCCTGGCTTTTTGAGCCATTTTTAAGGTAGCAGAAACCTCCATACTGCGTACTTTATTGGAAATCATCAATTCAGGTGTCATAATCTTAAAATTATTGAAATAATAATAAATATTTGCTGCAAAGCTATCTAGATTATTTGACAATTGAAACCATTCCTGAATGAATTGTGTTTTTGAATCTAAAATTTTAGTTAAAGACCATTTTTTTTCGGATGCAATCCTTGGGATTGCGTATCTTTACGCTTATAACCTAAAATTATATAATGTCTAGATTTAAAATTATATTTTTCTTGCTTGCTTTTTTCATGGCATTTGTTGGTCATGATGCCCAAGCACAATTGAGGAAAAACACCAATGTATCTTCAAAATCCAAAAAGGAATCTAAAGAAAAAGGTGATACGAAATCATTTTTAGAGAATCTTGGTGGTGAAATCTTATTGGGAAATGTCGGGTTTTATAATGGGCTTTCCCTATCTTCTAAGTTGTCCGTAGGTTATAAATTAGGAGAACGAGTGGCGTTAGGCGGTGGTTTGAAACTTTTTTACGATCAATACTCTGTCGTTGGCCCGGATCCATCCATATTTGACTATGGTGGACTTTTTATGGGTCGGGTAAAATTGTTTCAAGATTTTTATCTAAAGGCTGAATACTCATTCATGAATTATGCAAAAGATCCTGTAGGCTATGGCTATATTTTCAGAGGTCTTTATGAAGATTTAAGCGTTAATTATCCTTCATTCGGACTTGGATACAGTAGTGGTACTGATCAATGGAAAGTAGGCGTAGAGCTGTTGTTTATTGCTAATGAGACAGCAAAAGATATTCAAAATGCCGTTTTGGAATATTGGTTTGGTGCTGTTTACAATTTTTAAAA
This sequence comes from Chitinophagales bacterium, assembly GCA_026928325.1. Taxonomy (GTDB): domain Bacteria; phylum Bacteroidota; class Bacteroidia; order Chitinophagales; family Saprospiraceae; genus OLB9. The sequence goes on along the minus strand of JAIXKS010000002.1, from coordinate 10,460 downwards.
TATAAATCCCTATGGTAAAAATCGGTGAGACTGAAATCGGATCGTTTCCGCTATTGCTTGCACCCATGGAAGATGTGAGCGATCCTCCTTTTCGCAGTGTTTGTAAGGAGCAAGGTGCCGATTTGATGTACACAGAATTTATTTCTGTAGAAGGCTTGATTCGAGATGCGGATAAGAGTATCCAAAAGCTGGATATTTACGATGAAGAGCGACCTATGGGTATTCAGATTTTCGGTGCCGATATTGATTCTATGGGAAAAGCAGCGGAAATGGTCGAAGCCGCTGGCCCGGAGTTATTAGATATCAATTTCGGATGTCCGGTAAAAAAAGTTGTATGCAAAATGGCAGGTGCAGGAATCCTACAAGATATTCCCAAAATGGTTCGACTCACTGAGAAGATTGTCAAGTCCACGAAGCTGCCTGTTACCGTTAAAACTCGGCTGGGATGGGATGAAAATTCACAAAATATAGTCGAAGTAGCCGAAAGACTTCAAGATGTAGGGATACAAGCTTTGGCCATCCACGGACGGACGCGAAAGCAAATGTATAAAGGAGAAGCCGATTGGACTTTGATTGGTGAGGTCAAAAATAATTCGCGCATGCATATTCCTATTTTTGGAAATGGAGATATTGATTCACCAGAAAAAGCTAAAGCTTATCGGGAGCGATATGGTGTGGATGGAATCATGATTGGTCGTGCGAGTATCGGTTATCCATGGATATTCAGAGACATAAAATCTTATCTGAATCACGGTGTTATACCGGAAGCTCCTGGTATAGACGAAAGGGTAGAAGTGGCCAAAAGGCACCTCGTAAAATCCATCGAATGGAAAGGAGAAAAGATAGGCGTCGTTGAAATGCGTCGGCACTATACCAATTATTTTCGAGGCCTTCCCGGTATCAAAGATTTTAGAATGAAGTTAGTTTCTGAAATGGACCAACACGTCTTGTTTGATATTCTTGATGAAATTAAATTATATTATCAGGATACATTAGTTTAGAGAAATTCGATACATGGTATTTAATATAAAATCGAACGAAAGATCAATGTTTGAATTAATTCGCCAAGCTGCAGAAGACATACGTGTTCCTGTATATATTGTTGGCGGATATGTCCGTGACCGTTTATTGGGAAGGCCTTCTAATGACATGGATGTGGTATGCGTAGGTGATGGTATCGCCCTTGCGAGGCATTTGGCTAAGAAACTCCAACCGGAACCCTATGTCGCCATTTACCAACGTTTTGGTACAGCGATGCTCAAGCATGAAGATTTGGAGATAGAATTTGTTGGAGCCAGAAAGGAATCGTATAGCACTTTTTCTCGCAAACCAGATGTAGAAAGTGGTACATTAGAGGATGATCAAAATAGACGGGATTTTACCATCAATGCTTTGGCTGTAAGCTTAAATGATGAAGATTTTGGTCAGATAATCGATAGTTTTAATGGTTTTAAAGATTTAGAAGATAAAATCATTCGTACGCCTTTGGATCCAGATAAGACATTTTCGGATGATCCACTACGTATGATGCGCGCCATTCGCTTTGCAACGCAACTTGATTTTGTAATCGAAGATGCTACCTATCAATCCATTGTAAAAAACAAACAACGGATTCATATTATAAGTAAAGAAAGAATTGCTTCTGAGCTTGAAAAAATCATTCGTTCAGAGGTTCCTTCCAAGGGTTTTAAGATGTTGTTCGATACTGGATTGTTGCACATTATATTTCCAGAAATGGCCGCATTACACGGGATCGAGGTAATCAATAATATTGGACATAAGGATAATTTTTATCATACTCTAGAAGTTTTGGATAATGTAAGTAGGGAATCGGACCAGGTTTGGCTTCGATGGGCAGCGGTCATGCATGATATCGCCAAACCACCGACCAAGCGTTTTGATCCGGCTTTGGGATGGACTTTTCATGGCCATGAGACCTTAGGCGCAGCTATGGTGCCTCGCATTTTTAAAAGGATGAAGCTTCCATTAGATCACAAGATGAAATACGTCCAAAAGTTAGTGATGCTTCACTTGAGACCTATTGCGCTTACCAATGAAAATGTCTCGGATTCAGCCGTGAGAAGGTTGCTATTTGATGCCGGTGAAGATATCGAAGACTTGATGACCTTATGCAAAGCGGATATTACTTCCAAAAATGAAGGAAAAGTTCAGCGATATAAGGAGAACTACGACATCCTTCTAAAAAAGATTAAAGAAGTTGAGGAAAAAGATCACTTGCGCAATTGGCAACCGCCCATTAGTGGAGATGAGATTATGAAAATGTTTGATTTGAAACCTTCTCGAGAAGTAGGAATCTTAAAAACAATGATGCGCGATGCCATTTTAGACGGTGAGATCGCCAATGACTACCAAACGGCTTATGACTTTTTGGTTGAAAAATATAAAGCGTTGAATTGATTATCTATAGAAAATATCTGATATGGAATTAGATAAATGGTTTGGCTTTACTTTGCGAGAAAGGATAGGTATCGGAGCATTGCTGAGCATCTTACTCGTGTTTTATTTCGCGGTTGAATACTGGCCGGAAGGTGATGAAGCTTCAATGCCTGATTTTTCTCAATATTTGCTTCCGATCGATAGTTTAGATGATGCTTTTGTGCTTGACGCAAATCAGACGACGCAGGATTTTATGTTAGATGGTTCTAGAACTGTTAAAAGAAATCTTAAATTTGATTTTAATCCCAATGCGATATCCTATGATTCGCTATTGTTACTAGGTTTTAGCAAGTATGCTGCGCGAAATATCACCAATTACGTCAACAAAGGAGGCAAAATTTATGATGTCGAAAAACTGAAAACGATATATGGAATAGATACCAATTTGGTAAATCTCCTTGAATCCTATATTCATTTTCCTGAAAAACCGGCAAAGCCTGAATACAAAAATGAATATGCTGAACGTACGAAAAGTGCACTAACGCCAAGTGAACCGCTAGAATTGAATACGGCCGATAGTGCCCAACTGTATGGCTTTAGGCTTTTAGGGAAATATCATGCGAAAAAGATAATATCCTTTCGAAATCGAAGCGGTGGCTTTATGGCGAAGGAACAATTAGTAGAATTCGGCATCATGAATGACAGTTTATATGACCTCGTCGAACCATATTTCTATGTAGATGCCAGCCATTTTAGGAAAATTAACATTAATACTGCGGATTTCAAGACGTTTATCCAACATCCATATTTTGATGCAGAAACCATCAATAAGATTCTAAAATATCGCAAACAGCATGGCGATTTTACAGATGTTCGTCACATACGCCGGATTCGTTCTCTAAAAGAAGAAATAGGAGAGCGCATTATTCCCTATTTGACTACGGAATAATAAAGTACGGATTTGCACCACGATATCATCTAAGCATTAGTGCTCTGTCTATAAAAATACTTAAATCATAATGGAAGTTATTTTTTTAAAAATCAAGGCAAAAAACGCAGGCATAGTGGTAACTATGACGAGTATTTTTAACGAAGAGATTTGAAAAAAGAACAACATTTCATTAAGATTTTTTTGTTGACAGAGCACAGTGCTCTGTCTATAAAAATACTTAAATCATAATGGAAGTTATTTTTTTAAAAATCAAGGCAAAAAACGCAGGCATAGTGGTAACTATGACGAGTATTTTTAACGAAGAGATTTGAAAAAAGAACAACATTT
>JAIXKS010000002.1:0-6774 GCA_026928325.1 Chitinophagales bacterium | reverse complement strand
TATTTTTAACGAAGAGATTTGAAAAAAGAACAACATTTTATTAAGATTTTTTTGTTGACAGAGCACTAGATAACACCCAATTGTTTTCCCACCTTTGTAAATGCCTCAATCGCCTTGTCAATGTGTTCTGGTTCGTGACCTGCGCTGATTTGAACGCGTATTCTTGCCTTTCCTTTTGGTACGACCGGAAAGAAAAAACCAATCACATAGATACCTTCCTCCAAAAGCATATTTGCAAATTTTTGTGCAAGTGGGGCGTCATACAACATCACTGGTGTGATAGGATGGACACCTGGTATTATATCAAAACCAGCTTTTGTCATACCATCTCTAAACCGCTTTGTATTGCTTTCCAATTTATCCCTTAATGCAGTGCTTTTGCTCAAGATATCAAGAACCTTGATGGATGCACCGACGATTGAAGGCGCCAATGTATTAGAAAAGAGGTAAGGCCTGGACTTTTGCCTTAGTAATTCTACGATTTCTTTTTTTGCAGCGGTAAAACCACCCGATGCTCCGCCTAATGCCTTTCCAAAAGTACCGGTTATAATATCAACCCGACCAAATGCATTGGCATATTCAGCCGATCCGCGACCTGTTTTACCTACAAATCCCGTAGCATGACAATCGTCAACCATGACCAAGGCACCATATTTATCTGCTAAATCACATACTTTATCAATCTGAGCAATGATGCCATCCATAGAAAATACGCCATCTGTGGCTATAAGAATCCTTCGTGCTCCACCTTCTTGCGCCTCTTTAAGTTTAGATTCTAGGTCTGCCATATCGTTGTTTTCATATCTATACCTTTTAGCCTTACAAAGCCGGATTCCATCGATAATAGAGGCATGGTTTAGCATATCCGAAATGATGGCATCTTCTTCACTAAGCAATGGTTCAAACAAACCACCATTAGCATCGAATGCCGCAGCGTATAATATCGCATCTTCTTGCCCTACAAAGGCTGCGATTTTTTGTTCTAATTCTTTATGAATATCTTGGGTACCACAAATAAAACGCACGGAAGACATACCAAAGCCATGGGAATCAATGGCATCCTTTCCAGCTTGAACAACATCCGGATGAGAAGATAATCCTAGATAGTTATTGGCGCAGAAGTTTAAGACTTCGTTACCTGCCGTTGTGTTAATCTTAGCACTTTGTGGCGTAGTAATGATGCGCTCGGATTTAAAAAGCCCGGCCTCTCTAAGCGCATCAAGTTCTTGGGCTATATCTTGAAAAATTGAATTTTTGTCCATGAAATAAGGTTTTTTGAATGAATTATAATATTTCCTTTAGATGCTTCAACATATCTTGGGTCATTGCCGCAAGGTCGAAATTTGGCTTCCAATTCCAGTCTGTTCTTGCCATGCTATCATCAATCGTCTCTGACCAAGAAGCTGCTATATCTTGTCTGAAATCGGGCTTATAAGATATTTCAAATTCAGGAATGTGTTTTTTGATTTCAGCTGCGATCTCGGCTGGTGTAAAGCTCATGGCCGCAAGATTGTACCCATAATGTACGGATATCTTCTCTTTAGGCGCTTGCATGAGTTCTATGGTCGCTTTAATCGCATCATTCATATACATCATAGGTAATCTGGTGTTTTCTGCCAAGAAACACTCATATTTCCTTTCCTTTAGTGCCGCATGATATATTTCCACCGCATAATCGGTGGTTCCGCCTGCAGGCAAAGATTGCCATCCGATGATACCCGGATATCTAACAGAACGGGCATCTACTCCGTATTTCAGATGGTAGTAATTACACCAAAGTTCACCACTGGTTTTACTCATCCCATAGACGGTTGTAGGAAGTAAAGGTACATCCTGAGGTGTATCGATACGTGGTGTGGTATTGCCAAAAACAGCGATGGTACTCGGAAAGAAAATCCGATCCATCTGTTTTGTTCTGGCCAACTCAAGTATTGATAATAACCCGTTTAGATTGATATTCCATGTTTTTATTGGATTCCATTCACCGCTTGCAGATAATATGGCTGCTAAATGATAAACCTGTGTGATTTTATAATCTTCGACGAGTTCCGTAAGTCGTTGGGTATTTAGTATGTCTAAAAACTCGAAAGGTTCGATATCACCCTCAATTTTAGTAATGTCGGTTGCTAAAACGGCATTTTTACCATATACTTTGCGCAGCTCAGCGGTTAATACTCGACCGATCTGTCCATTTGCTCCTGTTACTAGGATTTTTGTTTCACTCATGAGGTAAAATTTTAATTGCTCAAAATTATGAGAATTTTAATTAATTTTAAATTTTATCTATAATTAATTTCAGCTTATGCTCGGGAATTTCCATTTATCATTTATTATATCATCAAAACCCTGCTTTATCAACTCTTTTTGTATTTTTGTCGGCTAATTTTTCGAGATGGCTCAGAAACCATATATCATCGTTTATAACCTTGCGCTTGTACCCGGACTGGATATTTTGCTTCCTACCGGGTGTATTTGTAATGTTGATGCATCGAATCAACCTACGTATCTGAAAGCGTTGGCGATGAAAACGTCGATTGAATCTTATTTTCCTGGCTTTGATTTTGAAAGTCCACATGGTGTTTTAATGTCTATCTGCCATGATCTGACGGTTCCCGAATTAGAAGCCTATGTTTTTAGAAATAGAAAAAGAAAAAAACATGAAAGTTTGTTGACACTTTTTGAAGATAAGTTGGTCAAGGCGCGCATTCAATCTTACATCGATAGAAAAATTGAAGTTTTTTTGAATTTGATTCAAGAGCATAATTTTTTTCTATGCTTGAATTTACAGCGAAAAGTACCGGTAAAGGAGGTTGCTTTGTCATTTGAATCGCTTATAGGTATTCCACAATTAAAATTCATCCAAACCCAAACGGGCATCAAATACTGTCTGACGATCCAAGTCGGTGAGCATAGTTTCCTCCTTTCTAGTTCAAAGGTTTATTTGCTGACCCATTATCCGGGATATATTTTACGGAATAATTTTATTCTTAAATTAGCCCATATAGATACGGCTAAGTTAAAGCCATTTTTGAAATCAGATTCAGTTTTTATCCCTGAAAGAAGTATCAAAATGTACTTTGAAACCTTTGTATCGGACATGTTGAATAAAGTAGAAATCGAAGCAGAAGGATTTGAGGTAAAAAAAGAGCAAACGTTAGAAAGCGCTGAAATCTTATTTGTTTTTCCTTTTGATTTACAACGGTGGTGTGTCGATATCCGTTTTAAATACAAGCATTTTAGTTTTTTGCTCAGCGACAAAATTCAAAAAAAACATAGGATTCATATATCCGATAGCAATACCATAGCGGTACTACAGTGTGATAGAGATCTTGATGCAGAGCAAACTTTCGTGAATGTGCTGTTGGATTATGGCTTTGAGTGGCATGAAAAAAGGATTTTGTACGCTGGATCTTTTCAATTTTCTACAATCTTGAAAATCATTAAATTGAAATCGGAATTGATGCTACTCTTTACTATCGCTGAACCCGAAATTGATAATAAACGAATATGCCTCCAAGAGATGCAAGAAACCATGGACTTTGTTCAAGTCAACGATTGGTTCGATTTAAAGGGACATGTTTGGATTGAAGATAAAGTATATCCTTTCTTTAAGTTATTTACGAACATAAAAAATGAAAACCCATATTTTAAGCTGAGCGACGGTAGGTTTGCCATCATTCCGGAGGAGATTATGATGAAATACTGCCAAATTGCAAAGTACACTGTAATTAGTCAGGATTCGTTAAAATTAGCGAAAGTGCACTTCCCGCTATTGAAACAAACGGACATCGCACCCAAAGCTATGCTTGAAATGATCGAAGAAGTGGATTATGTACCCAGCGAAGATTTGAAAGCAGGGCTACGACCTTATCAAATTGAAGGCGTGAAATGGTTGATTAAACATCGACTGAATGGGCTAGGAGCTTGCCTTGCTGACGATATGGGATTAGGGAAAACATTGCAAACTATTGCGGTATTATTAGATGCTAAGGATCACTTAGAAGTCGATTCAAATCCTAGCCATATTCCTATCCAGCTGGATTTGTTTGGCGAAATCGTTACCCTAAACCGCAAGGCTTTACATGCTTTGATTGTTCTACCTACATCCTTGATATTTAATTGGCATCATGAAATCAAGAAATTTGCACCCTCGCTTCAAGTCGTTAATTATACGGGATCGAATCGAAAAGCTAAACAAGCTACGCTTATGTCATTTGATGTGATTCTTACCACTTATCAAACCTTGGTTTCTGAATTTGATTTTTTTAAAAAACAACGTTTTTACTATATTATCTTGGACGAAAGCCAACAAATTAGGAATAAAAATTCAAAATCTTTTCAAGCCGTCCATCAATTAAATGCAGATAATCGGCTTTCATTAAGTGGTACTCCTATAGAAAACTCTCTTGCTGACCTTTGGGCACAAATGGAATTTATAAACCCAGATATTTTAGGTTCTTTTGCCAATTTTAAATCAAATTTCATGTTGCCAATCGAGAAAAATCAAGATGAGCATGCAAAAGCCTTACTCAAGCAGCTTATAAGCCCTTATATCTTGAGACGAACCAAGGAAGAAGTAGCCAAAGATTTGCCCGACCTTGTTGAAATGGTTCATTATGTTGAAATGCCGCAGGAACAAGCCTCGCTTTATGAAAAGGAAAAGTCCGCAGCGCGAAATTTTTTAGCTGGATTGAATAAAAGTGATCATAGTTTTAGGTTTAATGTGCTGACGAGCCTGATGCGATTACGACAGCTTTCTAATCATCCAGGCATGGTAATACCTGAGTATTCAGGAGATGTAGGGAAATTTGATGCAATTACGGATCAAATTAAAACCGTAGTTCGATCGGGTCATAAGGTTTTAGTATTCTCATCCTTTTTGGGACATATGGATTTTATCCGAAAATGGATGGAGACAATGCTCATCAACTATGTGATGCTGACTGGGCAATCCAGGCAAGAAGAAAGAAAAAGGTCTATTATGCAATTTCAGGAAGACAAGGAGGTGAAAGTGTTTTTGATTTCAATAAAAGCGGGAGGAACAGGTTTAAATTTGACAGCTGCCGACTATGTTTTCATCCTTGATCCTTGGTGGAATCCTTTCGTCGAAAAGCAAGCTATCGCTCGTGCACATCGGATTGGACAAACTCAAAATGTCTTGGTAACTCGATTTATAACCAGAAACACTATTGAGGAACGCATTCTAAACTTGCAAGCAAAAAAGAAAAAATTGTCTAATGACATCATCGATGAAGATAACTTGTCTGATTTTACTAATAGCGAATTAGAACAATTGTTGGAATAATAATCCGTTGTATCATTATTCGGTGCAATGGACGTTTTCTACGATTTCTAATCCATAACCAATGAGGCCAACGCGTTTTTTTGAACTATTTGAAATCAATTTAATTTTGGTTACCCCTAATTCTTTGAGTATTTGTGCACCAGTACCAAAGTCTCTTTGTTCTTCACTCATTAGTTTGTGGGCTGGTTCCGAATTGCCGAGTTCTTTTAGTTTTTGAATGATGAACGCTGCATTTTCACCATGGCGCATGAGGAGTAGAATACCGCGTTTTGCTTCGGAAATCATAGCTAAAGAACGAGATAATTGGCGGGCATAATCATCAAATAACAAGCCGATGATATCACCTGTTTCTGTATTGGAATGCACTCGAACAAGTATTGGTTCTTCACTTTGGGTATTTCCCATACTTATTGCTAGATGTATATCTCCCGTAGTGAGTTGTTTATAAGCAGCAACATGAAATACCCCATACGGACTATCCAAAGTAGTCTCATATTCTTTGGATACTAATCGCTCAGTTTGCATTCTATAAGCAACGAGATCTTTAATGGTAATAATCTTGATATCTAACTTTTGCGCGAGCAAAGCAAGTTGTGGAAGTCGTGCCATGGTTCCATCTTCATTTAGGATTTCAACCAAAACACCAGCAGGGTAGCATCCTGCTAATCTAGCCAAGTCAACAGCAGCTTCTGTATGTCCGGTTCGTCGAAGTACCCCACCATCTTTTGCAATTAAAGGAAAAATATGACCGGGTCGAGCAAAATCATGCGCTTTAGTATTTGGATCAATCAGTGCTTTAATTCCTGTGGCTCTGTCATAAGCAGATATACCCGTAGTACAACCTTGACCAATAAGATCTATAGATATTGTAAATGCAGTATTATGCATGGCTGTATTAGACCGAACCATCAAGTCTAAGTCAAGTTCCTTCGCTAGGTCTGCTAAAATCGGTGTACAGATTAATCCTCTTCCGTGCTTAGCCATAAAGTTGATTAGTTCAGGTGTAATCTTTTCTGCGGCACAGATGAAGTCACCTTCGTTTTCTCTATCCTCATCATCTACGACGATAACCAGCTTTCCGGCTTTGATATCTTCTAATGCCTCCTGTATAGTATTTAATTTTATTTCGGCTTCCGCCAATATTTCTATGGACATGGTATCAAGTTATAAACGCTGCAAAATTAACACTTTTGATGATAATCACCTATTTTAAAATAAAGCTAATTTTGCATTTCAAAATTCAACATTTATTATTACAGAAAGTTTTTAATTTCTTTGTATGGTAAATCAAATAGTAGTACAATAAAACCCATTAGTTCCTAATGTTGAGACGGCAAACACAAATTACGAATATTCAATTACGAATTACGAAAATTGGATTTTAAAAGAAAATAATCTCCAATCCACAAATCCAGGAAGTGTTCAAAAACCTGTGTCATTTTTTAATTTTAAAGATGTTTTTTATATCG
>JAIXKS010000072.1:11076-38352 GCA_026928325.1 Chitinophagales bacterium | reverse complement strand
GCTTCTGATATTTGACATTAATAATTATACCTTTGTTCATGTATTTAATTGAAGTAATATTTGTATTAAATTATCAGACCAAAAAAAGATAAAAATCATGAACAGATTAAAATTTTTATTAGCTGCTCTTATAGTAGCAATCGTTACATTGGGCATGTATTCCTGTGCTAAGGATGATGTAAAAAATGAACAAAAAGTGCATTTTACAACAGAAAAAAGGAGTGTGCTTCCTACCGTCATCAATGGTATGCTGCATTTTAATAATTACCAGAACTTTGAAGCTTATATCTCCACATTACAGGAACTCGAAAGCGATACGAATGAAGTCTATGACGCATATATTGCTCTTGGTGTTGATTTAACTGAGGAGTTTTTACCCAATCTTACCGATTATCCGGTCACTTTACTATTAGAACAACAGCTAACAGGCTTTACATCAGCAAGAAAGGCAGAAGAAACTATCATAAATACCGCTTTAAATAGTGGAAATGACACTATTTTTTCAATCATTTCCGAGCCTTTTTTCAAAAGCGCAATTAATGTTGATGGTTCCGTTCACATCGGTACAAGGATTTTCAGATTTTTTGACAATGATAGATTAGCCATTGTATTGAATAATGACTGGGAAACATACAATTCTATCAAAAATCTGGATTATGACGAATTGAGTCCGACCACTCAAAACGTCTTAATAACATCAACCGATAAAGCGAATTGGTCATGGATATATAATCAAAATTTCAATGGAGAATTGGTATCCGAAAAAGAAATATCATGGCCCAATGTAGCTGCACTTCCGGGATGTGATTTAAGTCCGTTTTTTGTAAAAACCACACTAAATAATGGAGATATTCAGTTTAAATTAAACCTTTCCTTTAATCCGGCTATCATTGAATGGAGATTTAGTGACGGAACCGTATTAACGGGCAATCCTGTCACGAAGCCTTGTACTTCAAGCGGCACAGTATCCGTAGCCCTCCGACAAGGTGACGGATATATCATTTGTGTAAGCACCAATGTGATGAACTACGAATGCAATAATAGTGGAATAAAGAAATCAAAAGACAGACAAGAAACATGGACTAATGCAGACGGCAGTGGTAAAAGGATAAGGATTGATGCGTCTATTTGGGTTAAGGACGGAGAGATAGGATGCAGAAGCAAGCATTTCGGAAGAAATATTTTTGGAATATGGCTTCCACTCAATGTAATTTATAATTCATCCGGAATATACGCCAATATAGAAGGTACTTTTAAGAGAGAAGTAACACCGGGAAATTGTATCACTATCATTCAGCTCTTTAATCAGAAACAACATCCCGGTGGCAATAACGCCTCATGGCAGAATATAATCTCTCAACCGGGTAAGAATTTTATGGACCTGGGAAACCTTTCTTCCGGTCATATATTACGGTTAAGGAATGGAAACAATCCTTTGGGTACTTATTTTGGATTCGGTGTAGACAGACCAAGATTAGTATTGGATTGATATGAAAATCTTACCATTTTTATATTTGGTTTGGTGTATATGTTTTTGTTCTGTTCTTCGTTCTCAAAATATTTCTTTGGGCTATGGACCTACATATATTACCGATAAGGAAAAGGTTAAATTACATCCTGATGTTTTAGGTAAAGATGATAGTGGAAATGATTGGTATTTTACTTTTATTAAATACGAACATAAAATAAATAAAAATTTGCTAATATCTTGCAGTTACTCGAAATATCTCATTAGCACTTATTTTCACTTTTACAAAAAAAATGAGGGAGGAAGTTTTGGGTGGGCTGGTACTAATGTAAAGAGGTTTGATATGGGAATGACATATAATATTTTTCCAAAAAGTAAATTTATTCTACACCCTAATGTAGGTTTTGGTTTACAAAAATCTATTCCAACTGGTCATGGATGTATTTGTAATGATATATCAAATGGCATCAAACCAGATGATTTTGAGCTTTTGAAAGAAATAGATGCTTATGCTTATTCCAATACACAAATTGTTCCTGTGGTAGGCTTGAAATTTGGCTATGCCTTTTGGAACAGGCTTGAACTTTTCATGGATATACAGCAAGTATTTGGATTTAAAACCATACAGGAGCTAAGAATGAGCTATACTTAGTCGTCTATTAAAAACGGTTCAAAATGCTGATTATCAAAATATTAAACAGTAAAAAGCTTTGAAAATAATGCAAGATATTGTATCTTTACGTCGTAAACCTTGCATATTTTAAATGATTCCACAGGCAAAAAACACCAATCAGATTAGCTTTTTCTCTTCATTAGAGGGTATGCTCAACGCTAAACATCCTTTATATGTCTTAGCCAATAAAATTGAATGGAAAATATTTGAAGAAGCCTTTTTACCCTTGTATAGCCAAAACAATGGGCGACCTGCCAAGCCCATAAGGCTCATGGTAGGCTTGTTGATACTCAAGCACATCCGCAATGTATCAGATGAAAGCGTGGTAGAACAATGGAGTGAAAATATCTACTATCAATATTTATGTGGAGGAACAACCTTTACACCGGGTAAACCTTGTGAAGCATCAGAGTTAGTACATTTTAGAAAACGTATAGGCGAAAGTGGAATAGAGCTAATTTTAAAAGAAAGTATACGAATCAATGGAAAAGATGGAGATGATGACAATGTCAATGTTGACACAACAGTTCAGGAGAAAAATATAACCTTTCCGACAGATTCCAAACTTCATCACAAGATCATCAAGAAGTGTAAGCAAATAGCCAATAGCGAACAATTGCCTGTGCGTCAGACATATACGCGAGTATTAAAACAGCTTCGACTAGACCAAAGATTTAGGAATCATCCAAAAAACAAGTCAAAGGCAGGCAAAGCAGACAGAAAAGTAAAGACCATAGCAGGTAGACTGGTCAGAGAGTTAGAACGCAATTTGACACCGAATTCAAAGTACCAAAGGGAATTGGAATTGTATCAACAGATATTGTCACAGACCCGAAGTACAAAAAACAAGATATACTCCATACACGAACCCGAGGTATGCTGTATTTCAAAAGGAAAAGAACACAAAAAATATGAGTTTGGCAATAAAGCTTCGTTTGTAAAAACAGATACGGGAGTAATCGTAGGAGCGATGGGCTTTAGGAATGAATATGACGGACACACACTACCGCAGGTATTTGAACAAGTAAAAAGACTGATAGGAAAGGAACCCAAAAGGGCAAAAGCGGATAGAGGCTATCGCGGAAATAAGAAAATAGGAGAAACAGAGATATTAATACCAACGACACCAAGAAAATCAGATAGTTATTACAAAAAAAAGCAAATAAGTAAAGCCCATAAAAAAAGAGCAGCTATTGAACCGATAATAGGCCATATCAAATCAGATCACAGACTCAACCGTAACTTTTACAAGGGAATAGTGGGCGATAACATCAATATTATGTTGGCAGCCGCAGCATTTAACTTCAAAAGGATGATGAACAAATGGAAATCATCATTTTTATACTTTTGTCAAAGCCTAATATTGTCCATTGCCTATCATATACGATCAAAACGAGTTTTAATGAGAGATATTTTCGGCATGAATACACATGTCACCATCCCATTTTTGAGCTTATCATAATTAAATAAGACTTTTTAAGGGACGACTACTTATAAGGGTGTAGAACAACCGGAAGCGATTCACTACTCTGACGGTACGGGCAGATTCTGGGCTTTGGGCATTGGGTATCGGTTTGTAAAGCCCAAAGTAAAGTAACTACACCGTTTCTACCCTTTCCACTTCCAATGTAAACAATTGCTGATAATAAGCCGCTGCCATAGTATCCGATGAAAATTGTGGTACTATCTCCTTCATAGCATGCTTCACTATGGTTAGCCATTTTTGAGGCTCTTTGTAATACATAGGCAGGATTTCTTCGTTTAGCACTTCTATTATAGACGCTGCCTCTAAGTCATCTTGCTCTTCCAATGTTAATGTTCTATCTGCCGCTGGTATCAAAAAGGCATTGTGTCCATGCACCGCAAACTCGGGTATCCAGCCATCAGGTATAGAAAAATTGACCGAAGCATTCATGGCTGCCGTCATGCCACTTGTTCCAGAAGCTTCTCGGTATAGTTTCGGATTATTGAGCCAGATATCAGACCCACGCTTCAAAATAGCTGATAAATTCAGTTCATACCCGGTCAGTACAGCCACATTTGGCATTTCTAAGGTATCCTTATGTATTCGGTTGAAAGTTGCAATCGCTCCTGTATCCAAAGGATAAGGTTTACCAGCCCAGATGATTTGTACCGGCATCTCATTATTCGTTACCAAGGCTACAAACCGTTCCATATCTTTCATGATTAAGTCTGCTCGCTTATATCCTGCAAATCGTCTTGCCCAAACCATGGTCAAAACGTTTTCATCAAAGATTTTACCCGTTTGATCAGCTATAACATCGAATAAGGCTCGTTTTAGCGCTTTCTTTCTGCTTAAAAAGGCTGCATCATCTTGCTCCTTCAAAGCCTTTTCTAACATTGGATCCATCCAATAAGCCTTGTTTTGACTATTGGTGATGTGCGTGATTGGACAAATGCCATCATATCCTGACCACATTTGGCGAGATACTTCTCCGTGCATTTTAGATACACCATTGGCTATTTTAGCAAATTGTAGAGCGGCAAGCGTATAATTCAATCGATCTTTCTCGATGGTTACCAAGGATTTAACCTCGTCATCTTCAAGGCCATTGAAAAAGGACATCTTACTCAATAATTCAAAATCATGAGATTCATTTCCTGCTTCTTCTGGAGTATGTGTTGTAAATACTAATCTTTGACGAACCTCTTCTACATCTTTGTACTTCGAGTAGAGATAAAAGCAAAGCGGCAAAGCATGCCCTTCGTTCATATGGAATATCTCCGTCTTCATATCCAGAATATCAAGAAGCTTCGCACCTCCAATCCCTAAAACAATGGATTGTGCTATTCTTGTTGATTCGTTGGCATCGTAAAGATTATGGGAAATGGTTTTGGATAATGCGTCATTTTGTTCGATATCTGTGGATAATAAGAATATCGGTGCACTACCAAAAACCTCAGGTTTCAATAAATAAGCTTTTACATAAACCGTTGCACTATGCACAGTAACAGGAAAAACGATCTTGGTATCTGTGAGAAAAGAATACCGCTTTTGGGTATAATCTGCACGCATCGCTCCATCAATACTTCTCGTTTGGTCGTAGTAACCATATTTCCAAAGCAACCCTACACCTACTAAATTTTGTTTTAAGGTATAAGCGCTTCTCATGTGCGAACCTGCTAGGAAACCAAGACCACCACTATAAATTTTTAAGGCTTGGTCTATGGCAAATTCCATTGAGAAATAAGCTACAGATTTTTTATATTTTTCTGCTGGTTCAAACCCAAATATTTCAGATTTAGATAACATATTATATTCAGTGAAATTTATTAAAAGGTATAATTCAGGGCACAAAATTAACATAATTCACCATCTTATAATCATTTTACAATATAAGAAGCTAATTAAGTTGATGCAACGAGCTTGTAATCAATGGATTGTATTGTGATTATTTTTTTATTTGCGAGTGGAATTCTTCGTAGTAAGGCACTAGGAAGATAATTTTCATTGATAGTTAAAATTGTGAGCTATCGGTTTGACGCTATTTTAAAAGTAGTTTTTATAGAAAGAATCTACTTGTTTCAAAATTACTGCCCTTGCCATTACCTAAAGGACAGGAAACAGTAATTTTGAATCTTTCAAGTATTATAAATTGTATAAGGCGCAATTATTATTTGATGATTGCTTCATAATTTGCTTCAACAACATTCCAGTTTAAAACATTCCAAAATGCTGCGATATAGTCTGCTCTTCTGTTTTGATAATTCAAATAATACGCATGCTCCCAGACATCCAAACCCATGATTGGCGTACCACAGCTAGATGAACCCGGCATTAATGGATTGTCTTGATTTGGTGTGCTACAAATATCAACTTTACCATCTTTAGAAGCTGATACCCACGCCCAACCTGATCCAAAACGAGACATTGCTGCTGCTGCAAATTTTTCCATAAAAGCCTCTTTACTTCCAAATGCTGCATTGATAGCTTCAGCTAAAGGTCCTGAAAGTCTTCCTTTGTTTTCTGGATGAATAATTTTCCAAAACATCGCATGATTCCAATGTCCTCCGGCATTGTTTCTAACAGCTAAATTATTCATATCCAAATTTTTAAGGATATCCTCGATAGATTTTCCTTCAAGGTCTGTACCTTTAATTGCATTATTTAAATTATTAATGTAACCTTGGTGGTGTTTTGTATGGTGGATCTCCATAGTTCGTGCATCAAAATTAGGCTCTAAAGCATCGTATGCATATCCTAATGCAGGAAGTTCAAATGACATAATCTATAATTTTAGAATTAAATAAATAATTGATATAACAATATTTATAACATTAAAAAAGCTAGATGGTTTAATACAATTGCTAGTATATAATTATAGATTATACAAATCTGTATTGTTGGATAAACCTATAGAATGGCGTTAACTCGGTCAAAATTATTAACTTAAATGCTTCTATCTACTATTTTATTTTAACTTTGCACTTTCTTCCGACTTGTAGTTGCTAGGCGATACTTGCGGTTCTTTTGTTGTTAACAGTCAATTAATATATAGTTCATGCCTCAATCGAATGGTCGATTATCTCTATTGATTTTGATGTTTTCTTGGATTGCTTGGACATTTTCCATGCAAAGTTGCAAAAAGTCTTCTGAACATGCATATATTCATCTTCAAGGAAAGGCGCTAGGCAATGCGTACGAGATTGTCATCAAGTCGCAAGATTCTTTATTTTTAAAAAAATCGGTGGATTCAATTTTCCATGCAATCGAGTTGTCTATGTCTTTGTTAAATGATTCCAGCACCTTATCTAAGTACAATCGGGCGGATACTAGTCTTTGCTTTTCTAAGCTCGATGACCCGTATTTTGCGTTAATCTTCGATAAGGCAAAAAGTATATTTAAACATAGTAATGGCGCCTTCAACCCTGCTGTTCAACCTTTAATCCAGTATTATGGATTTGGTAGCGAAGAGATAAAACCGATTAAAAAGGAAGATACTTCGGTAATCTACAATTTATTAGACCTCGTCGTTTTTGATACGGTAACTATTTCAGAAATTGGCACCGATAGCCTTTGTATTCATAAGCCGATGTCAAGAATCCAACTTACTTTCAATGCCATATCTCCAGGGTTTGCCGTGGATATGCTTGCTTCATTTTTTGAAAAAAATAATCTCCGAAATTATAAAATAAATTTGGGTTCCGAATATCGAGCATTGGGTAATAATGAGGATAACACCTCTTGGATTATCGGTATCGAACGGCCTGAATCTGGTCAAAAGGACAAAAGAGAAGTCTTGCCATTAGAATTGTCTAATAAAGCCATGGTCACAAATGGGAATTATCAGAGAATGTATGAAATCAATGGTCATAAATATTCCCATATTATCAGCCCTTTTACCGGAATATCTCATCCCACAGATATATTAAGCGTAACGGTGATAGCTGATGACTGTACTACTGCGGATGCTTATGCGACAGCCTTCATGGTCTTAGGATTGGAAAAATCCTTATTACTACTTGAACAATTAAAAGGGATTGATGCTTGTTTTATATATGATCATGAAGCGGATGGCGAGTACGAATTCAGCATGAGCCAAGGGTTTTCAAAATATTATTTAAATAACGAACAAAAATAAAATTATGCAGGCACAACCATTTAACCTAGAAAAAGATATCGTTTTTTTTGATATCGAATCTACAGGGCTCAACATTATTCAAGATAGAATTGTGCAAATTGCATTAATTAAATATTTGAAAAATGGTGGTGAGCCCCAAGAATTATCGATGTTGATCAATCCGGGGATTCCCATTTCTGAGGAAGCTTATAAAGTACACAATATCAGTAATGATGACGTAAGAAATAAGCCAACTTTTCAGCAAGTCGGACAAAAAATCTATGATTTTATAGGCAATGCCGATTTAGCAGGATATAATTCAGATCGCTTTGACGTTCCGATGTTGATTGAAGAATTTCATAGAATAGGTATTAATTTCGAGGTCAGCCAACGCCGATTAATAGATGTTCAAAAGATTTTTTACAAGATGGAACCGCGAACGCTTAAAGCCGCTTATAAGTTCTATTGCGATAAAGATCTTCAAGATGCCCACGATGCTTTGGCGGACGTAAAAGCAACGGTTCAGGTTTTTAAAGGGCAAATAGAAAAATATGCACATATTGATTATGTTGATGGCGATGGAAATGTAACGCCTGCACCAATTCAAAATAATATTAAAGCTATAGCAGACTTTATCAAGGATGAAGCCTCCATAGATATGACCCAACGATTAAAACTAAATGCCAAATCTGAGATTGTCTTTAATTTTGGCAAATATAGTGGCCGTGCAGTCAGCGAAGTCTTTAAAATCGAACCGAGTTATTATCATTGGATGATGGATAAGGATTTTTCAGCACAGGTTAAGCAAATCATCACTAAAATTAATAATGAGCTCAATGGAAAATAATTCCATCAAGTTTTTATTCGCAATCGTTATCGTATGGCTACTGAATGGTTGTTATTCCAACAAGGAAGGCTGTTTAGATCCATATGCTTCTAATTATGATGTATCGGCAGATGACGCTTGTTTTAATTGTTGCGAATATCCATTTTTAAGGATAAAAACCCAAAATCACTACGGCGATTCAACCTATTATCGTGGTGATACCATAACCAATCAATTGGGACAACAATTCCTAATTATCGGGTTTAAATACTATATGTCCCATTTTAGACTATTTCAAGATGGAAAAACTCTATCGGTAAGGCGCGCTCTCGAAAATAAAATAACACATGAAATCATTCCTGATGATATTTGCATCAGTGGAGATAACGAATTATACACCAATGTCGGTACAATTAAAACGTATGGAAAATTTGATAGTCTTCAATTTTCATTTGGAATTAGCCCTGAATTTGAAGATGAAACGCTATACCAATTACCTGAGAAACATGTTTTGTTAAAAAATGTCCGTTTGAATGATTCCGATGGAAATCTTGCATCTGCCGTGCTCAAATATCGCCTGATTACTCCGGTAGATACGACAATTACGATTGCTATTTCTTCGGACTTTTTGCTCAACTTGACACTTCGCGACTCTATAAATATAACCCAACCTGGACAGATAATCGAAGCTAGAGTCCATGCCGATTATCAAAAGATAATGGACGATATCGACTTGGCCGCGCCAAACGAACAAATTCGCAGTTTACTAAGGGAACGTTTGACGTCTTTCCTGCTTGTAAAATAGCGTCCTAGCCGATAGGTGACATAGATCACTTGGGTCTTGCAATCTTTATGAAGATTATTGCGTTATAATGTTGGAATAAGTTTAATATGCATAATTTGCGGTTATGAAAATCAAGATAGCAACATTCATTTTGTTTTCTGTGTTTTTGCTGCTTTTCGCTTGCCAAAAGGATGACAATCCTAAGGGAGACTTGGCTCATATTCCTTATTATCCAGAATCGTATGTATTGGATTTGCCCAAACATTTTCCACAAATGTATATCCCTGCTGATAATCCACTAACCAAACAAGGGATTGAATTAGGGCGACACTTATTCTATGATCCGATTCTTTCGGCAGATAGTACGATGTCATGCGGTTCTTGTCATATTCAAGCGTTGAATTTTACTGATGGCAAGGCTTTTAGTACTGGGATTGACGGTATTGAGGGCCGACGAAGTAGTATGAGTTTGATCAACATCGGCTTTGCCCAGTCTGGGATGTTTTGGGATGGACGAGCTAAGACATTAGAAGAACAAGCCTTGCTCCCTGTAGAAGACCCCGTTGAATTGCATAATACTTGGGAGCATGTCATTGCAAAACTAAAGGTTCATCCGACCTACCCTGCTATGTTTCGGGAGGCATTTGGTATAGAAGATCGCCAGATGATTACGAAAGAGCTTGCAGCGAAAGCCATAGCTCAGTTTCAACGCACGCTCATTTCAAAAGATTCGAAATATGATAGAATCCAACAAGGTAAAGATTTTTTTACAGATATTGAGCTTATTGGCCAAGGCCTATACTTTGATGATGATCCTGATTTACCAGATATGGAGTGCGGTCATTGCCACAATACACCTATGATGACATCGGATGATTTTTTCAATAACGGGTTAGATTTTTCATCTACTTTTTATGATTTTAAAGACTATGGCCGTGGAGAAGCCACTGGAATTCCTATAGATAACGGTAAGTTTAAAGCCACTTCGCTTCGAAACATTAAATATTCAGCGCCTTATATGCACGATGGTAGGTTTGCAACCTTAGACGAGGTGTTTGATCACTATGGCGGAGGCGTGAAAAATGCACCTAATCGTGATCGAAACCTTCAGAATGAGCCGATTACACCATTTTACAGAAAGGCTCTTTTAGCTTTTATTGAGACCTTTGAAGATACTACTTTTTTAAATAATCCGGCTTACAAGAATCCATTTGAATAGATACACTTGATGTTCATATTTTAATAAATAATCAAGTATAATATCGAATTTATAAAGGGATTTATTGAAGTTCAGACTATTTTTTTAACTTTGCACCTCAGTACAACCAATAATATGTCACAAATAGTAGCCATTGTAGGCCGACCAAATGTAGGAAAGTCCACTTTATTTAATAGATTAATCGGAGAAAGGAAAGCCATTATTGATGATGTAAGCGGCGTTACTAGAGACCGAATTTACGGATTTTCCAATTGGAATGGCAAGGATTTTACCGTTGTGGATACTGGTGGATTTGTGAAAGGTTCCTCAGATATTTTTGAAGCTGAAATCAGACGACAAGTAGAAATTGCGATTGAAGAAGCTTCAATTATCGTTTTTCTAACAGATGTCACAACCGGGATAACCGATTTGGATGAAGAAATAGCACGGATGCTTCGAAAGACGCCTAAAAAAGTGCTTTTGGCCGTCAATAAGGTTGATAATGCCACTAGGCAATTGACAGCTAATGAGTTTTGGAGTCTTGGATTTGACAATACTTTTTTTCTATCCTCTATCTCGGGAAGTGGAACAGGTGAATTATTGGATCTAATCTCCGAAATGTTGCCTGAGGATGCTGATGAGGCGAGTAATAAACTTGTCCCGGATATTCCCAAAATTGCCATCGTAGGGCAACCTAATGTCGGTAAATCTTCCATGATTAACGCACTAGTAGGCGAAGAGAGAAACATTGTAACCGATATTGCAGGAACAACGCGAGACTCGATTTATACGTTGTACAACAAATTTGATAAAAAATTCTATTTAATCGATACGGCAGGTATTCGCAAGAAGGGAAAAGTCCACGAAGATCTGGAGTTTTATTCCGTCATGAGAGCCATCAAAGCTATTGAAGAAGCAGATATCTGTATTTTGATGATAGACGCACAAGCAGGACTAGAATCTCAAGATTTAAACATCATCGGCTTAGTACAAAAAAGGAAAAAAGGCCTTGTCGTTGTGGTCAATAAGTGGGATTTGATCGAGAAAGAAACCAATACGGCACGCGATTTCGAAACCAAACTAAAAGACAAAATAGCACCATTTAATGATGTGCCTATTTTGTTTACATCGGTGCTCGAAAAACAACGAATATTTAAAACTATAGAAGTTGCATTAGAAGTTCATGAAAATAGGATTCAAAAGATAAAGACCTCTGTTTTGAATAATTTGATGTTGGATATCATTGAGAAAAATCCGCCACCAACTTTCCGAGGTAAAAGCATTAAAATCAAATATGTCACACAATTGCCGCTGTATTATCCAGCCTTTGTTTTTTATTGCAATTATCCAGATCAAATCAAACAAAGCTATAGAAATTTCATCGAAAACCAACTGAGAAAGCATTTCAAGTTTACCGGAGTTTCTATTAGTGTGTATTTTAGAGATAAATAAGATAGTCATGGCATGGAAGAAAGGTGACCTTGAAGGCGTTTGGTTGTTTAATCCCAATATTTGGAAAGATGATCGCGGATATTTTACTGAAACGTTCAATGCTCGTGATTTACCCGAGCCATTAGCCAGTATCGTCTTTGTTCAAGATAATGAAGCTAAATCCGTCAAAGGCGTATTAAGAGGGCTGCACTATCAACTGCCACCCTATGCACAATCCAAGCTCGTTCGATGTATTGAAGGGCGAATTCTCGACGTGATTGTAGATTTGCGTCCACAATCGTTGACCTATGGGCAGCATCTTTCAATACTGCTCGATGACATTGATAAAATGCAAATCTTTGTTCCTCATGGATTTGCACATGGTTATGTAGTGCTATCGGAGACAGCCATTGTAGCCTATAAAGTTGATAATTTTTATCATCCTAAGGCTGAAGGCGGATTGTTATACAAAGACCAAAGTTTAGCAATAGATTGGATGCTTCCCGAGGACGCATTCATCGTGTCAGACAAGGATTTAAAATTACCGATATTTAACGAACATCGACCTTTCCTTTAAGCTATGAATCCTAGCGTACAAATAAAAATTGCCATACTTGGGGCTAATGGACAATTAGGACAAACTTTTAGTCAAATCGCCACCGAATTTCCATCTTGCATCTTCGAGTTTTACTCAAAGGAACAATTGAATATCCTTGATAAAAATGCTTTAATTGATACATTTTCAAAATCTGATTATCAATACCTTATAAATTGTGCTGCTTATACCAATGTAGATAGAGCCGAGACCGAATCCGAGTTGTGTATGGCAATCAATGCTGATAGTTGTCAACATATTATTGAAGCTATAAAAGATACTGCTATTCGGCTCATTCACTTCTCGACGGATTATCTTTACCACCAATACGGTGGATTTGCGCTTCAAGAAACGGACAAGCCGAACCCTCAAGGTGTTTATGCACGTTCTAAATTGGCAGGTGAGCACATCATTCGAAATTCCAATATTCCTGCTTTAATCCTAAGAACATCTTGGGTGTATTCGCCTTTTGGGCACAATTTCGTTAAAACAATGCTCCGACTAGGAAACGAAAGAGCTACCATTCAAGTGGTGCACGACCAATTTGGAGCACCTACCTATGCTAAAGATCTTGCTCGTGCTGTATTATCCATCATTATTCTAACAGAACGCAATCCGCAATTTATCAATACTTTCAACGATACCTACAATTTTGCAAATGAAGGGTTGATTACTTGGTATGATTTTGCAAAGCAGGTCATAGCAATACAAGGGTTACCATGTCAAGTACAACCTATCGTTTCAAAAGACTACCCTACTGCCGCAAAAAGACCACCTTGGAGTCTATTGGCGAAACATAAAATTAAGCATCATTTCCATCTAGAGATACCGCATTGGTACGCAAGCCTCAAAGCTTGTCTTCAAGAGATCCAATCAACAATTATTGAATGAGTTCGGCATCATCGAGGATGTAGATTAAAAAGTCAAAATCTTCACGATTTAACCGAAGTTTGCCTTTGAGTTTGATTTTAGCATCTAGTTTTTGTGCAGGGAGATACTTAGGTTTGATGACATCAATAATGGATTCAACACCGGCCTTGCCACAAAAAAAGCATTGCGCATAAGGGAAGGCTGATAAAATAACGATATTTTCATCACCGGTTTCACTCACAGGTACAAAAAAACCTTCAACTTGGACCATTTTGCCGTCTAGGGCTTTAATGGTATCATTAAACAAAGGAAGTTGTGTCTCCATCTCTAAGGAATCCACAAAGACATCTTCAAATTCTATATTGAGCAATTTTGACCACGAAAGTACATAAGCGCCGTCTAATTTAGGCAAACTTTCTAGTATAGCCTTTTCTGACTCTTGTTCGGGATTATCAGCCATCACATCTGATATTTCCGCTAAATTTGTAGCATCTTCAGATTTAGACGAAGAACAAGAAAACATACCCAAGATAGCGGCAATTCCTAATACGAAAATGAATTTGAACTTTTGTGGTTGGATCGTGGTATTTACCATTTATGGATAAAATTAAAACTCTAAAAAATAAACATCTTGCCGATTTCGAACGATTCCAGCAACAACGAAACCTCCATTTTGAGGAATGATTTCTTTTAAATCAAATACTTTGCAATCTTCCGGTAATCCTGAAAATACTAACGTAAAAGTATAGTTACTATAAGGTGGCACGTCTGTCCATTGAGGAAAAGCGGATATTTTTTCATAATGAACCAGTTCACTTTTGTGGGATGATCCTCGGTCAAACAAATATGTCGTCGGCCAAATTCTAATAGCTGTTCCTAAAGAACCGCCATTCACGATACCATGAATGATTACTTGACCTTGATCTGCAGTAAATGTTTCCAGTTCTTCCAATAAATTGGGAACAATACTCACCTTAGGATTATCGATAATTATCGGCATAAATTATATCATTTAAGTTTTACAAACCCATTTCTAAGTTGGATTTGGCATTGTTTAATTCTGATAAAGTATGAAAATCCTTCAGTTTTTTTGCTACTTCGATGCCTTCTAAGTAAACCGCCATGGCTTCGTTTTCATTGTCCATATATTCATGTAACTTCGCCAGATGATAATAAAGGCCTACATAATTTGGATCGTCTTTTTTTAGTTCGGTATAATAATGCAAAGCCATCGAGACATCATCCAGTTTTTCATATTCTTTCGCAACAGCAAATCTTATAAAACTATCTTGTTTATCCTCTTCAAGCATTTGAAGTAAAGAATTTAATCGATCTAGATTCATTTTTTTAACTCCGAGTTTAATTTTTAAACAAAAAGGACGTATCTTTGTATCATTATTTGCAATATTACAGTTTTTTGATATCAATCATTAAACAAGTGTAATAGCATATTGTTAAAAAAGCATAAAAAATTCTTTAACTTATGAATATTTTAGTTTGTATAAGTAAAACACCCGATACGACTGCCAAGATCTCATTCAAATCTGATGATACTGAATATAACAGCGATGGTGTTACTTTTATTATGAATCCTTATGATGAATGGTATGCCTTAGTTAGAGCCCTAGAGATAACCGAGCAAAACGGAGGATCTGTTACCGTGATCAACGTTGGTCCTGCATCTAATGATATTGTTATCAGAAAGGCCTTAGCAATTGGTGCGTCAGATGCTGTGCGCGTAGATATTGATGCGCCAGATTCTTATGTCGTTGCTTCAAATATTGCTGCACATGCAAAAAGCAAGACTTATGATTTGATTTTTCTAGGAAAAGAAACCATCGATTACAATGGTTCCGAAGTAGGCGCTATGGTTGCAGAACTTTTGGATCTGCCTTATGCATCCTACGTAACGAAACTAGATATCAATGGTAACCAAGCTACGGTAACTCGTGAACTTGAAGGCGGTGAAGAGGTTAGCCAGATTGATGGTTCGTTTGTATTATCAGCCGCAAAAGGTCTTGCTGAGCAACGAATTCCGAATATGAAAGGTATCATGATGGCTAAAAGTAAACCACTTAATGTCGTAGCTCCAATTCAAGCTGATGCTCGTGTTCATGTAGCAAAATATACAGTTCCACCAGCAAAAGCCGGAGTCAAAATGATCGACCCGGACAATATGGATGAACTAGTCAGATTACTACATGAAGAAGCTAAAGTCATCTAATTATTTAAACCAACAAAAATCAAAAAGTAATGTCAGTATTAGCATATATAGAATCTCCAGGAGGGCATTTTAAAAAATCTGGATTTGAAGTAGCAACCTATGCATCTAAAGTAGCTGCTGCTTTGAATACCAACGCTGTGGCTGTTGTCATCGGAAAGGTAGAAAATGCAGGAAGCCTTGGACAATATGGTATCTCTAAAGTGATTCAGGTCAATGGAGATAGTTTAGTGAATTTTGATTCTCAAGTGTTTACAAAAGTCCTATCTTCAATTTATCAGGAAGTCGGAGCCAACACCTTGATTATGTCTCATACTGCTAATGGAAAATCCATGGCAGGACGTTTGGCTATCAGATTGAATGCAGGCTGTATTTCGGGTGTTAATGCTCTACCCAATACTTCCGGCGGATTTACAGTTTCTAAATCAGTTTACTCAGGTAAGGCTACTGCTACTTACGGGATTAATACACCTGATAGAGTAATAACAGTTATGGGTAATAGTATCCAACCTCAAAGTACAGGAAGTGCTGTCGATGTTGAAAATAAATCTTTGGATTTGGGTGGCGGCAAAGTAAAAGTTGTAGAAGTGAAATCCGAAGAAGGTGGCGTACCATTACCAGAAGCAGAATTGGTAGTTTCTGCTGGTAGAGGTATGAAAGGACCTGAAAATTGGGGCATCATAGAAGATTTAGCTTCAGCTTTAGGTGCTGCAACGGCATGTTCAAGACCGGTAGCTGACGCAGATTGGAGACCGCACCATGAGCATGTGGGACAAACGGGAGTTGCTATCAGACCCAATTTATATATAGCAGTTGGAATATCCGGTGCTATCCAACATTTGGCTGGTGTTAACAACAGTAAAGTTATCGTGGTTATCAATAAGGATCCAGAAGCTCCATTCTTCAAAGCAGCAGACTATGGCGTCGTCGGAGATTTATTTGAAGTAGTACCAAAATTGACAGCTGCCATCAAGAAGTATAAAAACCAATAATATATAATTATCCCATTTTCTCCTATATAATGCAAATTAGGTGGATTCAATGGAAATATATATATATAATAAAAAAGAGAGCAAAAGGCTCTCTTTTTTTATTTTGTGAAGCACCTAAGTTCACTAAGATATAGCAAAAGGAAAATTATTTTTCCTGACTTTAGGTGTGTAATATATTTTAAGACATTAGCTGAATTTAAGCTTCCGTTGATTCTGAATTGATGATGCCGGTATTGACTTTTTCTACTTCTTTATCTATATAATAAAGACTTTGACCACCTTCACCTATGATTCGGATTCTATCCAAAATGGTGCGAATGACGGCTTCTTCTTCCCTTTGTTCATCCACATACCACTGCAAAAATTGTTGCGTGTTAAAATCGTTTTCATCCTTAGCCAATTTTAAAATACTATGGATGGAAGCGGTTACACTGCGCTCTTGATCCAATACTTTACTAAAAACTTCTTGAATGCTTTTAAAATCAGCTGGAGGTTGATTAAAACCTGGCGTGATCGGATGAACATCAGAGACAGAAAGGTATTCATACAATTTCAACATGTGCATCCGTTCTTCTTCTGATTGTCGTAAGAAAAATCGCTTGCATCCTTCTAACGCTTTATTGTCACACCAATAAGCTAAGGCTAAATAAAAATTTGAAGCATAACCTTCTTCCGCTATCTGTTTATTTAATGCTTCTTGCATCTTATCGGATAAATCAATTCTCATAAAAATATGGGTGTTTATTTTGAAGTATAAAACTTCTAAAATTTTATAATAGTTGCCTTATAATCTGCGAATTTTATAATTTAGAATCATTCTAATATCGAGATAATTTAATGGCATTGACCTTCCAAAATCGTAAACTAAGACAGGTTTTGATAAATTTCAAACATTTTTTTGAAGGATATCTATATGCAGTAAAATGTGTGATTTTAAATTTTAATATTGATATAATTGATTCTAAACAATATTGTTTCAATTTTTTTAAATAAAATTTCAGTTTTCAAAATATTATTACAATGAACAAAATTGAAAGAGGAATAATAATTGGATGATTTATTTTTGAATAAAACGGAATGAATTCAAAATAATGGCAACGATTTATTGCGATTGACCTGTGGCTCGTCCTATCAATAAATATTTATTATCAAGATATTAAAAAATGTCGTAGTTTAGCCTGAATAATTAATATTTTGTCATGTCAAAAAATTTAAGTTTTCTTTCTAAGAGACAAGGATTAACCAATAACTTGTTTGAGCAATTAGGAAAATCCGCAGAGGCTACCGGTACACCATCTCGCTCTGATATGGAGCGATTAAAAAAAGAGTTTTTGATGGGTGATGCCAATATTTATGGTACGGTTTCATTTTACGATTTTCTTAAAGAAGATAATCAAGGCAAAAAAGTCTATGTATGTAATGGTTCATCTTGTCTAACGGCAGGCACACAAGATCACGTCAAAGGCCAATTATTAAACCACTTCAAACCCGAGGAAATAGGAGAAATGTGTTGTTTGGGTCGTTGCCACGAGAATAGTTCTTTTCATTATAGTGGCAAAAGCTATTCTGGTGATGCCATTCATCAACTGCCAGAAATATTAGATACTAAAAAGGTTGTATCTGATAAATATCAGGTTGGTTCTTTAGGAACGCCGGTGATCTCAACCACCATCGAGGACAATCAGACATACTATGAGCAAAACTTAAGTCAAGTTTTCAGTACAGATAAAGCTCAATTGCTCAAGGAACTTGAAATTTCTGGTTTGAGAGGTCGTGGTGGTGCTGGATTTCCAACTCATATTAAGCTTGCTGCCTGCAAAGATATGCCCAATCCTACCAAGTTTATCGTTTGTAATGCAGACGAAGGAGACCCTGGAGCATACTCTGACCGTTTTATCATGGAAGACCGCCCTCAAACGCTATTGACAGGCATGATTATAGCTGGATATATCACAGGTGCCGAATGGGGCGTCGTTTATATCCGAGCAGAATATCCGGAGTCTATTCAAAGGATACAGTCGGAATTAGAAGTTTTAGAAAAATTAGGCTGGATTGGTGAAAATATCAAAGGCAGTGGATTTACATTTCGTTTTAAAGTAATCAAGGCGCAAGGCGCTTATATTTGTGGAGAAGAAACGGCTTTATTGTCTTCTATCGAAGGACAACGCCCGGAAGTTAGAGTTCGACCACCTTTTCCTGCGCAAGAGGGATTGTTTCGCCAGCCTACGGTTATTAGTAATGTAGAAACGCTAGCCAGCATTCCATTTATTACTAAAAATTCAGGACAAGCTTACGCAAATATCGGAGTCGGTCGTTCTACAGGCACAAAATTGATCTCGTTAGATGGACATTTTAATAATCCGGGCATTTATGAAGTGGATATGGGAACTCCATTAAAGGATGTGATCGAACAGCTCGGAGGTGGTTTTCGTGTCCCTATAAAAGCCCTGCATATCGGGGGACCTCTAGGCGGGATTGTACCTGTTAGTAAGATTTCTGAATTGAATATTAGTTTTGAATCTTTTAGTAGTGGCGGCTTTTTGTTAGGTCATGCTTCTGTTTTATGTATTCCGGAAGATTTTCCAATCATCGAATACTTGAGACATCTGTTTCAGTTTACTTCTCATGAAAGTTGTGGAAAATGTTTTCCTTGTAGATTGGGAACGATACGAGGTTTTGAACTCATTGATAAGGCCTTGACATCAAACTATACGATAGATACACAATTGTTTATTGACTTGTTAGATACCTTGGAAGCAGGATCTCTATGTGCACTAGGTGGAGGTTTACCACTACCTATTAGAAATAGCCTCCAATATTTTGAGGGAGAACTGAAGCAATATTTTCATGGGTCATTGGCCTAAACTTATTTATAATCTTAAAAGGAATATATCAATATAAAGTATGCTGGTGCACTGTCCACAAAAAAATCTTAATAAAATGTCATTCTTTTTTCAAATTTCATCGTTAAAAATACTCGTCATAGTTACCACTATGTCTGCGTTTTTTGCCTTGATCTTTTAAAAAAATAACTTCCATTATAATTTAAGTCTTTTTATAGACATGGCACTAGACCAAATGTGTTTTATATTTAGAAAAATAAAAGGGATATGGAAAACAATAATTCTTTAAAGACAGCCTTCATCGACGGTAAACCCTATGATTTACGGGATGGTGAGACTATACTAAGCTTTATTAGAAGGCATACGACTTATGATCATGTGCCGACGCTTTGTGACGCTCCCAATTTGGAGCCATTTGGTTCTTGTCGAGTGTGCAGTGTAGAGGTCGGATTAAAAGAAGAAGGTCCATTTAGGACTCAAGCTTCGTGTCATACACCGGCAATTCCGGGAAGTTTCATCGTGACTGATTCTCAGAAAATTCATAATCTAAGAAAAAACATTGTTGAATTAGTAATCACCGATCACCCGCTGGATTGTGACCATTGTGATGCTAATAACAATTGCGAATTGCAAACTGTAGCTAAAAGATTAGGTATTTCAGATGCCAGATATCCAGAAGGTCTCAATCATTTTGATATTGCGCCGGATACGAGCCATCCATATATGCGATCAGACCTTTCTAAATGTATCAATTGTTATCGATGTATCCGAGCATGCGATGAGGTTCAAGGCGAACTTGTACTCAGCATGGCTAGTAGAGGATTTAATGCAACGGTCATTAAGGGTAACAACGTTAGCTTTTTTGATTCGGACTGTGTTAGTTGTGGTGCTTGTGCTCAAGCGTGCCCAACAAATGCGATTACGGATATTTTCGATTCTAAATCTAAAGATTATGATGAAAAAATAAGGACAACTTGTACCTATTGTGGTGTTGGCTGTAATTTGGAAGTCGCAGTCAAGGATAAAAAAGTAAAATCCATTCAAGCGCCTTACGATGCTGAGGTCAATCAAGGTCATACTTGCCTTAAAGGTAGATATGCATTTTCATTTTACAATCATAAAGATAGAATCACTTCTCCAATGATTCGTAGAAATGGAGTTTTAGAGCCGGTATCATGGGATGAAGCCTATCAGTTTATATCAGAAAAATTAACACAAATTAAAACCAACCATGGACCAAATGCCATCGCAGGTATTTCTTCAGCAAGGTGTACCAATGAAGAAAATTACCTCATGCAAAAGTTCATTAGAGCGGTGATAGGAACTAACAATATTGACTGTTGCGCTAGAGTTTGTCACTCGCCTACCGCTATTGGTATGCAAAAGTCTTTTGGTACAGGTGCGGCGACCAATTCGATTGAAGAGATGAAAGATGCGGATTGTATTATGATTATAGGAGCAAATCCGACAGAAGCGCACCCCGTGACCGGAGCAAAGATGAAGCAACACGCCATGAAAGGACGGACTACGATTGTGATAGATCCTAGACGTACTACCTTAGCTAATTATGCAACTTACCACCTTCAACTGAGACCTGGTACCAACGTAGCATTATTAAATATGATGCTATATTATATCATCAGCGAAGGCTTGGAAAATAAGGTATTTATAGACAACAGAACGGAAGGTTATGAAGCGTTTAAAGCGCAGATCTTAGCGATGGATATGGATGAACTTGAATCGATAACCCATGTCAATAAGGAACTTGTCAGAGCGGCGTCGATAGCCTATGCTACTTCGAAAAATGCCATGACATTCCACGGACTTGGTGTCACTGAACATACGCAAGGCACTTATGCTGTTATGTTGATATCTGATCTAGCGTTGATAACAGGACAAATAGGCAGAAGAGCCACTGGCGTTAATCCTTTAAGAGGACAGAATAATGTCCAAGGTGCAGCCGATATGGGATGCCAGCCTTATCAAGGTGCGGGCTATCTAAATGCGTATGATCCGGATATCAACAAAAAATACGAATTAGTCTATAATGCGAAAGTGCCTATGGATGAAGGTATGAAAATCCCAGAGATGTTCGAAGCAAGTATCGACGGAAAACTTAAAGCACTTTGGCTGATGGGTGAAGACGTTGTACAATCAGATCCTAATACCAACAAGGTCATTCAAGCCATGAAAAGCTTAGAATTACTGATTGTTCAGGAAATTTTCATCACAGAAACAGCTAAATATGCCGATGTGATCCTTCCGGGTGCTACATTTTTAGAGAAGAGTGGTACATTTACTAATGGAGAGCGTCGAATTCAACGCGTCAACAAAGTAGTAGAACCACTTCCTGGTACAAAGGCAGATGGCCAAATCATCAGTGAAATCATGAATGTCATGGGATATCCACAAAACGACTATGATCCAGCTGATGTGCTGCTAGAAATCGCCCAAATTGTTCCATTCTTTGCAGGTGTTACATGGGAAAATCTAGGCAAAAACGGCAAACAGTGGCCAGTAAAACCGGATGGTACAGATACGAAAATACTGCATCAGGAATCATTCCCACTTGGCAAAGGTCGATTTAATTTTGTCGATTTTGAAGAATCCAACGAAATCCTTGAACATGCTAAAGCGTATCCATATATTATCACGACCAATAGAAATCTCGAACATTACAATGCTGGTACGATGACCCGTCGAACCAACAATGTCCATATCAGTACGAGTGACTTCTTATTGATTAATCCGGTAGATGCAGCGGCTCATTTGATCAATGACGGCGATATGGTTTGTGTCGAGTCTGCGAGAGGTAAAGTAGATATTCCTGCAAAAATAACGGATGAGGTAAGACCAGGTATTTTGAGTAGTACCTTCCACTTCCCAGAGGTGATGCTTAATTATATTACCTCTGATGAAAGTGACATAGAAGCTGATTGCCCTGAGTACAAGGTCGTAGCTTGTAATATTCGTAAGAGTAAAGGAAAATATAAGAATCTAATTCGGTTATAAAGAAGAAAGAAGGATTAGTTTAAAGCAAAAAAAAAGCAGCTCCATTTTATATGAAGCTGCTTTTTTTTTAATGAGAATTTTCTCTATACTATCTTGAGGTACTAAGTACCATTTTCATGTCGTGTTTGACGCCTATGGTATTTTGATCAGTTTTTTGGTATCTATTTGATGATTGCCATACGTCACTCGTACCATATATACGCCTACCGGTAGTGTCGATATATCCGCTTCCCATATCCTGCCCGGGAAGATGTTTTCATCTATGACGGTCTGACCCGTCATGTCTTGTATCGCTATCCTGTGCATCAACCTACTGCTTGTCACCATACATCTGTCATAAGCGGGATTGGGATAGAGGCGGAACGGATCAGCATCCGGCTCCTCCGGGATATACTGCTGTGTCGATGTCACTACCTTAATATCCGGATCACAGTACGGATACGGCGTACCGAGGCGGTAGTTGGGAAAGTGCGGTACATAGCATACCGGTACATCCAACCGAAAAAAATGCTGCCTCACATCGCATGCCTTGCCCGCCTTGTCAGGCTCCATGATCACGTGCATAAATGGCACACAATATCCCGTAGCCATATAGATACGGCAGTCCGGCCCGACTTGCATCGCTCCGAAATACGCGGGCTGTCCCCAGTCCGCTGCCGTACCGTCCCATACCGCTATGGTGTCCGCTGTCAGCACATCCGCATCAGCGTCTATCTGCATCAGATATGGGCCATTACTGATATACACAAACTTGCCGTTGGGAGAAAAACTCCCTCCAAATGCAAATAATCCTTCCTGTGTCATAGGTAGATATCGCTCCCTTGAGAAAAGACCCGTCTCTCTATCAAACTCCATTACTGAAACACCACTGTAATAATTGGAATACCTGAAATAACGGCTACCGTCTGCACTGAAACCAGATACACCCGGGTCATACCAAGGTTGATCAATCACCTGGCTACCCATAGACATCAGTTCTCCGCCACTAAATAATGTCCTGTAAAATTTATTTGTTCCTCTTTGACCTTGATTTATAATCCACCAGTCGCGGTTATTAGCATGACGTACTGCCGTCATACCGTCACTACTCATCACCGTATCCGGATGATAGACCTGATTTTTCAGGATAACCCGACCTCGTCCATGATTAGCTTTCATATCTATTATAGAGTATCTCGGTATTCCAAAAACTATAAAACTATCTTTTATAAAATAGTCTTTGGTCAAATGTAACAGGAAGAATAAACTGTCTTTATCATCAGCCGGTAGAATAATTGATGATTGGTAAAAAGATAAATAAGTATCTCCTATTTTTCTACAAGCATTGATTGCCGCTTTACCAGGGTTAAAGCCAGTTCCATTTTCCATTATCTCGTGTCGGGCATTTGCCACACTACAACCATTGAAGTAAAACAATAGATTGCCATCCTTATCGGATACATTACAAGAAGCGAACTGATTTTCCAAAGCAATTTGCTCATAAACTAATTGTACACTGTCAGGTTTAAATCGTAAGATTGGATCCTTAAAACCCTCATCGCTCCAATAGCCCATCACCATAGTAGCATCATGCCGAGCCTGCGATAGTAGTGCTATCCCAGGCATCAGCATGATGACGATTATATATAATTTTCTATAATACATTATTGAATTTTGATCAGTTTTTTGGTGTCTATCTGGTGATTGCTATACATCACTCGTACTATATATACGCCTACCGGTAGTGTCGATATATCCGCTTCCCATATCCTGCCCGGGAAGATGTTTTCATCTATGACGGTCTGACCCGTCATGTCTTGTATCGCTATCCTGTGCATCAACCTACTGCTTGTCACCATACATCTGTCATAAGCGGGATTGGGATAGAGGCGGAACGGATCAGCATCCGGCTCCTCCGGGATATACTGCTGTGTCGATGTCACTACCTTAATATCCGGATCACAGTACGGATACGGCGTACCGAGGCGGTAGTTGGGAAAGTGCGGTACATAGCATACCGGTACATCCAACCGAAAAAAATGCTGCCTCACATCGCATGCCTTGCCCGCCTTGTCAGGCTCCATGATCACGTGCATAAATGGCACACAATATCCCGTAGCCATATAGATACGGCAGTCCGGCCCGACTTGCATCGCTCCGAAATACGCGGGCTGTCCCCAGTCCGCTGCCGTACCGTCCCATACCGCTATGGTGTCCGCTGTCAGCACATCCGCATCAGCGTCTATCTGCATCAGGTACTGGCCATTACCAATATATACGTATCTACCACTTGGAGAAAAGCTACCTCCATAGGCAAATATATTTTCCTGTGTCACAGGGAGATACCGCTCCCGGGAGAAAAGACCCGTCTCCCGGTCAAATTCCATTACGGACAACCCACCATTGTAGTTAGAGTATCGGAAATATCGACTACCGTCTGAGCTAAAGCCAGCTACACCATATTCTGACCTTTGCTGCCCGATATTCTGGCTGCCGGCAGGTATCAACGCACTATCCCTCAATAATGTCCTGTAATACCGGTTGCTACCTCCTTGATCATGATTGATGATCCACCAGTCCCGGCCATTGGCGTGCCTTACAGCCGTCATGCCGTCTCCATTCATCGTCGTATCCGTATGATAGATCTGGTTTTTTAATACGACACGTCCTCGACCACTATTAGCCTTCATATCCAAGATGGAGTAACGCGGTATCCCATAGAAGATAATGCTGTCTTTTTCCTGGTAATAGTTTTTGGTCAGGTGCAGTAAAAAGAACAAGCTGTCTTTATCATCTGCTGGTAAGATAAGTGACGATTGGTGCAAAGCTGTATAAGCACTGCTTTTACTACGACAAGCATTTTTAGCCGCTTTACCCGGATTAAAGTCAGTACCATTCTCAATTATTTCATGAAATGCATTCGCCACACTACAACCATTGAAGTAGAACAAAAGATTGCCATTCTTACCGGATATATTGCATGAAGCAAAATCCAAATCCAAAGCGATTCGCTCATAATCTAAGTGTACACTATCCGGCCTAAATCTAAGAATAGGATCCTTAAAATCTTCATTGCTCCAATAACCCATGACCATAGTAGCGTCATGCCGAGCCTGCGATAGTACTACTATCACAGGCATCAGCATGATGACGATTATATATAATTTTCTATAATACATTATTGAATTTTGATCAGTTTTTTGGTGTCTATCTGGTGATTGCTATACATCACTCGTACTATATATACGCCTACCGGTAGTGTCGATATATCCGCTTCCCATATCCTGCCCGGGAAGATGTTTTCATCTATGACGGTCTGACCCGTCATGTCTTGTATCGCTATCCTGTGCATCAACCTACTGCTTGTCACCATACATCTGTCATAAGCGGGATTGGGATAGAGGCGGAACGGATCAGCATCCGGCTCCTCCGGGATATACTGCTGTGTCGATGTCACTACCTTAATATCCGGATCACAGTACGGATACGGCGTACCGAGGCGGTAGTTGGGAAAGTGCGGTACATAGCATACCGGTACATCCAACCGAAAAAAATGCTGCCTCACATCGCATGCCTTGCCCGCCTTGTCAGGCTCCATGATCACGTGCATAAATGGCACACAATATCCCGTAGCCATATAGATACGGCAGTCCGGCCCGACTTGCATCGCTCCGAAATACGCGGGCTGTCCCCAGTCCGCTGCCGTACCGTCCCATACCGCTATGGTGTCCGCTGTCAGCACATCCGCATCAGCGTCTATCTGCATCAGATATGGGCCATTACTGATATACACAAACTTGCCGTTGGGAGAAAAACTCCCTCCAAATGCAAATAATCCTTCCTGTGTCATAGGAAGATATCGCTCCCTCGAGAAAAGACCTGTCTCTCTATCAAACTCCATTACTGAAACACCACCGTAATAATTAGAATATTGAAAAAAACGGCTACCTTCCGCACTGAAAACGGATACACTTGATCCTACATATTTCTGCCCGATATCCTGACTGCCCACAGGGATCAACATACCTCCTCGGAGCAGAGTTGTGTAATAACGATTGCTACCTTCCTCGCCTGGGTTTATAATCCACCAGTCACGGTTATTGATATGTAGCACTGCCGTCATACCTGATGGACTTATTGTATCAAAACTATAAATCTGATTCTTTAATATAACACGCCCCCTTCCTTTGTTTGCTTTCATATCTATTATAGAGTATCGAGGTACACCATAGAAGACAAAACTATCCTTTAAGAAGTAGTCTTTAGTCACGTGTATTAGAAAAAAAATACTGTCTTTATCATCTGCCGGTAGAATAATTGATGATTGGTTAAGAGATAGATAAGCATCCCCTATATTCCGGCAGGAATTTTTCGCTACCTTTCCCGGGTTAAAGTCAGTACCATTCTCAATTATTTCATGAAATGCATTCGCCACACTGCAACCATTGAAGTAGAACAATAGGTTACCATCCTTATCGGAAATATTACATGAAGCAAAATCTAAATCCAAAGCTATTCGTTCATAATCTAAGTGTACACTATCCGGCCTAAATCTAAGAATAGGATCCTTAAAATCTTCATTGCTCCAATAACCCATGACCATAGTAGCGTCATGCCGAGCCTGCGATAGTACTACTATCACAGGCATCAGCATGATGACGATTATATATAATTTTCTATAATACATTATTGTATTTTGATAAGTTTTTTGGTATCTATTTGATGATTGCCATACGTCACTCGTACCATATATACGCCTACCGGTAGTGTCGATATATCCGCTTCCCATATCCTGCCCGGGA
>JAIXKS010000072.1:0-7439 GCA_026928325.1 Chitinophagales bacterium | reverse complement strand
CTGAAACACCACTGTAATAATTGGAATACCTGAAATAACGGCTACCGTCTGCACTAAAACCAGATACACCCGGGTCATACCACGGTTGATCAATCACCTGGTTACCCATAGGTATCAGTTCTCCGCCACTAAACAATGTCCTATAAAATTTATTTGTTCCTCTTTGACCTTGATTAATAACCCACCAGTCACGATTATTGGCATGACGCACTGCAGTCATACCAATTGAATGCAATGTATCTTGAATATAAACTTGATTCTTTAATATTACTCGACCACGTCCTCCATTAGCTTTCATATCTATAATTGAATAGCGTGGTATTCCGTAAACAATAATACTATCTTTAAGAAAATAGTCGTTAGTTATATGAATTAACATGAAGATACTATCCTTGTTATCTACTGGCAAAATGAGTGATGATTGTGCACCAAATACATATGCACTTCCGATTTGGGTGCAAAAGTTATTTGCCACTTTACCGGGGTTGAAACCCGTACCGTTATCCATAATTTCATGATTGGCATTTGCTACACTGCAACCGTTAAAGTAAAACAAAAGATCTCCTTGTTTATTCGATATATTGCAAGACCCCTCTTGCATATCTAATATCAATCTTTGATATTCAACAAAAGTACTGTCTTGATTGAATTGTACCACTGGATCCTTATAATCTTCACTGCTCCAGTAGCCCATCACCATAGTAGCATCATGCCGCATCTGAGATAGTGCAACTATCCCGGATGCCAGCATGATGACGATTAAATATATCCTACTATAGTACATTATTGTATTTTAATTAGTTTCTTGGTTTCAGCACTATGTTCACTGCCATAGGTTACTTTTACCAAATAAATACCAGGCGATAGTTCTCTGATATCTATATCCGCTTCATTGTTTCCTCCTATCTCAATATCCCGAATTATACGACCGTTTATGTCCATAATTTGAACAGAAGTCATCTGCTCCGCTGTTATCGTTAATCTATCATAAGCCGGATTAGGATTTAAATATACACCACTCGCTTTTGGTTTGGCACTATGCCATTCGGTAGTGCCACAAAGTACATTATCATCATAATCCTGATATACGTTATATGCCTCCAACATCCCTCTTGCACCATAGACTGCATCTCCTCCATAGAGTGGACACTGATGTGCAATCTCCTCAAGACGATACATATCTAAAGCTGTAAGCGTATCGTTCATGAACGCCTTTCCTGATATAGTCAACAAGTCTTTTGTATTAGTCCAGGGCGCTGCTTCTAAACTCAACGACTGCAATCCGAAGAGCGCATTTTGAATATCTGTGATATGGATTGCTCTTTCTTCAGCATACATCGCTCTATAAATACTATCCGTTACTGTGGAATGGGTCTGTGTTGGTTGATTTATATTATTATTGAAGTAAGTACCACTGACTGAGTAGTGATTGACTCCTGCTAATGTTCGCTCCGCCTGGTATAAAACACCTAAGGTTGGTGCATGGCCGCTTATAAACTGGGCTACACCCGGGTAATTAACATAAGCCGAAGAATTCGACTGAACCAATTTATAGAGCTGCCAGTAACTATGCGCGTGTATCTCCAGCTCATACCTGTCAAAAGGTATGGATTGGTCTATTATCTTTATCACTAACTCCTCCGGCATCACATAGGCATTGCCGCAAGCGTCTCCCGACGAGCTGACACTGTTTGCCGGGCTTGCCGCCTCCTCTCCGGGATTATACGCTATGGTTAGCTGAACCGGTTGCGCCTCTATCGTAGTATGTGACGTATTGGTTACTGCGCCACCGGCAGTCCGCCATAATTCATTATAATTGCTGCAATCCCGTGGTGTTATATTCTTATACTCTTTTACAAACCAGTCTAAGTTACCCGGAATGATAGGATTCGGCCAGTATTGTCCAAAATTTGGATTATCTATCACTGTAAATTGAGAATAATTTAAAAAGGATTTATCATTTGATAAGTGCTTAGCACCAACAGTATGGGCACTGTTATTCCATATATTGTACTTATGCTCCTGCTTGCCCATCACGACATTACCATCTGCCGGGTACAGACCGCAGTACAGACCTGTATGTACCTGATTGGATGCGTTGTACATGAAGTCCCCGGTACCCATCGCCCAGAAATTAAAACCGTAAGAACCGCCCTGTACTTCGTTGCAGGTTACATTATAGCCGGCTACGCCATTCATCGCTATACCTTTGACCTGATTGGCCTCAGATATCATGCCCGCGCCGTTGAATAACTGGTTATGACATGCGCTGTTTTTCATACCACCATTTATTGAGATCAAATTACTTTTTGCAAGTCCCTTGCTTTCCATATAACAATCCCTGATAACATTGCCGGACGAGTTATTCAATCGAATACCCGCCATACCAGATTCCGTAAAGTTACTACCCAATATATCCCAACCCGTACCCGGATTGAGCGCATTCGATATAGTGATTCCGTAGTCCACATTCTCAAATTCATTTTCTACTATCTTCGACCGAGATCCTGGTGTCGAATTGATAATATTGATGCCTCTGCTACAGTTGATAAACTTATTATGGTATAAGTCATGCCAAAGGCCACGACTATTAGAATGTGTAATACCAATAAAATTATCCTTAAATGTTATATACTTCAATATCATACCGTTTTTCAAACAGTTGATACCAACCTGCCAGTTGGATATCGTGTCAACTCCGAATTCACCACTTATAGTCAAAGGGTGAACATCACCTATCGATTCTATACCCCAACCGCTGCCTGACTTGGAAGTACCGGATATGTTAATACCAGACAAACTAAGCGATGTGTATTCTGCTTTGATACCTCTTATTTTCATCCTATTGATTTTTAATCTATGCAGTTTTGTTTCGGCACATCGGTCTAATCGGATACCATAATTACCTTCACTAATGGAAATATCCTTACTAGTCTCTATTCTTGAGTCCCTCAGCCAAATCCCATTAAGATTATTTTTAAAAATCGTTTTATTTAAGGTTACTTTTGCCGAAAGGCCATCTATCCCGGTCACAGCATTTTCTATAGTGGTATTGTTTTCAGTTTCAAGTACTGCTCTCGGGTTGAGATAGATGCCCTGCCACCTGTCGTCACAAGCTGTCAGCGTACTATTGTCCAAAATAAGCTTTTTCTTAGGTTGTATAATCATCCTTGAGTTTGGTCCAAAATAAAAGTTGGTATTGCAGTACTTCTGATCGATATCCACTACAAAATCGCCGTCTATATAAACATCCTTAACGAAATCACCCAAGCAAAAATTTAAAGGTTCAAAAGGTAATAGCAATTCAGATGCCTTTACCAAAGGTATGCCACGCATATCTATCTGGTACGGATAATTAAAATCATAATGCACCGCTAATGATGTCGTAGCATAAAATCTCCGGTTAAAATGCGTATCTTCGATACCGGCCGGGTGGTCGAAGTAATACACTATATCTACAGCCGCACCGGTGCGACCGGTTGGACCATTCGGGTATCGCCCGTTGCCCTTGACCCTTATCTTAAACGGTGCAAAGTCCGCACCACCTTTCCTCAAAAAGATGGTATCTGAATTAATCAACCTGTTTTTTGCACCTCCACTATAAGGTACCGGATCTTTAAAGATATCTCCCATTTCTATGATCTCCACATCATTGTCATTGTAAGTAATACTGATGCTATACTTCTTGTTGCGATCACAGATATTCGTAACAGCAGTACTGAGATCTATGGTGTCCTGATTATTTGGAAAACAACCAAAATCGAAATCGTAAGAGCGATCCGCCATATTCGTTATTTTGATATAGGTATCGCAGCTCTCGCAAAATTCATTTGGTCCGAAATTGTTAACGCTAACACAGCCACCTTTTTCGGGATCCATTAATGAATTTAGCAGGGCGTTTAATTGACTAATATTGCCATTCCCTAACCCTATTTGCGGCGAACATTGCTGTAATAACGGACTCGGATACATAAAACTCGTCATGAGATTCTCATGTTCCATACCCAAATGGTGACCAATCTCGTGCGCCATGGCAACGGCGGCTTTTATGATATCCAAGGAAAGTTCGGATGCCGAGCATACCGCGCTATTGGTGTGTGGGCCGATCCCGCACAGCGCATTATCGCCGCCACCGGACTCCCCCAATACGCCGTCTATTCCATTATTCCCAGTGAGATGATGCACCATATCCGGTGTCGTGCATCCGTCTGCACGGTAATTCCAGTA
Organism: Chitinophagales bacterium; assembly: GCA_026928325.1. Classification (GTDB taxonomy): domain Bacteria; phylum Bacteroidota; class Bacteroidia; order Chitinophagales; family Saprospiraceae; genus OLB9. The sequence continues at coordinate 3,212 of JAIXKS010000072.1, read as the reverse complement.
ATTCGACGTATATATCCGCATCTCCCTGCGATCTCTCGTATGCACATTCAATTTGACATTCAATCGCAATAAAAAATGAACAAAATAAGGCTCATATAGGCAGTTTACTTTTTCTACAATCAGATTCAATGTGTCCAAGGCATCCTCCTCAGAAGCAAAGGCAGACAGATAATGCTGATCATAGCTGACACCCTGCTCAATGAATCTCCATCCATTATTGCTCTGTCCCTGTACAAACCATGTGTTGACTAAAAGTGTCATCATTAATACTAAACGTTTCATTTAAAAATCGGTTTAAAGTTAAAAAAATTATTTAAAAAAAGTAATTAAATGACTAAATGAGTATTAATTTTTTTTTAACTCTCAACACTTTATCTATTCTACTTCCAAAAAAATATGATTGCTCTAGAAATCTACAGATTGGGGAAAAACTGTATTTTTAGATTTCAATTATTATAAAGGCAAAGGTATAGATGATATTTAGTAAGTTGTCGTCAATATTTGAGTTTATTTGTCCAATTTTTTAGTGTTTTTGTCCAATATATTGGTTTTGTTTATATAAAATGTTAAAATATGAATGTAGGTTATCAAATTAAAGCCCTCAGGGAAAGTAAAAGTATCAGCAAAGAGCAAATGTGCGACCATCTGCACATGTCATTAAATACTTACAAGAAAATAGAATACGGAGAAAAAATCCCTACCTTAGATGATTTGAAAATTATTGCAGGAGTTTTTGATGTTGACCCGACTATATTCCTAAAAGAGGATAAAACATCTATCGTCAACAATGGAGATTACTCAACAGGTATCGGAAATGTTGTCATCAATGAAAAAGATTTGATACTCCATGTTACAAAATCGATAGACGGATTAGCGGAAGCCATATCAGCTATGACAAAAGCTATCGATAAAAAATAGGATAGTTGATTTGTTAGACCTAAATAGCGCAATAGAATTTCTTTTATGCTTCAAAACTGTTCTTTATATCTGCCAATTTATCATATTTGAGACGGAGGTAGATAATTCAAATCTATTTTCTATGTTTAAAGAAGGATTAGTTTAAAGCAAAAAAAGCAGCTCCATTTTATATGAAGCTGCTTTTTTTTAATGAGAATTTTCTCTATACTATCTTGAGGTACTGAGTACCATTTTCATGTCGTGTTTGACGCCTATGGCTAGTACATCTACCAAATCCTGCATGGTAAGATCCTTAGCCAAACGCAAAATTACTGTTCTGTCTGTATTATTATCTACAGCAGAACTCAGTGCAATCTCTAAGTCTTCATGACTGATTTCTTCAGTATTTAAGTAATATCTTAAATCATCCGTTATCGTTAATGAGACCGGTTGCTTGGCGATAGTGTTTGTATTCTCTGCCTTAGGCAGTAACACCTTAATTACATTTGGGTTGGCCATGGTTGATATAATCAAAAAGAATAACATCAAGAAGAACATAATGTCGTTCATAGCCGACATAGCATCTTCATCATGAAAAACCCTTCTTTTTCTTGAAAAATTCATTGTACTATATTTTAAACCGGGCGATTAATCCCTTTGATAAATTCTAAAACCTCTTTTTGAAGATACAAGCTAAATTTATCAACCATAGTCAACAAATAGTTGTAACCTAAGAATGCAACCATACCTACAACCAAACCTGTACCTGATGTAATCATCTTCTGGTACAATCCATTCGAAATGGTAGATATAGAGATGTCGGCAGTTTGTCCGATACTATAGAATATCACGATAACTCCGATGATGGTACCTACGAATCCCAGTCTTGGAGCAATACCCGAAATAATCGAGATATAACCCATACTTGATTCCATAGCAGACAATTCAATATTGGATTGAACGGTCAACGCTTCTTTTACTTGTTCGATTGGCTTACCTAAGGTGTCAACACCAGCCTTTAGAACATTGCCAAGACTTGTGTTATTTTGCTCACATAGCAACGAAGCAGAATCCATTTGGCCATGATATACTTTGTCCAAAACAGATTTTACAAGATTAGAGTCAATCTTTGACATCTTTTTTATATACAAGTATCTTTCTACGATATAGTAGATCGAAATAACGGATAATACCAAGAGCGGCCACATAACCACACCACCCTTCATGATAACATCAAAAACGTTAAAGCCGGAATCAGACGCACTTACAACAGTCGAGTCGGCTACCGCCGCAGCCTGAAGAATAAAACTCATATTAGAAAGTATTTTAATAAATGAAAGCACAAATATAAATTAAATTATAATATATATACAAAATGCAATAAAAATTTTATTATTTTATTTTACATATCTCCTATTCAAAGCACATAAACGGAAGAAATTGTTTTTTTATTATCATGAACCCTAAACGAATGGAGTTTAATTGGCATAAAATTTTATGAAGTTGCACCAACATTTTTTATCAATTTTTAAGCAATTTTAGAAGTAGTTTGTTTAAATGCTTTATTAATTGACTTTAAGTATTATTTTTGCAACTTATCACTAATAATTTTAACAATAGTATGTCAGAATATTTTAAAAATTTGAATCAAGAAGAAAGGGAACTTTTAAAAGAGGCAATTCCTTTAATCGCCGTTTTGATATCAGGCGCAGATGGTGATTTTTCCAAAAGCGAACTCGATTCAGCAAAAAAAATTACCCATATCAGAAGCTATAATTTAAAATCTGATATCAAAGCATTCTATAAAGATGTAGATGAAGATATTGTTGAAAAAATAAATCACTATATTGAGATTCTACCCAATGGAGTGCATCAAAGAAATGAGTTAATATCTGAAAAATTAGCTGCTTTAAATCCGATTTTAGAGAAAATTGATCAGCCGAAGAGATATAATTTATATAAAGGGTTTTTAAGCTTTGCAGAGCATATCGCCAAAGCATCTGGTGGTGTACTTGGATTTTTTGGAATTCAATCAGAAGAAGCAAAATGGATTACACTTCCGATGATTCATCCGATTCCGCACTACGAAGACGAAGAAGAATAGTTATTTTAAAATATAATGGTATCCGAGGCTTTGACGATTTTTTGTAGGTGAATTGTCAACTTGATCCTCAATAAATACTGCTTTTAATTATTAATTAATTTATGCTTTGTAACAATTGTAACGAAGATTTCGTATATTGTATGTTACCTTGCACTTTTATTTAAGGGCATCTCTAAAAACTAAAAATCTACAAATATTTTAGAAATAAATT
>JAIXKS010000007.1:160630-213000 GCA_026928325.1 Chitinophagales bacterium | reverse complement strand
AATTTTTTTAGTAAACGAGACATTATGACGTCTCACCAAGGTCGATTTTAGGATTAAAATACTTGAAATTATTTCAACCACTTGTCCATCTGATTGAGGATGGCCGACATGGCTTTGGGTAAAGGGCAAGTTATCTCTATAGGTTGCTCTGTAATAGGATGCGTGAATAGAAGTTTATGTGCGTGTAACGGCTGTCTGCCTAGCAAAGGTTGTTCTTCCTCGTATTTTGTAAGATTGTATTTCTTTTGTTTTAATTCGGAAAGGTAAAAAGCCGATCTATTGCCATACATTGCGTCAACGATCAAAGGATGCCCTAAATATTGTAGGTGAACGCGCACTTGATGCATCCGACCAGTCAATATCCGAACATGAAGCAAAGAATATCGCCCGTAAGATTTGATGATTTTATAATCCGTAATAGAGGGTTTTCCGCGTTTATGAACCAACATTTTTCCCCGTGTGACTGTCGATTCAGCTATGGGAATATCTATTCTACCGGATTCAGGGTAGGGTGTTCCGTCCACAATTGCCGTATAATACTTTTCAATTTCTCGGGATTCAAAGATAGCGGACATCCATTTGTGGCTAGTTGCATTTTTTGCAAATAGATTAATGCCACTTGTAAACTTGTCGATTCTATGCACCGGGATTATCTCGGGATAAGATGCCTTTAAGATGGTTATCAGATTGGGAATAGCAGCATTAAATCGGTCTTGAATCGTGAGTACACCGGCAGGCTTATTTACGGCCACCAAATCCTCATCTTCAAATATTATTTCGGGTTTAAAGTACTTCAATGGTTAGAATTTTAGCTGACTGAATTTCTTTTTTCCCTCGACAAAGTACTTATAAACGATCGAGCCGTAGTACTTTCCATTAAAGTTGGGCTTGTCAATTTTTACATGCTTGATCCATTGGTATTCTTTATTTCTACGTTCTAAAACGAGTGGAAGATGCACATAAAACGACATGTGTGCTCGTATAATCGCTAGCGTCGATTTGGGTTTGCCTTCTACTAAAAATTTAATACCTGCGATTCCATCCAAAACTAATCGAATCGGAATCAGCCAAAGTAAAGACGTTAGTTGCATGTTTTTTGTCAGCAAGTAAAGGTTGTTTCTAAAATTAAGAAAGTCTTTTCTTGGATTGTTATATTCTAAAGTACTGCCTCCTTCATGATAGACCGTGCTTTGTGGCATACAAAGTATGCTATATCCGGCCATTTTGATTTTCCAACAAAGGTCGATCTCTTCTTGATGTGCAAAGAAAGCACCATCAAATCCGCCTATTTCTTTGAACAACTTATTGCGAACGACCATAGCAGCACCACTAGCCCAAAATACCTCTAGTGCGTCTTTGTATTGGCCTTCGTCTTTTTCTATGGTATCAAATATTCGTCCACGACAAAAAGGATAACCTAAGGCATCCATAAATCCACCTGCTGCACCGGCATATTCAAAACGCGATTTATCTTCCATGGATTTGATACCTGGCTGTATGGCACCAATGGTTTTATCGGCATTCATGGCGTCGATGATGGAATCTAGCCAATTTTCTGTGACTTGAACATCAGAATTGATAATGACGATATATTCGGAATCGATATCTTTAAGGCCTTTGTTGTATCCTTCGGCAAAACCATAGTTTTTGGATAGTTCTACCGTTTTGATTTCAGGGTACCATTCCCTGACAAAATCAATGGACAAATCCTCCGAATGGTTGTCAATGACGACAATATCGACATTATACTTAGAAGAGCTATAGCCCATCATCGGAAGATACGACTCCAAAAGTTCGACACCGTTGTAATTCAATATGGCTATCGTGACGTCAATCGGTTCTGGCAATTTTTGTTTGTAGGTCGATAAAAAAGATCTAGCATCTTTTTCATCTTGTTGAATTTGGCGAACCATACTTTCTACGGAAGGAAATTTATGGTCTCCTCTCAAATAGTGAATGACACTCACTTGGATGTTTCGATCATAGATATTTTGATCAAAATCAAAAACATTGATCTCAATGTTTTCTATGACTTGGTCGGACACTGTAGGCCGCTTACCGATATACATCATGCCTCCAAATATCATGTCATCAATGTCGATTTCGACAGCATAAATACCTTCTTTAGGTATCAACTTATCTTTGCTATCTATTTGAAGATTGGCAGTCGGATAGCCGATTTTCGAACCTAATTGATCCCCATGGACTACTCTTCCAGTCAGGAGATAAGGATAACCCAGATATGCTGCGGCTTCCTCCATTTCGCCGGCAAATACGGCCTTACGGATACGTGTACTGCTGATAGCTATATCCTCGATATCTTGACGGAGAATTTCTACAATCTGAAAATTCGACTGCTTTTCGTACTCTCTTAAAAGTGTGATGTCTCCATTTCGATTTAAACCGAACCTATGGTCATAGCCAATGACGATATAGGCAGGATTGAAATTTCCGATAATGAATTTTTCTATATATTCTCTAGGCGCTTGTTGAGAAAACTCAAATGTAAAAGGAACGACGACAACATTTTGGATGCCGACCTTTTTTAGAAGATCCAATTTTTCGTTCAAAGTGGTCAATACGCTCAATGCATTGGATGAAGGATCTAATACACTTCTGGGATGCGGATCGAACGTAATCACTACACTTTCGCCATTAATTTCGTTGGCTAATTCTCTGACTCTATGCAGTATTTTTCGGTGTCCACTATGGATACCATCAAAAGAACCTATTGTTATAACAGCTTTATCAAAAGGGGGTAGCTGCTGGATATCATTATATATATTCATGGGTTGTAATCGCCTCTATCAGTCACTTGAGCACAAAATTAAATTAAATTATTAAAATTATATTTTATTGTGAACAATTAACAAGTTTTTAAACTTTATAATGGTATTGTTAGATAAAATTGATTTAAGATAAAAAAATCCTGAATAATGATTGATAATAATATGGTTGTCGCTGCCTTGCGAAATGTAAAAGATCCCAAAACGGGTAGAGATATTATCACGGCGCGTATGGTCGAAGATTTTAGAATCAATGGAAATGATATTTCTTTTTCTATCGTCTTAAATACAAATGAGCAAGATGTAAAATCTTCTTTGAACTTTGCTTGTATGGAGCAAATTGCGGCTATTTATCCGGAGGCACAAGTGGATATCCATTTGAAAATAAATAGCACGACCCATCCAGAAGATACGGGAGAATTGCCACAGGTGAAAAATATAATCGCTGTTGGATCTGGTAAAGGTGGTGTAGGAAAATCTACCGTTTCGGTGAATCTCGCTGTTGCTCTAGCTAATGAAGGGTACAAAGTGGGCTTGATCGATGCTGATTTGTATGGGCCATCTATTCCTACGATGATGGGTTTGGTTGGCCAACGTCCTAAGGTTGAGTTGCTTTATGGTAAGCATAAATTGATTCCGCTCAAGGCACATGGCGTTGAAGTGATGTCTATAGGCTTTATCATAGAACCCGAGCAGGCTGTCGTACTGAGAGGTCCAAGATTAGCGGGTTTAATCAAACAGTTTATTCAAGATTGTATGTGGCCAGATTTAGACTTTTTGGTGATTGACTTGCCACCCGGCACAGGAGATATTCAGCTTACGCTCGTGCAGACAGTTCCGGTTACAGGTGCGATTATGGTGACGACACCTCAAGAAGTTGCGGTTATTGACGCAGTGAAGGCGATGAACATGTTCTTATTGCCGAATGTCAATGTGCCGATTTTGGGCGTTGTGGAAAATATGAGCTGGTTTACGCCCGAAGAATTGCCAAATAATAAGTATTATATTTTTGGGAGTGGAGGAGGAAAGCAATTGGCAACCTATGCAGAAACAGAATTGTTAGGCCAAATTCCTATTGTCCAAAGTGTCAGAGAGGCCGGAGATAATGGAAAACCAGTTGCTACTAATTCGGAGCATTTGGTATTTCAAGAGTTTAAATCCTTGGCTCAAAATACGGTGCATAGCGTCAATCGTAGAAATGCCCAATTTGCACCGACAAAGATTGTTGAAATCAAGGTTAAATAGTCATCAGTTATGGTGATGATTTTGAACTTATGCAGGTGGGGCTTTTGTGGCTTGTATGGATTTTTCGCAAGTTCAAATTAGATTTGTGTAAAAATATTGTATCTTTGTGCTATGATAGAATCAAATGAAAAACTTGAGTTGTTAGATCGGATTAATCGAGCATTGGACGAGATTCGACCGCATCTGAATGGCGACGGTGGTGATATCGAATTGGTCGATGTAACGGATGATATGATTGTCATGGTAAAGTGGATCGGAAATTGTGAATTTTGTTCTATGTCTGCAATGACCATGCGAGCCGGTGTTGAGCAAACGATTAAAGACAAACTTCCGGAAATTAATGGAGTCATGGCTGTAAATGGGTATTATAAATAATGAATCGCCAAGAATTATACAACCAGATACGCACTAAAAAGAGCTGCTTATGTGTTGGCTTGGACACAGATATTCAGAAAATACCCTCACAATTCACGCAAGCTCAGGATCCGATCTTCGAATTTAATAAGACCGTTATTGATACGACAAAGGATTTGTGTGTGGCCTATAAGCCCAATATCGCCTTTTATGAGTCTATGGGTATTGCCGGTTGGCAATCTTTAGAGAAAACCATCGACTATATCCCGGATAATATTTTTAAAATAGCGGATGCCAAACGAGGTGACATTCAAAATACAGGAAAGATGTATGCCAAGACATTTTTCGAACAAATGAATTTTGATGCAGTAACGGTGGCACCTTATATGGGCGAAGATTCAGTAGCACCCTTTCTCGAATTTGATGATAAGTGGGTGATAGTGCTCGGCCTTACATCTAATGTGGGAAGTCATGATTTTCAACAGCTTAGATTGGATTCTGGAGAGATGTTATATGAGCGGGTCATCAAAACGGTTCAAAAATGGGGCAACCCAAACAATCTCATGTTTGTAGTAGGAGCGACGCATCCCGATTTACTGAAGGATATTCGAAAAATGGCTGAAGATTATTTCTTTTTAATTCCTGGCGTAGGCGCACAAGGTGGCGATCTGAAGGAAGTCATGGAAAATGGAAGCAATGGCGAGATAGGAATGTTGATCAATTCTTCCCGCAATATCATCTATGCCGGTGACGGGGCAGATCATGAGGAGAAAATGCGATTGAGTGCCTTGGGTATGCAGCAGTTGATGGCTGCCTATATTTAGGCTCGGGATATTCAGTGCTAAACAAATCTGGATCTTAAATTTGCGAAGGCATTTGTCAACCTTTTTGAAATACTATTGTTGAAAATCTTAACCTATTTATTAATTAAAACGATTGATTATAAAATGTATCCAGTAGAATTTACAACTCCATTAGCTAAGGATCTGACTGATTTCGGATTTGAAGGTTTGGCCAGTGCCAACGAAGTCTCTGAGATTCTTGAGCAAAAGGAAGGAACCGTATTATTAGTAGTGAATTCAGTTTGTGGCTGTGCTGCTGCTCATGCTCGTCCGGGCGCAAAATTGGCTGTAGCCAATGGGAAAAAACCGGATAGATTGATTACTGTGTTTGCCGGTGTGGACAAGGAAGCTACAGACCGAGCACGCGAGTATTTACTACCTTATCCACCTTCATCGCCAAGTATTGCTTTGTTTAAGGATGGAAATCTTGTCCATATGTTGGAAAGAAGACATATCGAAGGTAATTCCGCACAAACCATTGCTAGTAATTTAGTAGCTGCCTTTGACAAGTTTTGTTAATAGGCGTCTTTGGTTTTAAGCATAAAAAAAACCTCTGAATTCTTTGAACTCAGAGGTTTTTTTTATCTGTTTTACTATGTGTATAAACTATTCTTGGTAAGGTTCAGCAGGAACAATCCAATTGAATTTGTCTGCTACTGTTCTGTTTTTCAAGCCATTGATGGTATCAAATGCCCAACTGCTGTATTTGCGATTATTCATGTCTAACTCTACGACTTCATCGTTGTGTTTGATGTGTGATGCCGGAGCAATAACTGCTGCCGTTCCTGATCCAAAAGCTTCAGTCAGGCTTCCATTTTTGCCGGCTTCGATGAGTTCGTCGATGGTGATAGGTCGTTCCGTCACCTTAAAGCCCTCTGACTTAAATAATTGAATCATGCTATCTCTAGTGATTCCGGCAAGGATAGCACCATCAAGATTTGGTGTAAGAATTTCGTCATTGATGACAAAAAAGATGTTCATCGTACCTATTTCTTGAACATATTTTTTATGAACACCATCTAACCACATAACTTGGTCATAACCTTCTTTTTTAGCCATTGTGGCTGGTAAGAGTGATGCTGCATAATTGCCTGCAGTTTTAGCTTCTCCTACGCCACCTATGACGGCTCTCACATACTTGTCTTGAGCCAATAATTTAACCGGATTGGTATAATAAGGACCAACCGGCATGGTGAAAATAATAAATTTATAAGTTTCAGAGGCTTTAACTCCGATGGTTTCGTCTGTTGCGTACATGAAAGGGCGAATATACAAGGCTGAACCTGCTTGTGCCGGTATCCAATCTTTTTCCATATGTACGATATTGTGTACAGCCTGAACAAACAAATCATTAGGTATCTCAGGCATAGACATTCGAGAAGCGGATTTATTAAATCGAACCGCATGCATCTCTGGTCTAAATAACAATGGATTTCTTGCTGCATCTACCGTAGCTTTCATCCCTTCAAATATCGCTTGTCCATAATGCCATGCCATATTACCCGGATGGGTCGGAATCGGTGCTATCGGCTTGATTTCAAAATTAGTCCATTGGCCGTCTATATAGTCAGCCACAAACATATGATCAGTAAATACTTTGCCAAAAGGAATATTGTTAAAGTCTAACTTGGATACTCCTGATTCACTGATTTTAGTAATTTTAAATTTGTAACTCATTAGGAATGGGTTTTGTGTTAATAATTGGTTTGTTTTGAAAACAATTGCAATCTATTTTGCGTATAAATTGTATTAATCGTTTGACCTATATTGAAAATGTTAGTGTCAAACGTATTCATCTTTGCATCGATTACTTTTGATTTTCGGCTAGTTGCAGATTAATTGATTATCAAATCCTGCAATTTTCACCAACAAAAGTAAGTAAATTTTTTATAAAATTTTAATTTTACTGAATTTATTTTATCAATTTAAAATATAATTTTTATTTTGCGAAAATTTTAAAATAATAATTTATTATTATGGCGTTAAATGACAAAATATTCAATATCCCGGAAGCCGTACTAGGAAAGGATTACACGATTGTTGGTGAAGGTAAGAAGGGCTTAGTTATGGTCGTGAGTCGCCAACAGTATGATGAATCGGCAGCTAATTTGCTTTCAAATATGATGAAAGCCATTCAATACGATATGCAACAAGATGTGTTGATTGTCATTCAGGAAAATGAAAATCCTTTAATTCTGAGTCACATCATCCCTTCGTGGTCCGATCTTATCTTGTTTGGTGTCACACCTGCAATGATTGGTTTTCAGATCAACCCTAGGTTATACCATGTGGTGCTTATGGAAAAGGGTCAACTACTTTGTGCCGATAACCTGCAAGTATTAAATGCGAGCCTTGATAAGAAGAAAGCCATTTGGACGCTATTTCAAAATATGTTTTTAAAAAAATAAATATGAAAAAACCCTTAGTTTTCGCCACTGCCAATGACCATAAACTAAAAGAGTTAAGAAGTATTTTAGCCCTCTATGAGATTCAAGGTTTACATGATGTTGGTATATTTGAAGAAATCCCGGAAGATGGTGAGACGCTCGAAGAAAATGCCTTGATTAAAGCAAAGTACCTATTTAATAAAACAGGATTGACGGCCTTGTCAGAGGATACAGGCCTCGAAGTAACAGTGTTAGCAGGTGCACCAGGTGTGCATACGGCCAGATACGCGGGTGATCAAAAAAGTCCAAGCGATAATATGGAAAAGTTATTGCGAGCCTTGCAGGATGCATCTGATAGAAGCGCACAGTTTAGAACAGTGATTTGCTATTACGACGGTCAACACCCGCTTTATTTTGAAGGTATAGTTCGTGGTCACATTGCTGAGCAACGATCGGGAAAGGAAGGTTTTGGTTATGATCCTGTATTTATTCCGGATGGTTATGATAAAACTTTTGCAGCGCTGAGTGATACCATAAAAAACCAAATCAGCCACCGTGCTAGAGCAGTAGCCGAACTCTTAAAATATCTTTCTAAATAAGGATATTTATAGCGTACCAATATGCAAGAAGGGACAATTCTGAAATGTTGTCTATTGAGCTTAGTGCTCTATCAACAAAAAAATCTTAATGAAATGTCGTTCTTTTTTCAAATCTCATCGTTAAAAATACGCGTCATAGTTACCACTATGCCTGCGTTTTTTGCCTTGATCTTTAAAAAAATAACTTCCATTATGATTTAAGTCTTTTTATAGACGGAGCACTGTGCTCTGTCCATAAAAAAATCTTAATAAAATGTTGTTCTTTTTTCAAATCTCATCGTTAAAAATACTCGTCATAGTTACCACTATGCCTGCGTTTTTTGCCTTGATCTTTAAAAAAATAACTGTCCATTATTAATTAAGCCTTTTTATGGACAGAGCACTAAGATAAATAAAAAAAGCCTTTCGGATTCCCAAAAGGCTTTTTTTTATTTGATTTATAACAACTTATGAAATTAGTCGTTTTTATCAATTTTTCCTTTGATTGTCAAATATGTATCAACTGGATCAGTGTTCGCAGTGATAGTAACTCTTTTAGAGTCTTCCTTACCACCTTTTGCACCTTTACCTTGAGAGTTGAAAACAACTTTGATTTCACCTGATTTACCTGGAGCGATAGCATCTTTTGGCCATTCAGGAACTGTACAACCACAACTTCCTTTTGCGTTGCTGATTACTAAAGGCTCATTACCAGTGTTTGTGAACTTATAAACGTGTGTTACTTTATCACCGTCCATAATAGTACCAAAATCATAAGTATCTTCTTCAAACTTAACAGTTGTAGAAGGTCCTGTAGGAACCGGTGTTGTCGCAGCAGCAGCCGGATCTGTAACAATAGTAGGATTATTGCCATCCTGAAGTGTAGCTGATGGTGTTGCATCTGTTTGTGTTGTTGGTGCATTAGCATCATCTGTAGCTGCAGCCTCTTTACAAGAAGAGATTGCTAAAACGGTTACGAAAGCTAAAAGAGCTAAAAAATTGAACTTCTTCATTATACCAAATATTTTTTTAAGTGTTTGAAAAACTAATTAAAACTGTTGCAAAATTACTCGTATAAATGAAATCTACAATAGAAATGATTTTGATAAATAAACGATTAACAAGATTTTAACACAAATAATAAGGCGTTAACACATACTTCTATCAATAGGGAATTTTGTTAGCGGTTTATCCATCTTTCAAATAGTGGCCTATCGTAAGTATTCAAGCAGTTTTCGGGTGTTAATCCGCCTTTTCTCGCTGCAATTACACCAAACTCGACATTATGAATGGCTGGTTTGCTGTGCGCATCCGGATTGATGGCTATTAAAACGCCTTTTTCTAAAGCATAGGGTACCCAACTCCAATCGATATCTAATCGTTGAGGATTGGCATTAAGTTCTATGGCAACATCATTGGCAGCACATGCATCGATAACTTTGTGATGGTCTATCGGATAGCCCGGCCTCGAAAGTAGAAGCCTTCCTGTAGGATGCCCAAGAATGTCGGTATATGGGTTTTCTATGGCTTTAATAAGTCTTGAAGTAGCCTTTTCTTCTTCCATTTTTAATACAGTATGTACTGAGGCGATGATTACATCAAATCCAGCTAAGAGTTCATTGGGATAATCTAGCGATCCATCAGATAGAATATCACTTTCGATACCTTTATATACCTTAAATGCTGTGGTTTGTGCGTTGATACGGTCGATGGCTTCCCATTGTTGTAAAACACGCGCTTCTTTAAGACCATTGGCGTAGAATGCGGCCTGACTGTGGTCGGTAATTACAAAATAAGCATATCCTTGGTCTTGTACATAAGTTGCCATTTCTTCTAAGCTGTGTATGCCATCACTCCAAGTAGAGTGATTGTGAATGATACCTCGGATATCCTTCGGCTCAATAAGTTGAAAACCTTCTTGATTGAATGTACTCAAAGCAGATAAATCTTCTCGAAACTCCGAAGGTATCACTAAGCTATTTTTACTTTTGAATATGGCTGCTTCATCACCAAAACTCAGGGCTTCTTCAGAAAATCCACTGAGAAAGGCTGGACTACACGAACTTTCAAACAGGACTTTGTGATACAAGGTAGTCTCGACTACGCTGACGATAAGTGGGATGCCTTCAAAATATACTTTATCATCGTCTAAGGTAAATAGTTTGTGCGCTTCAAGCAATGCTCTAGGATCCTGATTTGTTATAATTTCGATACCGGGGACAATCGGCATTTTTCGTCTAAATTCTCCATTGAAGGAAAGAAGAGCATCGGGCATAAGGCCTTTTAGAAGGTGGAGACAATATTCTGCCTGATGAGCTATTTGACCGTAAAGATATTTACCCTTGGAGGCTTGATAATACTCCAATTTAATCTTGATATCTTCTTGGGTTTTAATGCCAAAGCCCGGATAGTTGATTAAGCGGTTTTCATTGCAAGCATAGAGTAATTCGCCGATCGTCTCGATGCCCATTTCTTTCCATATTTGCTTGATTTTCTTTGGCCCAATACCTTTTATTTGTAGCATGGCAATGATCTCTTCGGGCGTTTTGGATATCCACAAGTCTAATTCTTGAAGTTGGCCCGTGGCTATGATTTCTTGTATCATAGCGGCGATTTTTGGACCAACACTTTTGATGGAGGAGATTTCATCTGGAGTCATTTTGTAGATCTCTTGTCCTAAGCTTCGAAGCTGAATATAGGCGGACGCAAATGATTTTATCCGATAGGGATTTTCGTCATGAAGTTCAAGAATTTTAGCAAGTTGATCAAAGAAAGCAGCGATTTGTTTATTACTCATTATAGGGTTTAGATGTATTGGAATATAGATATTAAATTTCACATTATTTGCAGTGAATATCAAGTTTTTTTGCCATATCGGCCCATGGATTTATTTAAAAAAAGATGAGGTATCATCCCAATAGGGTAATACCTCATCTTTGTCGATTTTAGCCTATGCTTCTTGAAGCGGTTCAATATTAAAACCAGCTTTTTTGACGATGGCTATGATATTTTCTTCTGTGATGCCTTCAGATTCTATGGTAAGAATTTTATCGGCATGATCGGTATCAACTTGCCATTCGGCGATTCCTTCTGCTTTGTTTAAGTGTGGTGTTACTGCTTTAATGCATCCACCACAATTGATATTGGTTTTGAACTTCATATTATTTTTACTTTCCATATTTATATTTTTTAATTTATTATACTTAGATATCTGATTATTAATAATTTAATTAAAATTTTATTTATTTCCATTTTAATCGCAAGCTGTTTGAGACGACACTCACGCTACTCATGGCCATCGCTCCTCCTGCGATCATAGGGTTGAGTAAAAATCCTGAAATAGGGTAGAGTATGCCTGCTGCTATCGGAATACCTATTAAGTTGTAAATGAAGGCCCAAAATAAATTTTGACGAATCGTAGCGACCGTTTTCTTTGATAATTGAATGGCTTGTGGAATCTTGCTAAGGTCGGATGAAATGATGGTCATTTTGGCTACATCCATGGCGATATCACTTCCGTGACCCATAGCGATACTGACATTGGCGGTGGCTAATGCGGTACTGTCGTTGATGCCATCGCCGACCATAGCTACGATTTTTCCTTGTTCTTGCAATTTTTTGACAAAATCGGCTTTGTCTTGAGGCAAGACTTCTGCCTGGTAGTGCTCAATACCTGTTTGTTGGGCGATGGCTTGCGCTGTCGCCTGATTATCTCCAGTGAGCATATAAACATCGATGCCCATATCTTTCATGGTTTTGATTGCTTGGACCGAAGTATCTTTTATTTTATCAGCAATAGCTAAAATGGCCAATACTTCTTTTTCACAGGCAAACCAAATGGTTGTTTTTGCGGCTGCATCGAGTTTGGCTTCTTCGGAAAGCCATGCTTCACTGAGTTCGACACCATTGTCAAGGAGTAGCTTTTTGTTGCCTGCAAAATAGGACACTCCATCGAAACTCCCTTTAACGCCTTTTCCTGTGATACTCTCAAAGGCAGTCAATTCAACAACGCCAACATCATCTAAATGCTGAACAATTGCATCGGCCAACGGATGTTCGGAATTTTTCTCCAAACTATAAAGAATGCTTTTCAGCTTAGAGTCTTCGTTCTTCCAATGTTCATGGGTAACTTTCGGTCTCCCTTCGGTGATAGTTCCGGTTTTGTCTAAAATGATAGCATTGACATTTTTAGCCAACTCAAGGCTTTCTGCATCTTTGATGAGAATACCTTGCTCTGCACCTTTACCTACACCGACCATGATAGCCGTTGGCGTCGCTAATCCAAGGGCACAAGGACAAGCTATGATTAGGACGGTAATAGCGGCCATCATACCATAAACAATAACTTGGCTACCTCCGATAACCAGCCAAAGAATAAAAGTGAGCACAGCTAAGCTAATAACTGTCGGTACAAAGATTGCAGCTATTTTATCGACCAATTTCTGAACTGGTGCTTTACTGCCTTGGGCGTCTTGAACGGCTTGGATGATTTGAGCTAGTAAGGTTGTTTTTCCTACTTTTTGCGCTGTAAAACGGAAACTGCCTTTTTGATTGATAGTTCCTGCAAATACGGTATTTCCGGTATTTTTTTCACTAGGTAGCGGTTCGCCATTGAGCATACTTTCGTCCACATAGGAACTTCCGGAGATGACCATACCATCCACTGCGATTTTTTCTCCAGGCTTGACTGCGATGATATCACCGATGTTGACATCCTCGATTGGCTTTTGTTGTTCGCTGCCATCTTCAAGAACAACCGTTACTGTTTTAGGCTGCAAACCCATTAGTTTTTTGATGGCTGAGGAAGTGTTGCTCTTGGCTCGTGCTTCGAGTAAACGACCTAATAAGATAAAGGCAATAATCACGGCCGCTGCTTCAAAATAAACATGTGCCTCTAAGCCTCGGTCAGTCCAGAATTTAGGAAAAAGCATCGTAAAAACACTGAATATATAGGCTATTCCGGTACTCATCGCGACCAAGGTATCCATATTGGCCGAATGGTGTTTGAGTTGCTTCCAAGCATTCACAAAAAAATCACGACCAAACCAAAATACAACAGGTGTCGTAAAAGCCCACATGATAAAATCGCCATAGGGCATTCCCATAAAAAACATGCCGATTATCATGACCGGTAGAGCAAGTAAAACGGCCCACAATGTTCTTGTTTTTAGCTGGTTGTACCGATCTGTTTCTATATTTTCTAAGGTTGCTTGATGATTTTCAGTCTCGTCAATAAGTAAATCGAATCCGACATATTGAACGGCAGCTTTAAGTGCAGCCGGATTGGTCATATTGGGCAAATATACTACGGTAAGATTGCCAGTCCCGTAATTGACAGAAGCATCGACTACGCCGGGTTCTATTTTGACGATACTTTCTGAACTTGCGGCACATGACGCACAACTCATGCCTATGACCGGAAAAGTCTTTCGAACGGTAGAGACGTGATAGCCTATATCTTGGATGGCATCGATTGCTTTTTGTATGTTTTCATTGTCTTTTACCTCAATGACCGCTCTTTTGTTGTTCAACTCGACATGGTGGCTATCTAAACCATCAACCTTTGCCAATGCTTTATCCACCAACAATGCGCAATGTTCGCTATTGACATCCTCAAGTGGAAGTATAACCGTCGTTTCGTCCTGCATACAGATGAAAAAAAATTAGTAAAACAACAGAAAATGCTGTTGTATAGTATAAACATTTTTTAGCTTGAGTAGTTGTTTGAAACAATCATTATGAGTCGTTCTTGATATTTTATATGCTTAAAATCTGACGATTTTTGTATTAGGATGCTTTTCAATCCAACTATGGATGATTTGATCGCATTCAGGATTAAAAGGAACATATTGGATTGCTTCTTGCCAAGTTTCGAATCCGGTATTGATTTCATCGGTTCCTAGATAACCAAATCCTTGATAGTGGCCTTCATGGATGAGTATAATTCCGGCTTCGTCTTCTGATCTACCTTCGGTAATTATAAAAAAGGATTCATCAAAGGATTTCTTTAAATGTTCTATGGCAGATAAAGCACGTTCGTTATAGATTTTCGGAGATTCTATACCTTGACATGCTCCTAGACAGGTGCCGGTTTGGTAGTAAAAACAATTTCCATTGAGCTCGTAAATCCCTGTCAAACCCGGGCAAAGCGTAGCCATCTCTACGATATGAAACAGATGACTTCGTGCTGCATTTTTCGAACTATAATGATTGAGGATCGTTTTGTTCTTTCGGGTTTTAACCGAGGATTTGTCCCATTCAAACCGAATATAACCTTGTTCATCGGTATAATAATATATAAAATACGGATAGGATTTGGATCGTTGTGCTTTGTTGATCTCTGGTTGGTGTGCTTTTATCTCATTGCTTTCAAGGAGTAGCGCCAATAATTCAGATCCGGTAGGTTGGTAGGTGATATCGGCAACGCGCTCTAGGAGTTTTCCGCTTTTGCTATCATTGGCAGAAAAATGTTGCAAAATGCGTTTTTTGATGTTGATGCTTTTGCCGATGTAAATGATATGTCCATAGGTATTGTACATGTAGTAAACACCTGTTAACTCTGGAAGCCCTTCGATTTGTTCTGTAGATATGTTTTTTGGGAGTTTGGTGGCTTGAATGCCTCGTTGGATGAGTTGATTGGCTTGAAATCGACCCGTTTCATTGGATAAAATCCGTTGCAGTATATCCGTGGTAGCTAAGGCATCGTCTAATGCTCTGTGCCTGTTATTGACTGAGATTCCAAAGTGTTGAATGAGATTGCCCAAACTGTAGGAACGCAATCCAGGAAAGTGTTTTCGACTTAACACAACCGTGCATAATTTTTCACGAGTAAAAGTATATCCTAGCGAATTAAAAGCTTCCTTGATAAAATTGTAGTCAAACCGCACATTATGCGCAACAAATATTGCGTCTTGTGTCAGTTCGATTACTTGCTTGGCAACCTCATAAAACTTAGGTGCATCAGCGACCATTTCGTTGGTAATACCCGTAATACGCGTTATCTCATAAGGGATGGCACATTCGGGATTAATCAATGATGTAAAGGTCTTTTGTATCTTATGGCCGTCGTACAAAACGATGCCGATTTCTGTAATGCTATCCCTTCCGGGAATGCCTCCCGTGGTTTCTATGTCAACGATTGCAAATGGCTTGTTTTGCATGAATGGGTATTAACCTTGCCTTTGTATATGGCGAATATCACTGAAAAAAACGGATATTTTCGCTAAAGAATGGCTGTTTTGAATGATACTTACATCATGCGTTCCATAAACTGCAATAAACCTTTCTCCATGATGTTAAATTCCATATCCGCATGGAAAATAGCGATCATTTTATCCATCAACTCTTGTTTTTGCTCCGGCGTAGGGTAGTAAACTCCTTTATAATCCAAGATCGTTTCAAAAGCTTGATAATCCGTCATGGTCTCATAGGCGGCTAGCATTTTATCGTATGTTTCATTGCCTACTCTTGTTCGGACATAGTCTTTTTCTTCATCTGAAAAATCCATATCAACATGAGCTATATAAATCAGCAGAAAAGCTAAAAACTCGTTGTAACTCCATTTTAAATCACTCATAATCGTAACCTTGTTTTAAATGTATAATATTTGTTTTTTCATTTTGTTTTGAAAATGAAATGCTTACTACTGATTTTATGATAATTTTTAGAATTTATGTAGCTAATGTTACCTTCCTACCTTAATTGAGTAAAGATTCTAATTTATCAAAAACGTGTTGAATACCTTCCTTATTACTACCTCCTGCAGTCGCATAAAAAGGTTGTCCACCGCCACCACCACCGACTTCTTTCGCTAATTCGGATACGATCTTCCCGGCATGCCAGCCATTTTGTTGTACGATTTGTTCGGCGATACTGAGCATGATGGTTATTTTATCTTCTTGTTCTAAACAGAATAATACGACAGCAGCTCCGACTTCTGCTAGGATATTGACAGATAACGTTTTAGCGGCTTTAGCATCAATATCTCGAAGTCGGCTCTTGATGATGAGTACGTCTTTGTGCTTGGTGCCTTTGGCTATGAGTTGATCTTTAAGTCCGGCAGCCTGTGCTGCTTGCAATTTTTCGACATCTTTGAGCAATTCTTTATTGGTCTCTAGGAGATCGGAAACATTTTTAGGTGTATTGTTATTATTCTTAAAGAAAGATTTGATTGCGTGCAATTCCTTGATTTGCTGATTGATATACTGTTCCGCATAACTCGCTGTTACGGCTTCGATTCTTCGCACACCAGCAGCGATACCACTTTCGGAGGTGATTTTGAAATACCCGATCTGTCCTGTGGCTTGAACATGGCAACCTCCGCATAGTTCTCTGGAATATTCCGGATCGAAAGTAATCATCCGCACATAATCTCCGTATTTTTCACCAAATAACATCATGGCTCCTGCTTGTTTGGCAGCTTCAATCGGAATTCGTCGAGCTTCTTCCAATGGTATGTTTTTGCGTATCTTTTCGTTGACGATTTGCTCGACTGCGGCTAGTTCTTGATCGCTGATTTTTTGATAATGAGAAACATCAAATCTGAGATATTCATCCTTGACTAAAGAGCCTTTTTGATGGACGTGGTTACCCAATATTTGACGAAGTGCCGCATGGAGCAAGTGTGTAGCCGTATGGTTGTTTTCTGTCAATGTCCTCTTGGTTACATCCACTTCGCCGAATACAGGAACATCCAATTTTTCTGGTAGTCGGTCGATAATATGGATAATCAAGTCATTTTCCTTGACGGTATCCAACACTTGGATTACTTCACAATCAAATATGAGGATTCCTGTATCGCCAACTTGTCCTCCGCCTTCAGGGTAGAATGGTGTATTATCGAGAACAAGCTGGAATAATTCGTGATCTTTTTGCTTGAGGATTCGATATCTCAATACTTTACTGTTTTCTACTACGAGCTGATCATAGCCGACAAATTGTGGGTGTTCGCCTTTATATATCCATATCCAATCTCCAGTTTCTCTTTTGGCATCGGCTCGCGATCTTTCTTTTTGTTCGTTGAGCGCTTTGGTAAATCCAGCTTCATCGACCTGCCAGCCTTTTTCTGAAGCAATCAATCGCGTTAAATCTACCGGAAATCCATAGGTGTCATATAATTCGAATACATCTTTTCCTTGTATAACATGATCTTGAACTTGGATGTCTTCGATGCGCTTCAAGCCACCTTCCAGAGTTTTGAGAAAGGCTTTTTCTTCTTCTTGAATAACTCTTGCCACAAAGGCTCTCTGCTGATATAATTCCGGAAATACGTTTTCGTACTGCGCTGCCAATAAATCTACTAGGCGATATAAGAGTGGTTGTTTAAATTCTAGGTAGGTGTAATAATATCGTACTGCTCGTCTCAATATACGGCGAATCACATATCCTGCTCCATTATTGGACGGTAATTGTCCATCAGCTATCGTGAATGATATGGCTCGGATATGGTCGGAGAGCACTCTAAATGCAATGTCTTCTTTGGTATCACCATAATGATAAGTTTTCTTGGTGATTTTCTCGATTTCTTGAATACTACCGCTGAAAACATCTGTGTCATAGTTGCTCGATTTATTCTGAATCGCCCGTACCAATCGTTCGAAGCCCATTCCGGTATCTACATGCTGTGCGGGTAGTGGTTCTAAAGATCCGTCCGCTTTTCGATTATATTGGATGAATACGATATTCCATATTTCTATAACTTGCGGATGGTCTTTATTAACCAAGAGATGGCCAGGTATAGCATTCCTTTCTTCATCCGGACGTAGATCGATGTGAATTTCACTACAAGGTCCACAAGGCCCAATATCACCCATCTCCCAAAAGTTATCTTTTTTGTTTCCATAAACGATATGGTCATCACTTACATGTTTTGACCACTCAGCTAGTGCAACGCTGGATGCAGGAAGATTTTCTTTAGGATCTCCTTCAAATACCGTAACATATAATCTGTCTTTCGACAAATGAAAAACGTCGGTTAATAATTCCCAACTCCAAGCGATAGCTTCGGCTTTGAAATAGTCGCCGATGCTCCAGTTGCCCAACATTTCGAACATCGTATGGTGGTAAGTATCGACACCTACTTCCTCCAAGTCGTTGTGTTTACCACTCACTCTAAGGCATTTTTGCGTATCGGCGATTCGAGGATTGTCCGGTTTTTTATTACCTAAAAAGAAGTCTTTAAATTGGTTCATCCCTGCATTGGTAAACATCAAAGTAGGATCGTCCTTAATAACTATAGGTGCTGAAGGGACAATTTTATGGTTTTTAGACTCAAAAAAGTCAAGAAATTTTTGCCTGATCTCTTTGGAATTCATCACTTTATCTACGGATTTATATAGAAATAATCAAAAATGGTGCAAATATACGACTTTTAAAATGCACAACATGATAATATAAAAGGATTGATAATTTTTTTGCTTAAAATTTGTGGCGTTACAGCCTTAATCCTGACAATTCTATTTTGTTTTTGCAGAGAATAGGATAATTTGAGTATTTTTGCACACTTAAAGATACCAAAATGGACGATAAAATCAAAAAGTTGAACGATAAAATGTCGATGGCACTACTCGGTGGCGGTGCAGATCGTATTGAAAAACAACATGCTAAAGGCAAGTTGACCGCTCGAGAACGGGTCGAATTGCTGCTTGACAGAAATTCTTTTGAAGAAATCGGAATGCTCAAAGAACATCGCTCCTATGATTTTGGTATGGAAAAGTTGCAATATCCCGGTGATGGTGTCGTGACTGGATTTGGTACGATTGATGGTCGTTTAGTTTATGTATTTGCCCAAGACTTTACGGTTTTTGGCGGTGCTTTATCCGAAACTCATGCCGAAAAAATCTGCCGAATCATGGATTTAGCGATCGAAAACGGGGCGCCGGTCATTGGTCTGAATGATTCGGGTGGAGCACGGATACAAGAAGGTGTCAATAGTTTAGGAGGCTATGCAGATATCTTCTATCGCAATACGCGCGCCTCCGGTGTGATTCCTCAGTTGTCTGCGATTATGGGGCCATGTGCAGGAGGTGCAGTTTATTCGCCAGCGATTACAGATTTTATCGTCATGGTTGAGAACTCATCCTATATGTTTGTAACAGGACCCAACGTAGTCAAAACCGTGACTAACGAAGAAGTATCCTCCGAAGATTTGGGCGGCGCCATGACTCATGCGACTAAGAGTGGAGTGACGCATTGCGTTGCCGCCAATGACCTAGATTGTATCCGACAAATCAAGCAATTGTTGTCCTATATGCCTCAAAATTGCAATGAAAAGGCCAAAGATGTACCCTATGATTTGGAGGATGAATACAGAGAAGAGTTGATGACGATTATTCCTGATAATCCGATGCAACCTTATGATATGAAGTCGGTTATTGATGGCATTGTTGATAGAGACAGTTTCTTTGAAATTCACGAAAATTATGCTGAAAATATTGTCGTGGGTTTTGCTCGTTTAGGTGGAAAATCAATAGGAATCATTGCAAATCAACCCTATGCTTTGGCGGGAGTCTTGGATGTCGAAAGCTCGAAAAAGGGTGCAAGATTTGTGCGGTTTTGCGATTGCTTCAATATCCCGATGCTGGTATTAGTCGATGTCCCCGGGTTTTTACCAGGAACAGATCAAGAATGGAATGCCATCATCACCAATGGAGCCAAATTGCTTTATGCCTTTAGTGATGCAACGGTTCCGCGTATTACGGTGATAACTCGTAAAGCTTATGGAGGAGCGTATGATGTGATGAATTCCAAGCATATCGGTGCAGACATGAATTATGCTTGGCCTACAGCCGAGATTGCCGTGATGGGTGCGAAGGGAGCCAGTGAGATTATTTTTAAATCCGAAATAGCAAAAGCGGACAATCCTCAAGAAAAGCTCAAAGAAAAAGAAACAGAATATCAAGATAAGTTTGCCAATCCATACCGAGCAGCTGCTAGAGGTTTTATAGATGAAGTCATTATACCAAGAGATACAAGACGCAAACTCATTAAGTCGTTTTCGATGCTCGTTAATAAAAAGGTATTGTTGCCAAGGCGAAAACACGGAAATATGCCGATGTAATTTTTGTATTAGTGTGACGTTGATACAATTAGTTTAGGATTCTAAGCCAACGAATACAACATTTTGATTATCTTTCGGGTTTTATTCGTCAATACAAATTGTGACAATAAGCCTATGCGATGTTTATATTTCCTATTTTCAGGGCTCTTGATGATGACCATCTTCTCTTGTTCCTTTACCCAAAGCGTCAAGACTGGAGAATTAGCCTATGAAAGGAAGCAATACGCTACGGCTATAGATTTACTTGAAAAGGAATACCAAAAAACTAGTTCAAAGCAACAAAAGGCTAGAAAATCTTTCCTCATTGGCCAATCTTATCTAAAAATCCTAGACTATGAAGCTGCCAAATCTTGGTTGCAACTTGCTACTGAAAATGATTATGGTGTTGAAGCGTTGACCATGTATGCAAAAGTTCTCAAAAATCTTGAAGAATACGAGGCCGCAATTGAGGTATATCGAAGGATTGAAGAAGCGACCCAACGCAAACAAGAGATAGAAAGAGAAATCTCGATTTGTCGCTATGCTCAAAGCCTTAGAGATGAGCCAAAACCTTATAAAATCGATCGACTCAACCAAAATACGACGGTTTCAGAATATGCACCTGTTATTTATGATAATCAATTTTTAGTGTTTACCTCGGAGCGTAAAGAAGCTACGGGAAGCAGTGTTTATAAATGGACGGGCGAAAAATTTTCAGATATTTTCGTCATGTTTAAGACGGGATCGGAAGTTAGAAGTTTTGATCCGATAATCAATTCGGATGCCAATGAAGGTGCAGCATGTTTTACGTCAGATATGAATACGGTATATTTCACAAGATGTGCTAACGAACAAAATGCCGATGCATATTGTAAGCTCATGGTTTCTTATAAGATAGACGGTTCGTGGTCAGAGCCGGAAGTACTTCCTTTTGTGATGGATAAGGTCAATTATGGCCAGCCGGCGCTTTTTGAGCAAGAAGAAGTCTTGATTTTTGTAGCCGATATTGAGGCGCCTGGAGGTACTTCGGATTTATACTATTCGGAAATCCGCCGAGATGGTACTTTTTCTCAACCGGAAAAACTTCCAGCTTACATTAATAGCCAAGGCAATGAAAAATTTCCGGTAACGGATGGCGATACCCTCTATTTTTCATCAGATTTCTGGCCGGGTATGGGAGGATACGATATCTTTAAAGCCTACCTCAAGGGTGATGGTAGTTGGTCGCAACCAGAAAACATGGGATATCCGGTCAATAGTGGAGGTGATGATTTTTCATTCGTCATAGACAGAAACGCTAAGCCCAAAGCTGGCACTGTAAAAGAAGGCTTCTTAGTTTCTTCTAGGCAGGGCAGTGGTAAGGATGATATCTATAAATTTCAAGAGTTCGTACCCAAAACCACTAAACCTGAAGAACCAATCGCCATTAAAAAATCGGTATTCATCACGGTCAATACCTACACACCTGAATTTAAAACTCCCGACGATCCCAATTCTGGTGTCGTAGCCAACAAGCCATTAGGCAATAGTCTAATTAACATAACTGATGAATCAGGAAAGCGAATCATAAGCAACAACACCGATGCTAATGGCTTTTTTGTTGCTGAAGTAACTCCCGAAACTTTCTACCGATTAGTAGCTGCTAAAGCTGGTTACCTCAACAGTGTCTTAGAATTCAATACGAAAAATCTAACCTACGATACTACCACGCATACGATTACCATCAACCTAACAGCTATCCTAAATAAAATCTATGAGGATAAGGAGATTATTCTTGATAATATATACTATGACTATGACAAATGGGATATAAAAGAAGCAGCCAAACCAGCGTTGGACTATTTAGCAAGGCTAATGCAAGATAATCCACAAATAAAGATTCAACTATCGAGCCACACTGACTGTCGAGGAGAGAACGATTACAATCAAGACCTGTCCCAAAAACGAGCTCAATCCGTAGTGGACTATCTTATCAGTAAGCAAATCCCGTCTGACCGACTAATTCCTAAGGGATATGGTGCCTCCATGCTTTTGGAAACCTGTATTTGTGAAAAATGTACCGAAGCACAACATCAAATCAATAGAAGAACAACCTTCAAAATTGTAAAATAAATCAGTCAAAAGCCAGAGTGTCAAGGAAAGAAAGGCTTTTGTATCAGGATAAAAAAATAATAAAAAATGCCTACAAGCAAAAATCGCTCATAGGCATTTTTAGTTAAGGAAAATCTAAGGTTTATTTCTTCAATAAATCTCTGATTTCAGCTAACAATTCTTCTTGAGTTGGGCCGGCAGGTGCAGGTGCTGGTTCTTCAACTTTTTTAGTAGCATTAATTGCTTTAATAATCAAGAACATTGCAAAAGCAATAATAAGAAAGTTTATGAATGCACTGATCAAGCTACCATATTGAATAGCTATTTCTGGAATAGCCTCACCATCAGCACCGGTAGAGGCTGCACTCAGTACAATTTTCCAAGCAGATAAATCACCAATTTGGAAAATCTTGCCAACAATAGGCATAAAAATACCATCTACAAAACTATCAGTGACTTTGGCAAATGCGGCAGCCATAGCAAGACCAACGGCAATGTCAATTAAATTGCCTTTAAGAGCAAATTCCTTAAATTCTTTAAACATGATACTCTAATTTTTATGTTAAAAAATATATTTCATAGACAAAGATAATAGATTGTTTTAATATGTTAATACCAAAACTCATCCAAATATATTTTTTAGTTAATTTTCTAATTCGCTGCTTGATTATAATGGTTTTTTAAATATAAGAGGCAAGCAAATAAAAAGCTTTCTTCCTTCTTAATTGTGGAAATGAAGCCTTGTACACCCTTGAAGGTGCAACCCAGAAACATTTTTTACAGCCTTTCACATATAAATACTATATTTGCTACATGATAGAATAAGATTGAACCAGTTATAAAATATACATGGCTAACGAGATTAACAACATCCATGACAAATTTGTGATTTGAAAGATATTTTTGAAATAATCAGAAATGGAGTCGCATGATCTAGGAAAAGCAATAGCATCAATTCCTGAATCAATATAACAGAAAATCATGACAACTTATCAAAAAATAGTAGAAAAAATTAAAAACGAGGACAGAGAAGAAGGTCGAGAAGAATGCGTTATTTAGGTAATATTAAATGGATTTGACAAAGGTAGGGCAATCCCTTTACTTGCAAATATAACCAATAGATTGGAAAAAGAAGTAAGAGGAATTCTCATAAAAAACAATAGAATCAAAGCATAAGGTTTATCACGAATTCATCAATTTTCTATTTATAATCCCACCTCACATCCGAATATCCTTAACCATTATGTGACATTGCTTCAAATTAGTCATGGCATTGATAAAATGAACACTATCATATTGTTCTAAGGATGCTACATCTATGTTTTTCATATTGAGAATCCCTTTTTTTAAGAGTAGACTACGACGTGTTCCTTGCAGTAATGGTGCTTTGGGCGTATAAAAATGATCATCCTTTTGGAAGACTAGATTATAATTCAAAGCATCTGTTACTAGTCCGTTTTTAATAATGATAATCTCGTCACACGCTTTCCTTTGCTCATAAAGGGCAAGTAAAGCAGTTCGATCCACGGATTTGTAAGGATAACTGATGTCGTCATTATATACGAGTTTAGCTGATTGGATGCTTCTAATTGTATATGGTTGATAATTAATATCCAATATATTGTGACTATATGTAATCCTTGCTTTTATCAAGCCTTGCATTAATTCAGGTGGTAATTGAATATATTCCTTTATGCGGATGCGCTTGGAACTATTGAAGACCTTCTGCATCACTTGATGCATGCGCTTTTCATGAGCAGGTAAGTTGTAACATCTGCCGTTGAGAATTTTTATACTTTCAATGAATAGGGACATAAACTTTATCAATCATTTCTTGGTATTCAGCTTCGCAGTCACTCATTGCCGTAATGCCACAGCCGCTGCGATAAATAAGTTGTTCTCCTCGCTGTTCTAAAAACCGAATCATCACTGCGGAATCTAGATTGGTGCCATCAAATACGCCAAAAACACCTGTGTAATAGGATCGTTCATCTTGTTCGCAAGCCTGAATAATCTCTACAGTTTTCTTTTTTGGGGCTCCAGAGATGCTTCCGGCGGGAAGTAATATTCTAAATATATCACCCAAATTAGCTTGAAAACCATCCGGAAGCGTTCCTTCGATTTCCGAACTAACCTGCAATAGATTTTTAGATTGGGTTTGTAATTTTTCGATATACCGAAATCGCTTGACTTCGACATGATGGGCAACCATACTTAGATCGTTGCGCAATAAGTCAGTAATTGTATAATGCTCGGCAGACTCTTTTTTATCTTGAAGGATTGTATTTTCTGCATCTGGTAGGTCTGCATCTATCGTACCTTTCATCGGGAAAGTACGGATTTTTCCATCTTTGATTTGCACAAAAATCTCAGGTGAGAAAACGGTAAATTGGCCTTTGTAATAGAGTTTGTATCGTGCAGGAGCTACATTGAAAATTTCTTTAAGCGTATAGTTGCTTTTAACGGGAGTCGGAAAGGTGAGGTTTAGCAAAAAAGAATTGCCAAATTGAATTTCCTTTTGTACTTCAATAAAAGCTTTTTTGTATTGGTCTAAAGTGATGGGCGTCGGCTTGAAAATAAGCTGCTTCCTAGGTGCAGCCTCTCTATTGTAATTTTGAAATTCATTAAGTTTGAAAAAGACATTTTCCTCCATATCCTCTAAGGGAATGATTTTTGGCTTGTTTAATTCGAAATCGAGGATGAATAAGAAAGGAATTCCGGCTTTTCCCAGACGATTCATCTCTTTTTGCCAATAGGGTACTTTCTCTACTTGTGGATGATTCATCAAAGTCAATTAGTGTTGCTCTTCTGAATAATAATAATATATGTTGGTTGTCCATTTAGATGGATCTGGTTCTTGTGTGGGTGTCGTCATATACTCTTCGATTATAGGAAAAATAACCTGAAGATGATGATCCAGCATATAATCTTGTATGGCCTCATGTACCTTACGAATGTCTTTTTTATCTCCTTTATATACAGCTTTCAGAGCACTACCTGGTGATATATGGGTGGTCTGTGTATTGGCTATGAATAATTCAGATAGGGTCGGAATGGCTGCTGCCATCTCGGTCTTGCCTAGGGATTCGTCCCAACTATAATATAATGCGCATGGCATTCCGCTGACGATCAGCTTGTTGTCTAAAGCTGTTTGATATAGCGCGCTCATGTTTTGCGTATAGTATGCCTCGGTATTGGAGAGGTTTATTTCCGCCTTTTGTATAAGGAAAAATTTTTGATCGAGCGATGCTTGTTCGATAGGATAGCCGGAATAAATCTTGTTGATATATCGATCTTGTACAAATACTTGCAAATTATCTAATTGGTGATTGAGGTGTTTTTTGAGTTTCCATTTGTGAATAAAATTCCAAAGATTGGTTATCCATCCAGATGCGCTGGTTCCTGTTACGAAAACGGTAGATTTATTGTCGCCATCACCTTTTAAAATGTATCGAATAAGCTTAGTAGCATGCTCATTAGAAACTTCGGTCATGACTAAACTGTCATTGGCAGTCGATTCGAGGATTCGAATGACTCCATCACCATACAATTTGCTTTTATAACTGCATGATGCGCCTCTACCACGAGCGTGATCATCACAATCAACATGAAATGACGTGTCTAAAGAAGCCTTTGCATTCCAATCTTCTTGATAACTCAGGTCGTTGATTGCATTAAATACAAAATTAATCGGTGCATTGATTTCAGTTGAAACGTTGACGACATATTGATTGGATTTGAATAGAGAACCGATGACAATCAGTATCAAAAGTATGCCACAAGCAATCAAGTATTTTTTTGTTTTAGACATATGATAACTCTTACTATGTTTTAAATAAACGCAATTAACTATGCAAAAGTAACGCTTTTATACCACCTAAGATCAAGACATTAAAAAATTGTGGCTGTTTATCGGGTTTTATGTTTATTTTATATTTAAATATGGATGTAAAATTTAATAAATGGTTCGTTTTATAAACTTATATCTATATCCTTTTAAGGCAAAATTCTTAATGAATTTAAAGAATATTATTGGCAGAATGAAGAAGATAAAGGGTGATATACTATCATCATACAAAAAACTTTCTAAGAGCACAAATATTAATAATTAT
The DNA here is from genome assembly GCA_026928325.1 of Chitinophagales bacterium. Taxonomy (GTDB): domain Bacteria; phylum Bacteroidota; class Bacteroidia; order Chitinophagales; family Saprospiraceae; genus OLB9. Next base: position 186,568 of record JAIXKS010000007.1, on the reverse strand, counting down.
ATAATGTTGACGCTCAATACGTGTTGATTAATTTGAAAATGTTTTTAAATTATAAAAAATTAATTTAAAAAATATTTTAATATATCTAAAATAGTTCTATTTTTGTGAACAATTTTGAGGTGATAAAATTGCAATTTATTGAAATTCAATCGATTGATGGTAAAAATTTGCAAACTTTTCAAAATTTGATATTTAATAATATTTAATAAAAAGGAGAAAATTAATAAAATGACAAATGTACAATTGATGGAAATTGTTAAAAAGGTAACGCATGAAGAAGCTGTTGCGAAATCTTTGGAATACTTTAAAGGCGATGATTTAGCGGCTCGCGTTTGGGTAAATAAATATGCATTGAAGGATTCGGATGGCAATATTTACGAGGCGACACCGGACGATATGCATTGGCGGATAGCTAGAGAGATTGCGCGTATAGAAAGTAAGTACAGCAATCCGCTACATGCAGAAGAAGTATTCGAATTGATTCGTGATTTTAAATATATCATACCTCAAGGAAGTCCTATGACAGGTATAGGTAATAATTTTCAAATTGCTTCTTTATCCAATTGCTTTGTAATCGGCAACGGTCAAGATAGTGACTCTTATGGCAGTATCATGAAGATCGATGAAGAACAAGTGCAATTGATGAAACGAAGAGGTGGTGTTGGTCATGACTTGTCTTTTATCCGTCCTAAAGGTTCACCAGTCAAAAACTCTGCTTTGACTTCAACAGGCCTTGTTCCTTTTATGGAGCGATACTCCAATACCACTCGTGAAGTGGCTCAAGATGGTCGTCGAGGTGCGTTGATGCTTTCAGTATCTATCAACCATCCGGATGCAGAAGACTTTATCGATGCTAAATTAACCATGGGTAAGATTACGGGTGCGAACATTTCCGTTAGAATAGATGACGAATTTATGGAAGCGGTCAAAAATGATACAGAGTATGTGCAGCGTTATCCTGTTCATAGCCGAAATCCTAAGGTAACAAGAAAGGTCAATGCACGTGCTTTATGGCAAAAAATCGTGCATAACGCTTGGAAATCTGCAGAACCTGGAATTTTATTTTGGGATACCATCATCAATGAGTCTGTGCCTGATAGTTATGCAGACTATGGTTTCCGAACGATTTCAACTAATCCTTGCGGTGAGATTCCGTTGTGTCCGTATGATTCTTGTCGACTATTGGCGATTAATCTTTATTCTTATGTAGAACAACCATTTACGGATAAAGCAAAATTCAATTTCGATTTATTTAAGCAACACGTTGCACATGCACAACGGATCATGGATGACATCATTGATCTTGAAATTGAAAAAATTGATGCCATTCTAAATAAGATTGAGCATGATCCGGAAAGTGAAGATATCAAGGCAACGGAGTTGAATCTTTGGGAAAAAATCAAAGCTAAAACGCTTCAAGGTCGTCGTACAGGTATTGGAATCACGGCTGAAGGTGATATGCTTGCGGCTTTAGGATTGCGATACGGAAGTGAAGCTGCGAATAGCTTTTCCGAGGAGATACACCGTAACTTGGCACTTACTGCATATCGGGCGTCTGTCCAAATGGCTAAAGAACGAGGTCCATTTGAAATTTATGATGCCGTTTTGGAAGCTAAAAATCCATTTGTTCAGCGAATCAGAAACCATGATCAGGAACTTTATGAGGATATGATAAAATATGGTCGACGAAATATCGCATTGTTGACCATAGCGCCTACCGGAAGTACTTCTATCATGTCACAGACAACTTCAGGAATTGAACCAGTATTTTTGCCGGTGTATAAGCGTCGTCGAAAGGTAAATCCAAATGATAAGGATATTCGTGTTGATTTTGTAGATGAGGTAGGTGATTCTTGGGAAGAATATATTGTATTCCATCACCATTTCAAGACATGGATGAGTACAAAAGGATATGACGTAAATAAAAATTATTCTCAAGAAGAATTAGACGAGATGGTAGCTCAATCGCCATATTTCAAAGCAACTTCTAATGATGTCGATTGGTTGAGTAAGGTGCAAATGCAGGGCGCAATTCAAAAGTGGGTAGATCACTCGATATCCGTTACTATTAATATCCCTAATGAAGCGTCAGAAGATTTAGTAAATGATTTATATTTGAAGGCTTGGGAAGTAGGATGTAAGGGCGTTACTGTATATCGAGATGGTTCGCGTGCAGGTGTGCTTGTGAGTACAAAAAAAGAAGAGGAAAAAGTTGTAGAAACAGAGGTTTTAAAGCCTTTCCCAACTAAACGACCTCAGATATTGGAAGCAGATGTCGTCAGATTTCAAAACAATAAAGAAAAATGGATTGCTTTTGTTGGATTAATCGAAGGAAGACCTTATGAAATATTTACAGGATTGGCTGATGACGAAGAAGGTATCCTAATCCCACGATGGGTCAATGAAGGTTTGATCATTAGAAATAAAGACGAACAAGGAAATACAAGATATGATTTTCAGTTTAAGAGCTTAAAAGGATATAAAACGACAATTGAAGGTCTATCTCATAAATTTAATCCGGTATATTGGAACTATGCCAAGCTCATTTCCGGAACGTTGAGATATGGAATGCCACTTGAAAATGTCATTGGCTTAATTAACCGTTTGGAACTAGATTCTGAGTCTATCAATAATTGGAAAGCAGGCGTGGGTAGGGCATTGAAGCGTTATCTTCCAGATGGTACAGAAGCTATCGGACAAAAGTGTATGAGTTGCGGTAGTAACGAAGTAGTGTATCAAGAAGGGTGCGTCGTATGTAAATCTTGCGGTTCGAGCAAGTGCGGATAAGAGAATAACATGAATCATCCAATAAATAAAGCCGCAAAGCTGATTAGGTTTGCGGCTTTGTTATTTTAGAAAGGATATTCAACCCTGTGTATTTCTTGTCTTTTAATCAAGGATTAATAAGGAAAAGACATTATAATCAACCGATTTTTGCATAGAATTACTCTAACAGAATTTTAGGATGGTCCAAAAATTACTTTTGTATAAAATAAGGTTGGCTTATTTCTTAGTAGCCAAGTAGTGATCTAATGAATATTTTCCTGCACCGGTAAACATTAAAGCTACAAAGCCTCCAAAATAAAGATAGCGCAACTCCATGATATCGAATCCGTCTGCTTCAACGATACCATGCTGATAGAGAATGACTAGAAAGGTAAATATTAGTGCAATGGTAGTAAATCTTGTAAATAAGCCTAAAATCAAAAAAATAGCACATATAGCATCTGCAAAAGTGGCCAAATAAAATGATAATTTCATGCCAAGGCCAATAGGGTCGAGAAATTTGATTTCAGCTCCTGAAAACAGTTTTACCAGTTTTCCATAACCATGACCATAAAAAAGAGCAAGTCCAAAAATCACCCGGATTATCAGTATTCCCCAGTCATTGCCGTTCTTAATTTCTCCAAATATAAACTTCATATCAATATTGTTTATGGCAAACATAAAGCTTTTCAGGCATTGTGGCTAGTTTTTTTAAGAATATTTAACTTCATCATAACCCAACTTGTCATTTACATGACATTTTAAGGGTTTAATTGAAAACCAAAAATTTGATATATATCTGATGATTACTATAAATAGAGAAAATGAAATGCTTTGATTCACAATTCAATCTCATGGGTTTATAGATTTTATTGGCACTATTTAAGTGAAATTCAGCATTAAAAATTATATTTGCTCCATAGAATGATAATCTTAAAAGAATAGACAAATGAAGCAGCTAAAAATCCGGTTAATCATCATGAATTTTCTTCAGTTTTATATCTGGGGATCTTGGCTAATTACCATAGGCGCATATTGGTTTCAAACGCTTCCAGACTTATATCCCGACCAACAATGGAGTGGGACGGCCTTCGGGGCGCTTTTTTCGACCATGGGTTGGGCTGCTTTAGTTATGCCTTCTCTTTTGGGTATTATTGCGGATAAATGGATCAATGCGGAAAAACTGTTAGGCTTAAGCCATCTAGCCGGAGCGGTGTGTCTCTTTATACTACCTACTATTGATAATCCAACCACGATGTTTTGGGTGCTTCTACTCAATATGGCATTCTATATGCCGACCATTTCTTTAGCCATCACGGTTGCCTATTCTTCTTTGAAAAAGGAAGGCGTGGATGTTGTCAAGGAGTATCCACCGATTCGTGTATGGGGAACTATTGGATTTATTGTGGCGATGTGGACCGTGAGTTTGTTGCAAATAGAAACTAGTGCCAGTCAGTTTTATCTGGCTTCAGGTGCTGCGGTCATACTAGGTTTATATGCTTTCACATTGCCGAAATGCCCACCTGAAGGTAAAGGAACTAAGAGTGCTACTTTAATTGAAGCGATGGGTTTAAATGCTTTTTCTCTTTTTAAAGATCGTAGAATAACTATCTTTTTTATGTTCTCTATGTTATTAGGTGCTGCGTTACAATTGACGAATGCCTATGGCGATACCTTTTTACATGACTTTGCAAAAATTCCTGAATTTCAAGATGCGATTGCGGTTAAATATCCGGGCATAATCATGTCGATTTCACAGATGTCGGAAACACTTTTTATTTTGACAATTCCGTTTTTTATGAAGCGTTTTGGGATTAAAAATGTGATGCTGATGAGTATGTTTGCTTGGGTATTGCGTTTTGGTTTATTCGGTTATGGCGACCCGGGAAGTGGACTTTGGATGATTGTATTGAGTTGTATTGTATATGGAATGGCTTTTGACTTCTTTAATATATCAGGATCCTTATTTTTGGAAACGCAAACCAGCCCTAAAATTCGAGCGAGTGCACAAGGTCTCTTTATGATGATGACGAATGGTGTAGGAGCTATCTTAGGTAGTATGATTAGTGGCTGGGCGATTCATCAATTCTTTACAAACCCAGATAATAGCCTCCAATGGAAAGAAATTTGGTTGGTTTTTGCGGCTTATGCCTTGATTATCGGCGTTTTATTTATGTTCTTATTTGATGATAAGGATTTAGATAAGGCCAAAGTGGAAGTTGCAGCTTAATATAAGCTCAGCCTGCTTTCATGCTATCGAGTTTTAAGGTTTAGTACCAGTGACGATTCGGTCTTTACCTTGAAGATCTTGCAGTAATTCGACCTGAATTAAGCCGTTTTCCTTATAAAGATCTACCACTTCTTGGCCATATTTTTCATTAATTTCGGAGAGCAGCTTGCACCCTCGATTTTGATGAAGCATGACCATCTTAGAAATAGCATCATAAAATTCAAGCGAATGATGATGTGTGAAAAGTGCCAGATGTGGTTCGTAAGCTATAACTTGTTCGGATAAACTAGCTGCTTCTTCTTGGCCAATATAGGGCGGATTGGATAGGACCATATCTACTTTGGGTAGGTTTGCCCAATGACTGTCCTGAAGTATATCGTTTTCGATCCAGTTGATGTGCACCCCGTGATATTGCGCATTTTGAATTGCGATATCTAAGGCTTGAACACTAATATCAGTCGCATAAATTGATGGTACATTTTTAGCTTTTTTACCTATAGTAATGGGTATAATTCCAGATCCCGTACCAATATCCATGATAGAATGATAACCTTTTTCTTTGATTAAATCGAGCGCTATACTTACTAGTTCTTCTGTTTCAGGTCTTGGTATCAAGACGTCAGGTGTGACTTTAAATTTGAGACCATAAAAATCCGCATATCCACTGATATATTGCCAAGGTTCGTGGTTGAGTAGCCTCTTTATTGCTTGTTGGATACGTTCTATTTCCACTTCTGTGAGTTGATGATTGCTTGCAATGCCCGTTCCGATAAGATCTTCAGTGAGGTATTTTGCAATGAGAAAGGCTTCTCTTTCATCGTAAATCTCGTGGATCGACTGTTGTATGTGTTGAATGGCTTCCGATAGATGCATAGGTTGGTTGTCAATGGATTAAGCTCCCTTTAATGTTATAAAAAATGTCAATAGAAGGAGTAGGGTATAGATGAAATAGGGTTTGACAGCAATATATTCACTAAACCGAATTTGATTTACCTTGTAATTGTAAATGAGTAAGATAATCTTATGAAGTAAAAAGGCCATAATCGTTCCGGCAGCAAGCCCATAAACGCCCCAATATTGTAACCACCAATAACTCAGCCCGATATTAGCAATGATTTCGAAAATACCAGACCAAATGATGATAGCATGTTGATGTTTAGCAAAACAAATCGTCTGTGGCATGATGACTCTACTAACCATAATCAATAGATATATATTGAAAATATAGGCAGATTCTTGAAAGGCAGCACCATAAAACCAGACATAGACATAAGGCGATATTACCATAAATAGTATGGATAACGGTGCCAATAAATGCATATGTTTTGTAGCCTTGGCTTTTAGTATCGTAAGGTTGGATGGGTTTTTGGACAACATGGGAATCATGGCAAGCGAAAGAGAACCAAAGAGGAGCGATGATAAAGGCATTTCCCTAGCGCCATATCGGAAAACCGGAAAAAATTCAGTATCAAAAAAATGGGCTACAAACAAACCATCAATCATCTCCATCGCACTTCCAAGTACCATGTTTAAAACCAAAGGTAGAGAAAATACTGCAAAAATATAGATTTGTTTTTGATAAATATCAAATCCGAATGGTCGTAAAACTGCAACTAATAAATAAAGCCATCTCACCGATGCCCATAATATCAATATGCCTATAAATGCCGATAATTCAGGCTTCACTAAGGCAACCATTATCGTTAAAATCAATATTCCAGCCTGACTCCAATGCGTATAATGAAAGAGTTTTTGTGATTTTTTTTCGAGGAGGTATATGGTTTCAATCATTGGCAAGGTGGCAAAAAACAATAGGTATATTGCGATAATGGCTCGATAGGGTGCTAAAATTTCTGCGTGAAAAAATGATAATATTTTAGGAAAAAGTATCAAACCTATTCCTAACAAGATCGCTATTCCTGATAAGATTATAAAAACAGTAAATGGAAGTCGCTTTTTTTCGGATGCTTCCAATGAATGGTAGTAGGAAATAAATGCATTTTTAATACCGTTGGCCCAAAATCCCGATATACTTACGATGAAGAATACTAGTAACTCATATCCACCCAATGCCTTCTGGGGTAGAGCACTCCGCACCATGATGATCGAAACGACAAAACTAACGATATACCGGGCTACTTGATGATATTGATACTGAAAGACAATATCTTGAAGCATGTTTTGGAATGAAAGTATCCTAAAGTTCATCAGCTAGTCAGTGCAAAAACTATACAATTCTAAAAGTTGTAAAAGTAACCCATTTGATAACTTTTATATTTCAATTATATTGTATAGCATCGGTCAGAAATTCCGAATTGTCCTATAATTCATAATTTTGCTTGATGCAATGTATTTGGTCAGAGCCATCATAAAAGTTTCTGATGATGGACACAACTTCGTCGGGATCATCCGTTATCGGAAGTAGATCTATATCTTTTTCCGAAATATTATGATATTGATGGAGCATAACGTCTATAATCCATTGTTTTAAGCCAGACCAATATTGAGTACCGACCAAAATAACGGGTACAGGTCTTATCTTTTTGGTTTGAACTAGAGTCAGGACTTCAAACAACTCGTCCAAAGTGCCGAATCCACCCGGGCAAACGATAAAAGCTTGTGCATACTTGACAAACATGACCTTACGTACAAAAAAATACCTATGATGTAAGAGTTTTCCCGGCTCGATATAAGGATTGTGAAACTGTTCGAAAGGAAGATCAATATTCAGTCCCACAGAAAGCCCATTGTTGAGGAATGCACCTTTATTGGCTGCTTCCATGATGCCGGGACCACCTCCTGTGATAACGCCAAATCCTTCATCCACAACCTTGTGTGCCACCTCTGACGCTAACTTGTAAAATGGGTCGTCTGGTTTTGTGCGTGCAGAGCCAAATATAGATACGCATGGATTCATTCGATTGAGTACTTCAAATCCCTCTACTAATTCGGCTACTACTTTAAACATTGTCCAAGAGTTCTCTCCTTTGACCTCAATCCATCTTTTGGTTTTTCGAACTCTTTTATTTTCGTTATTCGCTTCCATTTCTGTCATGGCTTATGCTTTATAATCTTCTAAAATTTTAACCATTCAAAAGGTATAAATAACCATTTGAACAGTAGCAATAATGGCGGTCAGTCTTATTAGACTAGGATACCTTTATGTTTTTCAAACTCAGCTTTTACGTATTTTTCCAACGAAGGATAGTCGTCATATTGGTCAAATATAGAGTAAATACTGCGATTCGCTTTAGCTGAAGATCCTTGCACATAGGCTTCGACATCAGCAGCGGTTATGGTTTTATCCGATAAAATAATCAAACGCTCGATGACATTACGCAACTCGCGAATATTCCCAGTCCAATTGACTTCTTGCAACAATTTTATGGCTTTCGGGTCAATCTTTTTATGTGAAATATTGTATTCGTCGCAGACCATGCCGATAAAATGTTGTGCTAAAACAGGGATATCATCTTTCCGTTCGTTGAGCGATGGTACTTGAATGATAATAACGGCAAGTCTATGGTATAAGTCCTCTCGAAAATTGCCTTTAGCGATTTCTTCTCTTAGGTTTTTATTGGTGGCAGCGATGACGCGAACATCTACCGTTATATCTTTTTCGCCACCTACACGTGTGATTTTTTGTTCTTGTAAGGCTCGGAGTACTTTAGCTTGTGCCGACATACTCATATCTCCGATTTCATCGAGAAATAAGGTACCTCCGTGCGCTTGTTCAAATTTTCCAAGGCGTTGTTTGATGGCAGAAGTAAACGATCCTTTTTCATGACCAAATAATTCGCTTTCGATGAGTTCTGAAGGAATGGCCGCACAGTTGACTTCGATTATAGGGTAGTCCTTACGTTTACTCATTTCGTGAATCCATCGGGCTACGAGTTCTTTGCCCGTACCGTTTTGGCCAGTGACTAGAACACGAGCATCTGTAGGCGCCACTTTTTCAATGGTTTCCTTGATATGGCTGATATTCTCAGCAGCTCCAATGATTTCTTGGATTTTAGAGCTACTAACTTTTTTCTGAAGTTTCTTTTTTTCAGATATCAGACTTGATTTATCTAAAGCATTTCTAAGCGTAATGAGGAGTCTATTCAAATCAGGTGGTTTTTGAATAAAATCAAAAGCACCTTTTTTTACAGACTCTACTGCTGTATCAATATTGCCATGCCCTGAAATCATCACTACAGGAACATCAGGAGCAATATCCTGAATTTTTTCAATTGCTTCCATGCCATCCATGCGAGGCATCTTAACGTCCATGATGATAACATCGTAGGTGTTTTGTTTGATTTTGACGATGCAATCTAATCCGTCAACGGCTTCATCGATTTCATACTTCTCTAGTTCGAGAATATCGCGCAATGCCTTTCTAATTCCCTTGTCATCATCAACTACCAAAATTTTAGCCATGCTGTAATTCAATTTTTATGCATTAAAAACTAAGTTATGAATCCTTTTGAAATCTGTAATATTGATTCAAAATCATTCAAAGGGTAAAAGTACGAATATTTATAAAATTAAGGTAATTTTCGAACAATCAAATTTATAAATATATAGTAAATGGCTAATTTGTTTGTAAAACTCGTGTTTTCTGGCCTCCATGTGCCGTAGAATCCACCATGGGATAAAAATCAAGATTCCCTGCTGACTAAAAATTATTTGTGAATATTTATAGATTAAATAAATACATCATATGTTTATATTCTTACTTTTGTGATGAAAATGGATTTGTTGTAATAAATGAATAGATTATGGCTCGATTACATCTGGTAGTGCTTTTAGGTGGAAAGTCTCCTGAACACAATATTTCTCTAATCTCAGGCAATAGTGTCATTCAAGCTTTGGATAAAAATAAATATGATATTACGGTCGTTGGTATCGATAAGCTTGGCAATTGGTGGCTTCAAGAAAGAGATTTTTATATTGAAAATGCAGATAATCCAGCCCAAATCGCCCTTTTGCCGTCTAAAACTCCGGTTGAATTGGATGTAGAAGGTGATAAAACTCGTTTAATTAATAGGATGAACCTTGAAATTATCGTAGAAATAGATGCTATTTTTCCGGTGTTGCATGGTGCTAATGGTGAAGATGGAGTTTTGCAAGGGTATTTTAGGATGAATAATGTAGCCTTTGTAGGTGTGGATGTGATGGCATCGGCAGTTGGTATGGACAAGGATATGTCCAAACGCTTGTGGCGAGATGCGGGAATACCTATTGCCGATTATGTAATTGCAGATTTGACTAATCAAAAAACACTTCAATATACAGAAGTGGTCGAAAAATTAGGATTGCCATTATTCGTTAAGCCTGCCAACGCAGGATCTTCCGTAGGTGTTAGTAAGGTGGAAGATGAGACTTCATTTTATGCTGCGCTTGATACAGCATTCAAATATGATCGGAAAGTATTAATCGAAGAAGCTATTGAGGGCATTGAAGTAGAATGTGCTATTTTGGGCAATGAATATCCCGAGGCTTCTGTGGTTGGTGCTATTATGCCAACGGATGTATTCTATTCTTACGAAGCCAAATATATCTCAAGTACAGGAGCTAGATTGATGATTCCGGCTGATATACCTTCGGAAATAAGTAATCACATCCGAAAAACGGCTATTCTGGCTTTCAAAGCCATTGGAGCAGAAGGTTTGTCTAGGGTTGACTTCTTTTTGAGACCAGATTTTTCTATTGTACTTAACGAAATTAATACGATGCCTGGATTTACCAGTATCAGTATGTATCCTAAACTTTGGGCAGCGACCGGATTGTCTTATAGCGATCTTTTGGATAGATTGATAGCTTTGGCCTTGTCTAGACACCAACAATTGCAGTCGCTAGCAGTAACCCATTAGTTATTTTAAAAAAAAATTAGCGTTTGCACGCTTCCAAAATCTTGTTGAGATCGATGTTTTTTTCGATCATCTCTATGGCTTTCATGATTTTCCATGGTGTGCTTCTATTGATTTTTACTTCAATCTTGCTGACACGAAGGTAGGCACCATAAGTATCAAGATCTGTCCGTATCAATGGAAGATTGTGTTTTTCTATATACTTAATGGTAAATTTATCCATTTCTCCTTGACCTGTGGCTACAATTCCGGATAGAGGACAGCTTTTGATGCCGTGATGTGTCGATATCATGTCAATCTTTCGAATAGCCTCATTAATCGAACGTATCGCCGTAATTAATAGCAAATCTTGAGATTCTTTGAGTTCTTTTAAATCAATCAAGGATCCCGCTATGATGCTTTCTACCTTGTTGTCTATTCGATCTGCATTATAAGTAATTACACCTTTTACAGCTTCACAGACTGATTTGATCAAGGGGTAGGCTAGGGATTTTTCGTAAGGCATCAGTCCTAAGAGTGGGAGACCTTGTGCTTCCAACCATTTACCTACATAATGGCGAACTTTTTCCATTTTTTCAGGGATGACCTTATTGATTATCACGCCGATGATGGGTACATCTTCTTCTCGAAATAATGCCGTAGCCATGTTGAGCTTATCTATGGTGCTACCGATACCACCTTCTACGACCATGATAACACCGGCATTGAGTAGTTTGGCGACTTTGGCATTGGATACGCCGGCTATACTGCCCACGCCAGGATGGCCGGTACCTTCATAAATAACGATTTCATTGGTCGCGCTGAGGGATTCTTCGGCATGGCGTACCATATCGTATAACTCCTCAGAATTAGGGTTGTCTAGAAAAGCTTCGGTAGCTCCAGGACCTAAAATAATTGGGCTGTGTACCTCGGGAATGATGTCAAACTGTATCAAATCCGCAAATAAAATGGTATCCTTATCTACTCTTAAGTTTTGTATATCCAGAAATTTTTGGCCAACAGGTTTTGAATAGCCAACCTTTAGGCCACGACCCATAAACGATGAAACTAAGCCAAGTGTCGAAGTCGTTTTTCCTACGTGTTGGCTCGTAGCACCTACGTAGATATTTTTGTATTTCTGCATTTGATAAGATTGGTTAAGGAGTGCCAAATTTAACTCTTTTTTTAAAATTTGTGCATTTTTTAATTTTAATGGTCAAATTTTAAAATCTGATATGAAAATGATTGATAGAATCGAACCGACTTTTTATCAACAATGCCTATTTTCAATTGCTTAATATCTACGTTTCTATCATACCGAATATAATCAGCCTATCAATTCTTTTTCGGGTCATCCAATATCTTCTTCACTTGTCAATATTAAAATCATTATTGATAAGTTTTGATTTGTTATATTTATAAGGAGCATCCTTTATTGTACCATAAGATTGATATCCTGTATGATAATATTCCCATTTGTCAAAAAGCTTAAATAAATTGTAGTCAATTTTACCTTCAAGATACGTTGATTCGGCATATTGAGATAATATTTGTCTAATTCTTTCAATATTTTTGGGATTTTTCAAACTATGCAGAAAAATAAATTCTACATATTGGGCAGTCTCTATTCCATGATCAAAATTATTTATCATTCTACCCTCTTTTTTGCAGATTTTTTCAATAATGCTAATAGATATTGCATCCTCGTTTGATAAAATACTATAATAAGGCTCTTTTAAACATGAACTATCTGGAAATTCAAACATTATATTTGACAAAAGAATATCCTTAAAAACACATTCGTTTATCCTTTCTTTAACATATAGACTTCTAAAGTTATTCTTATAATAGATTGGCAAAAGAGAATCTTGAATCATTGAAAATTTATTATACACATTCTTGGATACTAAAAGTTCGTAAAAATAGCTTTTTTCAAATTGTCCGATTGGAGGTGATATTTGAAAACCATAATTTTGGATAAGAGAATCAGCTAAACTAAATGCAAAATCGAAATCATCATTTACAAAAGCATAATAGCTTAAATTTTCTAGAAAGCTTGGAAGAAACTTTGATGTTGCTTTCATCGCAGTATATTGGATATAAGCATTTTTTGCTTTATCGTAATTTACATCCAGAAATGGATATATATCTTCATAAAAAATCTTAATAGTTGGATTTTGACTTATTGCGTAGATGGTATTAAAAATAAAAAACACAATAAATGAAATTAACTTTAAATATGATTTAAACATATCAATTGTATCATTTTTTAATATATATTCAAGGCTAAAAGTCAACTTTTTAATTAAGCAATATTTATTTAATCCAATATTTGCTTTTTGTAATTAGAACGTTTTCTAAGCCTAATTTTATACATTTAATGCTACATATTATTTATTAAATTTTTATGTACTTCCTCTTCATTCTATTTCCAAATCTATTTTCAACGATCAAAACGTATTCGCCCTTATAGACTGGCACTAAATAGTGTTTTGGACTATCGGGATGACTTGTAAAATAGGGTATCGTTAAGTTTTCTTTATACAATTCCTTCGGTATCAGCTTTATCACATTTTTATCCAATTTATACTTTTTGAGATTGAGTACTTTGTCATAGCCACGAGTTTTATAATTTTTACTCTCTATAGCGTAAAAATCAGGATTAAAAATGATTTCATAATCATATTTTAGTGGGTCGCAAGGCTTAGCCGCCCAAGATACATGCTCAGGTAGGTCAAGTTGCTGTTGGTTAAAAAGCCTAATAGATACGACGCTATCATTGCCATACTCATCAGCCAATAATTTGCCTAATGGCTCATTGCCGTTTTTAAAGGTCGATTTGTACGAGTGACCAAAACCACTTACAACGATAAATTTAGGAATATCATACTTTCTGACAGAATCTTGCATGTTTTTCATCGCCGACGTTTCTCTGTATTTATAGAAATCAAACTGGGTTTTGCATGTATCACAAAAGGTATATGTCTCGTCATAGGCATGCACTCTAAACCCACTCTTCATCGCTTTACGTACGAGATTGGCCATTTCAGATTCATTGGTATAGAATCCGTCTCCTATGCTTAATAGTCCGGAATCAGATACACCATGCCTAAGTTGCAATGCTTCAAAAAATATATCGGTATAACTTGCCTCTTTAAATTTATCTAGCATCGTTGCTATCACTCGCCTGGTCTTAGGATCATAGTGATTTTCTCCAAAGAGAATTACCTTTGCAGCGTTGATTTGCTGTATAAAAGAAGCCTCATCTATTACATCAGAAGATACACACGTGCTGTCAAAAGTAAACAGAGCATTGGTCGGCACAGAATTATATCCCATTGTTAGGCGGTAATAATCTAAGGCCGCGTCATCAGCATTGTCAAAAGTAATATCAGTATATGCTAATAATTCTAAGGGCGTAAGATAAGTATGAAGCTTCCTCCAATATTCATCAAAATAACTGATGTGATTTTCTTTATACATCTGCTTGACCTTCTGGTTAAAATCGGGTATACTCCCTTCAAGCGAAATAAGCGCATTGTAGATTCCCAAGTCTAAATCATCCTTATTGGTCGCAAAAACTTTTAAAACCAGAACAAGAGCGTCATTAAGCGCTTTAATCTTTGTAGATTTAAGCCCATGTTTTAGCTCAACTGTTTCTTCTACTTCGCCCAAATCTTTTACATTCTTGATAGATACAGTATAAACCCAAGGGTTAGCCTCATGGCATGTCCAAAAAACATAATGCTCTTTAGATATATCCTTCTTAAATGGCTTTAAAGGAAGTTTACACGAAGTATTTGTTCCACTGATTTGAACCGTTCCAAAAACAGGAATAGCAACATCCGACACCGTATCATATACGTATCTATATATCGAGTAGCGGTAGTCATCATCTTTCGGCTGTGCAACATCGTAATAATCAATGCTATCAAAATACAAAGTCTTACTTTTGAAAGCACAGGAGCTACAAATAAAAAGAACGAAAATGGTAAAAAATATATAGTCTCGTATCATGCTAAACTGGCTTTAAAGTTCAAATATAAGAAACACAAAAACAATCAGCTCAAAATCTTATATTTGAAATCATTGTTGCCCGATAAAAACGAGAAGCCAAGCAAATAGCTTCCCATAATAATCGTAACTTTGTGTTGCAAAACATTTTTACGATGAGCAAAAGTAATCATTTTTCGACAAAATCCGTTTTCGGACAGCTGATTTCATTAATTGATGACTCCATTATTACAAAAGAAGTTAAAAAATGTGATTCTGACCGATATATTAAGCAGTTCAAAACCAAGGATCATTTGAAAAGCGTGGTGATTTATGCGTTTTAAATTTCGAAAAGATTTATAGTTACGTTGTCTCAATTTTACTTGATTAAATGTATCAAAGTAGAATCAAATCAGAATAGTTTTGATAACATGTTCGAATAACCTCATGATATTTCCTGACTTGACAAAGAAGAATCCGTCTGCTTTGTTTTTGCTAATTAGTGCAGAACTTTAGGGAAATTTAAACGTTAGCTAATCCACTTTTTTAAATTGAAGGCAAACCCAATTGTCTCTTTCGATCTGGTTGATGAATTGCAAGTTTTGTTTTTCAAAGGTTTCTGTAACTAAGGCAGCGTCGTCATTTAAAATGCCCGAAAGTAGTATTTCTCCTTGGGATTTCAATCTTTGTGCTAAGTTTGGAGCGTACTTCAATAGAATGTTCCTATTGATATTGGCTAGGATGACATCGTACTGTGCTGTCGGCATCTGATCGAGATCTCCTTCAAAAACTTGGATATTTTCAGTATGGTTGATGGTTGCGTTTTCTAAGGAGTTGAGGTAGGCTTCATGCTCGATATCTATGGCGTCAATGCTCGGTGCACCCATTTTCGAAGCTAAAATAGCTAAAATACCCGTTCCACAACCAAAGTCAAATACAGACTTTTCTTTAAAGTCTATGCCGGACATCAACTGAATCATCATATAGGTTGTAGCGTGGTGTCCCGTTCCAAACGCCATTTTGGGATTGATGATAATATCGTATTGGATATTGGGTTCAGCCGGATGAAAATCAGCCCTTACTTGACAAAAATCTTCTACAATGACCGGTTGAAACGAAGCTTCCCAGATTGCATTCCAGTTTTGATTTTCGACTTCGTATATTTTGTAATCGACCTTATAGGATTCAATCAGCTTTTTTATCTCGGTTGCGGTTGCTTCGTCAAAGGAAGTCTTGGATATATAACCAACAAAATAAGATTCTTCTTCGTGAAAAGCATCAAAATCATAGGCTGATAACAAAGCCATTAGGATTTCGTCAACGGTATAAACCTCTACTGCAATATATGATGTCATAGTATTAATGTCCGGTTACTAAGAAGGATAAATTTCCTTTTTGGCAGCTTTGAGTGTGTTCATGATTAATCCCATAACGGTCATAGGTCCGACACCACCAGGTACAGGTGTGATATAACTACATTTACCTTTTACATTTTCGAAGTCAACATCACCAACAAGTTTATTGGTTTCCGGATTATCTGGGTTTTCTACACGGTTGATACCTACATCGATAACGACTGCATCTTCTTTGACCATGTCTTCCGTTATAAACCCGGGAATACCGATAGCAGCAATGAGAATATCAGCTTGGAGTGTTATGTCACTTAAATTTTTGGTTCGACTATGTGCCAATGTTACCGTTGCATCACCGAGTTTAGTTTTCCTAGAAAGTAAAATAGAAATCGGAGTACCTACGATATTACTTCTTCCGACAACCACGACATGCTTACCGGCAGTTTCGATGTTGTATCGCTCCAAAAGCATGGTAATCCCGTAAGGTGTAGCCGGAAGATAGCAAGGTAGTCCTTGTGCCATTCTTCCAAAATTGATTGGGTGAAATCCATCAACATCTTTTTTGTGATCAATGGCCAACGTCACTTTGATTTCATCAATATGCTTCGGTAGCGGAAGCTGAACTATAAATCCGTCAACATCATCATTATTATTGAGCTTCTCTACTTCGGCTAATAAATCCTCCTCAGAAATATCTGCGGGCAACTTGACGAGTAAAGAATTGAATCCTATTTCTTTACAGGTTCTTACTTTATTGTTGACGTAGGCCTTGCTCGCCGGATTATCACCGACTAAAATAGCAGCCAGTGTAGGGGTACGGTTATTACTTTTAGTAAAATCATAGAGCTCGATTTTTGTCAAACTCTTGATCTCTTCTGCAACTGCTTTTCCATCTATTAATTTCATTACGGGGGGAATATTTTGGTCAATGCAAATATAGGTCATTTCTTTTATATAGCGTACCAGTTATCTACAATATTTTCTTTATTTCTGTGTGAGTAAATAGCAATGTATTGTATATCAATATATTAAAGAAATATTTTGTGTGTAAACTCCCAGTTGTATCCCTTTAAGCTTAAAAACTAGGGTTTTCCCTGAATGTTTTTGAAATATAAATCATATAGAAATTCCATTGCTATTGCTCTATCTAAAAAGAGACTTAAATAATAATGACTTTTCATTAAGATTCTTTTGTTGACAGGGCACTAGTGCTCTGTCTATAAAAGGACTTAAATTATATTGGAAGTTATTTTTTTTAAGATCAAGGCAAAAAACGCAGGCATAGTCGTAACTATGGCGAGTATTTTTAACGATGAGATTTGAAAAAAAACGACATTTCATTAAGATTCTTTTGTTGACAGGACACTAGATTTAATGACAGAAACAATGAATCTGCAGATGCGTTAACAACAGCAATAAAACGAGTTTCTCGATTTCAGAATTTGGCCAATAGTGAGTTTTGAAAAAAATTATAGTGATTAATCTCTAAATCCAAAGATAGCACTTCCTATGCGTATCATGGTGGCGCCTGCTTCAACAGCAATAGGATAATCTCCCGACATGCCCATGGAGATGTGTATAAATTCGGGATCGTTGGCGAAGTATTTGGCCTTAATGGTATCAAAATATTTTTTGAGCTGTTGAAACTCTGCTTTAATTTGGGCTTTATCTTCGGTAAATGTTGCCATACCCATCACGCCTGCGATAATAAGTTCTGGCATTGGATTTTTTTGAATTTCTTCAAAGATAGCTTCTGCTTCATCATAGGATAATCCAAATTTGGTCGTTTCATCGGCTATATGAAATTGAATTAATACGGGTATTTGACGATTGTTTTTGATAGCTTGATTTTGAATGGTCGTTAATAATTCTAGACTGTCAACGGCATGAATCATGGCTACGAATGGTGCGATGTATTTGACCTTGTTTTTTTGAAGGTGACCAATCAAGTGCCATCGAATATCTGCTGGTAATTGGCTTTGTTTTTCTACCATTTCCTGCACTTTGTTTTCGCCAAAATCTCGTTGCCCAAGATCGTAAAGTGCACGAATTGCTTCTACAGGTTTGGTTTTTGAAACAGCAACTAAGGTTACGTTGTGATTTTCTGCGAATGCTTTAAGGTCGTTATACATAGGGCAATTTTTATTTTAGAATATTGGTAATTCGGGTTTAAAATAAACCATGGATATGTCCGTCGATTTGTTCTATAATCAGTCCAAAATCCTCAGGATTATTTTTGAAATCTAGATTGTCATTTGGAATAATAAGCAAGTTGCCATGGGTATAGTCACTGATCCAAGCCTCATATCTGTCATTTAGTTTTTTGAGGTAGTCTAAACTCATGCTACCTTCATAATCTCTACCTCGAGTCTGAATATGATCGACCAATTTGGGAATCGAGCATTTGAGATATATTAATAAATCTGGTGGTTGGATTTGTGAGGACATCAACTTGAAAAGGGATATGTAATTATTAAAATCTCTGGTTGACATCAATCCCATCTCGTGTAAATTTGGTGCAAAAATGCGTGCATCTTCGTAAATCGTACGATCTTGGATTACCGTATTTTCTCCTCTACGGATTTGGAGTACTTGATCATAACGACTATTCAAAAAGTAAATCTGAAGATTAAAAGACCAACGTTGCATATCATCGTAAAAGTCCGCCAAATAGGGATTGGCAGTGGTATCTTCGTACTGAACATCCCAATGATAATGTTTGGCGAGTAATGATGTTAATGTGGTTTTTCCGGCTCCGATATTGCCGGCTACGGCCACGTGTTTTAATGATTGCATAGTAATTTATGGTTATTAAACTTGCTCACGAATATAAACAAAAGGCTTTTACTAGCTTGCAACGCAATCTGTCATCAAAAGACCTTTTATTCAAAGTGCCAAAATTAGCAATTTAACTGATGATTTGAATACTTTTGCCGACGGATTTATCCATTATGTCCATAAAATAGTTTGGATTTATAATAATTTGATTTATTTTGCTTCAATATTCAACTTGGATTTGCATGGGGTCTTGTTAAGAGCACTAAAAAAAAAATAATAAATCCAGCAAAATGATGGATTTGAAGTTGATGGCTTAATTTAAGTGGAGTTTTAATTCGAAGTGAATATCTTGTAAAATCAAGGAAAATGAACAGAAAAACAATCATATCAATTAGAGATATTTCGAAAGTCTATAGAATGGGGCAGGAAGTAATACGGGCCTTAAAATCAGTTTCTTTGGATATTCGTCAAAATGAATATGTGGCATTAATGGGCCCTTCGGGTTCTGGAAAAAGTACGTTGATGAATATCCTTGGCTGCTTGGATAGCCCATCTTCCGGTACCTATGTGCTCAATGATATCGATGTTTCTAAAATGGATGACGGCGACCTAGCCGAAGTGCGCAATAAGCAAATCGGTTTTGTCTTTCAGACCTTTAATTTATTACCTAGATTGAGTGCTTTGGATAATGTAGCTTTGCCCTTGGTTTATGCCGGATTTTCTAAGAGTCAACGTCGAGAAAAGGCAGCTGAAGCATTGAGTAAGGTAGGTTTGATGGATCGGATGCACCATAGACCCAATGAGTTGTCAGGTGGTCAACGTCAGCGTGTAGCCATAGCACGGGCTTTAGTCAATGATCCTTCTATCATCCTAGCTGACGAACCTACCGGAAATCTGGATACGAAAACGTCTATCGAAATTATGAGTATTTTTGAAAACATCCATAATGCCGGAAATACCGTCATCATCGTAACCCATGAACCGGATATTGCAGAGCATGCACATCGAATCATCAGATTGAGAGACGGCTTTGTTGAAGTCGATGAATTGAATAAAAATATCATCAAGGTTTCAGATCCAAACCATAATTACAACATCAAGTAATTCAACTTTATTTGTAAAATACTAACGAGATATTGCTTCGAAAAACGTAAACGTACTATCGCCATATTTTCGTTCTTCTTTAAATAGCGGATGGTCTTTAAACGAATGTTTGCTGTCGTGCTCGATGACTAGGGTTCCATGAGGATCCAGAGCACTTGAACCGAGAATGATGTCCGGTAGAATTTTTATTTTTGGCAATGCGTATGGAGGATCTGCAAAGATAAAATCAAAAGTTCGGTTATTTCCGGACAAAAACTTAAATGCATCTGATGAGTAAATGGAAATGTACGGCTCGATAGCTAAGGTTTGGGCTACTTCCTTTACAAAGGATATACAGCCTTTATGCTGATCTACATAGGTGACATTTTTACATCCGCGAGAAATAAATTCGTAACTCATACTCCCTGTACCGCCAAATAAATCTAAGACTGAAATGGATTCGAAGTCCATGCGATTGTTGAGGATGTTAAATAAACCCTCTTTGGCAAAGTCTGTGGTTGGACGCGTTGGCCAGTTTTTTATGGGTGGATTAAATCGTCTTCCTTTGAATGCACCACCTATAATGCGCATGATTTACCGATGTAATGGGCAAAATAATAATGTGGCTGATGCTTTGATTTTTCTTCTATCAAAAATGCATCATCCCTTAGAACATCGAGATTTCCCAAATATCTATTAAGTACATTATAAATTTCGGAATCTTTTTCTATCCAACCACTGATGGTCTTCTGATCATTTTGAAGATTGATATCATTCAATTTACATGCTGCTAATACAAAGTACAGTATATCGTTGGCTGTTTTATAACCATAAGAATTGAAAAACTGTAAAGAGCCATTTTTCTGAATATAGATTGAAGCCAATTTTTGCTCTAAATGAATGTGCAATAAAGGTTGCTGCAAGCCAATAAAATAAGTAGAAAGGGCAAATACGAAATTGTGAACTTGATAGTTTTCATTGTTGAAAATGGTATTTAATATGCCGGTTTGTGCCGGTGTTAGCCCATAGTAATTATAAACCATACATCCAGGAAGTTTTTCAACTCTAACATTTTTGAATTCTAGATTAGGGATGATTTTAGCAATCTGTTCATCTTTAAATGAAAGCTGGTGTGTATTGCACGTAAGTGCGGTGACAGTTATTTTGTCATATTTATCATGTAGGTCCGGATTTGACTTGATAAGTTCGAGGGTATCCGCAGCATTAAAGGATATGTTCGAGTAGGTTTTGTGCTTGAGCAATATGCCTTTGTTATCGAAAATAGCATAATTAAGCTGGTCAATCGTCATCGACAGAGAGAGATGATAGAGTGGGTTATTGCCTGATAAATTAAAATCTCTTTGTAACATGGTGATTTGTTTAAGCTATATTTAATAACGAATCTCAATAACATTATCAATCAAATGATTGTTATTAAACCTTTAGAACGTATTTTACCGGTGCAAATATATATATTTATTGATAATGTTTAGCGTAAATATCTTGTAATCTTATAAAAAAATGAATATTTCCATACTAGCGATTGAATCTTCATGCGATGATACGAGTGCTGCTGTCATA
The DNA here is from genome assembly GCA_026928325.1 of Chitinophagales bacterium. Taxonomy (GTDB): domain Bacteria; phylum Bacteroidota; class Bacteroidia; order Chitinophagales; family Saprospiraceae; genus OLB9. The sequence continues at coordinate 164,951 of JAIXKS010000007.1, read as the reverse complement.
GAAAATGGGCGTGTTTTGTCTAATCGGACAGCAAATCAAGAAGTGCATAGTATCTATGGTGGTGTTGTTCCAGAACTAGCCAGTCGCCAGCATTTGATTAATATTATACCTGTGATCGATACGGCGCTAAAAGATGCCGGAAAGACATTGAAGGATATAAATGCCATCGCCTTTACAAGAGGCCCTGGGTTGCTTGGAAGTCTGATCGTAGGTGTTTCTGTTGCTAAAACGTTGGCACTAAGCTTAGATATTCCTTTGGTCGAAGTGCATCATATGAAAGCCCATGTTTTGGCACATTTTGCAGAAGATCCTAAGCCACCTTTTCCTTTTTTGTGCTTAACCGTGTCGGGTGGACATACACAAATCATTCGAGTCAACGATTATGATGATATGGAAGTTTTGGGCTCGACTAAAGACGATGCAGCGGGAGAAGCTTTTGATAAAACCGGTAAAATGCTTGGTTTGGAGTATCCAGCAGGGCCGATTATTGACAAATTGGCTCAACAAGGTGTTCATAAATTCCAGTTTCCTGAGCCACAAATCGAAGGCTTGGATTTTAGTTTTAGTGGGTTGAAAACTTCTATACTTTATTTCTTGCAAAAGCAAGTCGCTGAAAATCCCAATTTTATTGTAGAAAACCTAGCTGATATTTGTTGTTCTGTTCAAAATACGATTATCCATATTCTCATGCGAAAGTTGATTAAAGCTGCTGCTATGACTGGTATCAATCACATAGGAATTGCGGGCGGAGTGTCTGCTAATTCTGGACTTCGTCAAGCCCTTTCTAAAGTTGGTGAAGAAAAAAAATGGACGACATATATACCGGCTTTTGAGTATTGTACAGACAATGCAGGCATGATTGGGATAGCTGGTTATCACCTATATCAAAAAGGCTATTTTTCAGACCAAAGCGTCACGCCGCTGTCAAGAATGGACTTCGGAATGTAAAAGATGTACGTCATTACAAGTCCTCTATATCGGCTACTTATCGGTTTTTGATTTTTCTTTATACGTGCCTTTAAATTTTTTCTCACCTGCGCGCACTTCAAGTTGTAAGTGGTTCTCTATAGGTGGTATTGGGCAATTGTATCCATCACTGAATGCACACCAAGGATTATAGCATTGATTGAAATCTATAGTTACTTGACCGTCAATGATGTCGAAAGTTTGAAGATCGATATATCTTCCACCTCCATAAGTAGCTTCATCATTTGTTTCATCTTTAAAAGGCAAAAATAAATGATTGGCATACATCGGATTGGCCGGTTTTGTTGCTTGTTGATATACGTATAGCTGAATATCGGTTCCAAGGCGTTTGCAATTCAAAATACTATGCACCTTATAAGACCGAGTTATTCCACTATATAACGGCATATCAAAGGGTTTGGCATCTTGGATAGCGGTGCAGCTACATGTTAATTTCCAGGTTGGGTCTTCTTCATAAAAATCAAGAAATGGAAGGTCTGCTGCTTTAAGAGGCGAACGAGCATCTTCCACAAAGGAAGCTTTGTATGCTTCCCGCCAACTAGCTAAAGATTGAGGTTGCTCTATCGTCTTTTTGCTCGTAACGCAAGCGGCAAATTGGATAGATATTAGCAAAATAAAAAAAACTAGGTATCGCATTTTTTTAATGGAAAGATTAAAATGGTTTATTTACCATGGATGAATAAAAGCTGCTTGTCTTTATAAATAGGACGTTGGATATTGGTAATACCATCGTTGAATAAGTCGGCTATTACTTGCCAACCGATATCTTTCTCGGGATGAAATGATAAAATTAAACTATTATTAGCGGAAATAAATGTTCCATCAGGTAGGATGTCAAAATCTTCTTTACCACTAGGCATTTTGATGATGGACGAAGTGGAAGCCTGATTTAAGTCATACGCCTTTAAAATCCATAAATCATTAGAAACCTTGTCCACATAATATAGGATGCCATTATGATCAGTCTTTAAGCAACGACCAGGATTTGTACCTAAAACTTGGATTTTTCCAGTACTTGCATTGCCAATAGCGAGTTGATGTGGCTCCCCGACGAGGAACATGCCAATATTCGTACGATTTAACCAACAAAAATATCCAATATTGTTAATATTCGGGAATAGTCGTTGACCATAATTTTCTCGAGATAATGGGTATTTCCACAAACTTTGATCCTTGCCATTTTTTTCGATTCTTACCGTGCAAAATTCATCACTTTTGGGTATGGGTGAGGGAGAAAATTCACTGATTCTTAGGGTATTAGTTACTTTGAAAAGTTGTTTTTTATCAGGATGTAATGCAATAATATCCGTATATAGGCTGTCTTTATAATTAGAAGTGAGATAAATCCATCCATTGTCAAAAAAATTAGCTTGATTGTTGTAACCACTAGGATTAAAATCGGATAAATATCTCAAATCGCCGATTGTCCATTGACCTTGGGGTTTATTTAGCGTGGTCAGATAAACCTCAGTTATAGGAAGTTGCGCTTGACTAGTCAAGTATAAAAAGGAAGCAACTAAAAGTAAAAATAATCTAACCATGACCAAAAACGTATTAATCTTGGAATACAAAATTAAGAATTTTATTTGAACTCTGGCTAATATTTTCAAATAATGTTGTTATTGTAATCCAATTATGTAAATATGAAGCTTGATAAAGAATAAATCAAACCTTTAAAAGGGAGTAACTACTACCTATTGAAATGTCATAACAGCATAAGTAATTGTTTGATAGCCTTATGTATTTGGCTTGGCTGCGTTGTGCGTAATCGAATTGTCATGATTTCGAAAATAGATATAGGTAGGAAAGTCCGTTTTCATCATGGTCAATTGGGCTTGAACCGCTCTTTCGTATAAATCTGCATCATTGCCGAGTGGCAACTGCTTAAAACCTGCTAGTTGAGCCATGGCATCACGTCGAATAAAGAAGGTCGCACCGGCCACGCAAGATGAAACATGAATCAATAGTCCGGGGTTATTCCGGTCAGGAACATAAGGATCTCCAATGATTTTGATTCCACCGTGCAGAAATTGGAGGTTTGTATGTTGGTCTAAAATACTTTTTCGATGAGCCAAATGATGAGGTTCGTAGGCATCATCCGAATCTAAAAAGGTGATATATTTTCCTTTGCATAGCGCAATGCCAAGATTTTTTGCAGGAGCTTCGCCGGATTTTGATATTTTTCGATATTGAATTTGTGGGTAATTGTCCAAATATTTTTGAAGTACCTCGAGCGTATTATCCGTACTTCCATCATCAATAATCCACGCTTCCCAATCTGTTTCCGTTTGCTGAATCAGAGAATCCAAGGCTCGATTTAAAAAATTGGCTCGATTATAGGTCGCTATAATTACTGAAAATTGCGGTTTCATATCAATAAGTATTAACAAGATAGGAAGGTAGATGTTTCTAACAAAACAAGTTATTATCTATTGTTCCGATTAACTTAGTGATTCTATTTGCTAAACAAAAGACTAAGTATTCGATTTTTTTTAATTTTGGAAAACAATCTACATTACATCTAAAAAAATACATGGAAACCACTAGTGCTCTGTCCACAAAAAATCTTTATAAAATGTTGTTCTTTTTTTAAATCTCATTGTTAAAAATACTTGTCATAGTTACGACTATGCCTGCGTTTTTTGCCTTGATCTTTAAAAAAAATAACTTCCAATATAATTTAAGTCTTTTTATAGACAGAGCACTAAAACCCCAATCAAGGTATTAAAATACCTAGTATAATACTCATTCTATGCAGAGACTTAGAGCTTGTTTTTTTTATTAATAGGGAAGAAGTCTATGATTAATCTTCGTGCCCAATAATATTGCTTTGGTCAGGAATAATGACTTCAATGACTGCGTCTTCATCTAAGATGACACATTGACATCCTAATCTTGATTCAATCCTTGGGTTGATCGCACGGTCTATAAAATCTTCTTCTTTATCGCTTATTTCTTCTAAGTAATCGTCCCCTTTCATAACATAAACATGGCAAGTAGAACAAGCACAAACACCACCACAATTGTGGCTAAGGTGTACTCCGTGGTCTTCTGTAGCTTCAAGAATAGAAATGCCTTCTTCGACATTTTCAGCGATTACATCCGGGATGGATTTATCTTCAAAAGTAAATTTTATCGTTGCCATAAAAATATTATCATGTATGACAGATTAACAAGTAGTAAATTATTTAGTTCAATTCTAAATAATATTATTTTAAATTTATCATTTGTGAAACGGATGATCGTGCTCTGTCCACAAAAAAATCTTAAAGAAATGTTGTTCTTTTTTCAAATCTCATCGTTAAAAATACTCGTCATAGTTACCACTATGCCT
>JAIXKS010000007.1:126186-160452 GCA_026928325.1 Chitinophagales bacterium | reverse complement strand
CTTTAAAAAAATAACTTCCATTATAATTTAAGTCTTTTTATAGACAGAGCACTAGCGATTTTTTTGAAGTATTTTTACGCTTAATTTTCAATTTATTAATTAAAACTTTGTTTCATGCAATTGAAATCTACTATTCAATAAAAATTTTTTGCTTGAAGTTTTTTAGAGATGGAATTTTATGCTATTTTTACCCAAATTTATTTAAAATATGAAACTTAGAATCTCAATTTTTTTTCTATTTGTTAGTTTTTTTCTTGGGTCAGCTTTTAGTCAGTCATTGACTCCTTGCTTGTATGACCACGCTGTTGATTTGCGGGAGCAGGCAAATCCGGGATATAAAGATCGACTGCATCGCATGTTAGATCATGTTGCCTCTACACAAGGAAACCGCAATGATGAAGTGTATAAAATAAAAGTGGTTTTTCATGTGGTTTATAAAAATGATGTTGAAAATGTTTCAGATGAAGCGTTGCATCGACAAATTGATGTTTTGAATGCGTGTTATCGCCGTCAAAATGAAGATACAATCAATCTTCGTGATATCTTTTGGCCGGTTGCAGCAGATACAAAAATCGAATTTGAAATAGATGAAATCCGACGTGTTAAAACCAATGCGAATTTTAGACCCTCCCTTGTAGGATTACCAGATGAAGTGAAGCAATCTACCAAAGGAGGAAGCGACATAAAAGATCCTGTAAAGTATCTCAATATATGGGTATGTAAAATGTTGCCAATCGAATTTGCAGGATTATCAAGTCCAGTATTAGGGTATGCTTATCCTCCCGATTCTTTGGCGCATTGGCCTGCTGGGTCTGCGGCACCACAAAAGCACCTTGAAGGTGTTGTTCTCGATTATAGAACAGTCGCTGATTCAGAATATGAAATTCCTAATTTTGGAAGTATTCCTATGATAGGAAGGACAGCAGTTCATGAAGTTGGGCATTATTTGGGTCTTCGTCACATCTCTGGAGATGCAGGCTTATTTGGTATCAATTGTGAAGGTACCGATGGGGTTGATGATACGCCAACTCAGGGAACACAAAGTTCTTTCGATTGCGATAAAACTCAAAATACATGTGGTGCTGGCGAACCTGGTGACTTGCCGGATATGATCGAAAATTATATGGATTATTCAGCAGAAACGTGTCAAAATACCTTTACAAAAGGTCAGGCCGCGATTATGCGTGGCGTTTTGGAAACATTGCGCAAAGGATTAATCAGCCATACAACCAAGGTTGAAGAATTGGTATCCAATGCAGTCATTCAAGTGATCCCGAATCCGGCAAATGACTATTTCTATGTTCATGGTTTGAATGAAAATGCCAATCATACTTTGACGATTTTTGATATGATGGGACAAAGTGTTTTGAGCCAATCCATTACAAACTATACACAGGTAAGTATTGCAGATCTAAAACCTGGGCTTTATTTGATTAATATTAATGACAGCCAGTTTAAAAAATTGATAGTCGGCAAATAATACGAAAAGGGATGATTGAATCAGTCTAAAGATGCACTCTAAAAAAATATCAGCTTGTAAGGTTGAAAAATTGTCCATTGGTTTTATGTCTTAGCTATAGGGCGTATTACTAACGCTGCATGCTGACGATAAGGCTAATATTGAAAAAAAAAGGATGTAACATAATAAGTATGTTACATCCTTTTTTATAAGCGATGAGACCATTATTTTGAAGTCTTGAGAAGAGCCAAGTCGTCTTGATCATCTACATAAATGGAGGCAATAGCGCCTATGAGCATAAAAATACCTGCTGTGATAATGGCGAAAATGGCTTGATTATTATAGATATGTTTGAGTAACAAACCACCGATTACACCATTGGCTATTTGAGGTAGGGTGATGAAAAAATTAAAAATACCCATGTACACACCCATTTTTATAGGCGAGATAGAGCCTGCAAGCATGGCATAAGGCATGGCCAAAATACTAGCCCAAGCTATTCCAATACCCAACATAGGCAACACTAATAAATCAGGATTGCTAATAAAAAATATAGATATCAACCCAATGCCTCCAATTGCCATGGATAAAGCATGGGTATACTTGCGGCCAATCCGCTTTGAGATAGCAGGTAGCGCAAAGGCATATATTGCGGAAACAAGATTATAAATGCCAAATAAATATCCCACCTTATTGCCAGCTTCTTGAAATAAAGGCGAAGTGGTGTCATTGGCTTCTAATCCATATACATGTTCTGCAATCGCAGGAGTACTATAAACCCACATGCCAAATAAGCCAAACCACGCACAAAATTGGACTAAACCTAATTGACGCATCGTTTTAGGCATTTCACGCACATCTTGAAAGATACTTTGAAAGAGCCATTTTGACTGTGTGGGTTCAGGGTTCTTGGTTTTGCTATCTTGAAACTCTGCTAAAGCCTCTGGACTATACTCCGGTGTCGTGACAATGGTCCATAATATGGCCGCCAACAGGATGATAGCACCAATTATAAAGGCATAGACCACATTGTCGGGAACGTGCCCACTAGAAGCCGTTGCTGAAATACCAAACCAAGAGACCAAAATAGATGGCAACCAGGATCCAATAACAGCACCAAGGCCAATCAAGATTGTTTGAATCGCAAACCCAGCAGTTCGTTGGTCTGTAGAAAGTTTATCTGCGACTAAAGCCCGGAATGGCTCCATGGCAACATTGAAAGAAATGTCCATAAGCATAAGCATGCCTGCACCAATCCATAACGCAGGTAAGAAAGCCGTAAATAAAGCACTATTGGGCATGAGTATTAATCCGATGGCCGCCATAATGGCACCTAGCAAAAAGTAAGGTTTTCGACGACCCATTTTAGTCCAAGTTTTGTCGCTATAATGGCCAATTATCGGTTGTACCACCATTCCGGTAATAGGAGCTACCAACCAAAAAAATCCCAATTCGTCCGTATTGGCACCGAGCGTTTGAAGGATTCGAGATGCATTGGCATTTTGTAGTGCAAATCCGGTTTGGATACCTAGAAATCCAAAACTCATATTCCAAATGGCGCTTGCGGGTAGTAAGGGTTTTTTCATCTTTGAATAAATTAATGGTTATTGTATGATTAGATATGCCCATGGTTGAAGATGGATCGTATCACCTGCCTCGAAGTGTATCGCTCCATGGCTAAAGATCTCCGTACCTGAAATCATGGTATCTGTTTGGAATGTTTGATATTGGTTGCATAGATTCATGATGACGGTTACCTTTTCATCGTGATACTGTCGTCGGAATGCAAATATCTTTTGATGTGGAATGATTCTTTGGATGGCACCGCCAAAAGCACTATTCCACAAGGCTTTGTTTTGATGCTTTAAAGCTATAAGTGTAGCATAAAATGCGCTATAAGCATAGTTTTTAAATCCGATATCGTCCTTGTCAAAGAACTTTAATCGCTGAGGCATAGGCTCTTCCTGACCTGAATATATCAACGGAACACCGTCCATCATGCACGTTAAAACAGCAAAAGCTTTATGCGCTTCTCCCATGCGTTCGATTTCAGAACCTGACCACGAATTTTCATCATGGTTGGAAGTGAAATAGAGATAGGCACCATGTTCGAAGGTTACACGATGGTTGGCAAACCAATGATCCAAAGTGGAAGCATCACCTTTTCCAATGGCAATTTGATTGAGTAGGTGATGAAAACTCCAACTATAGATTAAATCGAAATGCGCTTGTTCAATGTGTTCGGAATTTTCAGACTCTGCGATGAGTAAAATATTGGGATTGACTGCACGGAGTCTTCTATTGGCTTCTATCCAAAAGTCAAGTGGAACCAACATGGCCATATCTTGCCTAAAACCATCTAAATTGTATTCAGTTAAGCAATACAACATGTCTGACATCATGGTTTCTCGCATGGCTTCGTTGGCGTAATTTAGATCGGCTACATCTTCCCATCCTAGGGGTTGGTTTAAATTATCTACAGGTTCTGAAATATCACCGGCTGCATCAAGTGTATAAAAATCTTTTCGTGATGTAATCCATGGATGATCCCATCCGGTATGATTGGGTACCCAATCCAAAATAATCCGCATACCCAATTCGTGGATATCTTTGACGAGTTTTTTAAAATCTTTTTTAGTACCAAATTCCGGATTAATACTGCGATAATCGGAGACCGAATAGTAACTACCTAAACTTCCTTTGCGTTTTATGAAGCTAATAGGAAAGATAGGCATCAACCAAAGGATATCGACACCCATCTTTTTGAGCCTTTTTAGGTGTTTCGCGAAAGCCTTAAAGTTGCCTTCTTCGGTATATTGTCGGATATTTACTTCGTATATATTTGCATTTTTTGCCCATTCGGGCCACGAAGCTGATGGTTTTTGTATCATACCCTGCGTCATTCAATCAAATTATGAAGCAATATCTAAAAATATTTTGATTCAGTGGTAATATTAGAAGCATAATATCGAATTTATAGACGAAAGGTTAAAGTTGATTGAGGTTAGGAAGGTTGGTTTGTGGTGTAAAAATTTGACATCCAGGTATCTATTAGACTTGTCTTAAATCAGGATTTATGATGCTCAAATAACAATTTCATCTTGTCTATTTGTTGTTTTGATGGATTTTGGTAGTAGATACCATGGGTTGTGCCCTTGCGAACTCCACGGATAAACAAATAGATGACGCCACCAAAATCCCGTTCGTAATCAAAATTGCGGAGACTGAATGCTAGGTGTTTTTGAACTGCATAGGTATATATTAGGTATTGTAGATGGTAGTTATTGGCAGACATGGCTGCGGCTATTTTGTCAGATGAATAGTCCGTCGTATGATAACCCAAATGATTGGATTTCCAGTCAAGGACATAATATTTATCATTGAATTTGAAGAACAAATCAACTTTACCATTCATGATACCGGACAAATCGGAATAATTGGGTTTTATGTTGATGCCTTCGTCTCTAAGCTCATGGAGTCCGGTTACATTTAAGTCTGTAAAAGGATAGTCAAATTCGAGCTCGTGTAAGCATTGACTTAAAGGCACTTGATTTAAGTTGATGGTGTCTCCTTTTACAGGTATGTCCGTATCCATCACGTGATCCAACATCTCCATTAAGCTATCTTTAAATGAATCTTCTGATTTTGGATAATATTGATTGATTATTCGTTGGATTATTGTAGGCCACATTTCGGATTTGGTAAAGTCTAGCCGCTCGAAGATGGCGTGAAGGAAGTTACCTGTTTTACTTCCCTTGGGTAGCAAATTAAAAATAAATTGATCGTAAGTAGTCATTTCTGGCAGAACATTATCGGTCAGAATGGGCGAGTGGTCTCCTGCGATCCTACTATAGCTGATTCTTTCCCAATTGGTTTCGGACAGGATGAAGTTTTCGGCAGTTAAAACATTTTGTCTTTCTGTAGTATCTGCCTTATAGGTTGTGTTTATTGCTAAATCTTCAGCTTTAGGTATGGCTACGATTAGATCATTAAATTTGATTTCTTTGAGGAAAGTCGAGAGTGTCGAATCTGCCTTGTTTTTAAAAATATAGCAGGCATAGACGGCTCTCGTCAAGGCAACATAAAGCAAACGACGGTTTTCTTGTTCGGATTGGATTTGCAGTAAAGCCTTTTCTTCTTCTGAAAGTTGGCCTAATTTGGCAGTTACATATGCTCCATTTTTATTTCTAAAACTTACGATTCTATCCTCCTTCGTATCTAAACTAAAATCTAATTCTGGCGTAAAAATGATGGGGTACTGCAAGCCTTTGCTTTTGTGGATAGTTACGATTTTTACGGATTCTTCATCATTCTCGATGCGCTGCTCCCATTCATCATCGCTACTTTGCTCTTTATGGATATTGACTTTGAGCCAATCAATGGTCTCGATCGGTTCGAAACGTCGATTGTTCTCAACTTTAAATAGTAATTCGGTTAAATGTATCAAATTAGTGAGTATCCTTTCTCCATTATCGGAATGGAAACTGAGTAGTCGGTTTTGAATGTCAAAATCGGCAATGATGGTCGTGAGCATGACATAGATTCCATTTCGCTTCCAAGTTTCATAATACTCACGAAATTTTTGGATCGCTTGTTCATCATTGAGATTCAGGATTTGTTCCGGACTAAATCGAATAAAATCGGTTAATAAGGCCCGACGGATATTGGATTGTGTAGGAAGCATTACGGCCTCTAAAATGTAAATCATGGCTTTGGCCTCTTCGGACTTGAGTATTTTTTCGTCGGATACTGTTACCGCTGGAATCCCAACCTTAGATAGTTCGCTTTTAAGTTCTGTACCTCGGAAGTTTGTTCGTACTAAAATCCCAATATCAGAAGGACGTATCGTGCGCTGACCTTGTGTTTTGTTGTCGTAAATCGTATAGTCCGGATTGGTCAGGAGGTCTAATATGATGCTTTTAATACTAGTATTGATATTGGCTTTGAATTCTTTGGATTGTATCGAGATAGGTGCACAAGGCTGGTCTTTATATAAAAATGCGCCTTTATTGTCTTGCTTTGGTACACTGACTTGATGATAGATGATTTTATCCGTTGCTTCATTAAAATAAAAAGTGTCAAAATCTTCTTTTGGCATAAAGAAGTAATTCAACGCCTCAACATATCGCCTTGTAGAGCGATAATTGATGTTCATGCCATATAGATTAGGTACTAGGTCTCGAGCCTCTAAATATGTAGCTATGTCTGCCCGTCTGAAAGCATAAATAGACTGTTTGGGATCACCAATGTAAAACAAAATAGACTGTTGATGAAATGCCATTTGAAAAATCTCATATTGGGTTCGATCCGTATCTTGAAATTCGTCGATGAATACAGCTTGGTATTTTGCTGCTAACTTTTGGGCGAGATTACTATTTTTAGATGCTTTACTTTCTTGATCAAGCGCTTGATGAAGATAATAAATCATATCATCAAATGACATAAGACTAAAGGTGTCTTTATGTGATTGAAGCTGTGGAATGATAAAATCTATAGCCGCTGCATAAAGATAGTTTTGCGCATCCTCAATATTTTTATTAGAAGTTTGGACTAAGCTTTCATATTTTTCTAAATAAGGTAAAAACTCGTGTAGATTATCTTTTACATAATTGGTTGAGGCCTTATCTTTTAGCGCTTTTAGGAATGCACTAGGATCGGATAAGTATTTTTCAAATGTTTTTTTTGCATATTTGTTTTTATTAAGAAACGAAGTTAAATAGTCGCGTTTAGATAGAAGGAAGGTTTCAAAAGCGTTTTCAAAGGCTTCAAGAGCTTCCTTTGAATCTGAAATTTTGCTATGAAATGTTTCTTGCTTCGCTTCATCAAAAATATATCTTTCTTGTCCTTCTTCTTCATAAAAGAGGTATTTCTTGCCACTTAAATGTCCGTTGATTATGCCGCGAATACTATCTTGGTTTAGCTTGTTTTTACTGAATAATGCTGCAAGTAAGTCTTTGTTGATAGTCGTCACATGCTTACGCCAAAATTCTTGTATTTCACGGTCAATTAGACTTGTTGTGTCCTGAATCAACTCGGTATTGAACAATTGTCCGGTTTCAAAAGCAAATTCGTTGAGTGTTTGTTGACTAAATCCATGGATGGTCATGACCTTGGTTTCGTCGAGATTGATGAAGGCTGCTCTGAGTAGTTCTGTAGCTTTATTGCGGTCTATCTTGTCCACTACAGTTTTTATCGTATCATCACCGATGTTTTCTCCTTGGGTATATCTCCACGCAGTCCTAACAAATTCACGAATACGTGCTTCGAGTTCGGCAACTGCCGCCTTCGTAAAGGTAACCATTAAAATTTCTTGAATGGGTATTTGCTTCTCCAACAAAAGTCGTAAGGCGAGTATAGCAATAGAATAGGTTTTTCCAGTACCGGCACTCGCTTCGATGAGATTGCTCTGCTCTAACGGAACCGTCATTACTTCAAAATTTTTGTATTGGAGATTATTGTCCATATTTTTTGTGTTTTCGGTGGTTTTTGTAGATTATTCCGAGATAAAAAAGTCACTTATTAGATCGCGAATTAATGTATCAATTTCTGTAAATAGATCAAAAGTATGTTCAGTGTCAAAATATCCGTGATTATAAGCGTGCGTTAGGTATAATTTGGAATCTGTAAAATTAGGGTTTTCTAATATTGATTTTATCCTTTTTTTAAAATCTGCCAAATTGTTATCTTTTGAATTTTCGGAATTATGGATTTTAAAACTAAATGGTATCAGTGTTGTATGGCCAAGTTGGTAATATCCAATTAATGCTTTTAAATGAGCAATAGCCTTTGATTTGTCCAATTTTTTTCCATATTGGATGGTGCCGTTTGTATTGGAAATAAAGACGGATTGAATGTCTATCCCTGATGCTGTAAGCAGAAGATAAGCCACATAAGCGGAAAATTTATTAGAATTATCATTTTTGGAAAAACTATACGATATGTGTTGATTTCCATATATATTGCCGATGGATCCAGATAAATTCATGTCTTCGATAGGTAGCAAGATGGATATATTCGATTTGGAAAGACCGTCGGTCAATTTGATAAAGGCATCTTTTGAAAATGCTATGTTTTCTAAGCTATCTTCTAGTTCTAAAATGCCTTTATTTTTTAATGGGAAATTACTGGTTTTTACTAGATATTGCTGTAAATCGGGTATGTTGATAGGTTCGGTTTGTATCAATTGATTTTTAATCTTCCACTTTTCCAAAGTGTCTAATTCAAAACACTCTGTTTCGCTTAAGCTATAATCTATCTCTTCAAAATATATATTTAATGTTTGATTGTAATATGCCCTAATCGCATCTTTGAAAAAGGCAATAAAACGATCGATTTGAATTTCAGTTTTCGTTGGTATTTCATGTATCTCTTGGTTCATTGTCCATAGAATACTTTTTTTACTTTTCGGAATATAGGCGTATAATCTTGGATTTTGAGCATTGTATTTGCGGCTGAAACTGTGCAGTGGGTGTTTTTGGGTGAAGTTCTTTCTTATATCGTCAGGATTATCTGAATGTCCACTGATGAAGTCTATTAGTTCATCGACCAAGGCAGAAGGTGGCAAAGTACTATTGTCTTTAATATTTTGTCCGATGTAGCTGATATATAGGCGATCTTCGGCAGACATCAATGTTTCGAGCATCAGATGTTTGTCGTTTTCACGAATGTTTCGGTCTCCTTTTTGAGGATGCGTTAGCATAATGTCAAAACTAACTCTTTTATCTTTTCTTGGAAATTTGTCATAATTCATCCCTAGTAAGGCGACGACTTTAAACGGAATACTACGCATAGGTATTAGCGAACAAAAAGTAATGCCCCGGCTGGCATAGGTATGGCTGCGTCGGGTGTTGTTGAGTATCGGCATAAAGTGATGTGAAAATACTTCGTATGAAATTTCGTCCTTAAAGATTCCTGCCACGAGATTATATCTACCCAATTGTTGTTGTAAATGGCGATAATCTTCATCTTGGTTATCCTCGACATCACCTATAAAAGTAGTCATGACATCATTGATATACTGAACCCACCAAGTTAGATTCTTTTTACCTTTCCGACGTTGGATGAATTGCTGCAAGGTTTGCACAAAATGCACATATCTTACGACTTCAAAGCTTTCGCCACCTTCTACCAAATCCATAGGATAGAAACTTTCGTCTCCTAGAGAATATGCTTCATTTCCTGACATACATAGACCGTACATCAGGCGTTGCATTCCGTATTCCCAACTGACGTACCGAGTATCATTGATCTTCTCGCCCTTGAATCCGAATCGAATATTAGCGGCTTGTGTCCATGTGCGAATTGCTGCTGTGTCCGTGATCCCAAATCGGCTTCTAATCGCTGAATAATCGAGTAGGCTTACAACTTTTTCTGATGTAAAATCCTGTTCACTGATATTCAAAAGTTGGATTAACGTATTGGAGATACTGTCTGATTCTGCGTAACTTTCATCTGCTATCGAGTATTTAAAAGGGTAGGGTGCATTGTCGAAAACAGCTCGAATATAAGAGGCATATACGTCAATATCAGAAACCATGACGACGATATCTCGTGCTGAAATCGTTTTAGGATTTTCTTCCACTAAATGAACGAGATAGTTGTACAGCACTTCGACTTCTCTCACTGGATTGAAGCAGGCATTAATCGTTAAGGTATTATCATGGATATCGGCTTGTGAAAATACGATATTGTCCTTCTGATTGTGGTAGATGCTATGCTGAATCTTATGGAGTAAACTATCTGTCAGTGGTGGTATTAAACCAGTTTCTTCGTAGAAATTAAGATTTTTATCATCTTGAAATAACAAGGAGAATGTATCTTGCACCAATTTGCCCCATCCCACAAGGAGAGGATTAGCTACGGATTTTTCATCTTGAGCGATTCGGCCTTTGCGTTTCATGTAATCCATGAATTTTTCGCTCATATCTTCAAACCAATAATCTTCTGGTGCAGGATTTTGCATCATGAAAACGATATCAGTATATTCGGCTATTCGACTGATCAACCGAATGTGATATTCAGTAATCAAACTCAACCCAAAGAAGTACAAAATGGGAAGTTTCTTTTTGAGGTTATGAGCTTTTTCTGGATCTTGAAGCGCTTCGATAATGTAGTCGCTAACCATGGTTTTGTCTGGAAACTGTTCTCCTCCGATCTCTTTAGCTCGCCTCCAAAGCGTTTTTTGCCAATGGTCGCTTCCTTTATCTTCATTCCATGCTTTGATGAGGTCGGTTCTGTATATTTGGTATTGGTCATAAAGATCGGCCATCTTTTCGGCTAAGGCCAATCGTTTGCGGTGTTGTTGTGCTCCTGATTGTGTATAATAAGTGGAGATATATCTGTATTTTTCCTTAAATGTTGGCTCATCTAATGCAATGTAAAGCAGCCATGTGAGGTCGTGAGAGGAAATCGATTCCTGATATTTTCCACCTAAGGCTTGGTATATCTTATGAATGGCATCATTGGGTTTTATAAAGTGAATATTGGCGGCAATGCCTAGCTTTTCGGCTAGTTGTAATCGCAACCAATTGTTCATACCTTCAGTTTGGGTAACAATATAGATTGGTTCAAATACAGAAGGGTTGTTTTTTAAAGATTGTGCGAGTTGACTCGACAAGCTTTTCAAAGCGTTGGATACTTGAAGATGTATAGACATATTTTTAATCAACTTTTAATGGGTTATGAAAGGTATCCTCAGGATGGATGTTGCTTGACAACCTGTCGATTATTCCGGATCCTCGTTGGACACGTTGGCTCGTGCAGTGGAGTATGCCCACATGCGTTCCCTGGATGGTTACTTGGTTTTTAGCCCTCGTGACTCCTGTATAAAGCAATTCCCTCGTCAATAAAGCCATTGATTCTTGTTTTGGTAAGATGACAAGAACCTCATTAAACTCAGATCCTTGACTCTTATGGATAGTCATCGCAAACACGGTTTCTGCGGTATTAATCGAGGCAGGCAGGACTTTAATAAGTTGGCCTTCGCTTTGTTCGAACCATACTCGGGTTTTACCATCTGTATCCCTTCTGACAATGCCGATATCACCATTGTATAACCCTAATTCGTAATTGTTTTTAGTGATGATAATCGGTCTGTTTTCATAAAATTCTGCGTCTTTTTTGATTAAGCCCATCGATTGCAGCAGTTTTTCTACTTGTTCATTGACATGAATGACACCTTCATCTCCCTCTCGGACAGCACATAATATCCTTAGGGTATTGAGTTTTTTAAAAGCTTGTTGTAGGTCTGGTTCCTGAATATATGCTTGATAACCTTGGACGAATTTTTTAAAAATGGCTTCTGAATAGGTCGCATCAATCTTAACTTGCTCATCGGTACCCGCAAAAAACGAAGAAATATCATCCGTATGACTTTGAATAATCGCTTTGCTGAGCTTTCCGATTCCACCTTCACTAGAGAAACGATGGCTATATTGTAATTCGATAACATGTTCAAAAAGTAAATGAGTATGCGCTTCTTGATTATCGGTTGGGATAATATGGTGTTCCGAAAATTGATTAAAAAATTGTATGCGATCCGCACTAAAGTTGTTGATGTTTCCTTGTGCCATACATAAATCTCCAAATAGACTACCTGCTTCTACGGAGGCAAGTTGGTCTTTATCACCTAGAAAAATGATTTTTGTTGCCGGATGAATTGCGTCGAGAAGTTTGGAGAATAAAGCAATATCGATCATAGACGATTCATCAATGATGACCAAATCAAATGGTAAGGGATTTCCTTTGTCGTGTTTGAAGTAGATACTGTCTCTTTTGCTGCCTAAAAGCCGATGGATCGTCGATGGTGTTAGTTGGGCGATGATATCTCGAACCACCACATCTGGAAAATTAGCATTTTTTAAGGATTCAGCCATTCTATTGGCTGCTTTTCCTGTTGGCGCTGCTAGGGCTACCCTCAAATCTGGTTGTAAAGCGAATAATAATGATAAAATCTTAGCAACGGTTGTCGTTTTTCCAGTTCCGGGTCCACCTGTGATGATGGAAAATTGATGGAGCATGGCAGATAATGCCGCAACTTTAGGCCAATTGGTTAGATTGGGCATTTCATTCGGAAATAAATTGTCTATCAACAGTTTGTGTTGAATTAAGGACTTCTTTCTTTCCTCTATATGTTCGCTTTCATAATGGATGAGTGTGGATATTTTTTCGATGATTTTTTTTTCGTAATGATAATATCTTTGCAAATATAGTTTACCATGATCTAGGACAAAAGGAGTGTAAGTCGTGCCGTCCGAGACGAGTGGATGACTTTTTAGGGCGTGAATATCTTGTTTAAATCCCGGATAAATCTCCCTTAATACTTCTTCCGGCATGTTTTGGACGGAAATGCAGATATGACCGTCACTCATACTCTTAGAAAGGTAAAAAAGATATGGTTCTAAAATTCCTGCTTTAAAGTAGGCAGCAAAATGTCTGTGAACGTCTGTGAGAAGTGTAGTCATAGTGGTTTGTCTTTGAGATTTCAAAAAATCCACCTTTCAGTGGTCAATTAAGCTAGCAAATATACGTCTTTTATCGTAATCAAACTATAAATATATTAAAAATAATTTTCATAAATGACGGATTGTCATTTTTCTTTTGTTATTGTAGAGGTTAAGGATGATTAATTGAACAATATTGACTAAATCTTAATTTATATCTTTTTATAGAGCTACAAATTATTAATTCAGTATTTTTGCGGTTCGATTTAATGTTTATTATCCAATTTTATAACTTGAATAGCTTGTTGACATGCTAAAGAATATCGAAATTCAAAATTATGCTATCATCGATAAGCTTAATATTGAGTTTACTAAGGGTCTAACGATTATCACCGGAGAAACTGGTGCCGGAAAGTCTATTCTTCTCGGTGCCCTCGAACTCATTAGAGGAAAGCGTGCAGACACAAAAGTTTTGTTCAATCAAGATATCAAGTGTTATGTCGAAGCTGTTTTTGATGTTCAGGAGTATGGCTTGAAACCCTATTTTGATGAAGAAGGCCTAGAATATCATGACGAGCTTATCATCAGAAGAGAAATTGCTCCCAATGGTAAAAGCCGGGCTTTTGTCAATGATACACCAGTTACCTTGGATATTCTTCAGACCTTGGCTGATGGCTTAATTGATATTCATCAGCAATTTGATACACTAGACATACAGAAACCGGCTTTTCAAATGCGGATTTTGGATGCGCTAGCTGAGAATAAAACTTTATTGGCAGATTATGGCGATTTGTATAAGAAATATAGAAAAACTATCAAGGCATACCAAGATTTGCAAGAGCGGAATCGCAATGCCAATCAAGAATTAGAGTTTTTGAATTTTCAAATGCAAGAGTTTCTTCAAGCAGACATTAAGGAAAATGAATTAGAGAACCTTGAAGTTTCGCTGCAAAAACTCACGGCTTCAGAAGACATCAAGAAAATGCACGCGCTTTTAGTTCAGGTTTTAGACGACAACGAAATGTCGGTCAATAGCCAAATGCAAACGGTATTGAACGCTTATTCGTCTATTAAGGATCTAGACGCTGAGTATAGTCAGATTTATGAAAGGTTGGTTTCTATTCGGGAAGAACTCAAGGATCTAACCAAAGAAGCCATGCATGTATATGAGATTACGGAGTATGATGAAGAAGAGATTCAAAATGTAGCTCAACGATTAGATACAATCAATAGAATGCTCAAAAAGCACCAAGTGACGACGACACAGGATTTATTGAGTATTGCATCTGATATTGAAAATCGACTGAATGGATTTGCTGATATGAGCCATACCTTATCCACTTTCGATAAGGAAATTAAGGCCATGGAGGTTGAACTAGAAAAACTTGCAGGCGAGTTGACTGAGAGAAGAAAAAAGATAGTTCAAGGCCTAGAAAAAGATGTTCACGATTTGTTGGTTTTACTGTCTATGGAACACGCTTATATTCGAGTAGATATCCATGAATTACCTGATTTTACACCGACGGGAAAAGATGAAGTCAGCTTCATGTTCGCACCGAATAAAGGAAGCGAATTTTTACCACTAAAGGATACGGCTTCAGGTGGAGAAATGTCACGACTAACCTTGTGCATAAAATCTTTAGTAGCGGGCGCGGTGACGTTACCAACGTGGATACTTGATGAGATTGACGCCGGTGTTTCAGGCGATGTTGCCCAGAAAATGGGTAAGATTATGGCTGATTTATCGGCTAATCACCAATTGATATGTATCACACACGCACCACAGATAGCGGCTCGAGCAGAGAGACATTATTGGGTGTATAAATTTGATAATGACCAAAGGACGGTTACGGCCATTAAGGCCTTGAAGGAAGAGGAGCGTATCCTAGAAATTGCTAAAATGCTAAGTGGAAATCCTCCGACACAAGCGGCTATAGCGAACGCCTGCGAATTGATTGCAGCTCAATGATTAAAGGCTTAATTCGTATATATAAAGATGCTTTTTCCGGGTTGTCGGGAAATATTTGGCTCTTGGGTTTGATTATGTTTATCAACCGTGGAGGTGCTATGATTTTGCCTTTTATGACACTATACCTGACCAAAGAATTTAACTATACCTTGGCAGATGCAGGTTGGATTATGACTGCATTTGGTGCCGGTAGTATTGTCGGTGCTTATACAGGTGGCCAGTTGACCGATAAGTATGGATATTACTATATTCAATTGGGTGCTTTGATAGGTAGTGCTGTTTTTTCGATTCTATTGTTGATGGCTCATAACTTTTGGCTAATCTGGCTGATGGTGTTCTTATTTTCTATGGTTGCGGAT
Source organism: Chitinophagales bacterium (assembly GCA_026928325.1). Taxonomy (GTDB): domain Bacteria; phylum Bacteroidota; class Bacteroidia; order Chitinophagales; family Saprospiraceae; genus OLB9. Next base: position 145,224 of record JAIXKS010000007.1, on the reverse strand, counting down.
TCCTTGCGTCCTGCCAATAGTGTCGCCATAGCCTTGTTTTCTAAACCCGAAAACAGGACAAGGTCGTTCTCTTTGATGCGTTTTGCTATCAATTTGGGTTATGCCGTGGGTCCGGCAATAGCCGGGATTATTGCAGAATATTTTGGTTATAGCTGGATTTTTATCATGAATGCCGTTACAAGTATTATTGCGGCAGTAGTTTTATTTAAATACCTTCCCTATGTTTCTGAACACGTGCCTGAAGCCAAAGGAGAACAAACAGAGTTAGGAAAATCTGCGTATAAGGATTGGCCGTATCTAAAATTTACGATGCTTACAGCTGTTTGGGCAATCTTGTTTTTTCAATTATTTACGAGTGTGCCGGTTTATTGGTCAGGAGAGCTTGGGTTGTCAGAGTCGCAAATCGGACAGCTTCTCGGCTTAAATGGGTTGATTATCGTTATCATAGAAATGCCCATCATTCGACGTATTGAGCATATTACAAAGTTCATGGAAATGATTGCATTGGGTAGTATTATGCTGATTCTCAGTTTTGTTATTTTAGGTGTCGGCATCAAATGGGTTAGTTTTGCAGTTTTATATATCATTTTTATAACTTTGGCAGAGTTATTTGCTATGCCATTTATGATTAATTTTGCAGTGTCTAGGCCTGCTGAAGGTCGCCGTGGTCAGTATATGGCCTTGTACTCCATGTCTTATGGTATTGCTAATATTATCGCACCCATCCTAGGCATGCAGCTTGCAGAAAATCTAGGTTTTTCTCCAACTTTCATGATTTTTGCCGGTATCAGTATCTTGGTGACGATCTTTTTCTTTAGGTTGCGCTATGCGAATTAATGCTTTGTAATTGATTCCCAATTTGAAGAGGAAGGGATGACTTTTGGAGGTTTGTCTGCTTGGACAAGCTTGAGATTGATGTGCCATCCTTTCGAGAATTAGATATTACTTTATCGTTTGGGATATTTTGTTTATTTTTGTTATAATTTCAACATTTTAAAATTTTTTATAAAAGATACCAAATGAGAAGATTTCTTTTTTTAGCCTTGATAATCCTGATTTCAGCTACTTCTAGTAAAGACAAGGATAGATTGTTGATTTTTCAGGCAATCAATCAGGATGTTTTGGAAAATGGACGTGCTTATGAAACATTGGAGGATGCTATCGATAGAATAGGGCATCGGCTGACAGGTAGTGTTAATGGTACATTAGCTGAAAAATATGCCTTGAATAAGTTGAAGGAATATGGGTATGATGATGCGCATTTTCAAGAATTTGAACTAGAAGCATGGAGTCGAGATAAGGCAAGTCTCCATATTGACACCAATAATCCGGGCGTTTCTTTTTCATATAAGGTCGTTTCGTTAGCACATTCGCCCGTAAATGCTTTTGTGAGCGGGCAAGTTATCGATGTAGGAGATGGCCTGAAAGAAGATTTCGAAGCTTGGGGTGACGCCATAAAGGATAAAATCGTTTTGGCCAATATAAATATTCAAACACAAAAAAATAAGGGCAAACGCAACTTGCATCGATCAGAAAAAACGGCTTTAGCCATCGAATATGGAGCGAAAGGCATCATCATCGCAAATAATGTAGAAGGCGGTGTTTTGTTGACGGGCACGGCTTCTGTTACTGGGAATTTGATCCCGATTCCTGCCATTTGTGTTTCGCTAGAAGCCGGCCAATCCATAAGAAAAGTGATGGAAGATGTTGGGCCTTTAAAAGCCACGATTGATATGACAAACTTTAGCCAACCCTTAAAGGCTAGAAATGTAATTGCAACGCTACCAGGCACAGATAAAAAGCTCAGTAAAGAAAAAATTATTATCGGAGGGCATTTAGATTCTTGGGATCTCGCTACGGGCGCAGTAGATAATGGCCTCGGTTCTTTTTCGGTCATGGATATAGCAAGGGTGTTTAAATCTCTTAATCTGAAAACAAAACGAACTGTCGAGTTTGTCCTTTTCATGGGAGAAGAACAAGGGTTGTTAGGGTCAAAACATATGGTTCGCGAATACGATAAAACCGGTGAACTCAATCAAGTCAGCCTGATGATTAATCTGGATATGACCAATAATGCCCATAGTTTTAATTGCGGAGGCAATCAAGCACTCTCAGATTTAATGACTAAGATCGGCAAGACGATGCGGCAAGTCGATACGACTTATACCAATGTAAATCGCAATTGGGTAGGCCTGCATAGTGACCATCAACCATTTATGTTGAGTGGTGTTCAAGTGGCCGCTCCGATTGGTAATTTGCCGCCTAAGGCCTTCGGATGCTATCATGCAGATTGTGATCATTTCGATCTCGTCTCAAAGTCGGAAATCAATAATAATGTTCGATTTACAGCTATGATGCTTTATGCGTTGGCGAATGAAAAAAAACTTCCTACCAAGCGTATGTCTAGCACCGAAACGAGAGATTTTCTTATCAAACACAATCTTAAAAACGAACTCATTCTCGGTAACGAATGGAAGTGGGAACTATAATTAGGGTTGAACATAATTCAGATAAAGGTATAAAAGATTGAAAATGGATAATAATACGGGAAGAAATCATGAGTTGACAGCCGAGTTTTGGAATGAACGCTGGAAGCGCGGTCAGACAGGATGGGATATTGGTTATCCTTCACCACCTTTAGTCACCTATATGGATCAATATCCGAATAAGGATGCAGCCGTGCTCATACCTGGTTGTGGAAATGCTTATGAAGCTGAATATCTGAGCAAGCAGGGTTTTACGAATATTACCTTGCTGGATATTTCAGAAGAAGCGGTTCGCATGCTTCATGATAAATTTTCCATTTTGCCGGGTGTTACCGCTATTTGTAATGATTTTTTTAAATTTTCGGGAACCTTCGATCTAATATTAGAGCAAACCTTTTTCTGTGCTCAAATCCTAGAAAGAAGAGAAGAATATGTCCAAAAAGCTGCCTCCTTATTGCGTGATGGCGGAAAATTGATTGGTGTATTGTTTAATGTTGATTTTGCATCGTCTGGTCCGCCTTTTGGAGGTCACGAAACAGAATATCGACGCATTTTTGAATCTCATTTTTATATCCGAACGATGGAACCTTGTTATAATAGTATTAAGCCTAGATCTGGTGCCGAACTATTTGTAATCTTGGAAAAGAAGTCAGATGTTTAAAATAAATTTAATCTATGAAACATTCGATATAAATTGTTGTTTCAATCTAAAAATCTAAATATGTCGATAGTAAAATCTTTGATTTCAGAAATCAAACACGAAGCAGAAGGTACTAGGAAAATGTTGTCATTGGTGAAGGAAGAACACTTTGATTTTAAACCACATGAAAAATCAATGAGTATGAAGTCATTGGCAGCGCATATTGCTGTGCTCTGTGGCTGGCCTGGTTTTATAGCTACTTCAACAGCGCTCGATTTGGCAAGTAATGATGTGCCACGTCCATCCATCAATAGTACAGAGGACTTAGTAGCTGCATTTGATGGAGCCATGCAGGACTCGCTCGCAAAATTAGAAAATGTCAGTGATGCTGATCTCAATGCGATGTGGGCATTGAAACATGGCGACCACGTAATTATGGAAATGCCAAGAGGTGCATTCATTCGGTTTATGGGAATGAACCACATGATTCATCATAGGGCTCAATTGGGTGTTTATCTTAGGTTGTTAAACATTCCAATCCCGGGCATGTATGGGCCAAGTGCAGACGATAGACCATAATTTGAAATTTTTTATTCAATAGCGATAGGAAGTAATGCAGCCAATTTTGAGGTTGCATTACTTTTTTTTATGGTATTATTCACACATGAATAGACTTTTATAGGTTTTGGTTATAGATCAAGGATCGGTAAAACGGTGATTTTGAGGTGGTTTTGGTTCGTAAAAGATTTTCTAAAGCGGAAATCGGATGTTTTTAATGAAGAATGGGCTTGTTTAAATGTTACTTTCGGAGGATTAGTCGATTTTGATAAGAGCTGTCATTTGAAAGGCCTGAACTAATCAATTGAATGGTTGTTGATGATAGTATTCATTAAAACTTAATTATATCTAAGATTATGGCCAATAAAACAATAATCGTCACGGGTGCCTCCGGAAATTTAGGAAAGGCTGTTGTCAATTATTTTTTGGATCAAGGAGATGTAGTGATTGGTGTCGTTCATCGATTACGCGACGGTTATCCTTCACATCCCAATTACAAGGAAGTTGTCATCGATCTCATGAGTGCATCTCCGACTACATCCGCTATAGAAGAGCTATTGAAAACTCACCCTACCGTAGATGTTGCTGTGATGACGGCAGGAGGTTTTGCCATGGGTAATATAGAACATACGACCTTAAGTGATATCCAACAGCAATTCAACCTTAATTTTGTGACTGCATTTAATATCACCAGTTCGCTGTATCCGAATATGAAAACACAGGGAAGTGGTAGCGTATTTTTTATAGGTTCAGGCGCAGGTATGGATACGAGTACAGGAAAGGGTGTTTTAGCTTATGCGCTATCTAAGTCCCAGCTTTTTCAGTTGGCTAATATCATCAATGCAGATGCTAAGCAGACAGGAGTCAAGGCCTTTGTGATCGTTCCTTCTACCATCGACACACCACAAAATAGGGCTTCGATGCCCAATGCCGATTATAGTAAGTGGGAAAAGCCCGAAGATATTGCGATGTTAATAGGCCGAGCTGCCGCAGGGAAAGAAAGTCAGCCTATTATTGTTGTAAAAGATGCGTTGGCACGTTAGCACATAGCGTTGTTAGGTGGTTGTCGTGTTAGCGTCCTAGGGTTTTAGTTCTGATTATTTTGTTTTGGCTCTATTCCAGTGGAGGGCAAAGCAAAAAACAACTCTAAATGATCAATTGTTAATTTTAGATGGCGAACCCTAATGGCGTTGCAAATTTATGGGCAACAAAGACAAAAAGCAATCCAGCGATTACGTGAATTAGCAAATTCAGTAAGTCGATAAATCAGACAATTCCATCGATTCCGCAATTCATAAGTCCAAATAATTTTAACTTTTGAAATATTACACAAGCTTGACATTTCTTTGCTCTAAAACCACATTCTATTTTATTCTGCTTTGTAAATTTGTCACTTTATTGAACATTAATCAACCGTAATGTCATTATATCGGATTATATTGCTCATTCATGTTTTATCGGCCATACTTGGTATGGGACCCGGCTTTATCATGATTTATGTGGTAACGCGAGCGACCGATATGACTGAATTGCGCCATGCTTATCTGATAAGAAACCGCTTGCATGTTTTTGTTATGGTAGGTGGTAGTCTATTGCTACTTACCGGTCTATTAATGGGTGCTATGAATCCACTTTTATTTCAAGCAAGATGGTATGTGATTAGTCTGATCCTATTTTTAATCGCGCTAAGTTTTGGGCCTTTCGTCCTTTCGCCACTATCCAAACCCATCAAAGCGTTGCTGTCTAATTATAAAGGTACAGAAATTCCTGATGCTTATGATCCGATGTCTAAAAAACTATTTTTCTATGAGCGAATCGAAAGTATGATTTTCATCATCGTAATTGTGCTCATGGTTTTGAAGCCGTGGTAGGAAATCCACAATTAAAATGATAAGCATATAGTAGGATTGATTTTGATGGTTTTAGCTTGTCTTTATTCAGTAAATTGATAGCTGCAATTTTCTTTCCACCCGCAAGCGGTTCTCCTCGTCAAAAGCTTGTTCGTCTTTGTTAAGGTAAACTTTACTTCATGCTTGTTCATGATCACTTTTTTGAACCGATTTCATTTTGATTTTCTAACTTTGCGCTCTGTGACTTATTATTATAAAAATCTATTAAAACGTTTATTGAAGATTTTATTAAAAATGAAAGATAAATAGAATGATGATTAGAAAAGTATTGACTTTGATGCTGTTTCCGTTTTTTATCGGAAATGTTATGGGACAAATTTCAGAAGTGAATTTAAAAGACTTAGACGTAGAGTATGTTGAAGTCATAACGAGTAGAGGTTTCTTAAAGAAAAAAATGACTATGAAATTGGATTATGGCCAAGAAAATAAAGGCAATGCTGATGGATATGTAATAGGGAAGAACAAAGAAATCTTAGAATTTAACTCTGAAATTGATGCCCTAAATTTTATGTATTCTCATGGTTACGAATTGGTTGCTGCTTTTCCCGATATCACAAAAGGCGACTCTTCCGCTCGATATATCATGCGGAAGAGGAAGGAGTGAAAGGAAAGTATCTTGATATTTGATTTTTTTTAAAAAAATGTTGTCTATATACTTAATGGTTTGGCAATTATTGTTTTTTGAGTATTTAAAATTCAAAAATAAATCCAACTGAAGGTACAATCGTTGCCGTTCTTTGGTTTAGAATAATTGGAATCGCATTGCTACCGTCGGATTTTATACTTTGGTCGTCTGTGGTTTTAAATCCTGAATTATCCTCTAATCTTTCAAAGGTAAATTTAGGTAAGTATGGAGTTTTATATAATAATATATTTTGGAAATCTAAGAAAAGCTTAAGGCTCGTCTTCATAAAATTGAATGATTTATCTATCCTCAAATCTAGCTGACTAAATATAGGCAGTCTTTGGCTGTTTAATTGAGTATAATCATATATACCGCTTCCATTTGTTAGATATAGAGCTTTTGAGGCTACTAAATCAAAGGGTGTATAAGGTTGTCCGCCTGCAAGTCTGTATTTCAATCCTATATCCCAATTGTGATCAAATGTATATCCTAAAGTGGATGACAGAACATAACCATAATCCCAAGTTGAAGATTTAAATACTTTATCCGTACCTGAAAATGCTGATTTGTAAACGGTTGCACTAGCGACATAAAATAGTTTCTTTACCAATTTTTGCTGTAAATAAGCTTCTATTCCATATACCCGACCCTTTCCTGTAGATAGATAGGACTCTCCGCCTACAGCCGAATAATCGGTTCCGATATTGGCAAAGGATATTCCCGTATTTGATGATACAGGGTAGTTATGATAATCTTTATAGAATGCTTCTAAGGTAAATCTAAAATCGTTTTTTGGTACAAATTCAGTTCCAATCGTATAGTGAATAGCTTGAGTAGATTTCAGATCTTGGTTGCTATTTATATCGTTGCGATCAATATATCCCAACATGGTATAAACAGGAAGTTTGTAATAGCTACCTATCGAAGCTGAAATGTTCCATTGAGTATTAAGCAAGAAAGAAAATGACATACGTGGAGAAAGTGTTTTTAAAGGATGGGTTCCATCCTTCGTAAATGTGTTGATGTCGGACCTCAAACCTCCGGAAATTAAAAACTTATCATCTAAGAAATACTTGGATACTTGTCCATACAAACCAAATTTGAAAAAACGAATGGCAGAGTTGCTCGAAAACTGTATTGCCGGTGTGATGACTACTCCTAACGAATCCTTTTCTGCATCTTGAATGGTGTTGAATATATCGGCATCATATTTTACATATTGTGCGCTAGTGCCATAACTGTATTTCCAACCATTTATGTATTTATTCATATCAATTCTCAACTTGTTTTCTATTTCATGGCTTGCTAAGGTGAAAAGTTTGTCACCTTGTTTTAACGCATTGTCCGGATATCTTTCTGCTCCATTAAATAACATATTTCTACTTAATGCAACAGTATAATATCCATCTTTTACCAATCTTTTAAGAGTGCCGCCGACAGTGTAATTCCATTGTTTTATCAGTGGATTTGCTCGATTTATATAGGCATTATTTGCATCGATATTTTTAGGAATAGCAAGTTTGAAATTGTCAATAGCGCCTAAACCAATAAAATTGAGTTCTGTTTTATTATTGATGCTGTGATTGATCTTGTATTGAAAATCGTAGTAATTAGGACGAATCGGTAAGTCCAATAATTTAAACAGAAATTGTAAATAAGACCGTCTTGCAGAGACTAAAAATGTTGTCTTATGATGGATTGGCCCTTCCAGCATAGTAGCAAATTCACTCCCTGAAAGCCGGATATTACCACTGATCTTTTCAGGATTCCCATTTCTTTGTTTGATCACAATGGTAGATGCCAAAGCATTGTCATATTTTCCATTGAAAGCCGATGAAGTTAATTGCACATCTTGAATAAAAGACACATTTAGGATGCCAGTCGCTCCTCCACTTGCACCTTGCGTTTGAAAGTGATTCAAAATCGGGATTTCTATTCCATCTAAGTAATATACGTTTTCGCTTGGACCGCCACCTCGAACGATAATATCATTTCGATTGGGCGTCGTACCACCAGCCACACCCGGTAAAACCTGAATTACTTTTGAAACATCAAAATTGCCACCCGGATTTATTTTAATGTCCTCTGAAGTTAGGCGCTGAGTTGCCAAAGGTGTAACCATATCTGTCGCTCTGACGGTTTTACTATGGTTGATGACAACTTCTTGTAGTTCTTGACTTTTTGTATCTAATTCTATTTGTAGGATTTGGGCATTACCCGAACTGACATTCAGATTGTATTGTTCAAAAGGTTCGTAACCAAGATACGATGTTTTCAAATTGTATTTCCCAATGGGCATTTTGATAGAGAATGCGCCATTTTCATCACTCACTACGCCTATGGTGTCATTCCCTAAAAACTGAACGACGACACCTATTAATAATTCTTGCGTATTTCTGTCTTTAACGGTACCAATCACATTGCCTAGCATTTGAGCATTCAAACTATAAGTAAAAAGCATTAAAACGCTGATATAAATCAATTTTTTCATGAAATTCATCTTTAATAGTGCAAAAATAAACTAAATATTTAAAATAAAGTACAATAATACACTTAATATTGTTTTAAATATTATCTTTGTATTCTAAATTCTCAAAAATGAATTATAAACTGATAAAAGATGTCATCGGTTTAGTAGAGCAATATGAAACCGAAAGCAAGCAAAATAAAGGCTTAGAAGCTTCTGTGAAAGGCTTCAAAAAATGGATTTTTGATAATTATGAAGCAGACAGTGAAAACAATGAGCCTAACTGGGAAGGAAAGGAGAAAGGCAGAAGTGCTGAAAGTGTGATCAATACACTCATTGTACATATGAATCGCTATGCCAAGAGTTATTCTAAATCAGCGATTTTTGGTTCTGATTTTTCTACGCAGGAAGATTTTATTTTTCTGATTAATCTCAAAGCTTTTGGAGAAATGACTAAGATGGAATTAATAAAAAAGAATGTGCAGGAGAAGCCCGCAGGTATGCAAATCATCAATCGATTGATTGCTCAAAAGTGGGTAGCACAAAAAGATTCTCAAACCGACAAAAGAAGTAAAGTAATTTCTATTACAGACAAAGGACTAAAATCTTTAGAGGCTCAAATGGATAAAATAAGGCAAGCAACCAACATCGTTACCGGAGATTTAAGTCATCCGGAAAAAATGGAATTAATACGGCTGCTCAATAAATTAAATGACTTCCATTTACCTATTTATGAGCAGAATTTAGAGCCTGAGATTTTGTTGGAAGCGGTTACAAAGGATATAAAATAATGAAACAAAAAACAGCCATTATCGGTGCTGGTTTTTCTGGTTTGTCGGCTGCTGCCTATTTGGCAAGAGCCGGAAATGAAGTGCACGTTTTTGAAAAGCACGACCAAGCAGGCGGAAGAGCGAGGCAATTTCGCACGCCCGAAGATTATGTGTTTGATATGGGACCTAGTTGGTATTGGATGCCGGATATAATTGAGTCATTTTTTGCCGATTTCGGAAACCAACAAACGGACTTTTTTGAATTGGTTTCTTTAAATCCACAGTTTGAAATAATTTTTTCGGATTTGAAAATGGATGTACCTGAAAGCTTGGTGGATTTGAAAAATCTTTTTGAAGAAATAGAATCCGGTGCAGGCAAGCAATTGGAGAAATTTATGCAATCGGCAAAGTTTAAGTATGAAGTCGGGATGCAGGATTTCGTAAACAAACCTTGTCATAGTTGGGCAGAATTTATTGCTCCCAAGATTGCTAAAAGTGCCTTAAAATTAGACTTACTCACAAATTTTAGAAGCTATGTTGCCCGCTATTTTAAAAATGAAAAACTGAGAACATTAATGGAATTTCCCGTCATTTTCTTGGGTGCTTCTCCAAAAAATATTCCGGCCTTGTATAGCTTAATGAATTATGGTGGCTATGCTTTGGGCACACATTATCCTTTGGGTGGTTTTTATCAATTGGTGTTGGCGATGAAAAGTGTAGCCGAAAAACAAGGAGCTGAATTTCATTTTAATCAAACCATTGAACGCATCAATACTCAAAACGGAAAGGTAAAATCGCTGACTATTAATGGAGAAGACATAGAATTTGATGCTGTTGTCGCTTCTTCAGACTATCATCATACCGAAACCTTGTTGGATAGTGAATTTAGAAATTATGAAGAGAGTTATTGGGAGAAAAAGACCTTTGCACCATCCAGTTTGATTTTTTATTTGGGAATTAATGAAACTATTCCCAATCTGAAACACCATACACTTTTCTTTGAAAATGATTTGGACGAGCATATTGATTGTATTTATGGCGATAAAAAATGGCCCGAAAAACCCTTGTTTTATGTTTGTTGTCCATCAAAAACGGATGATAAAGTTGCTCCAAAAGGAAAAGAAAACTTGTTTTTATTGATGCCTTTAGCCATCGGAATCAATGATGAAGAGCCGATAAGGGAAAAATACTTATCAGAAATGCTTTCAAGAATTGAAAAACACACTGGAACAAGTAATTTGAGATCCAAAATTGAATACCAAAAAAGTTATTGTGCCAGCGATTTTGTGGCGGATTACAATGCTTATGGTGGCAATGCTTATGGATTAGCTAATACACTTGGTCAGACAGCAGTTTTAAAACCAAAAATCCGCAATAAAAAGCTGAAGAACTTATTCTACACCGGGCAGTTAACTGTTCCCGGACCTGGCGTGCCACCGTCTATCATATCGGGAAAAATTGTAGCCAACGAAATTATTAAAATTAAAAACTGAGTATATATGAAACAATTATTTGATGAACTTTCTTACTCGGTAAGTAAGATAACCACCCAAAAATACAGCACTAGTTTCTCTCTAGGAATTTTGGCTTTAAAACCATCTATTCGTTCTGCTATCTATGCCATTTATGGATATGTGCGACTGGCTGATGAAATTGTGGACAGCTTTCACGACTATGATAAAACTAAACTGTTGAACCGCTTGAAAATCGAAACTGAAAATGCTTTAAATGAGGGCATTTCACTGAATCCAATTTTGCAGTCTTTTCAGGAAACGGTAAACAAATACGCCATAGACAAAAGCTTGATTGACCAATTTCTGCACAGTATGGAAATGGATTTGCAACAAATGGATTACAATTCCGAACTATATAAAGAATACATTTTTGGTTCGGCAGAAGTAGTTGGTTTGATGTGTTTGCAGGTTTTCACTGATGGGAATAAGAAAAAATATGAAGAGCTAAAACCTTATGCAATGAAGTTAGGTTCTGCTTTTCAGAAGATTAATTTCTTAAGAGACTTAAAAGACGATTATCAGATTTTGGGACGCAGTTATTTCCCAAATATTGAAATGAATATTTTTGACAATCAGGTTAAAAATCAAATTGAAGATGAAATTGGAGAAGAATTTAAAGAAGCTTTAATTGGAATTAAAATGCTTCCAAACTCCTCAAAATTTGGAGTGTATTTGGCTTACAAATATTATTTGTCCTTGTTTCAAAAAATCAAGAAAAAAACTTCCAAAGAGATTATGAACAGTCGAGTACGTGTTCCCAATTCCGAAAAAGCGTATGTAGCCTTTAAAAGTTATTTGAGGTATAAAACAACTTGTTTGTAATGAAATGGACTATTTTTTTATTATCAGCTCTGTTAGTTTTCAGCAGTTTTTCCATTTATTCCTTAGATGATGTAAGGGCGAATTATAGCCAATTGGCTACCGATAAAGAATTATGCAGTGAATTGTTAGCTCAATTGGAAAAGAATAAAAACCAATCGGCTACTCATTTGGCCTATTTAGGAAGTTTGCAAACCATTTGGGCCAATCACACTTTGAATCCGGCAACTAAACTCAGTACCTTTAACAAAGGGAAGAAAAATATAGAAGCTGCAATTAAAAAAGAACCCAAAAATGCAGAATTAAGATTTATTCGACTGTCTGTTCAGAAAAACGCTCCTGCTTTTTTAGGTTATCAATCCAATATCAAAGAAGATATAGAATTTATTAAAAATAACCGCAGTCAGATAAAATCAAATGTACTAAACCGATACATAGAACCACTGCTAAAAGAAAAACAATGATACATCAATTATATAGAGAACAACAATTGCATTGTGATTTAGAAACGGCCTGGGAGTTTTTTTCCGCACCGGATAATTTGTCTAAAATCACACCCAAGGATATGGGTTTTACGGTCTTATCTAACTTTGAAAACACAGCCATTTTTGAAAGTATGTTGATTGATTATACTGTTTCACCTATTTTGGGCTTTCCTTTAAAATGGAAAACAAAAATTACCCAAGTGGATAGACTAAAAAACTTTACTGATTATCAACAAAAAGGACCTTATAAATATTGGAATCACTTTCACGAATTTATTCCTAATGGAGATGGCGTTCTGATGAAAGACACGGTAGATTATGAATTGCCTTTCGGTTTTTTGGGAAATATCGCTCACGCTTTATTGGTAAAAAAGAAGCTCGAATCCATTTTTGATTTTCGCTTTAAAGTTTTGGAACAAAAATTTAATAAACAAAATCCATTATGAATATTTTAATCACTATACTCGTTTTTGTACTGATGGAAGGTGCCACTTGGGTCATTCATAAATATGTGATGCACGGTTTTTTGTGGGTCTTGCATCGAGACCACCACGACCACAGCGATGAAGGCTTTTTTGAAAAAAACGATTACTTCTTTGTGATTTTTGCCTTGCCAACGATTGCTTTGATGTATTTTGGCTCGCTACAAGGTTTCAATTATTTGTTTTTTATCGGTTTGGGAATAATGCTCTACGGAATGGCGTATTTTTTCGTTCACGACATCTTCATTCACCAACGCTTAAAAGTTTTTAAACACACCAAAAACCTTTATTTCTTAGCACTTCGCAGGGCTCATAAACAGCATCACAAGCACTTAGGAAAGGAAGATGGCGAATGCTTTGGGTTCTTATATGTGCCGTTCAAATATTTCAGAATGTATTTTAAAACCGACAAAAAATGATGTCTTTTACTTATGCCTTGGTCTTGTTTTTCACGGTCATCATTTGTTTTGTTTCATCTTTTGACAAGCGAATACAATTTAACCGCCATTTTGGAGCATTTATCAAAGCGGCTATTTTAGTCGCCATTCCGTTTATCGCTTGGGATGTGTTGTTTACGGCAAAAGGCGTTTGGTGGTTCAATACTGATTACACAATTGGACTAAATATAGCAGGATTGCCTTTGGAAGAATGGCTGTTTTTTATTTTCATTCCTTTTTCTTGTGTGTTTACTTATTATTCTTTCGATAAATTCTTTAAATTAGAATGGCTTTCGGGCTTTAATAATTTAATAGTCTTTGTAACTATCATTGTATGTTCGGTGGTGGCTTTGTTGCACCACGACAAGATTTATACTTTAACAACCTCCACAGCAACAGTAGCCACCTTAATTTATCTGCATTTCATTGCTCGTGTTGAGTGGATTAGCAAAGCTTCTTTGGTCTTTACTATTTTGATGTTGGGTTTCTTTCCGGTCAATGGCGTACTCACCGGAACAGGTTTAGCATCACCCATTGTGAATTACAATCCCGGTAATTTTTTGGACATACGACTATTGACCATACCCATAGAAGATGCGGTTTATGGTTATACCCAATTTCTTTTGGTGCTTTATTTTTTTAAACGATTTAAACAACAATATAATGACAACATTTAGACAGAAACTCTTAAAAGTGCTTTATCCCATTATCAGGTTTGCTGGGAGATTTGGCAATAACGGGACAATATTAAAAAATGAGCAAGGATTAAAACCAGTTGATTCAATCTATGATTTTGATGTAGAATTAATCATTGGTAAGACAATTTCCTTATCCCAATTTAAAGGAAAAAATCTAATAATTGTTAATACTGCTTCGGATTGTGGATATGCGGGTCAATATCAAGAACTGCAAGCATTGTATGAAAAGTATGGCAATAAATTAATGATTATTGCCTTTCCTTCTAATGATTTTGCAGAGCAGGAAAAGTATAGCGATGCCGCTATCCAATCATTTTGTCAAATCAATTATGGAGTCAAATTTTTGGTTGCCAAAAAAGCCGTTGTTTCAAGTAAGGAAAATCAACATCCTGTTTTTAAATGGTTGACAAATAGTCAACGAAACGGTTGGAACAATCACAATCCGGATTGGAATTTCAGTAAATATTTCATCAATAAAGAAGGAACGATGACCCATTATTTCGGACCATCTATTTCGCCATTAGATACAAAAATTATAAACCTTATAAATTAAAATAATATGAAAAAAAGTTTGGGAATAGTAAATATAATCGCTTGGCTAATCACGGTTTTAGTTAGTTATCTGTCTAATTCGGGATTACTAAATGGAGAAACAATGGGGTCGATATCCGCAAAATATCAAAATTTGTTCACTCCTGCTGGCTATGCCTTTTCGATTTGGGGAATTATTTACTTGGGGCTTTTGGGTTTCGTTATTTATCATAGCCCAATTACCAAAGCGTCCGTAGCAAAAGAGACCCTCAGCACCAAAGTGGGTTGGTGGTTTGTGCTTTCGTGTATCGCCAATTCTTTATGGGTTATCTCTTGGCTTTATCAATACCTTTTCTTGTCGGTAGTTTTAATGACATTCCTTTTTCTGACATTGCTTAAAATAGCCTTTGCACTCTCCGAAATTGAACCTAATGCAACCGAAAAACTAAATACCAATCTATTTGCAAAATGGCCTTTTTATATCTATTCAGGCTGGATTTCCGTAGCACTCATTGCCAATATTGCGGCCTATTTAAAAGATTTGCAATGGCAAGGCTTCGGTTTTGGCGAAACCTACTGGGCAGTTTTGATGATTATTATAGCATCTGTTATCCATTTATTGGTACTTTGGAAAAGAAATATGCTAGCATTTTCTTTGGTTGCCGTTTGGACATTAATTGCTATCGCATTTGCCAATCAATCGGTCAATTCAACCGTGGTTTATACAGCAACTATTTTTGCGATTTTAATTTTTGCAAACATCGCCTTTAGTGCTTACAAAAAGCTTTCCCAAAAATGAAAACTAAAATTTCTATCTTTTGGTTTAGGCGCGATTTGAGATTGGAAGACAATGCTGGTTTAGCTCAAACATTGACTTCTGGCTATCCTGTTTTACCGATTTTTATTTTTGATGAAAATATTTTGAATCAATTGGAAGACAAGAAAGACAGACGGGTGGATTATATTCATCAGGCACTTTCAGGGATAAATACAGAACTAAAATCACATAATGCAAGACTGAATACTTTTTATGGAAACCCAATAGAAATTTTCAGTAGGCTTGCGAAGCAATATGATATTCAAGGAGTTTTTTGCAATCGGGATTATGAGCCAAAGGCAATTAAAAGAGATACGGAAATTTACAACTTTTTCAAGAGCCAAAACATTCCGTTCAAAGCATTGAAAGATCAAGTAATTTTTGATAAAAATGATGTACTAAAAAAAGACGGAACGCCTTATACGGTTTATACACCCTATTCTAAAAAATGGAAGGAATTATTAACAGAAGAACACTACAAACCTTATGAAATAGATTGTTTTAATTTTCTACGACAAGATTTCAAAACCATTTACTCCTTGGGTGAAATTGCTTTTGAGAAAACAGACATAGATTTTCAAAATCCAAAACTAGATGCTTCAAGTATTGACAATTACGATAAATATCGCGATTATCCTGCCTTGCAAAAAACAACACAATTAGGGATTTCTTTGCGATTTGGTACAATTAGTATTCGCAAATGTGTGGCTTTTGCTTTGGAGCACAATCAAACCTGGCTCAACGAACTGATTTGGCGGGAGTTTTTTATGCAGATATTATATCATTTCCCCAAGGTGGTCAATCAATCCTTTAAAGCAAAATACGATTTGATAGAATGGCGAAATAATGAACAAGAATTTAAAGTTTGGTGCGAAGGGAAAACCGGTTATCCAATCGTTGATGCAGGAATGCGGCAACTGAACGAAACGGGTTATATGCACAATCGTGTTCGGATGATTGTGGCGAGTTTTTTGTGTAAACATTTGTTGATTGATTGGCGTTGGGGTGAAGCTTATTTTGCTCAAAAACTCAATGATTACGACTTATCTGCTAATAATGGAAATTGGCAATGGGCAGCAGGTAGCGGTTGTGATGCTGCACCCTATTTTAGAGTCTTTAACCCTAGTACACAAACCGAGAAATTCGATAAAAATTTAGTCTATATCAAAAAATGGTTACCTGAATTTGGAACAGCAAACTAT
Source organism: Chitinophagales bacterium (assembly GCA_026928325.1). Classification (GTDB taxonomy): domain Bacteria; phylum Bacteroidota; class Bacteroidia; order Chitinophagales; family Saprospiraceae; genus OLB9. The sequence goes on along the minus strand of JAIXKS010000007.1, from coordinate 128,783 downwards.
CCTGACCCTATTGTGGAACACGCTTTTGCAAGAAAAAGGGCTTTGAAAACATATAGTAAGGCCATTCAATAAAAAAAGAGGGAAAGTTTAACCGCTAGATTCATAAAAGATAGAAGGAAGCAATTAAATAGCCCTCAATTTCTTTATAGATACTCCGACATGATAATATCAATGTCTGAAGGTCGAATACCTTGATCTACTGCAAAGATAGTCTTTGCTTCACAAATATCCAAAACTTGCTTGCCTCTCGCTGCAATGTGCAGGCTAAATAAGTCGTACAACTTGGGTTTGACGAGTGTGGTCATCGCTTTATTGATGATGGAGGTCGTTGATAGATTATGATGCACATTGTTGTTTGTGGATGGATTGCTGGTCAGTGAAAGGTCTGTCCAAATCACTTTATTCTCCTCTAAGTCGATGATAATAGGAATGGCAATCTTTGTATTGGCCGTTAAGTCAAATTTGTTTTCCACAGTCAGTGGATCATAAATTTCGCCACTTTCAGGAAATTGTCGAACCATATAACCTGCAAAACAGATAGGTAAGTCACAATAAGCTTGTTTTGTATAGGAATTGACACTCATCACAATGTATCTGATGCCTTGCTTGAGACATTTTGAAATCTCAATATCGATAAACTCCGAAGAGCCATGCGGTGCCGAGGTGATGTCGCCACTGTGGTAGATGCCTTCGGTTTTGAGATTATAATAGGCTACCGTCGATATGTAACCACTGTTTTTATCCAATGCCAAGGCGGACACATCAATATCGGTTCGGCTGTCGCCATCTTTCCAATAAATAAATAAACGGATCGTGTCTCCAGATGGCAAGTCCAATTCACTCCCGCGCGGAATCGTTTTCAAGGCTTTTGAAGCAGATCGCTGACCAAAAGGAATGGTATAATCTTTCAACTTTTCGTCGAGATATACATTGCCAAGTGGTGGGAGAATACTGAATTTTTCTACAAGCGTCTGCTTGCAAAGGTCCACTACTTTCTGACAAGTTTCTACATCAATTTTCGGTAAATTATTGTCAATGGCCATGGCTTTGCTAACATCACCTTTCGGGAAGAAAATCCTTAATGCGTGATTGTTGTAACGCTCTTCAAAGTGAGTTTTGAGTTGGAGTAAAACAGGTGAAGAAACCTTAGGTGCAATATCTTTAAAATCAGCTATCACTTCTTGGGCTTGGTCACTCAGTCGGATTAAGTGGTCTAGTCGCCTCGCATATTCTCCCGGTCTAGTCTTTAATAATTGTCGTGCCTGTGGCAAATCTTTATTAGCAAGCGCCTTTTCCACTTGATTGTTGAAAGTGACAAAGGGCTTATCGTTCCGTAGGATGTCAAAGGCCTCATAACACTTCGGAAATTGCTTTTTATACTCAAAAGGGTGGAGGATTTCGCCGAGCCGCTTCCACCTATTTTTATAGCGCAACATATCCTCAGTGATGGATCCGGTGTTTTCAAGGGTTTGCAGGAGCAGTCTGCGATGGCGCTTCGAGATGCTTTTAAATTTTGTATTTTGAGCTAAGCTGATATCACCGTCTGAAAGAGCAGTAGCGATGCGTAGCACATCGGTAGCGGTCGCCACATGATGTTTAATTTGTTCATCGGCTTCGATGTTGTTTTGAAGTAAACTAGCGATGTAAAAAGCAACATTTTCTTTGAGCGGAATTTCTTTCGGACTGAGTGTCAAAACATGATTATTGTAAGTCTTGACAAACCATTCGATGGTGCTTTTATCAGTTGCTGAAATAGAGGTCTTGGCGCCTAAAAGCCGTGTAAATATCGAGTTAAAGTCGTCTTTACTGCCTAAGTCTATCACTTTTAAGCGGATTTCATCCTTTAGTGGAGACCTGCGATTTTTTTCATAATTTGGCAAAAATCGAGTGCCGAGTACATCTCCCAAATAGTGCCAGAAAGCATTTTCGTATAATTCTTCAGTATTTGCTTGCTTGACTTGCTCTGGAAAATTGGGATACATAGGTAGATAATCGACAGTATCACCCACCATATCATTGAGATCATTGACGAGTTGCTTGTAAAATGTCTTCATTCTATCTTCGGAAAGTGTCAAAACGACTTCTACCAATTCTTTAGAAAAAGTAAAACCTAGGCGCTCTACATTTGCCAACATATTGAAGAGGTAGTCCTTAGGTAAGGCGTTTTGGCCTTTGTCAAGATATACTTTTCCTTTTCGGCGAATGTAGATGGAGTTGTTCATATAAGGTGTAAATTAGGCCAAAGGGTAATCATTTATCTATGAACGAAATCTTTTAATCTTTTGTTCTGATGGATTTATTCCTAAATTCTGCTACAAATTTAAAACTATTTTCCATCGAAATCTAGTGCTCTGTCAACAAATAATCTTAATAAAATGTTGTTCTTTTTTCACATCTCATCGTTAAAAATACTCGTCATAGTTACCACTATGCCTGTGTTTTTCGCCTTGATCTTTTAAAAAATAACTTCCGTTATTTTTTAAGTCTTTTTATAGACTGAGCACTAGTGCTCTGTCAACAAAAAAATCTTAATGAAATGTTGTTCTTTTTTCAAATCTCATCGTTAAAAATACTCGTCATAGTTACCACTATGCCTG
>JAIXKS010000007.1:0-126176 GCA_026928325.1 Chitinophagales bacterium | reverse complement strand
TTGCCTTGATCTTTTAAAAAATAACTTCCATTATTATTTAAATCTTTTTATAGACTGAGCACTAGTAAAGGACCTAGATCACTTAATAATTCCAACAAATCATAATCGTAGCCTTATAAGATTCTTGGATTTGACAATGTTGATTTCTAGTACGACGATTGATTTGAAGCTATTTTAGTGCATAAATGGTTATCTAATATGCAATTTAGGATAAATATAATAAATAATTCAAGAATGCTGTTATATTTGTTCTATCGTATGGTTTATCCTAAATTTAACTTATTTATGAAATATTTCCTTTTTCTTGTTTTTTGTATTCCAAGTTTACTTATAGGTCAAGAAAGACTTCCTATCTCTTATGGTGTAATTCTTCAAATGGAGGAACGGAATCTACCTTCTTTGTTGCAAGATTTCGAACAAACTTTTGGCCATCAAGTTCCTGTATATCGTTGGCTTACACAAGATAAGGATATATTATTGATCCACGGTGGTGATGATACTGCACTTTATAATTGGGCTGTGAATCGCTCGGAACCCATCTCTGTAGAGCGAAATGGCATTGTTGAATCACGGAGTAAACCCAATGATCCACGAGTTGCAGAACAATACCATTTAGGACTGATTCGCGCTTTTGAAACTTGGGATTTTATAACTGGTGGTAAGGATTTTAGTGGCAACGATATTGTCATCGGCATTATTGATAATGGCTATGACGTAAACCACGAAGATTTGAAGGATAATATCTTTATTAATGCCGGAGAGATACCTGATGATAATGTAGATAATGATGGCAACGGTTTTGTAGATGATTATAACGGATGGAATCAGAATAAGAAAAATGGCCCACATGATATCAAGACGCATGGTACAAACGTTCTAGGTGTTATGGGTGCTTCTGGTAATAACCAAGTAGGTGTTTCGGGTGTCAATTGGAAAATTAAATTGCTGCCCGTGACGAGTGGTGATCGGATAAGTGATATCATTGAAGCTTTCGATTATTTTTTGAGCATGAAGAAGCTCTATAAAAGTTCAGGAGGCACAAAAGGTGCAAACATCTTGGTGACGTCATATTCCGGCGGTGCTCCGCATGCTTTTGCCAAAGATTATCCAGCTTGGTGCGGCATGTATAATAAATTGGGAGAAGAAGGCATCCTTTCTGTTGGTGCTACTACGAATGATTACGAAGATGTCGAAGTGGTAGGAGATATGCCATCTACTTGTACATCGCCATATTTATTGGTTGTGAATGCCACTAGTACAAGAGACGAAATGGAAGAAAATACGGGTTATGGCGCCATTAGTGTTGATGTGTCAGCACCTGGAGAGCGTATCCTAACGACAGCGCCAATGTCGGGCAATGCCTATCAAACAGCCTCTGGGACGTCGTTGGCTACACCAATGGTCGCAGGTGCTGCGGCTTTGTTGTATTCGCTTCCTTGCGAAGATTTCTACGATTACATCACCAATGATCCTAAAGGTGCTGTGTTAGCGATAAAAAAAGCATTGATGGACGGCGTTGACCATAAAGTTTCCCTTGAAGGAAGAACCGTTTCCGAAGGGCGAATGAATATTTTGAATGCAATGAATCTATTATCGACGTCTTATTGTAATGGAGAATTGGTCAAACCTGGTTCGATGACGATTACGGATATTTACAGAGAAAATGGAGCATTGGTTGTCCGTTATAATGCACAAGATTCCGAATCTATCCAAGTCAAAGTATATGATATGGCTGGTAAGGAAATTTTATCAGCAGATAATTTAGTATCTTCAGATCGAGTGAAGACCGTTTCTTTTCCATTTGATGACAAAAGAGCGCAGGGTATTTATGTGATAAGTTTGATATCGGGCAAAAAGGTCGTCAGCAAACAATTTTTATCGATGTAATCCTTGACGGAATGTCATAAATCAGTCCATAGAACATAGGTTTTGAAAAGGTTTTACTGAACTTCGATTCCTGCTTTTATTTTAATGTAGTATAACATGAGGAAAGCAATGAGTAATACAAGGATGACAAAAACGATAGTCATCACCATAAAGCCAATAGGAAATTTCGTTTTTCTTTTAGCATGACTTTTTAATTTTTTTTGGAGTTTGATCCATACCTCATCCTTAGGCATAGCCTTGTCTTGCATAGAGGATTGTTGCATTTTGTCCTTGAATCCTTTCGTCATGACTTAACTATTTTTTTGACGTGTTTTGTCTTGGTTAAACAATTCTATGATTCTCTTTTTGGCCATCAAATATTGTGATTTGGAGGTGTTGATGCTGATATTGAGCATTTCTGCAATTTCACGATGATTATAATCTTCAAAAACATATAGGTTGAATACGGTACGATATCCTGCCGGCAGCGATTCTAGGAATGCAAGCACCTGTTCGTAAGTCATGTCTTCCTCTTCTTCATACCATTCTTCTTCAGGGAGATCTTCGTCTAACGGCACGATTTGTATCTTTAAGGCTGCATTTTTTCTTAGGTGCATGAGCGCTTCGTTGACCATAATCCTCCGCATCCAACTTTCAAAATGGCCCGTTGCCGTAAAGCTGTCTATTTTGGTCAATATTTTAAAAAACGCATTGATAAACACATCTTCAGCGTCTTGGCTGTCAAGGATATATCTCCGACACACTGCATACAAGGTATCTTTGTACCTTTCGTACAGTTGCTTTTGTGCTTGAGCATTTTGTTCCTTGCACAAGCGGATGATATTTTCCAAGTGATTAGACAATGTTTATTTAGAGATTAATCCTTTACCTTATGATGCACTTTTTATTCAAAATGGTGGCTCATCGGCGGTGATTTTTTTAGTTTTGGATGTGTTTATGAATTTTAATGTATGCTTAATTTTACTTTTGATGCCTGCCGAACCATTTTCATACTGCGTTAATAGAATTGTTTTTAATTCATGTTGCAATTCCGGATAAGGTTGACTGATTCGGGCACAAATGGACATGCTAAATGCACGAATGGCAATAGGTGTAGATGGATTAATGATGAAATCATAACAAATCTCGTATAATACACCATGCTTATCTATCGGAATATCCGCTCTTTGTAAGGCTCGAAGTAAACAACGCTGTACTGAGGGATGAGAAGCATGATTTAGATAGAATAAAATCCTATCCATGTGCTTCGAGATGGTCTGGCTGTCTAAGGCATCATCATGACCCAAAATCCAAGCTGCATTTTTAACAACATTCAGGTTCGTACTGTCAAGTGCCTCTAATACTTGTAGGATGCGTTGAGCATCGCCTTGTATCAACTGGGCAACTTGTGTCACTTGATTTTTGTACAGACGTTCCGCAGAAATCGAGATTTCTTCCATATCAATACTTATTAAGAATGCCCTTTTCTAATGGCGTATTCCCTTCTTTCATCCATAAAGGCATCGGTGCATCCTTTAAGTAGTGATTGAAAAATTGCTCCATTCTGATATTGAAATCAAGGCGATTTTGCCATTTAACCGGCCAATGTGGTTCTTGATTGTAATTCAACATCCAAGCGGGTTTGTTGAGTCTGCGCAAAGCCATAAAATACTCTATTCCTTGATACCAGGGTACAGCGCCATCCATATCATTGTGCAAAATGAGCACGGGCGTTTTTACCTTCGGGATATTGTATATCGGCGAATTTTTATGATAAGTTTCAGGATCTTCCCAAAGGGATATGCCTAGCCTGGATTGTGTTTTTTCGTATTGAAACATTCGGCTCATGCCTGTTCCCCATCGAATGCCGCCATAAGCGCTGACCATATTGACGACAGGTGCTCCGGATTCGGCACAGCGATATCGATTGGTTTGTGTGAGTAAGTAGGCTACTTGGTAGCCGCCCCAACTGTGCCCTTGTAATGCGATGCGGCTTTCATCGACAAATCCTTGATCCACGATGTAATCCACACCACTTTCTACAGCATTAAAACAATCATCTCCCGGCTGCCCGGTCGTATAATGAATGTCGGGATTGAAAATGATATATCCGTTATTGGTATAATAACTATAGTTGATCGTGGATCTATGTGCTTCTGGCGCTCTATGTCTATATAAGTCCGAAGAACTTTTTTCATAAAAATTGACAATCATCGGGTATTGTTTATCCGGGTCAAATTGAGGTGGATAAAAAATCATACCTTCATTCGTCTTGCCATCATAGTTTTGCCAACGCACTAATTCTCCACGACCCCAACCGTACTCTTTTTGCTGTGGATTGGCATCGGATATTTTTTTGATATCAACAAAAGAAGTATCTGTCAACAATAAGTCCGGAAATATTTCGAAATTTTCCTTCGTAAATAGGAGGCTTGCTGATTCTGCTGCTTTTACGAATCGTTTCGAAAGTTTATAATTTCCTTCAAATAAGGTGACCGGAACTTGGTTTTCACCCGGTGCCAAAACTTCATATCTATCTGTTTTTGACTTCTCATTGAATACATGGAGTAATATATCGCTATCGGCCGGGATATAATCATCTTTTGGATTCAGTTGGATATATCTATAAACATCTTTATTGGCTCTCCCTGAGGTCATTTTGTTGCTAAAAAATGGGTCGGAAGGTTTCATTTGCCACAAATCGTATCTGTCATATAATATCGCAATACTATCTCCCGGCAACCATCCTGCCAGACCGTACGGATCTGCTTTCTGAGGGACATCATTTTCTTCATCATAAAAGGTCGAAGTGGACCACAAGCCTATGACACTTATGATTTTTGTTTCGGTGTTTAAAACCTTCCAAATGGAGTCATTTCTATTCCACCAATATAAGTGAAGTCCGGATGGTGAAAACCTAGGATGTCCGTACTCTCTTTCGAGGACGATCATCTCACTATTGTCTTTTGTATCTATCAGTATAAAGTCTGCCGGTGGATCGCCTAGCCAAGTGGTTGCTTTTTGATAAGGTGTTACGCGTCTTTTTAAGGCATATCTGCCATCGCCTTTTACGGAAGTGATGGTAGTCTCAAGTTCTTCTTTTTCAAGTTGAAAAAATGTATTATCCGTTAGATTATACATGACAGAAAACGTTTGCTTACGATCTTCTTCCATAGTAGCATTCATTTCCGTAAATAATCTTGGTGTATCATATTTCCAGATTTCTACTTGTACGATTTCGCTGTCTAACAATAATGTGTCTTGAACAGGCAAAATAGGTGCAATTCCAAAATACAATCTTTTACCACTCTCTGAAAAAGTGATTTTTTTATCTTTGCTGATAACGTGACCCGTTGGAATGATTGCATCTTTTCCACCACATATTTTTCGCGCACTTGTGTCACGAGGTACGTATAAATATAAATCATAATCGGGTTGTGCAATCTTTGTTTTTTCACTTAATGCTAGAAAGGAAAGTCGATTTCCATTTTTGTCCATGCTTAGATTGGTGATCTCTTGCATATCGTCTAATACCATTTTTGAGGCTTTCCCTTCGATAGAATAAATGTGAATGTTGACATGAGTAAGCGAATCTCCCATTTTCTGAACATAGGCGAGTTCAGGTGCTTCTTCTGCCATCACAAAGTCATTGACACGGAGGATGGTATCTATTTTATTGGAATATAGATGATAGATATATAAATCTTCTTCCTTAGTTTTGGACTTTTGTTTGGCTTTTTCTTGCGACTTTTTTTGATGGCCATCAGTCAATAAGGTGTCTGGTGGTAATCCAAGACTATCTATATTTACTTGGAGGCTATCTTTAGGCTTCGCATCATGTTTTTTTGTAAATAAAACGTAATCACCTATTTCCTCTGGAAAATAAATTTTCTCCACGTCTGAAAATGTAATGTTGCTTCCGTCAAAAACATTGATGATAGTCAAACTGTCTTTTGGAAGTTTATCTTTATCAGTTTTCTTTCGTTGAAGGGTTTGCAAGCTGTCAAAAGCTAGATTGTGCGTGTAAATGATGAATTTACCAGAAGGATCAAGAAAGGACTTTTTTACTCGATCAAAAAATAGAGTGGTATCCTTAGCAGGAACATACACGGCGAGTCTTTTATCACCAATTTCCTTTTCCAACATGTATGTAATGGTATTGGCATAATCAGAAATTTTGGGTTGTGTGATTTTGTTCCACTGACTATACACTTCAGGAGTCATTTTTTTGTAACTTTGCGCCTTTGTTTGAAGTCCTGTTAGTAAAAACAGCAACAAAAAGAGCGAAAATTGATATTTACGATTTGAAAAAGTGGTCATTGAATGCATACAATTTTAATTAGTTGAGTCCATGATCGAAACAAAAACAGTGGTAAAAGTAGAAAAATATTTTAGAAAAACAAAAATATGGTACTTTGCTCCTAGGAAGTTTTGATGATTGCATCGGTTGAATCTTGGCGAAATGATCTTAACAAACATCGTTTTTTTGAGATCGGATGCGTAAAAAGTGTAAGATAATAGGGTAGGATGCCTTCGATTTTCAAGCGGTAAAAAAAAGTTTTTCAACTTGTAAAATCTTGATTTTTTTTTAAAAAACAATGATGTAATTTTCTGACATTAGTAATTTGTAAAATAATAAATTTTTAGAAATTTTATAAAAGATAGTTTTTATGTATAGATTCGTTTTATTAATAGCTGTGACGCTGATTTATTCGTGCAAATCCAATAAAAATACTTCTGTAGATCTTCCTAACGAAACACATAGCAGTATTCCAGCTTTGGTGACGTTTTTGGATAGTCTTCAAGCTTCTGAGGCGATTATCAAAGATGATACAGATAGCCTTTTTAGTAAGATTAACGCAGCAGAGATTCAAATCCAAATGAAGGAAAACTTTCCAGGATTGACTTTAGAAGCAATGCAGGAGAGATATATTCATTTTATGCAATCGCAGGTTTCAGAATGGACGTCAGAGGAGAAAAGCCAGATGTTAGCACTTTTTGAAGAGGCAAAATCCATGTGTGACGCCTTGAGCCCTCGTATTTTTCCTGGAAATATCCGACTGATAAAAGGGAAAACGAAGGCTTATGGTAATGATGCGTTTTTTACTCGTGGTCATAATATCTTTGTTCCGGAATCGATATTTCCTATTAAGGATACTGAAAAACAACTTCCGGTGATATTACACGAGCTTTTCCATTTGATATCCAGATATAACGAACCTTTACGAGATGATTTATACAAATTGATTGGCTTTGTAAAAATGGATAAACCTGTTATCGTCAATGACTTACTCAAAGTGATGGTGCTTTGCAATCCCGATGGTATGAGTGTGCAGTATGGAGCAGAGATCGAGACAGGCGATGGTGTCATGTATGCAGTTCCTTTTATTACGAGTTTGCATGCTAAATATAGACCCGAAAAACCGGCTTATTTTGATTATTTGGATTTTGATGTCTATAGCTTAGGTGATTATGGTGACCATTACAAGGTGCAAAGTGATGTTTATGGTAAATCGGTCACGCCTTTAAGTAAGTTGCCAGGTTTCTTTAATATCATCAAGGACAATACCCAATATATCATTCACCCGGATGAAATTATGGCAGATAACTTTATGTTGGCACTCTTATCGGTGAAAAAAAATGATTTTAGACAGTTTTCGCCGGAAGGCAAAAAACTTGTTGAAGACGTGATATCCCGATTAAGACAAATGTAAATGGATGTTGTAGCTAAAGTCTAAGTCATAATAATAAGATATTCATGGTCAAGGTAATCACAAGTCTGACAAATCCGTTAATTAAACACCTCGTTTTGCTTTCTGAAAAGTCTAAACTCAGAAAGGAATCGGGTACGCTAATGGTAGAAGGTCAGCGTGAAATTTTGTTAGCATTAAAGGGAGATTTTAAGCTAAAAACCTTGATTTTTAATCCTGCGATTCTCTCATTCAATCAATTGCATCAATTGTATGGTCAGGTTGTCCTTGAGACAGAATTGATAGAAGTCAATCCGCAGGTTTATAATAAACTGGCCTATCGCGAAGGTACCGAAGGTGTAATTGGCGTTTTTTTTGCAAAAACTCAAGGACTTGAAGCACTCGTTTTTACCAATAAAAATCCGTTGATATTAGTGGCGGAGGCTACCGAAAAGCCCGGTAATATTGGCGCTTTATTGCGTACTGCAGATGCTGCCGGTCTGGATGCCTGCATCATTGCCAATCCTAATACAGATTTATACAATCCAAATATCATAAGAGCAAGCATCGGGTGTATCTTCACGATGCAAACTGCTTATGGTACTACCGCCGATATTATAACTTGGTTAAGGCAACAGCATATGAATATCATTTGTGCTACTATAGCGGATGACTCGGTTTCTTGCTACGATGTGGATTATACTAAGCCTACAGCCATTGTTGTTGGCACGGAATCTACAGGATTGAGTGACGAATGGATACAAGCTGCCGATCAAAATGTGATGATACCCATGCGTGGCAAAATCGACTCGATGAATGTTTCCGTAAGTGCCTCAATTCTCATATACGAAGCGGTACGCCAGCGAATCCAAGGCGGCATATAACAAAGGCGTGATATAAACCAATCGACGAAATGACGTGTTTTGTGCTTTCTAAGACATACATTTACGTATATTATAAAACAATAATGGTCATTTTGTGGTTTTAACAACGCATTGACATATTTTTCATATTTCTTACAATGAGGTAGTTGGTTTTAATACTACCTTTGTGGTAAATCGATAAAACAAGAGAAACACATTTTATTATGACGATCGTTACCTTGATGACATACATCGCTATCGTAGCATTGGGATTGACTTTATACATGACCTTGGTAAAAAAGGTGCATAAATCCGGATTGATGACCTTTGCTCAAAACTTTGCCGGTGTTTTATTTATTTTCTCAGGATGGGTAAAAGCCGTTGACCCGATGGGTACAGCTATTAAGATGCAAGATTATTTCGCTGAATTTGAAGCCACTTTCGCTGGAACGGCCTTTAATTTTATAGCGCCATTATTTCCTTTGCTTTCTGAATATGCCTTGGCATTTGCTATCTTTATGATTATTCTTGAAATCATCTTAGGTATCATGTTAATTATCGGCGATCGACCAAAATTGACAGCTTGGTTGTTTTTCTTGATTGTCTTGTTTTTTACAGCATTGACCGGGTTTACGTTTTTAACTGGATATGTTCCGGTTGACCAAAATTTCTTTAGCTTTTCGGCATGGACGGATTTTAAAGCTAGCAATATGCGAGTGACGGATTGCGGATGTTTTGGAGATTTCATTAAACTCGATCCGAGAACTTCCTTTATGAAGGACGTCTTTTTGATGGTTCCTGCACTGTACTTTCTGTTCAGGTATAAAGATATGCACCAATTCTTTGGGCAAAAATCTCGAAATCTAATCGTCCTATTTTCTACTATATTTTTGATTTTCTATAGCTTTTATAATTTTTATTGGAATGAGCCACACGTGGATTTCAGACCATTTAAAAACAATGCCAATATCGCTGAAATCTACCAGCAAGAAAAAGCAGCAGCCAATGCGGTGCAGGTGATTGCCATGAAGATGCGGAACAAAAATACCGGAGAGATTAAGGAGTTCCCTTTTGCGGATTATATGAAAAACTTAGCGACAATAACCGAAGAATACGAAACTATCGAACAAATCAAAACAGATCCAGCTATTCCGTCCACAAAAATTAGTGATTTCTCTATCTTGGATTTTGATGGTGACGAAAACGAATCTTTGTTTTTGCACAATCCGGAACCGATTTTAATGGTTCAGATATACGACCCGAAGTACACGGCGATTCCTGAAAAAATAATCGTAAGAGACTCGATCTTTGTAAATGATACGGTGGTCAAACCTGAAGGTATCGTGATTGTCAGTAAAGCTTTATCTAAGGTGGAAGAAAGAGAAGTTGACGGCTATAAGATTGTTTGGGATAATGACTTTATTTATACATTAAAGTCTGTGATCAAACCTCTGATGGAACAAGCAACTAAGGACAATGTCGCTATGGCGGTCGTTACTTCAGGAATCGATGCTGAAAAGGCAGATTTGTTGGCAAAAGAAACGGGTATTGATGCTCAATATTTCACGGCTGATGAGAAATTACTCAAAACGATCATGCGTTCTAATCCGGGCGTATTGTTATGGAAAAATGGTGTAATACTCCATAAATGGCACTATAAAAAGCTACCAACTTGGAGTGAAATTAAGGCTGAATATTTGAAATAAAACCTTCTATTACAGCAATCCTTCATTGGATAGCTGTAATAGATTTTCAATCCGTCCTTTTTGCGTTATTTTGCAACCAAGTGTTCTTATAATGGTAGTTATTTTTTAAAAGATCAAGGCAAAAAACGCAGGCATAGTGGTAACTATGACGAGTATTTTTAACGATGATATTTGGAAAAAGAACGACATTTTATTAAGAATTTTTTGTGGACGGAGCACTAGAAGCATACAAAAAATATTTTTTTATTTTTTAGCTGGTTTATTTTTTCATATAGCAAAAAAGATATATATTTGTCATATCTTTTTAGAATTCACAAGTTTTATTCCCGATTAGTATTTTTTTTGTTGATCGACTACATGATTTAGACTTTAGATAGCCTATGTCATAGTCTGGCTATTGTGTTTGTGGAAGGATCAATGAGAAAGGTTTGTGTGATTTTAAGCTGAATTTTGCATTGGGTTCATTATGAGCGTCGAAAGAGCAATAAAATCAGTATAACGTCTGATTTGAAGCTATTTTGATGCGTAATAGATTTTCTAATGCAAAATTTGAATTAAAAGATGTTTTATAACTTAATAACCTCTTAAAACTTGACGTGATGGATAACTTAATGGTTAAAATCCAAATCATCTTAGGTATCTTTTTATCTAATTCATTTTTCTTGTATGCACAAGAAAATGATCCGAAGTTAAGTGACTATTTCGTAAAATATGAAGTAGTCGATTTCTCCACCGATATGATTTTACAATCGATTGGTGCAAGTCAGACCGGAACATATACATTCCAGTTGAAAGATTGGACATTGGTACTGCAAAAGTCAAACATCCTTCGAGAAGATTATTTTTGTATTGACGACAAAGGTCAGCGATATACTCATGCCCAAGATAGAAAGATTGTGCCGATGCAAGGTTATACGACAAAGGGTGCGCGGGTAAGTTTGACGGTAGGTTCGAATTTTATACAAGGATTTATTAAAGATAGTGCGGCGTTGTTTTATATAGAGCCGGTGAGACATTTCCAAAAAAGTAGTAGCTTGGATGCGTTTGTCATTTACAATGTGAAAGATATCATTCCTGGCAAGGAAATGAAATGTGGTGTAGATGAAAGTCTCCATCATATTGAACACGACCAACATATAAAAACCAGAAGTATAACTAGTGGTGGCTGCGTCGAGGTAGAATATGCCATAGCGGCAGATTGGTTGATGTTTAATCATTATGGCTCCGTTTCTGCGGTTGAGGCTCATAATATTGCTGTAGTCAATGATATTCAGACGAATTATGATGACGAATTTGATGATGAAATCCGATACGCTATCGTTCAACAATTTATAGTGACCACTTCAGGAGGAGATCCTTGGACTTCCTCAACAAATCCTGTTGATTTATTAAATAGCTTTACATCCTGGGCACCGTCCGGATTTTCTGCCAAGCACGATTTGGGTACCCTATGGACCTACAGAGACTTAGATGGTTCGACTGTTGGTTTGGCTTGGTTAAATGCAGTTTGTTCATCTTATAGGTATAATATTGTACAAGATTATACAAGTAATGCTAATCTGAAACGCGTGACTTTAGCGCATGAAATAGGCCATAATTTTGGTGCAGAACATGACACTAATTCGGGATATATTATGTCTCCGACTGTATCCAACACTACTGTCTGGTCACAAGTATCATTGGACGATATTAATGCGTTTTATTCGGGCTTGAATTGTTTGGGAGCATGCACGCCGACAACACCGGAAGTTAATTTTCTGACATCTACTTTTGAAACTTTAGAAAGTGGAACTATATCAGATACTAAATATTGCGGTGCTACATACAAGAAAATATTTATACCTGTTGGGCTCAATCGAGTCACGACGAGTTCTACAACCATAGGCGTGAATATCCAAAGTGGCGGTGATGCGATCGCAGGAAGGGATTTTGAATTAATTACATCTACGCTGACTTTTCCATCCGGCTATGTCACAACTCAATATGTAGAAATTGAAATTATTAATGATGCAATTGAGGAAAATGAAGAGACTTTTTTCTTAGAATTGTCTTGGATTTCTGGCCCTGCCATGGTTGGATCCAATAACGAGTGTACCGTAACGATTACGGATGGTTTGGATAAAGTTTCGGATGATTGTTGTAGTCCTGGAGATTATATCACTTATGGATCATCCAATGGATATTTAGTACCCTATATTTTTCTTTCAAATTATGATGATGCAAGATCGAGGTTTTTGTACTTGCCGGGACAATTATCTTCTTCGGGTTTATCGGCTGGGTTTATTTCGGGTGTTGCCATGTATGTAGGAATCAAAAACTCCTCTCAACCTTTTAATGATTTTAGAGTAGGCTTAAAAAATGTCAATATATCTACTTTAGATGGAGCTCCATGGTATGAAACCGATCAGGTGTTTTTGGGCACCTTCTCGACTGTGGCAGATACTTGGATGAAAATAGATTTTAGCGAACCTTTTTATTGGGATGGCAATTCTGCCTTGTATTTTGAATTTTGTTTTGATAATGATAGCTATTCTGGATCTGATTATATTGCTACCACTAATCCTGTCGGTGGCGGTACGGGTGAATATGTGAGTGCTTTTACAAATGATGATAGCCATGGATGTGAGTTACTCGGAGGTTATAAAATCATTTATTCTGACATGTCGTGGCAGCCTCTATTTCGATTTTATACCTATGATGGCGTGATTGTGGAAAATTCCTTAAATAAAACCTCTAAATCCACTCTTGCAGCCGGAGAAACAGCGCATCTCTACTCCATTGACCAAAAGATCATCGCATCCATAAAAAACTTAGGCACTACGGATATCGGATGCATAGAAGCCAAAGTGGCAACAACTGGCACAGGGAAAAAAGCGCTGCCATTTGGTGGTGGAAATTATTCGGATAAAACCATTCAGATTTCAGGAGATGAAGATGCTTTGTATGAAGTGTCGCTGTACTTTAGTGCTGCACAGATGACGACATGGAGTGCTGAAGCAGGAAGACTGAATGTCCTGAAATCCAACGTACCACTATCAGGTGCTACTCTGGCAGATGTTAAAATCGTCAGACCGGATACGATATTCAATGCTTTGGGTCAAGATAATGCTTACGTGTATAAAGGTGTATTTTCGGGATTTTCGTGGCTGACACTGACAGATTATCAGGCTTTTAGTGATGTGGTGGTTGCTAATACGGATCTGATGTTTGAAGCAGCAAATACGGGATTATTGCTTAAAAACCATTCCGACGAAACCTTCAAAATCCATGTCAATAACAGTGGACAACTTCAGGCAACAAGTACTTCGCCAACGGACTATAAGACACTCGCCACGGCTAATGGCATTTTTGTCACAGATGCCGGTAAAGGTATCATACTCAAGTCACCCGGTGGGAGCAATTATCGTTTGAACGTGTCCAATACAGGACAGCTGAATGTCAACAGTATATCGACCTTACCATCCACTTTTGTAAAGCAGCAGACAGGTAATATAGCGATAGAGCATCCTGCCGGTTCAGCAATATTGAAAAGTGCCAACGGAACATGCTGGCGTGTTTTTGTTAATGAAACCGGGCAGATAAGGACGGTTGTGGTTAAGTGTCCGTAGGTTATGTGTTTTGAGAGACAATTTAGAAGAATATCGTTAATTATTTTCACTTTTAACATTTAGATAGAGTAATTAAACCTATTTTTGTAATTCGGTTTTAATCTTATCCAAAATTTTTGGTAAATTAATATAATTGTAGCTTGTATCTATTGGTAAACTTTTTTAGTTTGGTTTTATGAGTCTGTTGAAAAAATCCATTCGTGTTTCTTTTTTTATAATATTTACATTGTTGAGTTTGTTTTGTAAATCTCAATGCGAAAATATTGAATTAAGAAATCAAAATGATGTTGATAATTTTATCAAAAATTATGGAACATGTACTACTGTTAATAACTTGTTCGTCTTTAATAAAGATAATGGCGATATATCAAATCTTGATAGTTTATATCTGATAGAAAATGTAAAGGAAACATTACAGATTTTTGGAGATTCAACTTCCCTTTCTTTGAATTTAGACGGATTGAAAAATTTGAAATTAGTAGATAATCTTATCCTATATGGTCAATTTTTTTCTGGTCAATTATCTAAATTACAAGAAGTAGGAGGGATATTTTATACAGATTTGGACACATGCAAATCCGACTGTTTGTTTCCGTTTATTCCTAATTTAAAGCATATTAAAAATTATTTGAGGGTTACCGCTCCTTTATCAGAAGAAAATACACCCAATTTCACAACAGGTTCGAATTTTTCATTGAGTTTTGAACGTTGTAGAGACAGTATTACTTTGCAAGTTTTATCAAAAAGAATTAAACCTGAAAATTTACGTCATTTATCAATTCATTTTGTAGAAAACTTTGATTTCGATTATTTTATACCACTTGATTCCTTAGAGGAACTTCATTTTCATAATTGTGAAAATTCAAATTTTTCTTCACTGTCTTCTTTAAACTATGTAAGGGATTTAAGAATTGAAGGAAGAATGACAAATACTGAAATTGGTGAAGGATTGAAAAATATTAAGCATATCGAAAAGTTATCTTATGTAAGAGTTGAAAATAATAATTTCCTAGAATCTTTTCTACCTACCATCGAGAAAATTGAATTATCAGTAATTTTACTACTCACAAGTTTAAAAAATCTTAATTTTTTTGATAATATCGAGCCGCCATTGACTAACGGTAGAATACAAATATTGTCTAATAGAGGACTTGAAGATTGTAACTCCATATTTCTTTGTAAAGCCCTGAACAGATATCCAACAAGCGTAACTATAACCAATAATGGTGGTGTCTGTAACAAAGACGAAATCATTCAATATTGTATTACAGATGTCGATGATACAGAAGACGTTTCACTTCGTATCTATCCCAATCCTGTATCCGGCTTCGTGAAAATAGAAAGTAACCAACAAAATCCTGATGTGCAGCTATATGATATACATGGCAGGTTGGTAAAAGCAAACTATGACAAAGCCTCCGGAACGCTTGATATGAATGATGTTGTCAATGGGCTTTATATGTTAGAAGTAGATGTGCAGGGTAGAAAAGAGCTTTATAAGATAGTTAAGGTGGAGTAATGTTGAAATGACCGGATGAGTTACTTCATTGATAGAATAAAAAAAAGAGCAGCATTCAAAGAATACCGCTCTTTTTTTATTATTGATTAGTGCTCTGTCAAGATAAAGTACTTAATGAAATGTTGTTCTTTTTCCAAATCTCTTCGTTAAAAAGCCTCGCCGAACCACTTGGTTCGCCTGTGTTTTTTGCCTTGAGCTTTAAAAAAATAACTTCCATTATAATTTAACTTTTTATCCCGACAGAGCACTATATGAAATATTAGAATATCTCAACGCCTGCGAAGTGAAACGCTGATTCGATAGCGGCATTTTCGTCGCTGTCAGATCCATGAACGGCGTTTTCTCCTATGTTTTTAGCGAATCTTGCTCTGATAGTTCCCGGAGCAGCTTCTGCCGGATTGGTAGATCCGATAAGTGTTCTGAAATCTTCCACGGCATTGTCCTTTTCAAGGATGGCGGCTACGATTGGACCTGAAGACATAAAGTCAACAAGTTCTCCGTAGAATGGTCTTGCCTGATGTACAGCATAGAATTCTCCGGCTTTTTCAGCGGACAATTTCGTGTACTTCATCGCTACAATCTTAAATCCTGCTTCATTGATTTGAGCCAATATGGCACCAATGTGACCACTTGCTACTGCATCGGGCTTAATCATCGTAAATGTTCTGTTTCCTGACATATTTTATTATTTAAATTTTTAGAATTTTCAAAAACGGTGCAAAATTATAAAATCATATTTCATAAGTAACGAAAAAGCAAAAAAATATTTTGATATGACATTTAAAATACTCAATTTTGCGGCCATTATGACGGAAGAATTGAAGGAATTAAAGGATTTACTGATCCTACCTAAGGAAATAGCCATTATTTCACATCGCAACCCTGATGGTGATGCCATTGGTTCATCATTGGGCTTGGCCGGGTATCTCAAGAATAAACATCATAATGTAAACGTTGTTTTTCCAAGTGAATATTCCTCTACGTACGAGTTTGTCAGAGGAATTCAGCAATCGACCATCTTTGATTTAGAACCGGATAAGGCTAGAAAAATTATAGATCGTGCGGATTTGATTTTTTGCCTTGACTTTAGTGGGTTAGATCGGATAGACAAGTTGGGAGAAAATGTTAAGTTTTCGAAAGCTAAAAAAGTTGTGATAGACCATCACTTAGATCCTGAACCTTTTCCTGATATTTTGATTTCAGATATCGAAGCTAGTAGTACCTGCGAAATGATATTTCAAGTGATTGACCAATTGGGAGATAGAGGTAAGATAGACCGATATATTGGCGAAAGCCTTTTTATGGGCATTATTACAGATACAGGTTCGTTTAAATACCACACGAGACCTCAAACCTACGAAACAGCAGCAATTCTGAAAGGTATCGGCGTGGATGATTATGGATTAAATAATAAAATCTATAATGCGCAGAAGGAACGTCATCTTAGATTGTTAGGGCATTGTTTGGCCAATAGAATGGAGATTTTGCAAGATTATGGAGCCGGTATTATGTGGTTGAGTAAAAAAGACTATCAGGATTTCGATATTCAAAGAGGCGATACAGAAGGCATTGTCAATTACATGTTGATGATTGAAAAGGTCAAAATAGCAGCATTGATTTTGGAGCAACCAACGATTGTAAAAATTTCTTTGCGCAGCAAGGATGATGTTTCCGTTCAAGAGATAGCACAAAAACATTTTAATGGCGGTGGACATAAAAATGCAGCAGGAGGCGGCGTGTATGCATCCCTAAAAGACGTCATCAACCGTTTGAAAAGGGTTATTCCTGAGCATTTACCTAAAGTTAATTAAAAAAAGACAACCTTTGGGCTGTCGAATTTATATTTGAAGTGAATTTTTATTTTTAAACAAACATTGAAACAATGAATTTTAAGCATTTTGCATTTTTATTATTAGCAGGAGTTTTATTTACCTCCTGTAAAACCAATTCGGAAACTACAACCCCGGGCGGTTTTAAATATGAAGTTCTGAATGAAGGTACTGGTGAATCTATTAAAGATGATGATTATGTGTATTTCACAATAAAGGTTTTAGGTGACGATACAGAACTGATTAATGAGATGAATGATGAGAATGACTTGCCGGTATTGAGAATTCCGGAGGAACTCCCTACTGGACCACAGTCTAATCCAATTATTGACGTTTTTAAATTGTCACATGCTAAAGTAGGCGCAGAGTATAAACTATATATGCCATTAGATTCTCTTCCAGGTGCAAGAGCCGAATACCCGCATATCGAAAACTTTGTGTATTATTTTACTATCAAAAAAATAGTTGACGAAGAAGCTTTCAACCAAAAACAGCAAGAAGCACAAGCAGAAATGGCTGCTAAGGCAGCTTTACAACAAGCAAGACTTCCTGAAATTGAAGCTTTGGTTAAATCTACTCTAGACGCTTATAAAGCAGGTAAGTTGAAAACAGAAAAAACACCTTCAGGGCTTGAGTATTATATCGTCGAGCAAGGAACAGGAGATAATACTCAAAGTGGCCAAGTCATTAATGCAGACTATTATGGAACTTTGATGGATGGAACTAAATTTGATGACTCCTTCTCTAGAGGACAAGAATTTTCATTCGTTGTAGGACAAGGGATGGTTATCCGTGGTTGGGATGAGGGCTTTACGCATTTTAATAAAGGTTCAAAAGGTTTCTTGTTTATTCCTTATGAATTAGCTTATGGTGAGGCAGGAAGCCCACCAGTTATTCCAGCGCAAGCAAATTTACTTTTCTACGTTGAACTAAATGATATCCAAAATCGTTAATAATTTTAGTGCTCTGTCAACAAAAAGATCTTAATGCAATGTCGTTCTTTTTTCAAATCTCATCGTTAAAAATACTCGCCATAGTTACCACTATGTCTGCGTTTTTTTCCTTGATCTTTAAAAAAAATAACTTCCATTATAATTTAAGCCTTTTTATAGACAGAGCACAGTGCTCTGTCAACAAAAAGATCTTAATGCAATGTCGTTCTTTTTTCAAATCTCATCGTTAAAAATACTCGCCATAGTTATCACTATGTTTGCGTTTTTTGCCTTGATCTTTAAAAAAATAACTTCCATTATTATTTAAGCCTTTTTATAGACAGAGCACTAGAAGAATTAAAAAAATGAGCACCGATATTTGAATTTGTAATTGACTATCGGTGTTTTTTACTTACTTTTAAACATGCAGGGCAATGACCATAGAACAGTTAGCTGATATACGGGAGCGATTGACATCGGTAAGGAGGTATCTTTGACGTTGATAATCGATTATTGCAAATAGAAGACCAAGAACAACTTTCCCTTAATCCTGAATTCTGGAATAATCCAGAATCAGCAGAAGCCATTTTAAAATCACTCAAAGACAACAAAAAATGGGTTGAAGTTTATAAAGAACTTGAATCTAAAGCAGACGATGCCGAAGTCTTGATGGAGTTTGTGAGAGAAGGAGAAGCTACAGAAGAAGAGGCAAATGAAAAATATCAGGAGATTTTATCGCTATTGGATGAAATCGAGTTTAGGACGACCTTAGATAAGCCGGAAGATAAATTGAGTTGCACTTTGGAAATCAATGCAGGTGCAGGTGGAACTGAAGCTTGTGATTGGACATCCATGCTATACCGAATGTTTAAAATGTGGGCCGATAAAAATGGTTATGGCGTTGCAGAAGTGGATTATGTAGCTGGCGATGTTGCGGGTATTAAGTCAGTATCTATCGAGATTGATGGTGTGTATGCCTACGGAATGCTCAAAGGCGAAAATGGTGTTCATCGCTTAGTACGCGTGAGCCCTTTTAATGCCCAAGGCAAACGGATGACTTCTTTTGCTTCTGTCTTTGTGCATCCTTTGATTGACGATACGATAGATATTCAAATTAACCCTTCCGAGATCGAATGGGATACGTTTAGAGCACAGGGCGCAGGAGGTCAAAATGTAAACAAAGTAGAAACTGCCGTTAGAATCAAACACTTGCCTACCGGAATAGCTATCCAATGTCAAGAAGCTAGATCTCAACATGCGAATAGAGAAAAAGCCATGCAAATGCTCAAATCCAGGCTTTACCAGATTGAACTCGAAAAGCAACGCGAAGAAAGAGATAAAATAGAAGCCCAAAAAATGAAAAACGAATGGGGTTCTCAGATACGTTCCTATGTATTGGATGACCGTAGAGTCAAGGATCACAGAACAGGCTTTGAAACAAGAAACACCGAGGCAGTACTAGATGGTGAGCTCGATGGCTTCCTGAAGGCTTTCCTTATGTGGGATGGAAATTGATTGAAAAATTTCTACAATTTAGTAATTCCACCAATTCCAGCAATTCCACCAGTTCTACAAATCTAAGGATTCCACAAATCAACAATAAAAATTACACCCTTAAACCTTTAAACCAATTAATCCAAATGGCATTTATTCGTTCATGTTGTCGGGACGACAAACGCTAATGTCAAACTTAGTGAGGACACTAAGCTTATCAGAGTAAAAATTAAACTCTTACACGTATCAACCCTTAAACCTATAAATCCACCAATTAATCCAACTCGACAAATCTAACGATTCCACAAATCAACAATCAAAATTACACTTTTAAACCCTTAAACCAATAGATCCAAATGGCATTTATTCGTTCATGTTGTCGGGACGACAAACGCTAACTGCAAGCTTAGCGAGGAGGTTAAGCTTATCGGAGTAAAATTAAACTCTTACACGTATAAACCCTTAAACCTATAAATCCACCAACTTCTCCAACGAATCAGCAAATCCAACGATTCCACAAATCAACAATAAAAATTACACCTTTACACACTTAAACCTTTAAATCCACCAATTTCTCCAACGAATCAGCAAATCCAACGATTCCACAAATCAACAATAAAAATTACACCTTTACACACTTAAACCTTTAAATCCACCAATTTCTCCAACGAATCAGCAAATCCAACGATTCCACAAATCAACAATAAAAATTACACCTTTACACACTTAAACCTTTAAATCCACCAATTTCTCCAACGAATCAGCAAATCCAACGATTCCACAAATCAACAATAAAAATTACACCTTTACACACTTAAACCTTTAAATCCACCAATTTCTCCAACGAATCAGCAAATCCAACGATTCCACAAATCAACAATAAAAATTACACCTTTACACACTTAAACCTTTAAATCCACCAATTTCTCCAACGAATCAGCAAATCCAACGATTCCACAAATCAACAATAAAAATTACACCTTTACACACTTAAACCTTTAAATCCACCAATTTCTCCAACGAATCAGCAAATCCAACGATTCCACAAATCAACAATAAAAATTACACCTTTACACACTTAAACCTTTAAATCCACCAATTTCTCCAACGAATCAGCAAATCCAACGATTCCACAAATCAACAATAAAAATTACACCTTTACACACTTAAACCTTTAAATCCACCAATTTCTCCAACGAATCAGCAAATCCAACGATTCCACAAATCAACAATAAAAATTACACCTTTACACACTTAAACCTTTAAATCCACCAATTTCTCCAACGAATCAGCAAATCCAACGATTCCACAAATCAACAATAAAAATTACACCTTTACACACTTAAACCTTTAAATCCACCAATTTCTCCAACGAATCAGCAAATCCAACGATTCCACAAATCAACAATAAAAATTACACCTTTACACACTTAAACCTTTAAATCCACCAATTTCTCCAACGAATCAGCAAATCCAACGATTCCACAAATCAACAATAAAAATTACACCTTTACACACTTAAACCTTTAAATCCACCAATTTCTCCAACGAATCAGCAAATCCAACGATTCCACAAATCAACAATAAAAATTACACCTTTACACACTTAAACCTTTAAATCCACCAATTTCTCCAACGAATCAGCAAATCCAACGATTCCACAAATCAACAATAAAAATTACACCTTTACACACTTAAACCTTTAAATCCACCAATTTCTCCAACGAATCAGCAAATCCAACGATTCCACAAATCAACAATAAAAATTACACCTTTACACACTTAAACCTTTAAATCCACCAATTTCTCCAACGAATCAGCAAATCCAACGATTCCACAAATCAACAATAAAAATTACACCTTTACACACTTAAACCTTTAAATCCACCAATTTCTCCAACGAATCAGCAAATCCAACGATTCCACAAATCAACAATAAAAATTACACCTTTACACACTTAAACCTTTAAATCCACCAATTTCTCCAACGAATCAGCAAATCCAACGATTCCACAAATCAACAATAAAAATTACACCTTTACACACTTAAACCTTTAAATCCACCAATTTCTCCAACGAATCAGCAAATCCAACGATTCCACAAATCAACAATAAAAATTACACCTTTACACACTTAAACCTTTAAATCCACCAATTTCTCCAACGAATCAGCAAATCCAACGATTCCACAAATCAACAATAAAAATTACACCTTTACACCCTTAAACCTTTAAACTTAGGTAATCACCTAACTACCGTCACATCCCCAGAAAAAGTCTCCTCTCTGCCATCGCTATGTACGATCTGCGCCGTCCAAATATATACGCCCGGTACTACATCCTTGCCGCCAAACTTCCCATCCCAACCTGCCTCCGGTTCATTCGTAGCGAAGTGCTCTCGGTGAAATACCCGATTGCCCCAGCGGTCGAAGACTGATAACGATCGGATTTGTGTGCCTTTCGTCGTGCTATATCCTGTAAAATATCCGTTGCTGCCTTCGCCCGTGATGACATTTGGGAAGTAGATGTCTGTGTTGTAACTGACCCGTAGGTGTAGGACATGGATAGAGTCGCACGAGGCTTCCGTACGGAATAACTCCGTGTAAACACCCGATTGGTCGTAGGTTTGTCCGTTGAGTGGCCAGTAGTAGGACGATGTGGTGCTTACTGTATCGTGGTATTCAAACTCTGGATGTATCGTCAGGTCGAGTGTGATGAGCGAGTCGCAGCCCTGTGCTGTTTTCAGTAGTTGGCTATATATGCCGGTTGCTGTATATCGCTCCTTTGTTACCGACCAGGTAAAATTGCCGCAGGCTTCTTCCTGCTTTTGGATATCGTATTCGGGTGCGATGTTGAGCGATAGTGTGATGGTCGAGTCGCAGCCGTATTGGTTCAAGTATCGTGTCGTGTAAACGCCACTATTCGTTATCGTCGTGTCGCCTGCTGCCCAGTGGTAGCTACCACAGGCGGTTGCTATCGCTTGTGATGCTTCGGCTGCGATGCGCAGATCGAGCGTGATGAGCGAATCACAGCCTTGTTGGTTGGTCAGTGTGTGGCGATATATGCCGCTTTCTGTTTTCGTGCTGCCAAAAAAATCATATTCCTCACAAGCGGTTATTGCCTGATTGCTTTGTGTAGATTTGTGTATCGTCAGCCGAAGGATGTGCGTGGAGTCGCAGCCGGTACTTGTCAGATAACTTTCCGGATAGTCGCCACTGGTATCCAGGGTGATGCCGTTGATGATGATCTGGTCACAGGCCGTTTTTTCTTCGGTTACGGTCAGTGAAGTGGATATGACCAACTCCAATATGGCGGTGCTGTCGCAACCTTGCTTTGTCTGTCCGTTGTAGGTATAAGTGCCGCTCTGATCGTACCTTTGACCATTCCATTCGTAGCTGTCGCATACGGATATTTGTTGTATGGACTCTGCTTTGGAATGTATCGTGAGATTTAGCGTGACGGTACTGTCACAGCCCTGACTTGTTTGTCCGTTGTAGGTAAATATACCACTTGTTGTGTAGGTCTGTCCGTTCCACTCGTAGCGCTCGCAGGTGGTTTGTACCTCTGTTTGTTGGATGGATGGATGTATCGACAGGCTTAGCGTGACGATGCTGTCACAACCCGATATACTTGTTGTGCGATACTCGTAGTCGCCACTGCGGTCGTAGGTCTGACCGTTCCAGGTATAGGTATCGCAAGCTATGTCTGTGACTGCTTCATCTTTCTTATCGGTAACGGTCAGGTCGAGTATGGCGATGAGTGAGTCACAGTCCGTTGCTGACCTCAGCTTGTAGTGATATTGTCCTGCTGTACTCAACTGCTGACCGTAAAAATCCACTGTATCGCCCTCGCAGATTTCCTGCTCTTGTCTTTGTATCTTTGGAAGTTCTGCTATAAATACATTGTCTGTATAGTCGCACTCATCGATGCTGTAGTACGATGAGTCGCTCAGTATCATCGGATATCTGTCTGTATTGACCACCATCCACAGCGATGTAACGCCTGATGCAGGAAAGCTATAGCTCAGCGTACCTGTATTTTCTCCTGCCGTGATGCTTGCCGTGGTATGATATACGCCGATCAGCCTGCCGTCACGCTCCGGGTCGCCTGTGTAAAAGGCGACAGGGACATTGGTCTTTGCTGTGGCGGACGCATCTGCTCGGTTGCGCACCGTAAAGCTTACATGGTAGCTGTCTGTATCCACATCGTAGCCGATACAAGGGATATCGCCGTACAGCGAGGCGGCAGGTATCTTACCGTCTCCGTCAAGCAGGTTTTCCTGCACATTGAAGTTGTTGTACTTACCGTTCTTGTAGGTCGCAGGATTGTGCATGTGTTGCGGTACTGTACCGTCATCGTTGATGAAAAGCGGATTGTAGCCAAACTGATGCCAGATATTGCGGGCCGGTGCCCAATGCTGGCCTTCGGGTGGACCGAAGATTGTGAGGTGGCCGGGTTTAAAATTCTTATCACTATCCGAACACGGAACACAAATCCTTGCTGAACCTATATTGTTTATATCTGCAATCATAGCGTGATCATGCGTAGGAGCAGACTTGCAGTGAGCTCCACCAAGCATTACGGGTGTGTTATCTTTTGCATTAAACACTTGTAAATTTTCTTTACCCCGAAATATAAATTCATGAATTCCGTCATTATCAAAATCATAAGCGGACAAAAATATATAATAATTGCTATTATCTTGTATTTTTAATCGCCAATCTTCCGACAACAATTCTGAATCAATATACGATAATTTATGTAGTGTATCTCTTGTAAACAGAACCATGCCCACTTCCGATTGATTTGTAAAATTGCCTATTACGGGAAATCCGAGAATATCCCATCGTTCAACAAAAAATACCTTTTTCGCAATAAAAGAACATTGCAAATCAGCTAACGTATATACATAAATCATGGAAATCTGACGACTATGTGTTACGATTACATCCAATCTGCCGTCACCATTGATATCGGCAACCACTGTATATCCATCAAGTAAATCTCCGTTGACACGCATATTATATGGTGTCATTTCATTACCTGCTAATCCATTTAAATTTGTAATCTTAACTTTGTATATAGTATATCCCGCAGCTAATTCCAGATCATTTGGATTGTCATCCAAATCTGCTGCAATAGTTATGCCTGGTAATCCACCAAGTCCATGTTTACCTCCATAAGCTAATTTTTTACCGGTCCGGGCATTAAATATTTCGTTAAAAATATACACTTCCGGGATACCGTCCTGATTAAAATCGGCTAATGATAAACATCCTCCAAGACGATAAAAAAACATATTATCACTATGGCCTGATCCATACTTAAAATCCGATATCCATTTGATACTTCCATCAGAACGATAACAAACCAATTTGCCTCTGACATGATTTGGATTTTCGTCATTATCTGCAACTGCAACTATAATTTCATATCCGCCCAATTCATCTCCTGTAATAACAAAATTACCATAATTTGGTGCAAAATAATAGGTATTGATTTCATTTACAACTTCAAGTGTTTGAGAGTTAATAATTAATATATCCCGATTTAAATAATAAGCTCCTACAATATAATCCGCATTTTTAACGGCAATTATTTCAGGAATTCCGTCATTGTCTATATCCTGAACTTTGAACGTTTGAAATACAGGTACTTCAAAAATTGATTGCCGTTCTTTTTCTATCCCAAATTCAAAGTTTCCGTTCCCATAGCACTTTACATCTGCCTGTCCAATTAGCTCTGCTTTAGTAAACAAAATAACAAAAAAAACAATACCGTATCTTATGATATAACACATATTATTTAAATCGATTAAATTTTCTGAAAGCATACCTAAGTATGCTTTCAGAAAATTATTACATAATCACTTATAACTTAACAAAATGTATGTACCGAATCTTTCCATGATTATCCCGATAACGGATGAAGTAACTGCCTTGTGTCAGGCGACTTACATCCATTATATGTTCTTTTGCTTCAAATGTTACTTTATCCAACAAACGTCCATTGATATCTATGATGTCAATACTTGTTTTTTCATACCCGGAGACAATCCGAAGCATATCTCTTTCTATTGGGTTAGGTATTACTTTAACTTCAGATGATTGAGGCTCATTTCCTGCATTGGATATTATCCGTCCAACGGGCATCGGGTTATTTGGTTCATTGTTGTTTTCACAATCCGGCTCAAATATTTTTAATACTTTATAACAGTCAGAATCATCACAATCGGCACATGGGTTTATTGAGATTGCAGGACAATAATACAATACCAAAGTTACATCTGTAGTAAATGGACCGATAATCCCTGTTGACGGAAATAATTGCAGTGTTCCTCCATCAACTGAATAACAAGTATATCCACTTCCTTCTAAATGTACATAATATTGATAGTTACCGTTCAAATCCATTTCACATGACCACGTTCTATTAGTGATTTCGATATCACATTCCACATCACATGGCTTTGGTGGACAGACTGTAAATGTAACTTCACAAGTTGGCAAGTCCATGGTTTTAAGTATATATTCCATACATTCTGTTCCTATATTTCCCGGATATATCGTATAGGTCTGGTTGTAGTTTTTAGACGCTGTACTTGAAGGTATAAGCTCATATTGACCACCGCCTGCATAAGGCACATTGATATCAAAAGACCAGGTATCAGGAGACCCTGCAATACACTGAAATTTAGAAATCTTCAGCTTCCTAAAGATCTCACATCCACTACAATAATCTGGTGGCGTTATTAACAGCTTATATACACACTCTCCGATTGTGACCGTCGCTTCCCAACTTCCTTCCTGTATAAAAAACGGGCCGACAGTTATTGCATCTGTTCCCATTCCCGAACCGAGAATACTAAAGCCCGATTCGTTTGGATATGGATCCAACAACTGTTTTGACAATTCCCAAGTATCTGTTACCTGATATGTTTGAATCTTAAATGTGACATAATAATAATCGTCTGATATGTTATTTGGCGTATTATTATTATGGCATTCATTAACTATAGCATCAATAGTATGATACGGTTTATAATCCCACGTTTTGATAATTATCGTATTACTAAATACAGTCGGAAGATATCCTCCTCCTTTCTTTTTGAAAAATCCAGCAACAAAAATTTTAGTAGTATATAAATCTAAATTTGAAACAGGTAAATCAAAACAATATCGCTTATTGATCGTATCAATCGATATATTTTCTATTATTTTACCGGGTACTGATACGGAATCTAAGTACCATTCTCCACATACATTTGGTTCGATATAACTACCACATATTCTAGCTTTCTCTCCATGGCAAGAAAGATAGTCAATACTGTCTATTAATATTGAACCTAATAAACTATTTTCGCATTCTTCACAGAATCCGTCAATATACGCATACCCATTATGAGCACTTTCACCACAATCACCCATTGTAATCTCAATAGTAGCAATTTTACCAACTTCTGACATTGGTATTTTTATTTTATGACATGTCCAATCCAAAACATCCATCAATGCGTATGAACAGCCTGGTTGGCTATATAAACTATCACAATCTAAAATATGAGCATCAAAGCACAAGTCACTAAATGGTGCTAAATCACATTTAATGCTAAAAAAGGGCTGGGTATTCAAATGACCTGGCGGGTTTTCCAAAGCGATTGAATACCATACGGTTAAATCCCTATTATCTGAGGTTACTTTAAATCGCTTAACCAACTTATTTACACCTCTATGTCCATTACATCCACCATCGATATGACTATAAGGGTCATTTAGTTTCAATGCTTTATTGCCAAATTTTACTTTTTGCAACCCTGTAATAGGGTCTATACCAGATGTTACAATTTCAAATTCTTTTAATGTTGGCAATGTACTAACAGGAATAAATACCGACGGTGTACCTCCATTCTTTGGGTTACAGGTATTACTACCATTAGTAAAGGTACTGCTAAACCCTGAATAATAAAGAAAATCATCTTCAAATCCTCCGTTATCACAAGCAAATGTATCTGATATAACTTTACTCTCAGGAAAATACAGTGCCATATACCTTTCTATATTAGTCCTGATAAAATCGTGCTTTGCCGCATCACCCGCTTCACGGCGTATATCATCATCACTTACAGTCACACCCGGTACGCAGCTGTGACCGTACTGTTCCCGTGCCGCTTTCATCTTATCTGCGTCATTCAGCTCAGCAGCGATATAGTCCTGCATCGCTTTTGTAAAATCCGCCTGATTGCGGAGTATTTCTTTGTTTTGACCAAATCCTAAACTAACTATTAGGGTCAAAATTGCAGTAATAATGATGTTTTTCATGACTTTAATTTTTTCAAATGTTATGAAATAAATCAGGGCAATATTGCATAAATATTTTGATATTTCCAACAAAATTTAAAAATATTTTCAAAAAAATCGTTACTTTAACATTATGGGCAAGTAATAGCTCCGAATATATGGCATTTATTCGTTCGTGTTGTCGGGACGACAAACGCTAATGTCAAACTTAGTGAGGACACTAAGCTTATCAGAGTAAAAATTAAACTCTTACACGTATCAACCCTTAAACCTATAAATCCACCAATTAATCCAACTCGACAAATCTAACGATTCCACAAATCAACAATCAAAATTACACTTTTAAACCCTTAAACCAATAGATCCAAATGGCATTTATTCGTTCATGTTGTCGGGACGACAAACACTAATATCAAACTTAGCGAGGACGCTAAGCTTATCGAATGGTCATGTTGTCGGGACGACAAACACTAATGTCAAACTGAATACGAAAGAGACGTCTCTTTCGTATAGTGCTCCGTCAACAAAAAGATCTTAATAAAATGTCGTTCTTTTTCCAAATCTCTGCGTTAAAAAGCCTCACCGAACCACTTGGTTCGCCTGCGTTTTTTGCCTTGAGCTTTAAAAAAATAACTTCCATTATAATTTAAGTCTTTTTATGGACAGAGCACTAGTAAAATCAACTCCACAAATCTAACAACTCCACAAATCAACAATAAAAATTAAACCCTTACACCTTTAAACCAATTAATCCAACTCGACAAATCCAACGAATCCACAAATCAACAATAAAAATTACACCTTTAAACCTTTAAACCAATAGATCCAAATGGCATTTATTCGTTCATGTTGTCGGGACGACAAACGCTAATGTCAAACTTAGTGAGGACACTAAGCTTATCAGAGTAAAAATTAAACTCTTACACGTATCAACCCTTAAACCTATAAATCCACCAATTAATCCAACTCGACAAATCTAACGATTCCACAAATCAACAATCAAAATTACACTTTTAAACCCTTAAACCAATAGATCCAAATGGCATTTATTCGTTCATGTTGTCGGGACGACAAACGCTAATGTCAAACTTAGTGAGGACACTAAGCTTATCAGAGTAAAAATTAAACTCTTACACGTATCAACCCTTAAACCTATAAATCCACCAATTAATCCAACTCGACAAATCCAACGAATCCACAAATCAACAATAAAAATTACACCTTTAAACCTTTAAACCAATAGATCCAAATGGCATTTATTCGTTCATGTTGTCGGGACGACAAACACTAATATCAAACTTAGCGAGGACGCTAAGCTTATCGAATGGTCATGTTGTCGGGACGACAAACACTAATGTCAAACTGAATACGAAAGAGACGTCTCTTTCGTATAGTGCTCCGTCAACAAAAAGATCTTAATAAAATGTCGTTCTTTTTCCAAATCTCTGCGTTAAAAAGCCTCACCGAACCACTTGGTTCGCCTGCGTTTTTTGCCTTGAGCTTTAAAAAAATAACTTCCATTATAATTTAAGTCTTTTTATGGACAGAGCACTAGTAAAATCAACTCCACAAATCTAACAACTCCACAAATCAACAATAAAAATTAAACCCTTACACCTTTAAACCAATTAATCCAACTCGACAAATCCAACGAATCCACAAATCAACAATAAAAATTACACCTTTAAACCTTTAAACCAATAGATCCAAATGGCATTTATTCGTTCATGTTGTCGGGACGACAAACACTAATATCAAACTTAGCGAGGACGCTAAGCTTATCGAATGGTCATGTTGTCGGGACGACAAACACTAATGTCAAACTGAATACGAAAGAGACGTCTCTTTCGTATAGTGCTCCGTCAACAAAAAGATCTTAATAAAATGTCGTTCTTTTTCCAAATCTCTGCGTTAAAAAGCCTCACCGAACCACTTGGTTCGCCTGCGTTTTTTGCCTTGAGCTTTAAAAAAATAACTTCCATTATAATTTAAGTCTTTTTATGGACAGAGCACTAGTAAAATCAACTCCACAAATCTAACAACTCCACAAATCAACAATAAAAATTAAACCCTTACACCTTTAAACCAATTAATCCAACTCGACAAATCCAACGATTCCACAAATCAACAATCAAAATTACACCTTTACACGGATAAACTTTTAAACCAATAGATCCAGGTAGTTTTTATGTTTTTTGTTAAAATCTGTATTTATATAGCAAAAGATAGGCTGGTTTGCATTTTTATACTTAATTTTGATTGCTTAAAAGGATCGAAGTGGTTGAATATATAAAAAAGTATTTCGGATGTGTATGGATTTTGTTGTTTCTAAATATAGTTGCAACCCAAGCACAACCATGCAATATTCCTTTTAATATTCGTTTTGAAAACAAATCGACTACGGCCATTACCGTTACCTGGTCGGATATCAATAATCAGCCTGATGGCTGGGAAATCGAAGTGGTCAAACGTGGAGCTGCGCAAACTGGTACGCCATCATTGCCTTTGCAAACAAACAAGACCGTTGTTCTTCAAAACCTCACTCCTTCGACTTCTTACGATTTGTATATTAGAACCGTTTGTGCAGGTAGTAGAAGCCAATGGAATGTCGCTATTCCTTTTACTACGGTGATAGAGATACCTTCGGCTTGTCAACTGAATATTCCGCTTAAAGACAATGGAATTGAAGTCCTAGATATTGATATTCCTTATTTAAAAACGTTGCAAAATCCCATTTTGGGTACTAATATCTTCCTTAAATCAGTGGATTTGATATTAGAACACGCTTGGCCTGCAGATTTGAAAATCATCTTAGAAAGCCCACAAGGCCAGCAACTTTTGCTATCTAATCACAATGGAACTGTTACTCGAAATTTTGGAATCCTTCAAGACTCAACTTGTACACAGTTTACCTCGTTTTCGATGGATGGCTGCAGATATCTGAAAGACTTCAAACCTCCTTTCGTTGGCGCTTTTCACCCGGATGGGGACTTGGCGACATGGCAGGCGGATACCTTAAACAAGGGCAATTGGAGGTTGATTACCTTCGATCGTGCGGTAAAAGATGCAGGGATTTTGAAATACATGAATATCACTTTTAGTGATGATGCTTGTATTGTACCCGATCATTTTACGGTGCTAAATACGGATATTAACGAAATTACAGTAGGGTGGGACTTTAAAGAGCCGTGCAATACGGTTAGTATTCGGGTTTTTGAAGGCGATATCGCTGTGGATTCTTTTTTTGTACCTTGTCGAGAGGCGTATTTTACGATTGATAATTTGAAACCCAATACAGAATACGGATTTTCGATTACGTCGCTTTGTACTCATTCACAGTCTTCTTCGGATGGATGCCTTATCTATGCTTCTACATCTTGTGAACCGATTTCCATAGCAGAAAGCTTTGATAATTATGATGTATGCGAGCCAAGTTGTATTGTGCATTGTACCAATACCGGATCTATTTGGTTTAATAATACGAATGAAGACGCGCAAGATTGGATTTTGATACAAGGCAAAACAGAAACAGAGTTTACGGGCGCTGATGGAGACATCAATGGTACGGGAAAATTTCTATATATAGAAAACAATCCTCAGCTATGTGGTCAACAAAATCAAGCCATCCTCGAGTCAACGTGTATGCAAATCCTGAGCAATGCATCTGGATGTGATATGTCGTTCTACTATCATATGTATGGATCTGATATTGAAGCTCTTAAATTAGAATTGTCCGTGGATGGTGGCTTGACTTGGAACACGTTGTTTACAACTGGTGGCGACCATGGTAATCGATGGATTCAGCACACCTTATCGCTCAAGGATTTTGATGGACAATTAGGTGTTTTTAGGTTTATAGCCATTTCAGGAGACGGGCCATTGGGAGATATTGCGATAGACCAAATCGAATTTTATAAATCTATACCGGCTGCGGGTTTGAATACTTATTATCGGGATGTAGATGGTGATGGATATGGTACAGATCGAGACTTTATTTTGTCTTGTGCATCAGAAGCACCCTCGGGTTATGTCCTGATTTCGGGAGATTGTGACGATGATAATGCGGAAATTCACCCGGGAGCTAAAGAAATTCAATGTAACGGCATCGATGAGAATTGTAATGGAAATGAAGATGATCAGCCGGCTGTAAATCCGATATTAGTTCAAGAGCAAATCTATGATTCTTCTTGCAATGGATCCGCAGATGGAAGTATCCAACTCACGATTGTAGGAGGAAATCCGCCGTATGAAGTTACTTGGAATAACGGAAAAACTGGCGAAAGTATTACCAACCTCAAAACCGGTATTTATTATGCTACGATTACGGATATAGGTGGCTGTATCTTGCATACCGATTTTTATAAGATTCAACCCACCAATACATTAAACATCATTGTCAAAGATTTGCTGGCGCCTTCTTGTTTAGGTAAATCGGATGGGGTAGTGGCCATTTCTCACTCCTTAGATGCGCCGCCCTACACGTATCTGTGGTCTAATGGAATGACTAATCGAGATTTGGATAATGCCGCAGAAGGTGTTTACAATGTTACAGTTACAGATGCAAATCAGTGTTTTGCTGTTCTGTCGGATATTAAGCTATCGGCGAAACCTTCCGTCATTGCAGGCATCAGTGCCAAGGCCAACCCAACGTGTTCTGGAAAAGAAGACGGCTTCCTCGAAGTGTTCGCCATCAATGGAAATCCACCTTATGCATATCAGTGGGAAGATGGACAGATGACCAGTCGGATAACGCATTTATCTTCGGGTCAATATACTTGTACGATTACAGATGATAATGCATGTCAATATATCTTAGAGACCGAATTGGTGGACTACGACCCATTAAAAGTTCAGGTGGTAAGCACAGAGCATGTGCGCTGTTTTGGAGAAGCTAACGGATCTATCAAGACCAACGTTTCAGGAGGAAAACCGGGTTATACCTATCTATGGAATAACTATAGCTATACAGATGACGATATATTTAATATCAAAGCTGGAATTTATACCTTGACGGTTACAGATGCGAATGGATGCGCTGCAATAACAGAATCAATCGTAATAGTTCAGCCCGATCCACTAGAAGTATTTGTGGACAGCATCCTCCCTGCGACTTGTATTTTAGGAGGAAATGGTCAAATTCGCTTACAGAGTAGAGGAGGAAATGGTGCCTATTTTTATGTATGGAATGAACAAAGTAGCACAAGTAATATATTGGATAGTATTCCGCGAGGCCATTACAATGTGACCGTTTATGATCAACTCGGTTGTAAATCGGGTATTCCTGATATTGAAGTGCCTTATATCAATACAGCCATAGAGATACATCTTGACCAAATCCTTAATAATACTTGTTATGGTGAAGCCAATGCGGCTATTGCGGCGTTTATAGCTAACGGTTCGCCAATTTTTGATTACAACTGGAGTCATGGAAGCCAATATTTTAACGCTGCAATTCGAGATACGATTTTCAACCTTGCATCCGGCAGATACGAATTGACGATAACCGATAGCGATGGTTGTACCGGAGTTTCCAATACTATTATCATCCCTGAATTTCCGGTATTCAAATACGAAATATTAGAAACTGCCAATAATGTTTGTCAAAATGACTCTTTGGGTATAATTCGCCTCAAGCTCATTGGTAGCAACCAACCATTTGATATTATATGGAATAATGGCCAATATGCAGGTGCCGAACTCTATAATCTGCCGAATGGACAATACTATGGATTTGTGATGGACGATGTAGGTTGTATGCTGTCAATAGATACAATTTTAATCACGGCACAATCCAAAATGAAACTGGTCGCCGATATCGAACATGAGATCAATGGCGGTTCTGATGGTCGGATTTGTATCCACATTGATAATGGAGCACCGCCTTATCGGTTTGAATGGAGTAATGGGCAAGTCAATTATAGATGTATCGAAGGTCTTAAAGCAGGGATATATAGTGTAACTGTTACGGATGACTATGGATGTCAAATAGAAGGGCATTTTATAATAGAAGAAATCACGGCTGTTTCAAATGAAGCACTTCCAGAAGTGGCCATTTATCCTAACCCAGTTAGGAATATTCTAACGGTTGTGACCAAAAAGCCAATTGATAAATATGTTTTAATGGATATGCATGGAAGCGTACTCGACGAAGCCAAACCAGATATTCAAAATGACAAATTTACCATCGATATGGAAGCCTATCAACATGGAGTTTATATGCTAGTATTATACGATGCTAGCCAAATCCTAGCGTTTAAAGTGGTCAGGCTCTAATCGCGCTTTTTATACGAGATATAGGCAAATGACGCATTAGGTTTCGTTATAATCGTCAAAAGTACAGCCAATTCAGTAAAATAGTTGATTTGAAGTTATTTTACATCGCAATAGATTTTCTAATGCCTTATACGAGTTAAACACTAGGCTTTTATTATCTTTGCATCCAATTCTAAATTTTAAGTATGTTATCCACCCAAAATATTTCATTGCAGTACGGCAAAAGAGTGCTTTTCGACGAGGTGACTTTGAAATTTTCTGAAGGCAATTGTTATGGTATTATTGGAGCTAATGGTGCAGGAAAGTCCACTTTTTTAAAAATATTAGCAGGTGATATTGAAGCCAATAAAGGAAGTGTTCATCTAGAATCTGGCAAGCGCATGGCAGTTTTAAAACAAGATCACCATGAGTTTGACGAAGTTACTGTTTTAAATACGGTGTTGATGGGCCACCAAAAGCTATGGGGCATCATGCAAGAAAAGGACGCCATCTATATGAAGGAAGACTTTAGTGAAGCTGATGGTATCAAAGCCTCCGAATTGGAAGCAGAATTTGCCGAAATGGACGGATGGAATGCCGAGTCTTCCGCTGCCAACTTGCTTAGCGGAATTGGTATATCTGAAAGTGACCATTATAAGCTCATGAAAGAGATGGATGGTAACCAAAAAGTACGTGTTTTATTGGCGCAAGCCTTATTTGGAAATCCCGATGTCTTGATCCTTGACGAGCCTACCAACGATTTGGATTTGCATACGATTACTTGGTTGGAAGATTTTCTATTGGACTTTAAAAATACGGTTTTGATTGTATCTCACGACCGACACTTTTTGGATACTGTATGTACACATATTGTAGATATCGATTTTAGTAAGATCAATATATATTCTGGTAACTATACTTTCTGGTACGAGTCTAGCCAGTTGGCGCTACGTCAAAAATTAAATGCCAATAAAAAGGCAGAGGACAAAATCAAGGAATTGCAGGCTTTTATCCAGCGGTTTAGTGCGAATGCTTCAAAATCTAGACAAGCTACTGCCCGTAAAAAAATGCTTGAAAAAATTAATGTTGAAGATATTAAACCATCATCTAGAAAATATCCTGGTATTATATTCAAGCCAGAAAGAGAAGCTGGAAAGGAAATACTCAATGTAAGAGGATTGAATTATGCCATTCATGGAGAAACGCTGATTAAAGATTTGTCTTTTTCGGTCAATCGAGACGATAAAATCACTTTTATATCTAAAAACAGTCTAGCTACAACTGCTTTATATCAAATATTAAGCGGAGAGATTACTCCGGATAGCGGCGATATCGAATGGGGACAAACCATCACTTTCTCTTATTTGCCCAATCAAAATGAATCATATTTTGCGAATGAACCACTCAATTTGATAGATTGGCTTAGACAATATTCTTCAGAAAAAGACGAGTCCTATATCCGTGGATTTTTAGGAAAAATGCTCTTCTCTGGAGAAGAAACTTTTAAAATGTCCAATGTCCTTTCAGGAGGAGAGAAGGTGCGCTGTATGATCTCTCGTATGATGTTGAAAGAAGCCAATCTGCTGATGTTGGATGAACCAACCAACCACTTAGATTTGGAAACCATCACAACACTCAACAACTCTTTAACTAATTTTCCAGGCAATATTTTGTTTACTTCTCGTGACCATACCTTTACACAAACGGTAGCTAATCGAGTGATCGAAATTGGACCTAATGGATTTTTAGACAAATTGAAGCCGTTTGACGAATATATTTCAGATAAGGAGATAGAAAAGCAAAGACTAGTGCTCTATCTATAAAAAGAACGACATTTTATTAATTTCTTTATATTGACGAAGCACTAGAATATTAATTGTCTCACGTTTTTATAAGGAATCCTTCTTGTGAATTGATAATGCATAGGGATATAGCTGATTTTTTGCAATTTCAGTGTTTATTCATTGGATAGAATTGGGCTTATGGCAACCTTTTGGCGAATTTGGGCATTTAGTTCTCGAATTCGTATAGTTACTCAGTTGTAAAATCAGCACCTCATGGATATTTTAAAATGGATCTTTCTTTTTATGTGCTTCCAAAGCATGAACATCTCTACTTCCTTAGGGCAGTCGTTGCCTCCTAAAGCAGCATATCCTTTTGATGTAAAACAAATTCATAGTGGGCATAGCTTGACAGATCCATTGTTTGGCCAGCCATGGCCAGGGCAGTTTGTCAACTTACTGACTCTTTTGAGAGGTACATGGGCAGAGGATAATGTCGGAAAGTCAACCGTTCCCGGATCAAGCCTCAATTGGAGATGGCATAATCCGGTTGAATATGGCCCGGATGCACGTCTGGATATATCAGATTGGGAGTTGTTGAGTATTACAGAAAGAGTTCCTTTGGCCTATGACGGTGGAAATTCAGAACCATGGTATTTAGATTTGATCCAAGAGCAAAGAGCGTACCTATCCTTATTTGTGAACAATGCTTGGCAACATGGAAATAGAGGCCAAGGTGCATCAACATTATTATGGACGACTTGGACAAACATCGATGATAGCGATGGACCATGGCGTGATATGCTGGATATTCAAGGCGAAGCCTTTGAAAGGATGCAAGACTATGCTAACTCCAATAAGTCTGAAGATGCACCTCCTGTTTATATCATTCCCGGACATAAAATGATGGCTAGAATCTATGATGATATTGCCCTTGGTAGAGTGCCGGATATTACTGATATTTCTCAGCTGTTTAGTGATAATATTCATACAAATTCATTGGGAGATTATGCGATTGCGCTCATTCATTATGCTTGTATTTTCAATAAAAGCCCAGAAGGTTTGCCCAATGATTTAATGCCAAATGCACCGGAAGATTTCAAAAAACCATCCTTGGCTTTAGCACATTATCTACAATCGATGATTTGGGAGGTTGTGACGTCTTATCCAAGAACAGGGATTTATAGTTCGACAAGTTCTAATAATCTCCATGTAGCGGATCATTCCGTCGTTGTCTTTCCTAATCCGGTAAGCAGTCGAATCGTCTTTTCTAAGGAAATGCACGCTCAATGGATGACCCTTACCGGGCAAATGGTTTTAGATCAACATAATGTAAGGGAGATGGATGTATCGACGCTGCCTCCATCTTTATACATTTTAATCCTGACTGATTCTGACGGTCAAGTATTGTTGAGAGACAAGATTGTGAAGGAATAGACGATGTTATTATCAAGTAAGTTTTGGACTAAATCTCAAGGATTAAATTGAGCATAAGATTAGGTGAAATAAAAAAACCGAACTGACAACGTCAATCCGGTTTTTTCTTAACAAACGTTTTTAACTAACTCATTTAGTACGAAAATCTGATAAAAAAATGGCCGAAAATCAGCCATTTTTTTTAAATATAATTGAAAAGTTTTACTCTATTAGAAATCAAGAATCAAACCGGCATTTACTTGGCGGAAACCAACTGCCATAATTCCTGATTGTCCTCTGTTTAATCTTGAACCAACTACAACATTGTCACCTAAGTTTTTACCTGCTACAAACACATTGCATCGAGTACTGCCTAAGTTGAAATCGTAGCTAGCATTAACATCAAATGTTGTAAATGCTTTTACTTGTCCAAGTCCACCGTCTCCTGATACATTTGTGAAATTAGCGTATTCACCATATTGATCACCTACATAGTTGTAAGAAAAACCAAAGTTGAAATCGCCATATCCATAATCTAATCCAATATTGTAAGCTACTTTAGGAGTATAAGGAGTTACGCCGTCTTCGATACCACCGTTACCAAACTTATATACAGTCTTAACTACATTAGTTAAGTCGTCTGGAGAAATTGGAGTTTGTAACTGAACTTCTTGTCCTTCAGCATTTTTTACATAAAATGCGTATCCATTTGGATTAGCATTAGCTTTATCTGCCATTTCTTGCTTAGTAGCTTGTGTATGCTTGATTTGAGTAAATAGGTGTAAATCTTGTAACTCTCCTGATAATACTTTAGAATTTAATAAAGTCAAATTAGGGCGAATAGCAAGTCTATGTTTGTTATCTTCAGGTAATACTTGGATTCTCAAAGCGATTTCTGCACCTTGGATGTTGATTTCTGCTAATTTGCTGAAGTACTCACTCCATCCTGCAAGAGAGAAGTTAGTAATTCTGTTATTATAAACAGCGATTTGTCCCCAAATTAAATTTTTCAACAATTCACCTCTGATTCCTAATTCAGCATTTAAACTTACTTCAGGTTTGATGTTACTCAAGTCCTCTGGAGAAACTGGAGCGACCAAGTTACCATCACGCTCTACCCAGAATCCATAGTATTTAGAAGGTGCAATATATCCTTTGTAAACACTACCAAATACCTTAGCATCGCCAAATCTATATCCCAAAGTGACACCTGGTTGGAAAATGGTATAATTGTTTACTCGCTCATTACCTTCATCAGAAGTAAGGTTTGGATTTTTAGCATTCACTATATTGTCTGTTTTATCCATCCACACTCTCTCTAATCTGAATATCGGTGTGATATCAAAGTTGTTGATTGTAAATTGATTTCTAACATATCCATTCAATGAAACCAATGCATATTCTATATCTGTAGTGAAACGTCCTGTTCTTGCCCATTTAGTCGAATCTGCTTCTAGTACTCTGTCGATAAATGTTTCTCTATAAAACTTACCTTGTACTTCAAATTTGTTTAACCAATTGTCTCCTGAAGCGTTATGCTCAAAAGTTTCGTCAAGAGATACAACAGAGAAATTCCAACGGCTGTCCGTAGTACCTTCTCTGCCATTCTTGATAGTTCCTACACGTACATAATCATCATCAGTAGGTGTGTGCCCTTCAAGATATTTGTATTTTTCAGAGAAAATGGATTCACCCACATAACCTCTTACATCTTTAGCTTTGATAACAGTGTTTGTTTGTCTCCACCAGTCACGAGCGAAGTCAGAAGTAAATAATCTTGTAGTAAATGACGCATTTTCTTCTGGTGTGTATTTATGAATGATGTCTAAGCTATATCTGTGCATCAAAAATCTGTCTGCATCAAATGGACTCTGCGTAGGATCTATGTTAAATGTATAAGGTGTGATTGAACTCAATGTAGCTTGGTTGTCCTCAAATTGTCCACTGATTTTGAAGAATAATGATTGAGTACTAGTCAATTCAGCAAATATCTTCGCATTGATATTGAAGTCTTTAACCGAAGAGTTTTGGGTAAAGCCGTTAAATTGCTTGTAAACACCTTCGATTTGTGCACCAACTTTATTCCAAGTACCTCCATAAGAAAGAAGTCCTGACATATAACCTCTCTGTCCACCTGTTAATTTTGCTCTTACTGTTGGCTTTTGAGGTGGTTTTGGGGTATTGTAGTTGATAACACCAAACATGTTGTTAGGGCCATATCTCAATAAGTCCGCTCCTGTGATAACTTCGATACCTGATACACGGTCACTAATAGGGTTGTAGTAGATACCCGGCGCTGTATATGGCGCTGGAGATATCGGAGCACCATCTTCCATCATTAAGATCTTTTCAGAACGACGACCCCATGATCCACGGATACTAACATTCAAACGGTTAGACAATCCCAAGTCACCAAGAACATTGACACCTGGTAATACCTTCAATGCTTCCTCGGTAGAGATAGGTTGCATGTGCTTTAAAGTTACCGGGCTAACATAGTAATTACTTCCTTGATAGTTTTCTTTATACATAAGAGGAGTCGTAGTTACGTTAATTTCTTTCAAAATTGTTCCGCTTTCTTTCATTTTAATAGTACCTAAGTTGACGCCGCCGGGCATTGCTGTAACTACGATGGTACTGTCTTGCATACCTAGGTATTTGAATAATAAAGTATTTACGCCAGAATCTAGGTTAAGATTAAAATAGCCTCTTTCATCTGTGTAAACAACACCATTGGATGAGCTAACTGAAACACCAGTTAGCGCCTGATTGTAGGTATCAGTCACCTTTCCTTTTACATGATTATCTTGCGCTTGCATAGATAATGAAAAACCTGCCACAAACAGGATTAACATACTTTTTAAAATTATCCTCATAAGATTTCTATTTTAGATTGTGTTTATAATTTATGCAAAATTAGATATATTAATAACCTTAACTGAGAATAACTAATTAGAATAATATTAGAATTTTTTTAATGGGTCGAGTTGATTGAGATGTTGAATCGCAGAATCGTTGGATTTGTTGAGATAGTTTAAATGTTTAAGGGTGTAATAGGTTTAAAATTCGTAATTCGTAATTCGTAATTCGTAATTCGTAATTCGTAATTCGTAATTTTTAATTCGTAATTCGTAATTTTTAATTCCTCAAGTTGCTTGGAATAGGTTCCTCAAACATTCCTTTAATGGATGGTGTTTACTTATCTGAATTGGCTAATGCAAACATGAATTTTGTAGAGACACAGGGCATTATTTTTAAGGTGGTTAAATATTCAGAGACGAGTATCATCTGCGATATTTATACCCGCGAAAAAGGATTGATGTCTTGCATCGTTTCTGGAGTACGCAGTAGTAAATCCGGGCAGAAGGCGGCCATATACAAACCAGTCAATCTAGTGCGTGTTGTAGCTTATGATCATAATCACGAAAAGCTCAATCGCATTAAAGATATTTCATCGACCTTTCACTATCAAAAAATCAATTGGAATGTCTTACATTCATCTGTAGCCATATTTATCCTCGAAATATGCCGAAATGCGATAAGGGAAAGAGAAGCCAATTATCCATTATACGACTTCATTGAAAATTTTTTTAAAAAATTAGACGAAAGCAATCATTTGAATCCTAATATTCATTTGGTTTTTATGGCACAATTGTCCTTGTTTTTAGGATTTGCGCCTATGGATAACTTTTCTGACAATGCACCATGCTTTAATATGCGTGAAGGGATATTTGAACCTAAAGATGCACCATTGCCTTTTATGCTCGATCCCGATAATAGCCAAATTTTTAATGAGATTTGCAGAAATGCTATTGAAGGCGCTTCAACTTTACAATTAAATAGACTACAAAGAAATCAACTCACCGAGATCTGGTTGCAGTATTTTAAATACCATATTCCCGACTTTAAAGATTTGAATTCTTATGAGATCCTGAAAATGATTCTTTAGATATTTAGCCGTAGGAAATTGTCGGCATACTATAGATTTGTATCTTTAAAAGACACAATTGAAGATTTTAGAGAAAGATTTTATAAATTATCGATAATTCTATTTTAGAACAAGTATATTTGTGTTTATTAACCATTTACTTTTCGAAGTGGATAAAGCTGGTTTTAAAAATCTGTTTAATCTTCATTATCGGCCGCTATGTAACTTCTCATATAGGATGATACATGATATGGATGCCGCCGAGGATATAGTGCAAGATGTGTTTTTAAAGCTTTGGCACAGAAAGGATGATATTTCGTTTGAGAAAAGTACCCAAAGCTATCTCTACACGATGGTTAAAAATCGAACCCTTGGCGTCATCCGT
Source organism: Chitinophagales bacterium (assembly GCA_026928325.1). Lineage (GTDB taxonomy): Bacteria > Bacteroidota > Bacteroidia > Chitinophagales > Saprospiraceae > OLB9. The sequence goes on along the minus strand of JAIXKS010000007.1, from coordinate 84,611 downwards.
AAAACAGATACCGGAATTAAAATTTATCAAGAATTTGCCTCGGGTACGCCGGCGTATGGACTACAGGATGTAGATGACGAAGAAATAGAAAAATACCTTTTAGTGGATGAAATTTATAAGTCTATACGACAATTACCTACAAAATGTGGAGAAATATTTACCTTGAGCAAGATAAATGGATTAACTTACACCCAAATTGCAGAAGCTAAAGGTATATCTGTAAAAACGGTCGAAAATCAGATGGGTAAAGCCCTGAGATTGTTGAGGACCATGTTGGTAGATAAAAGGATGCTTTTTTTGATTGTTATGATATGGTTTAACTAGCTTATATATATGTCTTTAAAAAATAGATTTTTGAGTTTTATTCTAGGAGATGATTCAATGGATGAAAAAGCGCAATTAGAGCGTTGGCAACTTGATGCCAAGGCTAATATTGAGGGCTTAAATGCATTGTCAAAACCAGAGGATGAACTACAGATACTTAGCGACTATCAAGATGTCAATCAGGATGAAGCTTGGCGTGCGATTGAGCAAAGGATGAAGCCCAAGCGCATGGTCGTTATGCGAAATATTGCTAAAGTTGCTGCCGTTGCTATTCTTATATTGGGTGCATTATGGAGCTTTTCGAGATGGAATGACTCTGCTTTTACACAAGAACCTGCGTTGATGACCTACCATGCAGCAGAAAATCTAAAACTTCAATATAAGGATGGATCCAATATTGACTTAGATATACATTCGGATCTTATTGAAGTGGCTTATCGCCAATTTGATTTGTCTGGAAGAGCATTTTTCGCCGTAGCAAAGGATCCCGAGCATGCTTTTAAGATTCATACCTTGCATGGCGATATAGAAGTACTTGGTACCGCCTTTAATGTGGTAGCAGGACAAGAGGAAACCGACGTTTTTGTACGAGAAGGCCGTGTTCAAATAACGTACGAAGGCAAAAAGTATATTTTAAATGCGGAAGATAATATCGTATTGCGTACCGGAGAAGCCATCGTATCTTCTCAACCACAGGTCTATCCGGATGTGTGGAGAACGCAGGAGATAAGATTCGAAAATCAATCTTTTCACTATGTTATGGAGACTTTGGCGATGTACTATAACCTAAAAATCTCATGGAATCCATCCTTGAGTGCTGAAGATGCTTGTAAAATCAATACGACGATTCAAAATCAAAAATTGGATGCAGTTTTGCAGGAGATGGAGATTCTTGCCGGATTAAAATACGAAATAAAAACAGGAAGGATCATTATTCATGAATTTAAGTGCTAGACGGGATGAGATATAGTCACCTATATCTTCTAATAGCCTTGTTTTTATGTGGCTTGTCGGATTTGTCAGGTCAACAAGATACGCTACAATCTCATATTTCCATTTCGGAACCGCTCAAATTCAATACTCGTGCAGCGTGTTTAAATTATTTATCAGCTGAATTTGGTTTCCTATTTAGTTATAATGCCAATGCTGTCAATGTTGGCGCTAGACCGCACACCTCGCTGCAAAGTGGAACTTTGCTTACCGTCGTCGAACAAATCTTCTATCCCGATAAGGTGGAATTGACCTTTATCTATCCTAATAAGATCGTCATCCAGCGAGTAGGCGAGAGCTTTAGATTGTCCGGTATCATTAAGGATGTTGACACAGGCGAAGCAATCTATGGAGCCATCGTGATGGATGCCAAAACTAAAACTACGGCCATTACCAATGAAAAGGGATACTTCATCATGCAACTCCAACCCGGGCAACACCAGATAAGCATGAATTATCTCGGATATAATAAGGTTGATATCTTAGTTACGCTCGATAAAAACCTATTTTTACAGTTGAGCATGATAAGTAGTTATCATTTGGATACGATACACATTCATAATCCGACTTCCAGATTGCAGCTTATCGATGGTGGTAATCTGGTCGATGTCTTTAAAATGCAAGGCTATCACGCTATTAGTGGCGATCAAGATGTAGTGAATAATGCTCGAATTTTGCCAGGTGTGATTTCTGCCGGTGAAGGGTTGAGCGGTCTTTATGTTAGAGGAGGTACACCGGATCAAAATTTGACGATGATAGATGGCGTAGCGATGTATGAAAGTGGGCACCTTTTTGGTATTACCTCGATATTTATGGATGAGTCTATTAAAGAGGCATCCTTTATAAAAAATGGTTTTCCAGCGCGTTATGGAGGACGACTTTCTAGTGTGCTAGATATCACCCTAAAAGAAGGCGATAAAGAGAAAAACAATACTGCGGTTTCAGCCGGATTTGCCGGATTGAAAATTCATACGGATGGACCGATATTAAAAAACAAATTAACCTATTCCATCACAACTCGAGCATCATGGTTGAATTTTTATATCAATAATCTATTAAGAAAATATACAAAATATGAAGATATAGATTTGATGTACCACGATGTTCTCGGTAAATTAACCTACCATTTTTCTCCGTCTAACAGTCTGAGCCTAGCCTTGTATAATGGCAGTGATAAATTCTCATTAACGAAATCGAGTACGCTGAGAAATGAAGCAGAAGATTTTACCCTTCGGGTCTTTGATAAGAATGGAATCAATTGGGCGAATACCGTGGGTTCTCTGAAATGGAATTATCTCGCCGGGGACAAATTGAGTATGAAAACGCAAATTGGATTGATTAATTATACGAATAACTCTCGATCTAGCTATATTTTCAATAATATCCTTCCTGATACGAGTAGGGTCGATCAGCTAGATATATTATCTCATACAAGTATATTGGATTATAACGCTAGGGTAGATGTCGATTATTATCTGAATGACAATCATGTACTCCGTTCGGGTATCAATGTCTTGAAACAGCGGTTTAATCCTACTGTCAAGCAGAGTACGATAGTTTTGGATCAAGATGCCGAAAAAATCGTTGACAAGGACTCCTCTTTATATACCTATCAATTTCAATTTTATCTGGAAGATAATTTTAAGTGGAATAATCGATTTTTTCTATATGGCGGGCTTCATACCGGTATTTTTAGGATCAATGATAAGCAATACGTTGCACTTCAACCGCGTTTAAAAGCGATATGGACACCGTCCGATAAGTTAATGGTTGCTTTAGCTTATAGCAAAATGGGACAATTTACACACTTGCTGTCCAATTCAGGCTTAGGCTTGCCTTCTAATCTTTGGGTGCCATCTACCGAAAAAATCAAACCTCAGTATTCGGATCAATGGAGCGCAGGTATAACCTATGATTTTATCAAAGGATTTTATATCCAAATTGGCGCTTATACTCGAAAGATGCACAACGTACTAGAATATACAACACCAGTTGATATGTTCTATTTCTTGATCAACGATCAAAATATTTCTACTGTTTTTAATACGGCTAGAGATTGGGAGCGCAATGTTTATGCCGGGATAGGTCGATCTAAGGGTATCGAGCTGCTGCTACATAAGAATATCGGTAAAATAACTGGTTGGGCATCGGTAACAAGGTCGGAAACTTCGCGCCTTTTTAAGGAGATTAATGACGGAAAACCCTTTCCTGCGACCCACGACAAACCATGGGATATCAATACCGGATTAAATGTGAAGCTATCAAATGCATGGAGTTTGGGTGCAGATTTTGTATATAATACTGGCAATGCTTTTTCCTTGGCTACTGAAGAATACGATTCGTATCTAGGTATCAAATTGCTCAATAGCGATGGAAAAAACAACTATCGACTGCCCGATTTTCATCAGATGAGCTTGAGTGCGCTATATCGACACAAAGGAAAAAAAATTGATACTGATTTTTCATTAAAATTGTATAATATCTACAATAGGCTCAACGCTTATTATATCTATATTTATAAAAGCAATTTAGCACCTGACGAGCCGATTTTCAGAAAAGTTAGCATTTTGCCATTTACACCTTCATTTAGCGTAAGCATCATTTTTTAAAATTTAATTTTAGAAGGGTAGTATATTGAGCTTGTTGTTAAAATTTTATTTTGATTATGTAATGTAATTAATATTTAATGTGGATTGTGGTGATTTGATTTAAAATAAATATTTTCATTATTTTTTTATTATAATGATAAATATTGTTATTTTTGGGTTTCTAAACTCTTCGCATATGAAGTTTTTTCGATTTTTCGCCTTATTGTCGTTAGTTCTATGTTTGACTTCGTGTGAAGAGGACTTCGTATTGGTGAAAAAGGATTTTACACCTCAACTCGTAATTAACTCGGTATTTAAACCGGACAGCAAGTGGTTTGTGCATGTATCATCAAGTAGGGATATCTTGAATCCTAATAGCCGGATTACCAATATCGAAAATGCGAATGTCGTCATTGTGGAGAAAATGACCAAGAAGAAAATCTACCTCGACCATGTCGGAGATGGTGTTTATTCTTCAAATTACTATCCGCCTCAAGCGGACAAAACTTATGTTTTACTCGTAGAAGTCCCGGGTTATAAAAGAGTGAAGGCAGAAAGTATGGCACCCAAAAAAGCCAATATCGTCAATGTTATCAAGGATGTTGTGGATGAAAAGGTTTCGACCGTCAATTTTCAAGTTAAGGATGATAGCAAGCAATACCTTATTTGGAATTTTATTAGTTTTAAAGGATCCTCCGGACCTGCGGATGTGATTTTTACAGGCAATCCAAAGTCTTTTATCTTGAGTTTCATGGATTATAACCATGCTTTATCCTCCTTTTCAGGAACAGGCAATGATGCCGTATCTAGTGAAGGCGTTTTTTTTTCTAATATTACCGATGAGAGTGATGACACTGAAGATGGAGAATCCGGAGGTTCAGGATTGGAAGAACCGGGTTTAGAAGAGTCTTTTGTTATCAAACGATACTTGCGGGTAGTAACAGCTAGTAGTAATTTGTATAATTATTATAAATCTGTCGAACGGTTTTTGAGCGCAGGAAACCATAATAGTAGTTTCTCAAATAGCCCTGAGATCTACTCTAATATCGAAAATGGCTTGGGTATCTTTGCAGGATATACGGAGCAACTCACCGAAATAGAATAGGAACAGATGGATGTGCCCTTGTTTTGTATGCTTGTGGAGTTTGGAACTCCAGAGTTTGACGAATTATTCCAATTGAGGGAAAAGATATTGCGAAAGCCCTTGAATATGACCTTTTCAATCGATCAAATCGAAACGGAATACGACTCCTATCATTTGGCCTGTTATGCAGCAAATACGATGCAGTTACTAGGATGCTTGATCTTAAAGCCTTTGGATGCCGATCGAATCAAAATGAGGCAAGTCGCTGTGGATGATGCCTTCCAAAAGCGAGGTGCCGGACAGTATATGGTGAACTATGCAGAAGTATTAGCAAGGAAATTGGGATACTCAAAGATAGAATTACATGCCAGATATAACGTACTAGGATTTTATGAAAACCTTGATTATGTCAAAGAAGGAGCAATCTTCCAAGAGGTAGGCATCAATCATATCTATATGTCCAAGGACTTATCAATTTCAAGATAATATTTTAGTCTATTGAGTTTTAAAATTCAGCTATCAACGCCAAAAGAAAACGAGACAAACGGCTTCATTTTTTGAGGTATGTTTTAAATATCATTCCGGGAATAGCATCAATTTTCAAATTTTGAGATAAATTTTGATACATTGTAAATTAATTAATGTAATTTTGTAGATTAATTGGCATGTAATATCCATATCAGAGAGCAATGTTTATTATTACATGTTGTATATAAAATAATTTATAAAATGAGTTTACTCGATTTTGCTAGAGTGATTATCTACAGATATCATGAGAAAGGACTAGAAATTTTCCTTATAAATAATGAGATGGAACACGACGCAGACATCTGGCGTATTCCTCAAGGCGTTGTAGATCAATGGAAGGAAGCTGGTCGCTCTATAATTGATTTAGATATGGTCGAAGATGAAGCCGGTCACAGTATCAAGACGATAGCAATCGAGGGTGATTGGCACGATATACCATCCATCAGAGGTATGTTGAAGCACGATATCAAACTCATAAAATCGATAGTAAAGGAAAATCTTCCTGAAAGTGAAAAGGGTGGATATTTTGCTATCAAAGAAGCCTTCAAAAAGGTTTTACCTCAAGAATATAAATTATTGAAAGAATTAAAAGACATCCTTTTCGATAGAAATACAGTAACCAATATTTAAGCGAATAGATCCAATGAGTATTGAATCTTCAACGATAGAGCGAACTAATTTTGAGTGGCCGGGATTGCGCAGCGTGTATCATGGCAAAGTTAGGGATGTATATGACTTAGGAGAGCGACTCGCTATGGTGGCTACAGATAGGATTTCTGCCTTCGATTATATCTTGCCTAGAGCGATCCCATACAAGGGGCAAGTCCTCAATCAAATAGCGAGTTTTTTTTTAGAAAATACAAAGGATATTGTTCCCAATTGGTTGGAAGCGACACCCGATCCTAATGTATCTATAGGTGTTAAAGCCACGGCCTTTCCTGTTGAGATGGTAATAAGAGGTTATTTGTCGGGTCATGCTTGGCGTACCTATAAGTCTGGTGAAAGGTTGCTTTGTGGTGTGCAAATGCCCGATGGCATGAAGGAAAATGACCCATTTCCTCAACCCATCATTACACCTACGACCAAAGCTGCCCATGGCCACGATATGGACATCAGTAAAGAGGCTATTTTGGAGCAAGGTATCGTAACTTCAGAAGATTGGGCAATTTTAGAATCATATACTCGAGCGCTTTTTGATAGAGGTAGCGAGATGGCCAAGGAACGAGGGCTGATTTTAGTGGATACAAAATATGAATTTGGCAAAAAGGATGATAAAATTATCCTAATCGATGAGATTCACACGCCGGATAGTTCTAGATATTTTTATGCAGATGGTTATGCCAATCGACAAGCCAAGGGAATAGCCCAAACACAATTGTCTAAAGAATTTGTCAGAGAATGGTTGATAGCCAACGGTTTTCAAGGCTTAGATGGTCAAAAGATTCCTCATATGGATGATGACTTCGTTTTACAAACGTCCCAACGTTATATCCAATTGTATGAACTAATTACAGGTCAATCTTTTATGAAAGCAGACGTGGACAATATGATGGTGCGGATCCAATCCAATGTTCAGAACTACTTGAATGATTAGCAGGGCATAATGCTTGTATAAAATAAATCGGGCTTGAATTTCAATTGAGATTTTGTAGCGTAAATTACTATTTTTAAAATAAATTACATCCATAGGCATACGTTTTCCAGAATTTATGCTAAATTGCAGGGTATTAATGCGTTGAAACGACAATGAGCACATCTGCTTTAAAAATAATATTTTGTTATCAAAAATAATATAGCATGAAATTGAAATTTAATTTGGAGAATATGTTGTATTTTGATATAGAGGAAAGGTCGCTCATGTTGAAGGGATTACTTACTATTTTATTGCTTAAAAAATCCTTCTTCGTTTCAGACAGTGAAGGGAAAACTGTATTTATAGATAAGCTTGTCATCACTAAGTAGTAATTTGAGAATGACTTTTGGTTTTATTCTAATATAGTTAGTAAATGAGACACCCGTTTCTATATTTGTTGCTTTTCATTGTCAGTGTGAAAATATCTGCACAGGTGGAGCATTTGTGTGGGAGTGATTCGTTTGACAGCTTGCAGAATGTCAGGAATAGCCAAAGAATTATAGAAAACGATGCTTTTGAAAGATTATACAGGGAAGTCTTTAGCCGTAAAACGGAATCGAAGCTAAGAGGACAGCCAGATTATGTATTTCCCGTAGTTTTTCATGTTATACACAATGGTGGAAATGAAAATATAGATGATGTGACGATTCAAAAAGGTTTGAATCAGTTAAATGAAGCCTTTGCGAATATGGGTGCTTACTACAGCGAAAAGGGAGTAAATACAAATATTCAGTTTTGTCTGGCGCAAAGGGATGAGGATGGCAAGAAATTTAATGGTATCAAAAGACATCAATCGATATATACGGACATGTCGATACCGGGGAGTTATGATTATATAATTGATAATGCGATCATAGATTACAGGAAGTATATCAATATACAGATTGTGAAAAATGCATGTGTAGGCGGAAATTGTAATGTAGCGGGTTTTGCAGGATTTAACCGTATCGTGGTGGAAGCGGATAATTTTTTGTCAACAACATTGATGCATGAAATTGGACATTTTTTTGGATTATACCACACATTCTCAGGTGGATGTAAAAATGATGATTGTTTGAGGGACGGCGATAGGGTTTGTGATACGCCACCTGATCAAAAGACTCTTGAAGGATGTTTTAATGAATATAATTCATGTACAACGGATATGGATGACCATAGTCCGAATAATCCATTCAGGCCAATCCATTTAGGAGGCCTGGGCGACCAGCCGGATGATCATAGTAATTATATGGATTATAACTGGTCGTCATGCAGGGTACATTTTACACAAGGGCAAGCCGACCGTATGCATTTTTTCATTGAGCAGCAGTACGCGTCTTTAGTTGCATCCGAAGCCTGTCTGCCACCGTGCGAAAACCCGGTGACCGCCTTATTTACTATGCCGGATACAGTGGATGCAGGTACCGTGCCGGATATCATCAATCATTCAGTCAATACTGTTGATTTCCAATGGTATATTGACGGAGTAGTGGCAGGAAATGAAAAAGATCTGTCCTATAGCTTTAATAAGGAGGGTGTTTTTACAGTAAAATTAGTGGCCATATCGGGCAGCGATCATTGCAGGTCAGATTCAATCACGAAGAAGCTCTATGTCATCTGCCCTGTAGAGGCCTGTTTCAGATATGCGATTGTCAATCAATACTTAGTCTTTGAGTCCTGTAGCCCTGTGGGCAACGCATTGAATTGGGAGATAAGGCAAGACACCAAGTTGGTATTATCTTCTGTAAGCCCGGTTGACAGCTTTTACATCAAGTCTTATCCTTATGTAAAGCTATGCCTGACCGTTGATAACGGGATATGCACAAAGCAGCATTGCGAATATATCAATACGACCGGCACAAGCGATGAAATCTGCGACAACGGTATAGATGATGACGGTGACGGGCTGATCGACGGTTTTGACCCGGATTGTCCCTGTATGGGAGACGCGTATTATAACCATTGCAAATCATTATGTGAAATCATACCGGATACATTCAGCACCATTGACTTAAAGTTGAAATGGAAAAGTGAAGTATTAGGACACAGATCAAGTATTAGTAAAATTTTAGTATATAATGAAAATGGAGAGCATACGGTTGTAGCCAGAAAATCATTAGGTTATATCAATATTGTTTCTCAAAGTACAAGTAATCACATACTGAATATAAATGGTAAGACAGGTGAGACGATATCGGATTATCAATATACGAATACTATCATGCCTTCATTTTCCGAGTCATCCATGGCTATATTTAAGTATCTTGATACGATATATACGGTATTTATGTATAGTGATTCCATTTGCATGATTGACCAATTCAATAATGTAAAATGGAAGACAGAAATTTATCTGCATCATGGCGGGTCTTTGAATATTGCGGATTTCAACGGGGATGGCATCCCGAATATATATTTATATAATAAGTTACTTTCATTTTTTGACGGGTCGATCATTTTAGAAGATGTTGAAATCTTTAAAGGTGGTAATGAAAGAGGAATAAATCCAAGTTCGAGATTTGAGCCAACTTTTAGTAATACAGTGGCTGCTGATTTACTGCCTGCTCCCGGCTTAGAGTTGGCTGCCGGTAATGTAGTGTATGAAGTTATCCTGAAAAATGAAAATTCGCCCATAGGCAACCAATTTATTGCGCATCAGGCTGACGCTCCGGTACAAAACGGCATCACTTCCGTAGGGGATATAGATGGTGATGGCCAATTGGATGTCATAGTCGTGCGGAATCAGTACTACAGAGATGGCGGAGGCATCTATGTCTGGAATCCAAGAACCGGAGCATTGATAGCACAAGCCACTTCGGGAGAAGGAGGTTCTGTCGCCTTTATCGGCGATGTGGACGGGGATTGTAAGCCGGAGATAGGTGTTATTTTTGCGTTCGAATTACGCATGTACCAGTATGATGGCACCCAGGATTTAAAGCTGCTTTATTCCTTGCCCACTACTGATGAATCAGCTACTACCGGTATTACCATGTTTGACTTTAACCAGGATGGTCGTAATGAATTAGTTTACCGGGACGAAACGACGCTTAGAATCATAGAGGGCGCAACAGGCAGGACAATTGCATCAACACCTCTGCTATCGGCTACAAGAACAGAGTATCCTGTGGTGGTGGATATAGATAATGATGGCCAGGCAGAGATCCTTGTGCCGGGATATTTACCCGGCGAAAAGGAAGAGGAAGCCCGGATTTATTGCTTTGAATCGGCCTCCATACCATGGGCACCTGCCCGGTCGGTATGGAATCAGTATGGCTACAATCCTACTTTTGTCAATGACGATCTTACGATCCCGAGGTATCCGCAAAGCACGGTCATACCGCTACAGCATTCGGATCAGTGTAGCAGGGAGACCTGTAGTACACCCTACAATAACTTCCTGACGCAGGCGACGTACCGCACGCAGGAGGGATGCTATGTATGGCCGGAGTTGAGCACCGATCTGAGCATTACGGCATCCTCACGCTGTCTGGGCGACAGCACCGAGATCTGCTTTTATCCCGTAGCCAACCGGAACGGATTGATCAGTAATGGTGTCATGGTTTTATGCTATATACCTGATTTTTATGAAAACGAGACCTTGCTTTTAGATACCCTGACCATATATCTCGATACGGTGTGTGTGATGATGCCGACGATAGCAGGTTTTGACTCTATGCTGATCGTCATCAATGACAGCGGTTTGTCCTATCCGCCGTTATTTAAAACGCCATTCATCACAGAATGTGATTACAGCAATAATACCTATATGTTAGATATGCGCTCGCCCGATCTGGGTATAGCAGTGATAGATTACGCCTGCAAGGGAGACAGCTTGGTTTTTACCTTGGTTATAGAAAATACCGGTAAGGAGATAGTAGATGCCTGTATCGTAGGCGGTTGCTACTTCACAGATCCTGTTCATGAGGAGCCTTTGGAGATAACCACATGGTGCTTAGATTTGAAAACCGACACCATAACCCACAAAAGTACAGATACCCTGATCATAACGATACCGATGCCAGCAGGAAATACGCAAATATATTGGACGATCAATGACGCAGGATATGGTCCTGGAGTCAGAAGTTCCGATATCAGCGGAATCTATGAGTGCAACTATAAGAATAATGTAAGCATAGTCATGTTTGACCTTACTACTCGACATTTAGACATTGGTCCTGATACGGTGGTGTGTTTAGGTAGTGTCGTGACCATAGACCCAGGAGCATGGACGTCATACACCTGGAGCGACCTGACGACAGAGCGGATCAATTCATTGATTTATCCGGGTGTATATTGGTTAGAGACCACAGATGAATGCCATCGTACCTATACGGATACGATTGTGATTGCGGTACAAGCTATCGACAGTTTGGTATTGCCACGACAGGAGATATGTAAGGGAGATTCGCTGCTTTATATGGATACGTGGTGGAAAGAAGCGACCGTGATTACATCCAACCTAATCAATCGCTACGGCTGTGATAGTATTGTGATATTTGAGTTGAGCGTATCCGATACGATACGGACTCAGGAAACCAAGGCGATATGTCAGGGCGACAGTATAAGGATATGGGGTATCTGGGAGAAGGAAGCAGGCGTGTTTACCAAAAAACATCAAACCTTAGCAGGCTGTGATAGTATCGCACAAGTGCAACTCATGGTGCATAATAGTTATCTGAATAGCGAATCAAATCATATATGCAGCGGTGACAGTATTTTTATATTTGATGCCTGGCGCAAAGAGTCGGGACTATATACGCAAAAATACACTACGGCCTATGGTTGTGACAGTGTAGTGCAGGTGCAGCTCACAGTAGAGCCTGTACGTACCTTGACGGAGAGTCATTATATTTGCAAAGGCGACAGCATATTGATAGACGGAACGTATATCAAAGACACCCAAACGGTACGATACACCCGAACAGAAGAAAACTGCAAAACGGAAGTTACAGTGCATGTGGCTATATACGACATACCTTTAACGACAGAAACCTATATCCTTTGTCCTGAAGATAGCATAACCATCAACAACACGGTAGTCAGCGAAAGTGGAGAGCTAAGCTACACGTTGCAAAATAAGGACGGTTGCGATAGCCTCATATACGCCAATGTTACGAAACTCTCATGGCCACCACCGCCCAAAATAGCCTTAGACTGCGAAGACAACGCCTATCATGCGGACATCGAAGCCGACCCTGACTGGACAATAGTATGGAGCAATGGTGATACTCAAAAAGCGACAAGGCTTGCTTCAAGCGGTTTTGTAAGATTGAACTATCATGGCGCATGCGAAAAAACCTATGATATCGACATAGATGTGCTTCCAGATATCAACACACTTCCTGTTTTTGACACCAAAAGGATAAAAATGGGAGACAGCATTAGCGTCAGAGTAGATTTAGATAGTACAGTATGGAGGTTAAAGTGGTTGCCTGCATCGGCCGTGCTGTGTGATACCTGTTATGTGACCACAATAAAAGTAGATGTCAACACGACGATAACCTTAGAGTTAACCCACAGTAATGGATGCGTCTATTACAGAAGCTTTGAGGTAATCGTAGAGCAATTAACACCCAAAATCCACATACCCAATATCATTCATAGGCAATCAAAAAGCAGTAATAATATCTGGACAATACATATTCCCGAGGGATACAAAGTACAGGAAGCCAAGGTATATGACAGGTGGGGCAATGAGATGTACAGTGGTGCTTACGATGTCATCAGTTGGGACGGTACTAAAAATGGAATAAAGGTATTGTCAGGAGTATATGTGTATTTTATAAGGCTACAGACACCGGAAGGTAAAACGATATTATTGAAGGGAGATCTTACCGTTTTATAATGACTTCAAGCAAGATATGCAACAATATCTAAGGGTAAATGACAGATTTGGTTAAAATCAACACTAAATTAAACTAAAAGGCGTTTTATTGTATTAATTTTATGATAAGCGAGTAACTTTGCACATCTATTACGAAAATGAATTTTGAATCCGTCCAAAGATTTGTCATAAAAAACATCATAGTTTAAGGCAGAAAGTGAAGATATAGCCTTTGCTATGGCAGGTATTTCTAACGCAGAAATTGGGTGTTTTTTTTAATGAAAATGGGGCTTAAATGAATGTCACTTTCGTATAAATAAATTTTTTAAATGTAGAAATGAGTAAAAAAGGAAAGGTGTTGGTCGCAATGAGTGGCGGAATTGACAGCACCGTGACAGCAATGATGTTGCATGAAGAAGGGTACGAAGTTATAGGGATAACCATGAAAACATGGGATTATGCCTCGGCAGGTGGCTCAAAGAAGGAAACCGGATGTTGTTCTTTGGACTCGATCAATGATGCCAGACAAGTAGCCGTTAATATGGGATTTCATCATTTTATTATTGATATTAGGGACGAATTTGGAGATTATGTGATTGATAACTTTGTGGATGAATACCTTGCAGGAAGGACACCAAATCCATGTATCTTGTGCAATACCCACATCAAGTGGAATGCCTTGCTCAAAAGAGCAGATGCCATGGATTGTGAATTTATAGCTACAGGCCATTATGCCGTAGTCAAATCTTTAAATGATAGAAAGTATATATCTAAGGGAAAAGACGACCGCAAGGATCAATCTTATGTCTTATGGGGGCTTTCACAAGAATCATTAAATAGAACCCAGTTTCCATTGGGTGGATATAGCAAACCAGAGGTAAGGCAAATGGCTAAGGAATTTGGGTACGAAGAATTGTCTAAGAAGGCGGAAAGTTATGAGATATGCTTTGTTCCGGATAATGATTATAGAGGGTTTTTAAAACGAAGAGTTGAAGGCCTCGAAGCTCGCGTGAAAGGTGGCAACTTTGTCAATACTAAAGGTGAAATTATTGGGATACACGATGGCTATCCATTTTATACAGTAGGTCAAAGAAAAGGTCTTGGCGGCGGATTTAAGACTCCTATGTTTGTTACAGAGATTATTCCTGAGACGAATACAGTAGTTTTGGGAGAGATGGATGAGCTCATTCGCAACACGATGAAAGTAGGTAAGCTCAATTGGATGAAGTATGAATCTCTACCTGAAGAGATGGAAGCGGTAACTCAAATCCGATACAACGATCCTGGCGCATTGGCAGGCCTTCATCTTGAAGATGACATGGTCAATGTAGAGTTTTATGCCAACGTTCGCGGTGTAGCTCCCGGGCAGTCCGCAGTTTTTTATGAAGGTGATGATGTAATCGGAGGCGGGATTATTTTGAGAAGCGCCATTTTTTAAAAAAAAACAGAATAACTACCGAAGGTAAAAGTTACCATAGTATATTAATTGTCACTTTTTAACTGAATGGAACATAGTTGAGTCGTTATTAAATAGTATAAACAAAGAAAAATGATGAATTTTCGACGGGTACAATGGATATTTTTAGGTTTTATCTTGATAGGAATATATTCATGCTTATCTGAAACAGAATCGCCAACAGATGGCGAATATGGGTATGAATATTATCCGCTCGAGGTCGGTAGGACTTGGACATATCAATCGGATAGTATTATCATAACCAAAGCGGGTAGGGCTAAGGATACGCTGACAAGCTTCATACGGCAAGAGATTACGGATTCGTTGCGGAGTGAAGAAGGGCATTTATTGTATAGGGTCGATCGTTGGATTAAAAAGCAGGGGCAGGATGACTGGCAAAAGATGAATGCTTGGTTTGTTGAAAAAGATGCAACGAAGGTTATATGCACAGAAGATAATATCCCATTGGTCAAAATGGTATTTCCACTCAAAGCCGGCACTCGCTTTAGTAGCAATCTTTACTTTGATGATGCTATAAAAAGTGAAGTCGGTGGCGAATTTGTAGCCGTGTATTCTGGATGGCGACCGCAAGTAGTTCGTTTGAATGCGGAAGTGGACTATCAAAATGAAGTCTTTGAAGCTGCGGAAATAAAGATGGCGGATATCGAGTCGGTTATAGATCTACGGCGGGTTACAGCGTATTATGTTAAGGGTATCGGACTTTTGAGACAAGAGATGATCGTCTATGATTCTGATGCCGACAACCCGGATAGACCCTGGGATGATAAGGCTAAAAAAGGCTTTAAACACACGCTGCAGTTGATCGATTATCAATAATTTAATCACATGAGTAAAAATACTTTTATTGCCATTGGTCAGTTGCTCAAATCTGTTGGAACTTCAGGAGAAATGAAAGTTCTTGTTCAAGATGAATTCTTTGAAGATGTAGATCAATGTGGACATTTCTTTGTTAAAAATAAAGGAAATTACGTGCCTTATTTTATAGAATATTTTAGGGAATCAGCCGATTTGATTATTAAAATTGAGGAAATGGATACGCCAGAAGCCGTCAATTGTTTGGTCTTAGAACCGATATATCTACCTCAATCGGATATTCAGTCAGAAGGAGGCAGCACTTCTGCGGAAATGACCCAGTTAGAACAATATGAGATATATGATAATGGTCAGTGTATCGGAAAAATCATCGAATTGCAACCGATGAAACATCAATTGTTAGCTACCGTAAATTATCAAGGTAAAGAAATAATGATTCCTATTCACGAATCCTTGATTGAATCCATCAACCACGATACCCGCCAAATTAACATGAATCTACCCGACGGAATTTTAGAATTATAGGTGATTGATATAATAATTTCAAACCATCTTCGTTTCTATAACGAAGCGTACTTTATGATGCTAAATGTAGGCATATTTCAATAAAATTTAGTGATTTTTAACTAAAAATCGAGGATAAAGTAAAAATTTCAAACAATTTACATATATTATTTATTTATAATATGTATATTTGCCCTTGAACTCAAAACCCGATATCATGTTGCTAAGGATGTTTTATATTAGTATCTCTTTATTATTGGCCACCGTTACAGGAATCGCATCTGAAAATTATGCCTTATGTAAGGTGAAGCCCGGTGAAAATGTAGAATCGTTGCTCAAGAGATATTTGCTTACGCCACATAGTTGTAATATAAATACTTTTTTAGAAATCAATAATATTAAAAATAAAAACTTGATTTATAGTGGTCGAGTTTATAAGTTGCCTTTGGCTATCAAGCCATATAATGGTATAAATATCAGAAGTTCTGTAGGTATTTCGGATTACGAAACCGCTAAAAAGATAGAAAAGCTTAATTTGGATTTACTAGAGGCAGGTATCCGAGATCAAAACTTTAGGGATAATAAAAAAATATGGGTGCCGATTAGCGAATTTGATTGTAAAGATGGATCATCCGATGCTTTTTCGCCAGCTATCACCGATTCTTTAGTGAATACCGCTGATGATTCTTTAGATAATAAAACTACAGATATTCTATATACGCCAACAGCCACTGAGTTGAAGCGTACTGGAGTAAAAACAATCAACGTACCCTTAATGGGTAAGGGATATGATGTCGTCCATATTGAAGATTTTAGTTTGGCTGGTCAGGTGTTTTACATCATTGGCGGACATGGTGGTCCGGATCCGGGAGCTGTTTACAAAGGAACAAATCATACCTTATGTGAAGACGAATATGCCTATGATGTGGCTTTGAGATTGGCGCGAAACTTGATGCAACATGGAGCCATAGTTGAGATTATCGTACAAGACTTAGACGATGGTATTCGGGATGATGCTATTTTACTATGTGATACAGATGAAAGAACTTTAGGCATCCACGAAATACCTAGAGATCAAAAGAAACGGCTTAGAGAGCGGGTCAATGTTGTCAATAGCTTATACGAACAATATAAGAAGAAAGGTTATAAAATCCATAAAGCGATAGAAATCCATGTGGATTCTAGAAGCAAACACCTTCGTCAGGATGTCTTTTTCTACTACAACAAAAATAATCCTAATAGCAAGGTGCTCGCCGAAAATGTTCAGGGTGTTTTTGCAGCTAAATACGATAAACACCAGAAAAACAGAGGCTATCATGGTCACGTAGAAGACAGAGGTATCTATATGGTAAGAAATGTAAAACCGGATATGGTTTTTGTAGAATTAGCGAATATTACTAACGAAGCAGATCAAAAAAGATTGCTAATTAATACCAATAGACAAGCTTTAGCCAACTGGTTATTTGAAGGTTTGAGAAAGTAGAATGCACTTCGTTCTATAGGACATTGAAGCGTTTATCTATTGATTATAATTTTGGATAAAACAGTTTCCTAATCGGATAAATCGTCAGAGATCTTATAGAGCATAATAATCTTGCTATCTGATTTATTTTTTCATCATAGCAAGGGAAGTAAATCCATATTTATTTATATGAAAAGTTTGTCACCAATATGCTAAATGCATTGTCTGAGATCAGTTTGTTTAATACAACCTAAACCTTTAAATCAGCGGTAAAAATCGGCCTTAGTGGATCATCCGTTAAGAAATCGTGGAATAAAAACGTTAAAAATTTAAAACTGTTTGAGCCCATTCCTGGTAAAACTTAGAGAACAAAGCTAAGTTGGCGGAAAAGCCAAACCAAAGCCGGTCACATTGAGGCGAGTTTTTTAAATTTAGTTTTTATGGAATGATTTTAGGTTGAACCAGTACAGCCTTGACCTTTTGTTTCTTTTGTGTCAAGACAAAAGAAAAGAAGGATTGAAATTACCACTTATCAATAGATTTTAAAGCCGAAAGTTAAAATCGCAAAGCAGTTTTATTAAAACTTGAGGTAAACCATTACTAATTTATAATATAGAAGGGTAAATCTATTGATTATAATTTTGGATAAAACAGTTTCCTAATCGGATAAATCGTCAGAGATCTTATAGAGCATAATAATCTTGCTATCTGATTTATTCTTCCAGATCAAGTGATCTTTTTCTAGGATATATGCTTCATTATCTGTATTGATATACTTATTAGAATCAGAGGCTCGTTCGTAAGCAAACCAATTAAATTCATCCGTAAATCTTGCTTTGATACCTTCTCGCGTTTCGGTAATGAAGACTTTTTTATCCATACCTTGAACGGCCCATGTACCTTCGATTTGATTTGAATTGACTTCCGGTAAGTTGGTCTTTATCATGACTTCTGGGCTTTCCTTTGGTGCGGGAGTCACTACGGAATTATTGCTTTTGGTTGTGATTTTGGGTGTTTCAGTAACGTTTTGGGTGGTGGCCGAAGATAGATTTGGTTGAAGTTCGTTGCCGCGATGATTGTTGACAGGCTTGTCTTCCTTGAGTGGAATGAAAGTGAGTTTTGCTCTTTTTCGCCTTTCTGAAAAAATCAATTGGTTATTATTTAATCGGATAGTATTGCCACGATTATCCCTAAAAACGCCACCAGATTTTCTCTTAAACCAAGCGATATTGTTTTTTTGATAAAGACCCTTGACTTGCATGCCATTGGTATAGTATTCTGTATAAATCGTCATTCCGGTATAGGCATTATACCATCCTTCGATAGGTCCTGCATGCAATGAAGAGATACTAGTTGATATCCAAACTAAAAATGTGGTAATATAAATGCTCGCTCTCATGTGGCTATTGTTTAATATCTAAGACTTATATTTGGGTCATTATGTTGTTAAATATATGATAATTTTTTTATAAATTTGAATATGATTTTTAAGCGTATTGCAAAATTTTATTTATCTTTGTTGATATATGCTTGGTACTGCATAGCAAATAGTATGAATCTTTAGATTTAAAAATGGCTGAATTTCAAAATGATAGAACTCTAATAGGCTGATAAGGTCTTATTGATTGTTCGTCCTTGATTTAGGCAGACGATTTCAACAGATAAATATTTGTAATGTATCGTTTGTGTATATCTTTTTTTTTATTGAGTATTAAAAATGAATGTCTTTGAGTCGATTATTTACGATTATTATTACATTTTGTCTATTATCCGACGGTATATCTTTGTCCGGACAATCCTCTTGGAGTTATTTTGATGATGTTCAAGATTATAGACAAGTCGCTAATTTTGATGTCAAGCAGCTTTCCAATGGCCATTATATTTCAGTCGGTGGGGGCATCGAATTTGATGAAGAGTCCTATGACATTAAAAAAACTTTAGCCCATATGGTTTTACTATCTACGGATGGCCAATTGATTCAACGGAATAGTATTTTTGAGGATGAAGGTGTTATCATGTTATATGCACAAGACATACCTAAGGAAAAGGTGTTTTTTGTAATTAGCCATAGTTATAAGGATAATTTTTGGTATTCAAGTAGGTTTGACTACGATTTAAATCTGATATCCAACGAGATTATTGGAGGTGGTTTAGGTTTGTTTATTGATGAAATAAGTTATAAGTACAATAAATTGGCCAGTGGAAATAGTGTGTTATCCATGAAATTGGAAGGAGAGTATGGCAGAGAAGTGGGTGCACTAGTCGTATTTGATGATACAGGAAAAATCATCAGTCACCATGAATTTGAAGATTTATACATTTATAGTTTGGTCGATAGAATCGATGCTTCGGGATATGTGTTATTTGCTTATGATGAAGTCGTTTTGTTAGATGTCTATTTTGAAATCGAAGATGTGAGACCACTTGATCTTTATAAAATTGGAGGATACATTAATTCGGAAATCAATGCTTACAAATGGAACGACCAATATATAGCTCCCTTATTTAAATATGATGAGGATACGGAAGAATATCAATGGGAATTAGCCGTTATGAATCAAGATTTTGAAATTGATAGAACCATTTTATTAGGGACTTCCAAGTATTTTGAAGAATTTTTCAATAACTCTATGCAGATCGATGATTATGGAAATATTCTATTAGCAGCACATGAATATACTGACAATTATGAGGTTTTACTGTCTCTGCGAGTTTTTGATAAGGATTTGAATATTATAAGTTCCAGAAGTTATGCATCACTAGATCAAGATGATGATGTTATAAGTACCAATTTTATAATTGGTCATCAAGGGGATTGGGTAGTCAGCGGTTTGAAATTCTTAGAAAATGATAATTATACCGTTAGTTTTGTCTGGTCTTTTCCGGGAGCCTTTATTAATTCTGTTGCAAATGTGACGGCTCTTCCGGATTTTGCTTTGTTCCCTAACCCAACAAACACGGACATATACCTTGATTTGCCTGAAAGTGTACGATTGGAAAGAATATCAGTCAGCGATTGTCAAGGCAAAGAAGTAATGGCGGTCATTGGCCAAGATATGGATAAAGTATTAGATGTCAGACATCTTTTACCAGGATTGTACCATCTTTCGCTGATGCATACTGATGGCAAGGTGCAAACTAAACAGTTTGTAAAAAAATAATGTGTATTACAAGTACTCTGTCTATAAAAAGACTTTAATTATAATGGAAGTTATTTTTTTGTTGACAGAGTACTAGGCTAAACAGGCCGGTAATTTTCCTTTTTGGCAAGTGTTTTATTGACCATACGATCAACAAATCTATCTGGTAGATAGTGTGCCAATAATCTAAACATAAAGGGCTTTTTGTGGACGAGATAGCGTGTTTTAGGCTTCGGACTGTGCAGTATTTTTTCGATGATATCGGTGATGACCTTCACGGGCATTGCATGTTTATCCGAATTGGCGATCATCTTGTCTGCGGATGCTAACACGTCGCCATAAGGCGTATCCAGAAACTTGTCGAGTTGACCGAGATTTTTACGCCATATTTCTGTTTTTATAGGTCCGGGTTCAATCGCTGAAACTTGGATACCAAATCGATATAATTCTCGTCTATAAACGTCTGTCATGCTCTCCAGCGCATGCTTGGATATACAATAAGATCCATTGAAAGGTGCGTTGAAGAGTCCGGAAACCGATGAAATGTTGATGATTTTTCCGGCCTTATATTTTGAATCTGTCCCTAGATAGGGAAGTAGGAGATTGGTAACTCTTCGGACAGCTAGCACATTGACGTCCATCTGGTGCGCAAAATCAGATTCACTCAAATATTCAAGAGGACCGGGAACTGCAATGCCTGCGTTATTGATTAAACAATGTAATCCATGTCGTTCTAAAAGCGGAAAGATACTTTCTATTTGCTTTTTTGTGGTTGCTTGATCTGTAACATCAAGGACGAGAATCTCGACCTTATCACCAAATGCTTTTTTAAGCTCCTTGGCATCTTCTTGCTTTCTTACAGTACCAATAATCAAATACTTGTCTTGCAGTTGTTTTAAAGCCGCATACCCAATGCCTGTAGATACGCCGGTAATAAAAATGATATCCATAATTTCCGTGATTAATCGTTATATATAGTCAACATCTACTGCGTAAGCATCGTTCATGAGGAATTCCAGGCCTCGCTTCATATCAAATCCTTCGAAAATTACTTTGTGAAGCACCGTTACAATCGGCAGATTGAGTTTATCATTTTTGGCCAGCTGATTGATGATTTTGAGGGTTCTTACACCTTCTACGACTTCAGTGGAGGTTTTTAATATGTATTCGTAACTTTCTCCTGCGGCAAATCTTACTCCAAAATTATAATTTCGGCTATCTTCACTCGTAGCTGTCGCTATCAAATCTCCTATACCTGCCACACCTAAATAAGCAGCACCACTCGTGCCCATGGCAGTTCCAAAATAGATAAGTTCCCTCAAGCCTCGCGTGATGAGTAGGGATTGCATGTTTTTACCCATGCCCAATCCGGATAAAATGCCAGAAGCTAGTGCGATAATGTTTTTAAAGGATCCAGCGATTTCTGCTGCTTTGAGGTCATGAGAGCCAAAAGCAAAAAACTTTTTAGAACTCAATACTGTTTGACCCAATCGAATCACTTCATCAAATTCTGAGGCTATTACCGTGGCTGCTGGTTGGCCGGATAAGATTTCTTTGGCAAGGTTTGGACCAGATATACAACCTACTCGGATGACATTGCTTTCTTGTCGGATTACTTCTGACATCGTGCAAATCTCTTTCTTATTGAAATTGAGGTTTTCCCAGTCTGATTTTTCAATCAGACTGGCATCTAGGCCTTTTGTACCATGGATGACGATGTGCGAAGGTTTTAGATAAGGACAGAAGTCCTTCATCATATTTCTAAATGCTGAAGATGGAACAACAGCAAAAAGTAATTCACACTTGGAGGTAATTTCGGCAATATCATTGGTGGCATAAGCCCTTTCGCTGATTGGGTGACCATGATAATGGTGTTCATTGTTAATAGTATCGACATTTTCCTGCTTACGAGTATAGATGATAACATCAACATTGCGCGTTAGAATTTTTACCAACGTGATTCCAAAACTTCCGGCACCAATGACACCAACGGTTTGTATTGCGTCCATGGTAAAAAATTACTTATTCCTTTTCTTATTCTGTGCTGCCTGTTGTTGTTGCTTCGCCGCTTGTTGTTGTTTCATGGCTTCTTCAAGCCGTTCTTGGAAGGAGGACTTTTTCTTAGGTTTTTCCTTTTCTTTTAACAATTCCTCCCTTATTTTTTGTTCGTCAAAGACATAATTTTTAGTAACAACGGTCTGAATGATGTTAAATAAATTACTGAAAAGCATATAACAAGTAAGCCCAGAAGCATAGTTATTAAAGAAACCTAAAAACATCACCGGCATGATATATTGGACATATTTCATCGCTGGATTTGCATTGGCCATTTCCATGTTTTGCATGTTGTAATAGGTATATATCAGCATAGATACTGCCCAAAGAAGGGTAAATAAACTGATATGCGAACCAAAAAATGGTATTTCAAATCCTAGATAGAACAACACATCGTAGGATGATAGATCCGAAGCCCAAAGGAATGGTTCTTGCCTAAAAGTTATCGAGGCAGGGAAAAACCTAAACAAAGCATACCATATAGGCATCTGAAGAACCATCGGCATACATCCGCCAAATGGACTTACACCGTGTTCTCGATAGATTTTCATGGTCTCCATCTGCTGTTGGTTCATATCGTTCTTGTATTTCTCCTTGATATGTGCGATTTCTGGCTTTAAAGCGCCCATTTTAGCTTGTGAATGGAGCATTTTGTACATCAATGGGTAAAGCGCCATCTTTATAAAGAATATCAACAAAATGATGACTAAACCTTTGCTGCTAATATATTCTGAAAGAAAGTCAAAGACTGGACGGATAAACCATCTATTGATCGTACCGAAGATACTCGAGCCAAAAGGAATGATGTTTTCAAGACTAATATTAAATGAACGAAGCTTGCTAAATTCGTTTGGACCGATGTACATGGTCATGTCAAACTGGCCATTGTCCCAATTATTGATGGGCACGTCAACCACGGAACTCGTGATTTTTGTATATGGACTTTTCTCCAAATCGGTCATAGTAGCAGTCATCAATCCATTGTGAAATGGCATATTATCGGCTATCAACGAAGTATTGAAAAACTGATTGGTATGTGCCATCCACTGGATATCCTTATCCGTTAATGTTTCGGTTGCATCTCGGGTACAACTGCAATAATCCATTTTTTTTGCAGATTCTTTGAAGTAAACCGTTGAATAACTCTGTTCAAAACGCGTTCCCTTTTCATATTTACTGAGATGACTTAACCAAGTCAAATGAAGTGACTTTGCATTGGGATCTACTACTTTGGATAGGTTTTTTGTCTGAATGGAATAATTCAATACATAATCATCCGGGCTTAAGGTGTATTTTTGTTCGAAATACCCACCATTTTCAGCGGGAGCTCTAAAGATGATACTATTACCTTGTTGCTCAGTTTGGAAGTAAATGTCCGTAGTATTGACGGTTTTGCCAAAAGCATCAGCTACGGGTATGTCATAATCAAATCTATTGTTCGGCTGATTCATCATCTTGATGAGTTCCTTACTTTCATGGTGGTCTTTATCCGTTGTCGTCTGATAGTGTTGCTTTAAAAGTACCTCGGATATCTTACCACCTTTATTCGTGAAAGTTATTTTGATAAACTCATTTTCAAGGGTAGAAAGGGTTTCTTCTCCTTGTGCAGCAATCCCAAAGGCACCGAAACGCACTTTGTTTTCTGCACTGGATACAGAATCATTAGTTATAGATTCTACCATTGGTTGGTTGAATGCGATAGAATCGGCAATTTGAGCTACTGCTTCAGCCGTACCTTCATAAGGTGTTTCGACAGATTCTTTGTTTTCTCTTGCTTGCTTTAATTCTTCCTCACTGGGTTTCATAAAGTAGGTCCAAGCAAATAATATGAACATTATGATGATTAAACCTGTGTATTGTTTACGGTCCATACTTCTCTTTTGTAAAATCAGCCGCAAATGTAAGCTTTTTAATCCATTTCCTACAACTTGTTGGTCGATTAAGGTGTATTATTTTGTAATCGTTAGATTAATTATGTTAAGATTTATAAGCTTTTATTATCGACAAATCTTGGATTTAGTGTTTCGTGAATTTTTATATGGATATTATATAACACGATGAAAGGTTACATGTTATTTAAAAAGTAAGTTGATAATTGGTATCAATTGTATTTTTTTTAAAATAATATCTTAAACGATAATTTAGTGAAAAATGGGTAACTTTGCAATATCATAGAAATGATTAAATGTAATGACAAACAAATATGTAACCTTTATCTCGGACGAACACCTTCTGAATTGCATCGGAAATTTGCATGAGTCCTATTTGCGAGCCAAAAACAATATTTCAAAAAAGAGTTTCTATACCAACAAAGTAGATACCATTAAACTTACTTTTGATGCTCAATTTAACAACATTAATGAAGATGATTTAATTCAATCTGAAATTCTTCGCCAGATAGACAAATCCATCAACAATTCAATCGGAACTTTTCACGAACAAATTTTAGGCGGAATAAAGGGTTTTGAAGTCGGAAATTTGAGTGGTTTTGATATCAAAGCGAGTGACGATACATTGTTTGCCGACATAAAAAATAAGCATAACACAATGAATAGTAGTTCGGCTGAAGCACTATTTCAGAAATTGGCTCGATATGCTGACGACTTTAAAAAAGCTAAATGCTATTGGGTTCAAATATTAGCAAAAAGTAGCTTCAACGAACATTGGAAGGGAGAAATTAACGGTAAGGAATATAGTCATTCTAGGGTTTTTAAGATATCTGGTGATCAATTTTATTCTTTATTATCGGGTGAAGAAGATGCACTTTTTCAACTTTACAAAGTTTTACCTAGTGCGATTAAAGATTATATGAAATTAGTTGATATTGAAGTTAAAACAAAAGATAATTCTGCCTTGGATGAAATTTCTTCCGAGACTAAAAAAACAAAACGTACTATCCTAGACCAAATTACTTTTGAAAATTACAGTTATTATTTAGGGTTTGATAAATTGTAATACTCATTTAAAAATTTAACAATAGAATATCCTACTTCAAGCCCTAAATTTATAGGGACAGCATTACCAATTTGCTTGTATTGCTGAGCTAACGAACCAGCAAACTCCCAATCATCAGGAAAGGTTTGAATACGTGCATATTCTCGAACCGTAAATGGGCGAGTTTCGTCAGGATGACAACGTTCGGTTTGTTTTTGTGCAGGACTGCAAGTCAAAGTTAAACAAGGCTCATCCCAACCAATTCTACGTGCTATTCCTGTTTTGCCACCTCCTAAATAAAAACTTCCTCCCATAAATTCTTTTTGGATTTCCAAAGGTAAATCACGCCAATAACCCTTTGGCGGTACTAAATCTAGAACATCCTTTTTACTTTGTGGGTATTTAGCACCATTTGATTTTGGTACATTGCAATCGTATAATTCCCCCTTTTTTAATGCATCTTTTAGATTGTAGATTTTTTTGTATGGTTTTGGATATTCGTATTTTATTTTGATATCTTTCCGTACACCAACTAAAATAAGTCGTTCTCTTTTTTGTGGTACTTTATAATTAATTGCCTTTAGTACTTTAACAGGAACTACGTTGTATCCAATTTCGTCTAGAATTGAAATCATTCCGTGCAAAGTTTTTCCATTGTCGTGGCTTAGCAAACCTCTGACATTTTCTCCAATGCAAATTGGAGGGTTAACCTCTTGAATTACTCTCGCAAATTCATAAAAAAGTGTTCCGCGGGCATCGGCTAAACCTAATTTTTTCCCAGCATAACTAAAAGCTTGACAAGGAAATCCACCTGTAATTACATCAATTTTGCCATTATACTTTGAAAATTCAAATTCTTTAATATCACCTTCTAAAATCTTCCAATGTGGCCGATTTTTTCTCAAAGTTTCACAAGCATCTTTATCAATTTCATTAAGGACTTCACATTTTAAACCAGCTTTTTCTAAACCAACGGCTAAACCACCAGCTCCTGCAAATAATTCTAAAACCTTATACTCATGATTTGGTTTTACATAATTAGAATCAGTTTCTTTTATATCAAATTGTATGAATTCTGAAAACAGTTCTAATACTTCTGATTTTCTATAAACTCTATAGTTACTCATAGGTTCACGAATTGCAGTTAGTTTGCCTTCTCGATCCCATCGTCTTAAGGTTTCTTTGTTTTTACCTAGCAATTCAGCTGTTTCGGCTAGTGTTAAATATTTTTCCATAACCATGTTAAATAACGTTATACAATGGTTGCAAAATTAAGCTATGGTTTTATTCTAAACAAGTATCTCGTCATTTTTTTATTTGATTAAACATTTAATCTCATTTTTTTTAATAAAGATAATGCTTATTTGAGAGTACATGCTACATTTTTATTAATGACCTAAGCATGCATTATCGGTTTCCTTATTTTTATAAAATGATGAGCTTTCCATAATATGTTTTACCATCTTGGTGTATCACATAGAGATATAGTCCTGACGCAAGCTTACTGATGTCAATAGAATCTGACATTTCAATCGTTTTTTGCAAACTTGCACCGCTTGCAACATTGAATAACGCGATACTTGCGGTGCCTTGGATGCCTTGGATAAACAGGTGGTCATGCGCTGGATTTGGGTAAACGGTGATTTTCGATATATGGTCATTCGAAGTGATTGTAGATCGCTGATTTTTAATAAAAAAGTCCTGCGATGCTGCATCTACGATACCAAAATCATAACTTCCTGCCGGGGTCGTACCTTTGACGGTTCCGGCCGCATTTCTGAATACGGCTGCCAGCCAAAATGGATGTTCACTGGCGTTGGTCTTGTAGTGATCTTTGATATTGAGGTGAATCTGCCACAGATCCTTCTTGTTGGGTACTCGTGTCATGAGGCCTATACCGTTATCAGTGCCCCAAGTTCCTACGACATGACTCCAATCACTGCCTTTGGGCGTTGCTGTGTCCTTGATTACCAATCCGGAGTGCATATAAACTTTCTCTGCACCCATGAGTTCCCTATTGCCAGCTGCGGCATTGAAGGTGATGGTGATGTCAGAATTATAATCGAACGATGGAGGAATTATAGATAAAATCGGTTCTTCGGAAAGTACATCGAAATACACAATCGAATTTCTAAATCCATAACCTTTCTGTGTGTTATCCTCATTTCTGAACCACATGCCAAGTCTTGAAATGACCTCTTCGGGTTGAACATTAAAATAGGTCATTGGCGTAAGTTCGATTTCCCAGATAGTATCATTGACTTTTGTCATGATGCCTAAACCATCATCTTTTAGTGTTCCTACGATATGCGTTAAGGTATGATCCTGTGCGGTCTCAGTCACGATTCCTGCGTGCATATATACTTTATTGGCTTGTTTGAGGCCTTGCGTATCGCCTGGCCATGCCTTAGCTGCGTTGAGTTGAATTTTGATTTGGTCAGAGGCTTTAAAAGGGTAGGGCGTTACGGTTACCGGATGGTCATAGACTGCGGTTATATGCCCAAACCCATCACTGACTTTTGTACTTGTAAAAACGTGCCATTCTCCGGGTTTGAGCGTCATTTCTGCAGTAACATTGGAGACGAAAATCGAATCGCCACTAAAATAATTATACCACCAGCCCGTTTTGGTAAATTGAGGATTTACTGGTCGTGTATTTAAGGATACATTCCCTATGACAACGAGATCAATACCTGGCGTGTCGAAGGATAATCTTCGCGTTTCACCGGTATTTTTATGGCTTTTTGTAGCAGTAGCTAGGTTGCTTGCGCCAATGGTATTACGTAAGGTTAGCAAGGATTGGTATGTTTTGTAAATATTCTGTCGAAGTGGACTGTTGTAATAACCAAGGCTGTTGTCACCCCAAACATAGGGTTTTCTCCCTGTTCGCCCATTGTAATTGATATCGATATCATAACCCAATTCGTCAAATTGCCATATCATCTTAGGTCCGGGTTGCAAATAGGTAAATGCTGCTGCTAGTTTGATTCGTTCAAACATGATGAGAGTATCTTTGATGTCGTAAAAACCCGTTGATTTTCCTTCTGTCAGGCAATGTTCGGCTATTCTTCTCTCATCGTGACTATTGAAAAAGGAAACGTAAGCGAGATCATCATGGTTGGCAAAAGTCCCATTGGTATTGCCAATGACTGCTGGTACAAAATCATAGGATTTGTTGCGCCACATTTTCATGCCATAGGTGGCAAGTTGAGTCTCTTCAGCCGTTGTGCCCCAATGTTCTAAGATGATATATGCGCTTGGATCTATTGCTCGGATTTGGTCAGCCATGCGTTTTAGAATATTAATCCTCGATTGATCAAAACCATCGATATTACCGCCGGGCGCATAATTGGTAAATCCTTTTGTAAAATCAAATCGAAATCCATCAAAATGAAATTCTTCGAGCCAATACCGATTCACATCATCAACAAATCGTTGCGTAAATGGACTTTCGTGATTAAAATCGTATCCCCATTGGTATTGACCTACATATTCGCGATTAAACCATGGATTATTGGCTGCTGGTTTGCCGTTGTCAAAGTACATTTGAACCATCGGACATTGGCCAAAAGCATGATTTAATACGATGTCCAAGATGACTGCGATGCCTTGTTGATGCGCCAATTCTATAAACCTTTTTAGATCAGTCGCTGTACCATAATATTTGTCTGTTGCAAAATAAAATGATGGATTATAGCCCCATGAATCATTGCCTTCAAACTCATTGATAGGCATGAGTTCTATCGCATTGATTCCAAGCCGCTTTAAATAGGATAGGGTATCTGCCAAATCTCTGTAGGAATGTGAACCTAAGAAGTCCCTTAAATGTAATTCATAAATCACCAAGTGATCGGCATTGGGTCGCTTCCATTGAGATTCGCTACTTGCCCAAGGATAGGGGCGTTGTCCGGTATTTAGCACGGATGCAATGCCCCATTCTTTTTTATCGTATTTTGGTAGGTTGGGAAATACATCTGGTTCGATGGATGCATCGTTCCAAGGATCTGCTACTTGTTTTGCATAAGGATCCGCAATTTTTACATCACCATCAATCCAGTACTGATAAACATAGTCTTGGTCTGGATTCAATCCGAAAATATCCAACCAAAAATAGGATCCATCTGGTGTTCTCTTCATCTGAAAGTCATCTGATACCTGCCAATCTGTAAAGTCTCCGACGACATAAATAAAATCTTTATAGGGTGCAATCAAGACCACTGTGGCCTTACTTGGATCGTTGGCATCATAATTAACTCCGGGTTTTAGATGTTGAGGTATAGGTACGATTTCCGTATCTTTGATGATAATGCTGTGATAGGGTTTGATCAACTCAAGTTCTTGTCCGTCAAAATTGGCGGTTATCTTGATTTGGATCGTTTGCGTTCTTAGTGGCTGATAGACGAATTGAATGGTTTGACTTTGGGGAACCATAGCTTTTTGTATAAACCCTTGGCCTTCATCTATCCATATGCGCATCTCTGTAGGCGCTGAGGATGCCGTCGCTTGAATGTTTAAGGTTTCTCCGGGTTTGAAATAGCCTTCAGAACGCGTTGGCTGGGTTAATGTGATATAATGATTGATCTTGAGATTTATAAAAAAATCACTGTTACTAGCTACAGTGCCCCAAGGATATTTACCAGGTGCCATCGTTCCTTTTTTAGAACCGTCGGCATTTCTAAATACACATGCAAGTCTAAAAATGGGTTCTTGGTTAGGAACGTTGAAAAATGCTCTAATCGTAGGAGAAAATTGGATTGACCATTGATTTTCATTAATTTTGGTCATTTTGCCGATGCCGTCATCTTGGCCCCAATTGCCTATGACATATTGCCAAGACGTACCATCGGGTCTATCTGTAACGATACCTAAATGCACATAGACTTGATCCGCTCCTTGGAGTTCCTTATTGCCTTGGCTGGCATCGAAAACGAGTGTTACGAGGTCATCACCACTTGCTGATGTTGGGTTTAAGACGACAATTTGCGCCGAGGTTAAGGAGGACGCTAATACAAGACAGTATATTAAAACGAAATAACGCATTTCCTGATATTGAATTTATCAGGTAAAGTTATAGTTTTTTTTATTAAGACAGCTAAAAAAATGAATAGATCATACGGTCTCACGAATCAGAATGCCGTATCACTTGATTTTTGACCCAGAAAATTGATAGAATTCTTGGGCATCATTATTGACTTTGATGTACAATTTGACTGTACTGGTTGTTTCATAGAAATATAATGAAGATATTTCATTTTCCATGATACTTTGAAATAAGTGAACGGGCTGGTTATTGATGATTTCTAGTTGTTGGTAATTTAGGATTAAATCGTGAGGCAACTTTTCGGTAGCAAATATCCGTATAGATTGTAAATCAGGTATAGTGATACCTAGCATATTATCTTGCGCATCGTTGCAAATGGTATCGGTGGAAAATTCGTTGTAGGTACAGGTTTCTCCGGTGCCAGAATAGGTGCCTACAATTTTGTAAAAAGCAATGCCATTGACATGATCGTCATTTTTAACACAAGAAGCAAGGCCAAAAACTACAAAAAAAACAACAATATATTTTGTCATAAACATTAAAACTAGGGTTCATGGTAAAACACTATCTATAAACAAAATCTATTCCAAATGTTTAAACGACCTTTTTGATTCTTGGTTAATCTCTTTAAGTTAATCAGAATGAGCTGTTAGAAAATTTATAAATAACATTTTTTTATTAAAAAAACCAAATGGTCAATACTCAAAAGCAGGGAATCTTCCAAAAACAATACAAAGATGTAATCTAAGCGACTATTTATAAATAAAAACTTTATACTCGAACACGCCTTTTCAAACAAAGGACTAGAAACCTATCGCCACTCAGTATTAATAATCAAGAACCAAAGTCCGCACAAAATTAAATGGATGACGCCTTTTTGATATTCATAAAATAAATTTATAATTTACTTGAAAATATCAAAAAATGACAATATCTTTGTCATAATAAAAGCATGAAGCATAAGTAGGAAGCAACATATGCATAGAAATCACAAAAACAAAAATTTGGGTTGATATTACTTTACATATAATCAAATGGCCTGCCATAATTTGACAGGCAGTATTTTCACTAAAACACTATAGTCATGCCAAATTACATAAATACAATAATAGCCATATTCATCTTATTGCCATCTGTTATCTTTGGACAAGTGGAATGTAATAATTCTTATACTATCCTCCGACAAAGTCAGTTAGATAGCCTTCCTATTTTGAATCCAGACTGTATAGCATTGGATGACATTAGAATCTATGGGAATGACATAACGAATTTAAGTGCCTTAGAAAATATAAGAAAAATCAATAATCTAATAATTAGAAACACTAAAATAATTAGCTTAGATGATCTGAAAAATATGGACACTATCAAAAATTTTAATTTTGGGCGTAATCATTATATTAAAACAATTGATTTTAAAAATAAAATTCAAATTACCAATGATCTAATTATCAGTGGGTGTGACTCTCTAACTGCGATCGTAAACAATCCGTTTTATTCTTTAAGTCTCCTTACAATCCATGATAACATGTCACTTACCAATGTAATCAATCTGAATATAACTCAATGCAATTCAGTGCTGCTTTCTGGCTCCGCATTAGAGGATTTGAGTATAAGTCCGAAAACTGAATGTAGGTACTTAAATATATTAAGAACAAAAACACTAAATGGAATTCAATATTATGAAACTCCTGATATTGAAATTGCAAATAGCCAGCTGATAAACATTAACGAATTAGATAATATAAAAACTTTAAATCATGTTGAATTAACAAATAATTTGTATCTGTCAGATTGTAGTATTCCGTTGATATGCAGTAACTTAGATAATCCTAATTTTACTTTATCATTATTATTCAATGCCACAGGATGCAACACCAAAGAAGAAATCCGGCAGAAGTGTCTTTCCGCTACCAATAACACAGAAGCAATGCTTTCTTTCAGGTTGTATCCTAATCCTGCACTTCATCAGGTTTTTATAGATGGACTTACAGAAGAAGCCACCATCGACATATACGATATACAAGGTAAAGTCGTAAGAAGCACCATTGCGTATTTCAATACGCCGATCGACCTTAGCGATTTCAATAGCGGAGCATATATCGTAAGTATAAAAACAACATCGAAAACCGAAATGCACAAATTGATAATTTATTGAGAAGCAATAATACCGCCGGCCAAATATAAGCGATAGAACTACAGCCTATTGGCTTGCTCCATCACTTATAGATGGACGATGGACGACTACATAATCGAAATAATAACGATTATTTAGCCATCATGCTTGGATGATATTGTTTGACCCTATAAAGGGTATTGATGTCGGTATGATGCATCTCAATGCCTCCAAGAGCAGCCAATTTTAAAACAAGATCTGATGAATGAGTAAAACTGCCATCCTCATTGAATCGAATAGTGCTTTCAAAACTTATAAGCTTTGCCCGATCTATGAGGTATTTGTTTTGGAGTATCCCATAGGTTGGGTCATCCAACATAGCTTTTAAATGGATTTCTTTGTCATAAGCCTGTGCATCGCCACCTGCAAGTATGGCTATGCCACGACCAAATACGACGGAACGCAATACTTGACCTAAGGCTTTGTCCCACAAAAGATAACCAACTTCATCATGAAAGGGATCCATTGCTTCTTCACCATGTCGCCAAGCGGTCGATTGATATAATAGGCCTTCCATAGATTGTTTTCCATTCTCTTGCTTAGGTATGGGCTTAAACCACGCTTTTTCAAAATATGTGGTTTTTGAGGTTTCGTCATCTTCGTTGTGATAAGACAAGTCAACACCGACATTGCCTTCCCATTCACCAACTAAGGGCGTTAAAGGTCCCAATCTTTGTGGACCTAAAATTGAATTTTCTGCCATAATTTTGCTATTTTTAAATTTCCTTTACAAATGTAAGACTTCTGTTTAAATTAAAGATAATTAATTAAGGAATTAATCATAAAAGAATCTTAAATAGGTCTGAAATAGCCCTTGTCTGATGGCGATATCTTGTTTCACCTTTTTATTGGATGGAGTAGTGGCGTTTTCGGGTTGAAAATGATTTTGGAACGTTGCAACAATTATTTGAATGCTAAAAAAGGGTTGGATTGAACATATCTTTTAACTTTGCATTTTTAAAATTTTCATTTTGAACGATTCGGTTATCGCCATTATCAAGACTTTACTGTCAAAAGGGATTGCCTTTTGTGCTTATAGATTTCCGGGAGCTGAGGCTATTCGCCTAGCAGTCCTACCTGATAATTTACCGCATGAACCAAAAAACCTCTTTTGTTTTGCACCTTTTACCGAACGTTCAAAGGTTAACGAAATCGTGTTTAATGTGGTGGATCCGGATTATATAAATGCTACTTTTGAAGAGCAGCTTGCAGCAATGCCGGTTCAAAATTTGACATTTAGGGATTTGCCTGAAGCTTCGACTAAAGAGGCCTATTTTAAGCAATTTGAAAAAATTTTTAAACAGCTTCATGAAGGTAAGCTTCGAAAAGTAATCCTTTCTCGGGTCATAATCACTAATAAAACCGAAAATTTTGATGTTGTGGATTTTTTTCAGGTGATACATACCGCATATCCTACGGCATGTGTCCACTTGATGTATCATCCGGATGCCGGTATGTGGATGGGTGCCACACCCGAATTGCTCATTAACAAGCGAGATGAGCAATTGAGCATCATGGCCGTAGCGGGAACACAGCCATTTCGCGAAGATCAAGTATATACATGGCGAGAAAAAGAACAAGAAGAACATGCCTTGGTCGGTAGGCATATTGAACAAGTAGCTCAAAATTTTCGTTGTCAATTGGATGCACAAAAGGGGCCTTATACAGTTGCCGCCGGAAGGGTGGTGCATTTGCGTACCGATTATGTCTATCGTATAGATGAAACGATAGCTATACAAGCTTTGGTATCACAATTACATCCTACGCCAGCCATTGCAGGACTTCCTGTTGATGCGAGTTTGGACATCATTTATAGTACGGAGCCTTATGATCGCGAATATTATTGTGGTTATTTGGGAGAAACGGATAATCATACTTTTGCCCAGTTTTTCGTTAATCTTCGTTGTATGCATGTAGGAAAAAATAGTATTGCAGTCTTTGTCGGAGGTGGATTGACCGTAGATTCTGAGGTTGAAGAGGAATGGCTGGAGACCGAGCAAAAGAGCAAAACATTGATTGATAAAATAAAAATTGCAGAAGTAATTTAAACCGAATGGAATTATCAGCTAAAAAAGGTATTAGGCAGATTGTAGAAACGCTAGCAGCCTTGGGATTAAAAGAGGTTGTACTTTGTCCGGGATCTAGAAATGCTCCCTTGGTGATTTCCTTTAATAGACACCCGGGATTTCGATGTACCAGTATTCGAGATGAACGGAGTGCAGCATTTTTTGCGATGGGTATGGCCATAGCGAAGAAGCAACCTGTAGCCGTGGTTAGCACAAGTGGTTCGGCGGCATTGAATTTTGCACCTGCTATCTCGGAAGCTTTTTACCAGCGCATTCCCTTGATTGTCATTACGGCAGACAGATTAAAAGCATGGACAGATCAGGGAGATGGACAAACCATCAATCAGACTGATGTTTTTAAAAATTATATCAGAGGCAGTTATGAGTTGCAGGGCGATATATCGCATGATGCAGATAGTTGGCATAATAACCGATGTTTAAACGAAGGATGGAATGTTGCCACCATAACAAATAAAGGTCCTGTGCATTTCAATGTACCGTTGAGCGAACCATTGTATCAAACTGCATTGGTTGAACCAACATCACAACGTGTATTTAGAGAAGTAAGCGTCGAAAGGAAGTTATCCGATGCCGTCTTACAAGACTTGAAATACCAGTTTAGCACGTGTGAGAAAGTGATGATTTTAGCCGGGCAACACGATAAGGATCGGGATCTTCAGGTGCAATTGGCGAGTATGGCTACTCTAAAAAATGTAATTGTACTGACCGAATCCACTGCCAATATATCTAGTCCTTTGTTCATCGAACACATTGATCGATGTATCACTACCTTAAATGATGACGAAGCCCAAGCCTTGATGCCGGACTTGTTGATTACGATTGGCGGCGCCATCGTGTCCAAGCGCATTAAAGCAGCATTGCGTAGATATGCTCCTAGGTATCATTGGAATATTGGGTTAAATCACGATTTTATGGATACGTACCAGTGCTTGACTTCGGCAATTCCAATGCACCCGGTACATTTTTTTGAACAATTCAATACCGCATTAAATTTTCCGGTTTCTGATTTTAGGGAGCATTGGCTAAAAAGAAAAGAATACCTAGAAGGTTTGCATCAGCGATTTATCGAGCAGTGTACTTATAGCGATTTTTCGGTTTTTAATCAGATATTTCGACAAATGCCCGATGATATCGTCTTGCACATCGCCAATAGTTCTCCGATTCGTTATGGACAATTGTTTGATTATGGGCACATTCAAGAGACTTGGTGCAATCGAGGTACTAGTGGTATCGATGGATGTACGAGTACCGCTATGGGATCTGCTTGGGCATCACCCAGTCAGCGATTTTTGATGATCACAGGAGATGTTGCGTTTAATTATGATGTCAATGCTTTCTGGCATGATCACACCATTGAAAACTTAAATATCATTGTCATTAACAACGGTGGAGGTGGTATTTTTAGGATAATTTCGGGACCGGACACGATTGAAGAAATGGAACCTTACTTTGAAACGACCATGAAAACGGATGCTAGTTTGGTTGCTCTAAGACATGGCTGGCAATATTCGAAGGCCGTTGATGCTTCTACCTTGCAAGATGCTTTAAAATGTTTGTATTTGCCAACAACGAATAGACATATTGTTGAAATTTTTACTGAACCTGAAGTCAATCCAATTGTTTTAAAAGCATATTGGGATTACTTAAAAAAATCAAATCTATAATGGAGCAGCAAATTCATTGGAAAACCATTAAGGCATACGAAGATATAACTTTTAAATATTGTGATGGCGTCGCTCGTATTGCCTTTAATCGGCCTGAAGTTAGAAATGCATTTAGACCAAAGACGGTTTCCGAACTGTTGGAAGCCTTGATTATAGCCCACGAATCGCAAGAAATAGGCGTAGTATTGATTAGCGGAGAAGGCCCTTCTCCCAAAGATGGAGGTTGGGCATTTTGTTCAGGTGGCGACCAACGAGTTCGCTCTTCGACGGGATACAAAGGAGAAGATGGCGTCAATCGGTTCAATATTCTCGATGTGCAGCGGCAGATTCGATTTATGAATAAGGTCGTTATTGCGGTTATTCCGGGATGGGCAGTTGGTGGCGGACATAGTCTGCATGTGGTTTGTGATTTGTCCATAGCAAGCAAAGAATACGCTATTTTTAAGCAAACAGATGTAGATGTAGCAAGTATTGATGGTGGTTTTGGCTCGGCATATTTGGCGCGGCAAGTAGGGCAGAAGCGTGCTAGAGAGATTTTCTTCCTAGGCCGGTCTTATTCTGCACAAGAAGCCTTCGATATGGGCATGGTGAATGCCGTAGTTCCGCATGAATCCTTAGAAGATACCGCCTTTCAATGGGCACAAGAGATTTTAAAGAAAAGTCCAACGGCCATAAAAATGGCAAAATTTGCATTCAACTTGATCGATGACGGGCTCATCGGGCAACAGGTTTATGCGGGCGAAGCGACTCGATTACTATACATGACTAAGGAAGCTAATGAAGGCCGAGATGCATTTTTAGAGAAGCGCGATCCTGATTTTGACCAGTTCCCTAAGTTTCCTTAAATATATATTCGTGGATTGATTTTACAGATTTTTTGATATTTCCTAATATCAAATAGACCATTTTCCTTAATATTGCGGTAAATTGGAAGTAGTTGATAACCATGGTGTCCAAGGTCGGATATTCTCGAATGTAAAATTTGGTTTAATTTTCGAGTTTGGTCAAAGTGCACTGAAATAGATTTTGCTTAAGAATATGGTTTTTATCAATTGGCGAACAAAGAAAAGTAAAAAATATGGCATCATTTTCGGCATGGATGGAAGCTTTTAGGCTTAGGACGCTTCCTTTAGCCTTGTCATCGATTATCCTTGGAAGTTTTTTAGCGGCATTTCATCAGCAGTTGAATCTTCGAGTATTCATATTAGCAGCATTCACGACGTTGTTTTTACAGATATTGAGCAATCTAGCCAACGACTACGGCGATACGGTGAATGGCGTTGATAATGCTGAACGACAAGGGCCTAAACGTGCGTTGCAGCAAGGAGACATCAAGTTGCATCAGATGAAAATGGCCATCATCATTTTTGTTATACTTTCATTGGTGACCGGGATAGCCTTATTGATGTCAAGCGAAGTTACGCTCAAGAGCAATGCTTTTATTGGGATGTTGCTGCTAGGCATAGCGGCGATTATTGCCGCCCTCAAATACACCATCGGCAAGAAACCCTACGGTTATGCCGGACTTGGTGATTTTTTTGTTTTTATTTTTTTTGGGTTAGTTGGCGTTTTAGGTACTTTTTATCTGCATACGGGCGTGGTCTTTTCCAAAGAATTATTGCCGGCAGCGACCATAGGGCTATTTAGCACGGGAGTTTTAAATCTGAACAACGCTAGAGATCGAGAGAATGATGCGGTTTTTGGTAAGCGAACCCTAGCAGTGATCCTTGGAGGCGAGCGGATAAAAATCTATCACGTTTTTCTTTTGATAACCGGTATGTTGGCAGCCGTTGTTTATACAGCTTTGGTCGATGCTTCTCCTTGGAAATGGATATATTTGATTGGTTTTGCGCCCATTATTCATGATGCCATGGTTGTCGTCAAAAACAACAAACCATCACAGTTGGATCCAGAATTAAAAAAACTAGCACTTTCGACGTTACTATTTAGTGTATTGTTTGGTGTAGGTTTGGTCTTATAAGACGTTGCTGGATTTTTTGTAGTCTAGTGCTCTGTCCATAAAAAAATCTTAATAAAATGTTGTTCTTTTTTCAAATCTCATCGTTAAAAATACTCGTCATAGTTACCACTATGCCTGCGTTTTTTGCCTTGATCTTTAAAAAAAATAACTTCCATTATGATTTAAGTCTATTAATAGACAGAACATTAGATTGATTTTGTGATGTAGAAAACGCATCCATTTATAATTTTCCACTGCCATTTAAAAAGTAAAAGTTTATCAATGTGCTTTTGAAATCTGGGGCAATGGATATAAAATCTGGTGATTTAGCCGAAATTCTCCATTAATTTATGTTATCTTTGTACTTAATAATTGAGCATGATGGAGGTAGATTTTATTAAATATAAATTGCAATTTATTAAGCCTGGAGGCACTTCTCGCGGTGTACTTCACACGAAAGATACCTATATCATTCGCTGGGCTTCGGGTTTGAAGATCGCTTATGGCGAATGCAATATGTTTCGTGGGCTTTCCTACGATGATCGCCCGGATTACGAGCAAAAACTTAAAGCTGTTTGCCTTCAAATTCCAAGTAAAGGTACAGAAATTATGGAAGAACTCAATGAATGGCCTTCCATCCAATTTGGTGTAGAAACTTTGCTAAAGGACAAACGAAATGGAAGCCACCGCATTATTTTTCCGGAAGCTTTTGGCCCTTCGGGTTTTTCCATACCGGCAAATGGCTTGATATGGATGAGTAATAAGGCAGACATGCAAGCTCAAATTGCCGATAAATTGAAAGCAGGGTTTACGTCCATCAAGCTAAAAATCGGTGCGATTGATTTTGATACTGAATTGGAGTTAATACAATTGATTCGGTCACAATTTAAGGCGACAGAAGTAGAAATTCGAGTAGATGCTAACGGTGCCTTTACGTTTGAAGCCGCCAAAGAAAAAATCAAACGATTGTCTGACTTTGAAATTAGCTATATCGAGCAACCCATTCGCGCCGGTCAATGGCAAGAAATGGCAGCATTAGCTGCTGATAGTCCCGTGAAAATCGCTTTAGATGAAGAACTGATAGGGATAGTCGATGCAGCTCGTCAACGTGAACTGATAGACACCATTCGCCCTCAACTTTTAGTCATAAAGCCGGCACTGATTGGCGGTTTTGATCGAGGAGACTCGTGGAAACGACACATAGAATCCTTAGGTGGGAGTTGGGTGATAACTTCTGCACTTGAAAGTAATATCGGGCTGAATGCCATTGCGCAATATGCAGCCAAAGAGCGATCGGCCTATGCGCAAGGATTGGGAACCGGACAGTTGTTCTCCAATAATTTTCCATCTCCTTATACCGTGGATGCGGCAGGATTACATTTTGATCCGTTTAAATCTTGGGATTTTCAATTGCTATCATGAATTACAGAGATTATCGCAGCATAACGCTCAATGGAACCTTGCTCGTTGAAAAGGAGATAATAACCTATTGCGAGACAAGCGGCCAAGAACACCTCCGAAAAGCGGCTAATTTTTTTAGGGAATGGCTTAGCGATGATCCGGAAATATCCGTGAACACAAGTGGCTCAACAGGAACACCTAAAGCTATCAAAGTGCAAAAAAATCAAATGTTGGCTAGTGCAGCAATGACGGCGGCCTACTTCGATTTTCGACCGGGACAAACTGCGCTTTTGGCCTTGCCAATTGATTATATTGCTGGTAAAATGATGGTAGTTCGCGCCTTTTATAGCAGGCTGGATTTGTATTGTATCAAACCAGACAGTCATCCTATAGACCAAATTTCTACCGATAAATCGATAGATTTTGCACCATTTGTACCGATGCAAGTCCATGAAGTCAAGGACACCAAATCTATTCGTAAAATACTCCTAGGCGGTGGCCCAATCGATCGACTCGAAGAGGAGCGATTATCTTTGTTGCAGTCGGATATCTATCATGGATATGGGATGACTGAAACGCTCAGCCATATTGCCTTGCGCAAGATTTCTAAATCGGATAAAGAACGAGCTTATTCAGCGCTTACAGGCGTTTATTTTGAACAAGATGAAGTAGGATGTCTGATTATACATGTTCCCTTTTTGGAGGCGCCAGTAATAACGAGAGATGTGGTAAGGCTAATAGATGCTAAAACCTTCATTTGGCAAGGCAGGGCAGATTATGTCATCAATAGTGGCGGAATAAAGCTATTTCCTGAAATGATTGAACAAAAACTCTCCAGTCATATACCAGAACAATTTTTTATTGCCGGCATTCCAGACCCTAAATATGGAGCGCAAGTCAGTCTTTTTATCGAAAGCACACCCTATGATCAAGACCGACATCAAATCTTAATATCGGTCATCCAAGAGGTCTTAGACAAAATGGAAAGACCACGCCAAATATACTATATACCGACCTTTCAGCGTACAGAATCCGGTAAAATACAACGGAAGGCAACGATAGCTGCTAGGCAAACCGACCAATAAAAACTCTTCATGCTAAGGTCTCAACGGACGCATCATAATGGAATCAATCAAGACATTATCCGGCGTTTTTAGAATGAATATGATGGTATCTGCAACTTCTTTAGGTTTCAGCATTTTATTATTGCCTTCTATGCCTGAATGGACAAAAAAATCGGTTTCTATGGATCCCGGATTTACACAAGTTATTTTGATGTTGTCACTTCTGACTTCTTTGAATAGAGCTTCACTAAATCCATTGACAGCAAACTTTGAAGCAGAATATGCCGTGGCTTCTCCCTTTGTAGTTGTACCCATGATAGAGCCAATATTAACAATGTGACTACTATTCGGATGCTGTTTCATCAATGGAATGATTCCGGCGGTCATATAGTACATGCCTTTTAGATTTGTGTCTATCATACCTGTCCATTGTTCGATGGGCATGGCATCGATTTTTGCAAATCCACCTATGCCGGCATTATTGATTAGGATGTCCGGACGACTATCCTCAAAGGTCGATTTTATCCAAGATTGTATGCCTTCCAAGTCTGTAACGTCCATTACTACGGGAATAAACTGGTGGCCTAATTTCCTTTGGATAGCTTGTAGTTTATCTGCACTTCTAGCTAGACCATAAACTATGACGCCTTCATGAATGAGCGCCTGGGCTATAGCTTCACCAAGGCCACTACTTGCTCCTGTAACGATCGCTATTTTTGATTTTAATTCCATATTTTACGTTTGGGTTATGACCATTTTCCTGGTTTATAATTGCCTGCTGGTGTTTTAAATGCCACAGACAATCTATTCCAACCATTGATACTGACTATTGTCATCGTTAGTGCAACAATTTCAGCTTCACTAAAATTCTTTTGCAATTCTTCATATAAAGCATCCGTATCATGAATGGTCGAGACGAGCGTAAGGGCTTCTGTCCAAGCTAATGCGGCTTTTTCTTGCGCCGTATAAAAATCTACTTCGCGCCAAGCAGATACGAGATAAAGCCGCTGCTCTGTCTCTCCGGCCGCTCGTGCATCTTTCGTATGCATGTCCATACAATAAGCACAACCATTGATCTGAGAAGCTCTGTATTTGACGAGTTCAAATATTTTGGTATCTAAACCTGAATGATGAACATATTGCTCGATTTCCAATAACCCTTTAATGGCATCGGGATGATTTTTTGAATAATTTATTCTTTGACTCATAAGATATTTGTTTTTGATTAAGATAAAAATAAGGACATTTTGCCTGTCAATTGAGTAAGCAGACGTTGAAATCAAGACTTTTTTCTGTTGGTATATCGATCCATTTCCTCCATCGCAAGATTGGCATGTGCATAAGCTGCTCCTGCGCGCATCTCTGCGGCTACCCAAATGGCTTCCATGATTTCCTCTTGAGTGGCTCCTTTTCGTAGGGCTAAGGGTGTGTGCGCTCGAATACAATATGGACATTGGGTGACATGAGCTACTGCAATGGCTATCAACTGTTTCGTTTTTTCGTCAAGTGCTCCAGGTTCATAAATCGTTTTACTGAAATTGCGCCATGCCTCAATGTTTTTAGGTGCTAAAGCTGCCTTTTTTTGATTCATTTCTAGTGAACTCTTAGGAAACATATCTTTTTCTTCCATGACTATGAATACTATTTGGTGTATAATTGATTATATAGTAAACAATGGATTGTAGAAAAGGATGAAGTTTTTTGATAATTTAGTCTAAAATGGGTTTGAATTATCAATAATGACGGTTACCGTACTTAAAATTCAAACTTGTATGCTGAAACAAATTGATTATTCCAATGATTAAAATTTAGTTTTTATGTCATGTTTTTAGGATGAGCCGGTACAGCCTTGACTTTTTGTTTCTTTTGTGTCAAGACAAAAGAAAAGAAAGATTGACACGACCACAAGTGAATAGACTTTAAAACCAAAAGTTAAAATAGCAAAGTCTTTGTAAATACTACTTCCCTTCAAAGCAACTTCAATCCAATGTATTCCTCAAATCTACCGCTTTTCTACGGATATTTTTAAGATGTTGGAGTAAGGCATTATTCTCTTTTTGTATTTTTTTTCTTGTCTCTAACTCTTTACGCGCACCTTCTATCTTAAACCCTTTTTCTTTGACAAGATGATAAATATCTGCTATAATCTCAATGTCCTTGGCTGTGTATTTTCGTTCTCCTTTGTTGTTCTTACCGGGACGCAACTGAGGAAATTCGCTTTCCCAATATCGGATAACAGACGGCGCAACTTCAAATAAATCGCTGACTTCACCGATCGTATAATAGAGTTTTGTTAATTCCGGAAGTTGCATGTTTTAGATAAAATGGTTGACTATAAAACAAAAATATTGAATTTAAAGTTCTAATCCTCAGTATTTTTTATCAAGGATGTTCATGTATATTTTATGTCCATTTGGCGAAAGCCGGTATAGCACTAGTACTCCGTCAACAAAAAGATCTTAATGAAATGTCGTTCTTTTTTCAAATCTCATCGTTAAAAATACTCGTCATAGTTACCACTATGCCTGCGTTTTTTGCCTTGATCTTTTAAAAAATAACTTCCATTATTATTTAAATCTTTTTATAGACAGAGCACTAGATATTACTGAGGTAAGGCCATAAGGATGCGGTATTCTGATGGTAGGTAATTGTTAAATCGATGCCCGATGTTTTTGAGCCAGCCGATTCCAAGACCTTGGTAAGTCACCAGCATCCAACCATGCGTATGACTATCTATGTGTTGCAATT
This sequence comes from Chitinophagales bacterium, assembly GCA_026928325.1. Taxonomy (GTDB): domain Bacteria; phylum Bacteroidota; class Bacteroidia; order Chitinophagales; family Saprospiraceae; genus OLB9. The sequence continues at coordinate 41,138 of JAIXKS010000007.1, read as the reverse complement.
CTTTTTTGAGGTACAATAGCGCATTTTGTTTCTCTAAAGCAACTTGCTGTACATTGGGATTGATACAAAGCGCAAGCGCCAAACTATGGTCCGGAATAAGCATGTTTTTATTTATGCTGCCTATAGTTATTCCAAAGTGAATAATCTTAAGATAGTGATTTAGAATGTACATGTCAGTTGCGGCATGTTCAGGAATGCAATGAATCTCTTGTTTGTTGAAAATAAGGAAGTCGCTATCTACTTCGTCAATCCAAGGTTCGACCAAAGCAATATGGTTCTTGTCTGGAAGTGATAGCAGGTGTTTGCTCTGTTTTAGTTTTTGCTCAAAAGGTGAATCGGATTGTTTTTGAGCAATCGAGACGAAAAATCCTTCTCCTTGTACTCGATGCGGATAAAACTGATACCCGATGGCTTCCTTTTTTTCTTCAATGGCGATGCCCCAAGCCGGATCAATCGGAATTGATATGGATTTTAAGTCATAGGTGTTTTGCATCCAAAGGACGTTGTCTATATTTTCGGACGCATTAAAGGTACATGTAGAATAAATGAGTAATCCCCCTGTTTTAAGCGCAGGAAGTACATCGGCTGCGATGCGTTTTTGTCGGGCAGCACAGAGGCCTATGTTTTCTTCTGACCATTCTTTCATGGTGTCCGGATCTTTACGGAACATACCTTCACCAGAACACGGAGCGTCTATCAGGATTATGTCAAAGAAATCTTGAATTTGTCCATAATCTCTTGGGTCGTTATGGGTGACAATGACGTTTGAGTATCCCTCTTTAAGGATATTGTATTTTAAAGTATAGGCTCTATGCTTGATAGGATCATTCGCACAAAGCAGGCCTTGATGATTCAACCAATTAGCGATGAGTGTGCTTTTTCCACCTGGTGCAGCGCTTAGATCTAAAATTTTGAGGTCTTTTTTATGGAGATTCAAATTTTCTAAAATGTGCCATAGAAACATGGAAGAGGCTTCTTGCACATAGTAGGCTCCGCCATGAAACGCAGGATCCAGCGTAAATATGGGACGCTCATCGAGATAATATCCCAGTTTGCACCAAGGTACCGCTGGATGTTGGGCTGGGATATGGCCTTTATGTTGATTATGTCGCACGGATACAATCGGCTTGTCTTCAAAACTCTCAACATAAGCTTCAAAGCTGTTTACTCCAATCTTATCCTTTAATCTGGCTTGAAAAGTTTCCGGCAATATCATCATTGTTGAATTGACTTTTTAGGTAGTAATTGCTGAATGATTAAACTCAAAATTATGGTGTTGATACATCCGATAGCATTTAACCAAAGGTAGCCGACAACATCAGCATAAAAAATCCAGATAACGATGATTTCGGAGATGATTGCGGCTATAAATACGGCATTTCCTCCTATTTTTCGGAGATAAAATGCTACTAAAAATATGCCCAAAATCGTTCCATAAAATACAGAACCGATAATGTTGACAAATTGAATTAGATTTTCAAAGAGCGTTCCAATCGAGGCGAAAGCTATGGCAACCAAGCCCCAGACTACAGTGAAAAGTTTAGTCATCCAAACATACTTTTTATCCGTTTCTTTGGGTTTGACGCTCCGTTTGTAGATATCTATGGTTGTCGTTGTCGCCAAAGCACTGAGTTCGGATGAGGTAGAAGACATCGCCGCACTAAAGATGACGGCTAGGAGCAATCCAATCAAGCCTTTCGGTAGGTGTTCTAAGATAAAAGAAATAAAGACATAATCTTTGTCATTGACCTCTTCTCCCGGTAAATAGGTGGTAATGAGTTGCTTGACTTCTGCATTCAACGCTTTTTCTTTTTGTAATACTTCTTGATAGGATTTTACCTGATTGGGCGTTTTGTTCGTGGCTATTTCATGTGCAAGTTGAGACTTGATGTAAAAAATCGAATCTTTCTTTGAATTTAATAGGTTGAGTTGATCTCCGGCTTCTGTACTTTCGAGTTTCGTCAAAGTTGCTTGATTGAAAAATATGGGTGCTTTGTTGAATTGATAAAATACAAAGACCATGACACCAACCAACAAGATGAAAAATTGCATAGGCACTTTAACAAGGCCATTCATGATTAGTCCCATTTGGCTTTCTTTGACGGAGCGGCCGCTGAGATATCTTCCTACTTGCGATTGGTCGGTGCCGAAGTAGGAAAGGGCTAAGAATAGCCCACCGGTGATGCCGGACCAAAAAGTATATCGGCTTTCGGGATTAAAAGAAAAATCTAAAATTTCTAATTTCTCGCCGGCTCCTGCAATACTCAGGGCATTGCTAAAGGAAATATTATCGGGTAGTGCGCTGACGATATAAAAGAAAGCGAAAAACATACCGCCCATAATCACGTACATTTGTTGCTTTTGGGTTGCACTCACCGCTTTTACGCCACCGCTCACCGTATAAATGATGACCAGAAAGCCAATGATGAAGTTCAATAAATTCAAATTCCATCCTAGTATTGTAGCTAGGATGATCGAGGGCGCATAGATGGTGATTCCGGCTGCCAATCCACGTTGGATAAGGAATAAAACAGCCGTAAGACTCCGTGTTTTAAGGTCAAAGCGACTTTCTAGAAATTCATAAGCCGTAAATATTTTCAACTTGTGATATATCGGAATAAAAGTTACAGCAATGATAATCATCGCCAAGGGTAGCCCAAAGTAAAACTGTACAAAGCCCATCCCATCATGGAAAGCTTGTCCAGGTGTGGACATAAAGGTTATCGCACTAGCCTGAGTAGCCATAACGCCCAAGCCAATCGCCCACCATGAAGATTCGTTGTCACCTCTGATGTAGGATTGAATGCTTGTTCCTCCTTTGATTTTCCAAGCGCCATATATCACGATAAATAAAAGCGTTCCAACTAAAATCGTCCAATCTATAATACTCATAAGCCTTTACTAAATCCAGATTTTCATGATTAAATAAAAGATTATGATATACAAGGCATTCAAAACGATGACCCAAGTATAACTTTTTTGCCAGATTTTATCGGAATTATTTGTTTTCATTGCTTTCGAGGGATATTAAATTGGCAAATAATCGGTAGGCACCAGGAACACCAGCAACCAATTGTCTAAAAAAGGATAGACCAGTATAGACGTAATTTCCTTTTCCATAAGGAGCAATCAAAAGGCTACCTTCTGATGGACTTTCTCCAGGATCATTACATGAAAATATTGGCTGAAAAGCCGGATCCCAACTACTCGGAAAATACAAACCACGCTCTTGTACCCAACCATCAAAATCCTTATTGGTAATGACATTTGGACGTTTGAGAACAGCGTGATTTGGATTGATGATGCGCATTGGTGCTTCCTCTACGGTTACTCTATTTCTCGATAAAGTCAGTGGAAACGGAGCAAGTTCTTGTGTGACGAGACCATTGGATACATTGTATTGAATGATGACATTTCCGCCATTTTTGACATATTCGAAAATGTCTTTTTGCTTAAATTTTAAGGCTTCGATAGTGTTGTAAGCACGAACGCCCAAGACTAACGCTTGGTAGTTGGCTAGTTTTTCAGCTGATAATTCCTCAGCGGCTAGCAAATCCACGGTACATCCTATTTGTTGTAGGCATATCGGAATTTCATCACCGGCACCCATGACATAAGCGATCTTGTGCGCTGTGTTATCTATATTAAGACTAACTAATTTAGCCGAAGAAGGCATTAAAACCGTTTGATATGGGATGTGATCATAGTGAATGTCTGTCATGCTCATCGCATAAACTTCTTTTCCAACAAGGACTCTAGGATGGATGACAATTTCAGAACTGTTCTTAGGTGGCGTTATTTTGAAGGAAAACTCTTGACTTTCACCGGGTATCTGGAGTTTGAAGTCATAGGATGTTGGAGTAGCAATCCATCCTTTCGGCAAAGGTAGGGTGACTTTACCTACTTGATCTTTCTTCCAAGCGTGTACTACGATTTTAATCTCTGAGGCGGCTCCATTCGGAAATAAATAGACCGGTTCTTTTACTTTGATGGTCATAGGAGGAACAACTTCCAAAGGGCGGTAAGTGGCTCCTTGCTCCGGACTGTTGTATTTGTATCGAAGGTCTTTGCTAAAAGTGATTTTTTCTCCCATAATATCGAAAGTAAAATCAATTTTTAGTGGCCTATCGGCTTCGGGTAGCCCGATTTTGGTTTGGTCTTCTACATCATAAGTACCCAAGCTGTGTGCCTTCAATAGCCAATAGGGTGCTGTATAATCTGTCTGTAAAGGAACTTGGATGGTCTTACTCCATGTCAAAGCTTCATTATAGGGTAGTGTAGTCATCAGCGTAGTGTCCATATTAAAGCCACGAGCATGCACACGCTCGAGCGTAATTCCAGCATCCAACTGTTGGGTGACTTCCAGATAAATAGGTAGTTCGTCGCCAGGTGTGATTTTGTGGGTCTTTGTCACAGCTTCCATAAATAAGCCACCACAAGCGGCAATGAGATTGTCTGTTTCCTCCGCTTTGATTGTTTTCCAGAAATCGTCATCTATTTTTAAGATGGCCTTTTTTATTTGAAGCAAGGCCGGAATGGATTTTGCAGGGTTGGTGAAGTCGTATTCGGCAATGACTTTTTCGACTAAAGGTTGTATGAGTTCGCCGCCTTTTACACGTGTCCAAGTGGTATTGATGCCTTCAAATAAATCGCTTTTCGTGGCGGGCATATCTCCTTTGATGATTTTAAGATATTCCATTTGAGTACCTCGTGTACCGGTAGCTCCAAACCCTTGACATTTGTGATTGCTACGAGATTCTGCGGCTATTTCAGTATTGGATTTTCCTAAACTTGGAAAATATACGCCTACATCTACCGGCATGAGGTCCGTTTTATCCGCTTTGTTGAAGGCTTCCTCGCTTCCGAAAAACCACCAGCTTGTGTTAAAAAATAGTCTTCTTGTTTGCCATGGTTGAACGTATTTTAGCTGTTCAGGATAGGTGTTGTTTTGAGCAGCAACTTCAAAAAGGTCATAGGACAACATCGCAGAAGCTGTGTGATGGCCGTGGGTTTTGCCGGAAGATAGATGGTCAAACCTATTGACAATAATATCCGGTCGTGTCTTGCGAATGGCCCACACTACATCGGCTTTTATCTTTTCCGTATCCCAAATTTCAATGGTTTCTTCTGCATTTTTTGAATACCCAAAATCATTGGCTCTAGAAAATAGCTGATGGCCATGGTCTGTTTGTCGGGCGCGAAGCAATTCTTGTGTGCGAATAACACCGAGGAGTTCTGACATTTCCGGACCGATGAGATTTTGACCACCATCGCCTCGCGTTAAGGATAGATAGGTGGTATATGCTTTCTTTTCATTAGCGAGATAGGATATTAATTTTGTATTTTCGTCATCGGGATGCGCAGCCACATATAATGCAGATCCTAAGAAGTTTAATCGTTCTAAGCCATCATAAATCTCGGACGAAGTCATGATTCGTGGCGGTTGTCCAGCCAAGTGACTTGGCCATATAAAATTACTTAAACAAAAAATGGAAAAAAGAATAATTCCAGCCTTGAATGTTGGGTTGACCATGGTTTAATTTTAAATTCTAGTAAAAAAAGTACCTTATATTTTTATCTTAATTTTATTATTTAGATATTTGCGCCGCAACAGTTAAATTTTAAATATCATGTTAATCCTTGGATTAATCGTGTCTGTATTTACCGTACTTGCTTTTAATTATTTATTAGAGGCAAGTCATGTTAAACGATGACGTCGAAGTGACAAAGATGGTGTAATTCTATCAAATTGAATAACAGCATTGCTTTGTTAATTAAATTTTAAGATTCTAAAGCATTGGTTCCTTTATGGTGTGCCAATGCTTTTTTGATTTAAAATAGACCAAAGTATGCTCTCCTGATCTATACAATTGATATCATCACAACAAAAGATTACCTAAGACTTTAATAGATAAAAATCAATGTTTTATTTTGTTTGAACTATCAAAACTACAACATGTCAATATAATATTTTATACATCTTGGTATTGATTATATAAAAATGTTGAATTGTTTTGGTTTTCTCTTATTCGAAACAAGTATAGCCACCGAAGTAAAGCAACAAAGTTATTTTTAATATTGTTTAATTACTCGAATCTAATTTTGTGCGCAACCTCATTAATTTTTAAATTCGATGAATCATGGTAGAAGCCTTTAATCTAGAAAAAAAAATTGTGGATGGAGATCAACTTGCTTCGTTGAAAACACTTTTTGAAGCCCAAAGAGCATTTTTTGACCATGGGAATACACAATCTTATGCTTTTAGAAAAAACACCTTAATCCAACTGAAAAGATCAATCAAAAAGTATCAATCTGACTTGTTGGAAGCCATGTATTTAGATTATAAAAAGCCAGAAATGGAGGCTTTTATTGGAGATGTCGGCGTGGTTTTGGAGGAATTGAATTATACGATTCGGCATCTGAAGTATTGGATGGAATCGGAAACTGTGTCAACGCCTATAACTCTGATGCCGGCAAAAAGCAAGGTGGTTTATAATCCCAAAGGTGTCGTCGTCATATTTGCACCGTGGAATTATCCCTTCAATTTGGCGATTTCGCCACTGATTGGAGCGATAGCTGCTGGTAATTGTGTGATGCTCAAGCTTGCACACGAAACACCGCATACAAGTGCGGTTACGGCGAAGATAATATCAGAGGCATTCCGTTCGGAACACATTGTGGCAATAGAGGGAGAAGGAAGTAAAATCGGGCCTTTACTATTGGAACATTTTGTATTTAATCATATATTTTTCACAGGCTCGGCAAAAACCGGCAAATGGATTATGGCACAAGCTGCACGCAATCTTACGCCGGTTACGCTAGAATTGGGTGGTAAGTGCCCGGCCATTGTCGATGATTCAGCTAGAATTGATATTATAGCGCGGAGAATCGTTTGGGGTAAACTATTTAATGCCGGTCAAACATGTTTGGCAGTTGACTATGTGCTCGTTCATGAAAGCGTAAAGGGAAAACTGGTGCAGAAAATAATCGAAGAAATCAAGAATCGGTATAGTCAACCTATCATCGATGCTCCGGATTTCTGTCGTATTGTCAATCAAGAGAGAACTCAAAATATCGTCAATTTGTTCAAGGGCGAACAAGTGATTTTTGGAGGAGAATATGATGTGGAACAACGGTTTGTCAGCCCTACGATTGTCGATGTGGAAAATTTAGATAGCCGTATCATGAAGGAAGAGATCTTTGGCCCATTGTTGCCGATAGTTACGTGGAGAGATCGCCAAGAAGTCGTCGATATTGTCCGTAGAAATAGATATCCGCTAGCTAGTTATATCTTCTCTGAGCAAAAATCGTTTATAGATTTTGTTTTGCAAAACATCGAAAGCGGTGGAAGCTGTGTCAATAACGTTATCGTTCATTATGCTAATCCAAATTTTGGTTTTGGCGGTGTGATGACGAGTGGTTTTGGAAAATATCACGGTAAGTATAGCTTTGAAACCTTTTCACATGCCAAACCCGTGTTGAGTTCAGCGAGCTTGATGGATGTACATCTTTGGTATCCACCTTATACGGAGACCAAGCAAAACCTCATCAAAAAAGTATTAGGATAATTTCAATTGGGATAAGGTCTCGGCGAGTTCCAGTGGCTTTTGCGTTCCAAGGAGCAGCGGTAGTTGTTTGTCGCTTTTAAAGGATAGTTGGAGACCTTGATTGCCTGCGATAGTAACAGCACGGTGCAGCCTCTTACTTCGGTTACCTCTCCCGCCAAATTCCTTAAATGGTCGATACGTGCGAATATCAGCTGTTTTGATTTGCTGGATGGATATGACTTTCCATGACGAAGAAAAAGGATATAATCTATATCGAATCGCTTGGGTAGTGATTTCTGTATCCAGCCTTAAAATACCTAAAAAAAGGCTTAAAATCCCAACTAAGACCATACAAATATAAAAAAAGGACATATCAGTAAGCCCATTTCTAAAATATAACCACCAATTGACGGCTAACACAAAGGCCATAATGCTCAAAGGCCAAATGGAATCTGTTTTTTGTTTTTCTTTAAATAATATTTCTATTTTGTCGTCGGTCTGAGCCATAACGCAGAATTTAAATTATAGAATAAATGCTTTTTAAAATCAAAGTAAGCTACATTCAGATTTAGAATAGCGGGACAAAGGTAGTTTTTTTAATTATTTTAGTGTAGGTGTTGGGTTTAGGAATTGAACATATGGAGATGGATTTAAAAAATCGATGATTATTCCATTATTATTTAAGTCTTTCTCTGGAAAGATTCAAAAAATACTTTTGTATGAGACTCTAATTTAATGCTTTTTTGATGCCTATATCGAAATTAATTGAATATTCTGGATGAATATGATATTTGAAATCATGGATTGATTAGGTATTTATATTAAAAAATCAGCGGTTATATATATTAGAATTAGTTATCTTTGCGTTTTTATAAAAATGTTTTGCACATGCTTGATAAACTTTTCTTTGTTTTTGGCTTTTGTTTTTTTGTAATTACTTCATTTGGTCAGTCAAAAGACCCTGTTTTAATGAAGATTGGAAAGTCAGATGTTACTGTTTCCGAATTTAAGTATATTTATGAAAAGAACAATGGTGCTAATGCGGATTATAGTCGAAATAGCGTCATGGAATACTTGGATTTATATACTAAATTTAAGCTTAAAGTCGAAAAGGCAAGAGCGCTTCAGATGGACACTATTGCTTCGCTTAGAACCGAATTGGAAGGCTATCGCAAGCAATTGGCCGGTTCGTACTTGATCGATAAGGAAGTAACAGAAGCCTTGCTCAAAGAGCTATATGGTCGGATGGATTACGACGTCGAGTTTAGCCATATATTCGCTGGTTTTCCGGAAAATGCAACGGCTGCTCAAAAAGAGGAAGCTAAGGCTAAATTGAGAGAAATCAAAGCTAAATTAGTGAGTGGTTATGAATTTAGTGCTGCCGCAGCTGCATATTCAGAAGATAGAAAATCAGGTTTACAAGGTGGAAAGATGGGCTTTGTTACTGCAAAATTGCCTTCGGGTTTTTATGAGCTAGAAACAGCGATTTATACTGCACCGATTGGAGAAGTGACTGATATTATCGAATCTAAGTTGGGATATCATTTGGTCAAAGTGACCCAGAGACGCCCTGCACGTGGTATCATCGAAGTGGCACACATTCTTATTGATTCGGATAATAAAGCGTTGGCCGATAGCGTCGCTAATTTGGCTAAGAATGGAGCCGATTTTGAATCTTTAGTATCTCAATTTTCAATCGATAAGGCTACCGTTAAAAACGGCGGTAAGTTACCTCCTTTCGGAATCAATACTTATAGCTTGACCTTTGAAGTCGGGTCATATACGCTTCATAAGGATGGTGACGTTTCTAATGCTATGCTTACCGAATCTGGCTGGCATATTATTAAGCGAATCAAACGGTATCCTAAGGACAGTTATGACTTATTTGTTCGCAAGATGAAGTCGCAAATCAATAAGGATTCTCGATTTAATGTCGCTAAGGATAAATTGATCGAAGATATCAAGAAGTCTGCCGGTATTCAAGAGGATCGAGGGGAATTAGCTAATTTTATTAAAGGTTTGGACGAGGAATTTTATTCGTATAAATGGGCACCATCTGCGGATGTTAGTAAGAAGCCATTGTTTACATTAGGCGGAAGCCAAGTGGTAACGGTCAAAGATTTTGCAGATTATTGTAAGAAAAACACGAGAACACGACTCAAATATGATAAATCTTCACCTTTGAAAAACACTGTTGAGGAACTATATCAAAGTTTTATCAATGATACTGCCTTAGCTTATGAAGAACAATCATTGGATAAAAAATATCCTGAATTTAGATCCTTGATGAGAGAATATGAAGAGGGCATTTTATTATTTGAAGTCACAAAAGTCAATGTATGGGATAAGGCGAATCAAGATACTACGGGATTAGTACAGTTTTTTGAGCATCAAGCCAACACTTACTATACACCGGAAAAGGCCGATATTTCTACGTTTACGATTCATTCGAAGGATAAAAAGTTAGCGGATAAGATTTATAAGTATGCTGTAAAAAATGATAGCGAATCCCTAATTAAAAAATTCAATAAAAAAGAAGAAGTCGTTACGTTGACCAAGGGCGAGATAGAGAAGGGAAGTCCTGAATCTATGGGTCTATCTTGGACCAAAAATGCAGTGAGTTCTTTGAAAAGTAGTTCGGATGCCAATAGCTATTCATTTGTGAAAGTGAATACGGTCATTCCGGCTCGCCCAAAGACATTGAATGAAGCAAGAGGATATGTTGTAGCTGATTATCAAAATTATTTGGATAAAGCATGGTTGAAGTCTTTAGAAAGTGAGTATAATGTCGTGATCTATAAAGATGTCTTAAATAGCTTGATAAAGTAATTGGTAAGCCAGAGATAATAAATGATGCGCTATTTTATATACAGCTTATTGGTATTAAATCTAGGATGTAAAGAAGTTCCCGGATTTAAGAAGACACATAAAGATGCTGTTGTAGCCAGAGTAGAAGATAAGACCCTGATGCTATCTCAGATAAAAGAGATGGTACATGAAGGTATATCTAAGACGGATAGTGCGGCTGTAGTTGATGGATTTATACAGAATTGGGTGCGGGAGAATTTGATGATTAAAGAGGCTGAAAAAAATATTGCAGCGGATATTAATATCAATAAGCTTGTCGATGATTATAGATCTTCTTTGTTGGTTTATAATTACGAAAAGTTTTTGGTCGAGACTAAATTGGATACCATAGTGACGAAGGAGGATAAAATGCGATATTACGAAAAAAATAAGGGTCAATATCTGTTGTCGCATCCGATTTTTACAGGCGTAGTCGTTAAGATTTCCTCTAAATCCTCAAGTTTACAGACCATCAAAACTAAGTTAGAAAAAAATGATTGGCATGATTTAGATGCCTTACTTCAAGCAAAGGCCAATATGTATAGATTGGATACGACGATGTACTGGACTTTAGACGATGTATATCCATTGGTACCGGAAGGTATGATTACTTCAAGCAATATAGCTAACAATAAAGTTTTGTCAAAAAGAGAAAAGGATTTTGACTATTTTATAAAGATTATACGTGGTTATAGGGAACACGAAGTTCCACCCTATGATTTTATTGAAAGTAAAATAACCAAGTCCATTTTAAGTGAAAGAAAGATCCAGTTGCTGAATCAATTCAGACAGGATTTATTTGATAAAGGTCTTAAAGAGAATAAATTTGAAATTTACAAGAACTCATAATATGAAATTTTTCATTACTTATACCGCAGTAATTTTGTTTTTCCTTACCGGAAATACCTTGGTGGGTCAGTCTTATCTAGTCGATAAAGTGATAGCTAAGGTTGGTAGTGAGTATATCCTGCTTTCCGATATAGAGGAGGAATATGCCTATGCCAAATCTAAGAACCCTACCATGAGTAAGGATGCAAGATGTTCTATTCTGGAGAACTTGATTGCACAGAAGTTGATTATTTATCAGGCAAAGATTGATAGTGTTGAAATCACAGATGCTGAAGTTGAAGCACAATTGGAGTATAGATTTGAGTCGATTTTGCGACAAATGAACGGTGATGAAGCTTTCTTTGAAGAATATTATGGTGCTACCGTATCCGAAATGAAGGAAAGGTATCGCGATGACCAAAAGCAACAGATCCTTGCAGAGCGGATGCAACATAAGTTGATCTCTGAAATCGAAATTACACCGCGAGAAGTAGAGGCGTTTTTCAATAAAATACCGGTGGATTCGCTACCGTATTTTAAGTCTGAAATGGAGATTTCTGAGATTGTCATGACTCCTAAGGTTAATGAAGTTTCTAAGCGTGCAGCGTTAGAAAAGATTACTCAATTGCGGGATGGGATTATAGCCGGAACGATAAGTTTTGAAGAAGCAGCTTCTAAAAACTCGATGGATCCCGGTTCAGCACTTCGAGGCGGAGACCTTGGTTTTGCGAAGCGAGGTGTGTATGTACCTGAATTTGAGGCCACAGTGTTCTCTTTAAGTAAAGATGAAATCTCAGAAGTTATAGAAACAGAATTTGGTTTTCACGTGATCCAACTACTCGAAAGACGTGGTAACGCTGTAAAAGCCCGACATATCCTGATTAAGCCGGAGATTACGGATGCAGATTTGGAGATTGCTAAGCATAAATTGGATTCTATCAGGAGCAGGATTCTAGCGGATAGTATGACTTTTGAATATGCAGTTAAAAAGTTTTCTTTAAAATCGCTGCCATCGTATGCGAACGGAGGAAGGGTGAAAAATTATAATAGTAACGATACTTTTTTTGCAGCGGACGACTTAGATCCGGATACGTACTTTGCTGTTTATAATTTGAAACCAGGAGATATAGCAGAGCCCATTCAGATTAATATCCCGGGAGGAGAAAAGGCCTATCGTTTGGTTCAGTTGAATAGTATTACCAAGCCACATAGAGCAAATCTAAAGGAAGATTACGATAAGATATCCAACTTTGCCAAAGAAAGCAAAAAGCATGAATATTTCCTCAAATGGTTACATCAAAAACGAAGTGAAACATTTATTTATATAGATCCTTTGTTTAAAGATTGCAATTTGCCCGAAAGTAATATGTAGGAAAAGTGGAGAATACCGGGCTCGAACCGGTGACCTCTTGCCTGCCAGGCAAGCGCTCTAGCCAACTGAGCTAATTCCCCTTACTTTTAAGAAGCTTGCAAAATTAAGTATTTTTACATACTTAGGGTCTTATTTTGAAAATTATTTTTTTATAGCGTGGTTTGCGATGACTTTTGAACAGATAATCAAGGATATATCCAATAAAAAATACCATCCCGTTTATTTTTTGACAGGAGAGGAGCCTTATTATATCGATCAGATATCCGACTTACTTGAGGCTAACGTCCTAGATGAAGCAGCAAAGTCCTTTAATCAAATGATCGTCTATGGCAAAGATACTGACTTTAAGGCCATCGTTGACGATGCGCGACAATATCCTATGTTTTCGACCCATCGCCTGATTATCGTCAAAGAAGCGCAAGATATGAAGGATATCCAAGGGTTGGAGAAATATATCACGCATCCTGCGGAAACGACGATACTTGCACTCTGCTATAAGTATAAAAAGATCGATAAAAGAACGGCTTTTGCGAAAGCGCTAACTGCGCATACCTTGTATTTTGAATCCAAGAAAATCTATGATAATCAGGTTCCAGGCTGGATCTCGAGCTATACGAGTGGTAAAGGTTTTAAAATAAATCCCGAGGCTGCGGCCTTAATGGCAGATTATATTGGAGCCGATTTAAGTAAGCTGAGTAATGAGTTGGAGAAACTGTTTATTAATCTTGACCAACAAAAAAACATCACCCTTGAGGATGTTCGCGAGCAAATCGGCATCAGTAAAAATTTTGATGTTTTCGAATTGCAATCTGCTTTAGGACTTCGAGATTTTAAGCGCGCAGCTTTGATAATTCAATACTTTAGCAATAATCCATCGGCTAATCCTGGTGTGATGATTGTGGCCAGTTTGTATGCCTACTTCAATAAAGTGCTCATCGTCAAGATGCATTCCAAATTAAGTGATGCGGATTTAGCGAAGGCGATAGGTGCACATCCGTTTTTTTTGAAAGAATATAAGGAAGCAGCCCGCAATTATACGGTGGATCAAATGTATCATATTATGCAGGCGATAAAAAAAGCTGATATGCAAGTAAAAGGTATCGGTAATCGCCGAGGCAATGATGGCTCCGTTTATCGCGACTTTTTAATAGCTTGTATGCAGCCGTAATCTTTATTTTGTATCAAGGTTGGCCTAAGCCGTAAGCACGAGCAAGAAGTAGAGAATCGGCAATCACAAGTGCAGCCATGGCTTCTACAATCGGAACTGCTCGAGGAACAACACATGCATCATGCCTTCCGCGACCTTCGAGGACGACCTCTTCTCCCGACGAATTGACACTAGGTTGCGGTTGCATCAAAGTAGAAACCGGTTTAAATGCAACTCGAAAGGTAATCGGCATCCCATTACTGATACCGCCTTGTATGCCACCTGAATGATTGGTTTTGGTTTTAATATGACCGCCTTCATTGTAGAATATATCGTTGTGTTCAGAACCCTTCATAGTCACCGACGAAAATCCGGATCCGATCTCAAAACCTTTGACTGCATTGATCGAAAGCATGGCTTTACCTAAATCTGCGTGCAATTTGTCAAATACAGGATCTCCTAGGCCAATAGGACAGTTTAAAATGTGGCATGCAACGATGCCTCCGATCGTATCTCCTTCTTTTTTGGTTTTTAGGATGAGGTCAGCCATGTCTTTGGCCACAGCTTCGTTCGGACATCGGACTTCATTGCTTTCTATCTTTGTGTAATCGATGGACTCCGATTGAATTTTCAGGTTGCCTATTTGCGAAACAAAGGCGTAAATCTCTATTTGATATGTTTTTAAAAGGGTTTTGGCGACGGCTCCAGCAGCAACACGGGCTGCTGTCTCTCGAGCTGAAGATCGTCCGCCTCCAGTATAATCTCGATGTCCGTATTTCATTTGATAGGTGTAGTCGGCATGTGAAGGCCTGTAAGCATCTGCTAAGTGTGCGTAATCCTTGGAGCGCTGGTCTTCGTTGGGTATAAATATCGAAATGGGCGCACCTGTGGTCTTTCCTTCGAAAACACCGCTCTGAATTACAAAGTTTTCATTTTCCTTGCGTTGGGTGACTAATTTAGACTGTCCGGGTTTGCGTCGATCTAATTCAGCTTGGATAAATGTTAAATCGAGCTCAATACCCGAAGGGCAGCCATCAATGACTACACCGATTCCGGGTCCGTGGCTTTCCCCGTAAGTGGTGATTTTGAATATATTTCCAAAACTATTCCCCGCCATGCATGGATGTTGTTATTATAAAAAAAAACGGCCAAAAAGCACTTGTTATATTTGACGTATCATTGATTTTTGAGAAGGACTTTTAGGTCCATAACCAATAAATACAAACAAAGATAATTAAAGAAGTGCTTTTTGGCTGCGCTTTACCTTAAAATTTCTTCGTAATCTGGTTTATATCCTAGTTGATAGAACCAAGATTGTCTTTGAAATTAAGTTTAATGGTAGTATTTCCACCATTTAATTTTACTCTTGCTTGGTCGTTTCCTGTACCTCTATATTCTATTTTACCATCTAAGATGATAAATTCTGCCTGCCACCAATCACAAGCCAACGTACTAGCGCCAACATGCATTCTTAGTTCTGTACCTGCGGCAAGATTTTTAGTGATACTGATGTCTCCACCTGTAGCATCAAATTTGTTTTCAGGATTAGAACCATCCCATGAGCCTACAGAATCACCAATTAAGTAAACACCTGGTTCGGTCACTTCAATCGTTTGATTTTTAAGGTCAACCACTACCATGTAGTAACCTGCATTGCCTGGTACTGGGATATTATCACTTCCTACACCGAAGACACCATTGTTGTTATCACCAGCTTTTCCGAAATCTCCTTTCCATGCTTGTTCAGGTGCAAATTTGAATTCTCCTCCTTGTTCCATCCAATAGATACCCCAGAATAATTCAGGGTGTGAATGTACAGGTACTAACTGAACGTCATTCGTGCCCCAGTCCCATCCACCGACAGCACTTCCGATTAAGAATAGATTGTCAGGATATTCAGGTAAATCAGGACCATCCGCAGTTTTAGTAGCTTTAGCAGTGTGTCCAACACCGGCTTCCCAAGTGATTTCAATGGTATAAACACCATACACGTCATTGGCGATATTGTCACCTCCAGCTACTAAATTGCTAACAGAACCACCAAAGTTTGAATTTGCTTTGATACCTTGAGATCCTCCACCAAGGTCAAAATCAGGGTCGAGAATAATCTTCCAGCCATTAGAATATCTAAATTTCCACTCGTTTTTGAGGAGAATTAGATTTTCAACCTTAAAGGTAATCTTGTTAAGATCAAAAGCAGAAGCAACCATCGGTGTGCTTGAGCTCCATCCATCAGGAGTAGCACCACCAATAACGCCCCAGTTTACTTTAGCCATGGCTATTTTCTTAATACCAAAATCTACAACGATATGGTAAAGCCCGTCTTCAGGAACTGTAAATTTGTTAGTGCCTTCTGTCAAAGAGCCTTTCCAAAGACCATTTGTAGGCTCATCAACGTCCAATTCGGTTACTAAAGCCCAGTCTGAACTCGGACCATAGGACTTTTGATCTTTTCCATTGACTTCTACAATGTTAAAACCTCCTGTTCCGGCTTTGACAGCCATGTAGATTTCGACTAATTGGCTTCTTTCCGTTTGGTTAACTTCATTTTTTGCTGTTTTAAATAGAGCTTTTGAACTGAAATCAGCAAAAGCAGTTCCTTCACCTTTGATATAAACGCCATCTTCAACATTGCCTCCCGGAGTTGGGTCTGGATCGTCCTTGCTACAGCTTGCGAGAACGAACAATGACATTAATGCAAGAGTGAAAAGTTTGGTAGTAAATCTAAATTTTAATGCATGCATAATATTGATTTTAGAAATGATTAAACAATGAATGATTTATTTTTTTTATTCTGCTAAATTCGGATTGGCATCGATGGCCCATTGTGGGATAGGGAAGATGGTTCTTTTAGGGTCTGAAGTCGGTTTTTCCCACCATGCTTTGGTAAATTGTCCAAAACGGATGAGATCCTGCCTTCTATGTCCTTCACAAAACATTTCCCTGCCTCGCTCTGCTAATATTTGTTCTAGAGTTACATTATTAAATGGTGCAACACCAGCTCTATTTCGAATTTGATTGACAAATTGGTCGCCATTTTTACCTTGACGAATCATGGTTTCGGCTTTCATTAATAATACATCTGCATATCGGAAAAGCGGAAAATCATTGCTGAGATTCTCTAAGGCACCTTTTTTGATTTCAAATTTTCCAACTCTTGCACCTGACATTCTGATTTCTTCTAGCGAGTGAGAGCCATCAATGATGAGTTTAGGAATCCGTGGGTTTATCACCAAAGGTGCATCTGCTGTTTGGTCATAGAGTGGCGCTCCATTCGAATCATATTGTTGACCTACGATAAATCCTTTTTTACGGGCATCGTTTTCTTCAAATGTATTATAATGATCTTCGATCGCACCAAATCCATTCCAAGGTCCAACCGGCATATCATAGGTCAAATTGCTCAAGTAGTGCAACGTTCTCATGTGTATTCTGAATCCCAATTGACTCTTTTCGTCAAAAGGAATCGTAAATATATTTTCAACGGAATTTTCATTGTTGGTTTTAAATGGCGACAAGGCTTCTTGCTCAAGTACATAAACACCGCTTTGGATGATGCTGTCGCAATATCTTTCTGCATCTGCCCATGCTGGCGTCCCTGTATATATCTCGGCATTGAGATACAGTTTGGCTAGTAACATGTATGCCATGCCTTTAGATACTGCAAATTTTTGAGAAGTAGCGGGTAGATATGGGAGACTTGCTTTGACATCATTGATGATATATTCATAAATGACTTTTCGGCTTTCTTTCTTAGGTTGGGCTTCGGCCTTCGTAAAAGACGTGACCAATGGCAAATCTCCATAGTTGTCGATTAAGAGATAATAGAAAAAAGCTCGTAAAGTTTTCAGTTTGGCGACTGTGACCGGATCATTGAGTCCTTCCAAGTCGTCTAGCGCTCTATTGGCTTCTGTTACACCATCATAAAGATTGGGCCACATGCTGTTGACGGCATCAATATTATTGCTCCATTGGTGTTGGTGCAACAGATACCATTTGCCGCCATCTTCCCAGTCCGTCAATCTCACGGGAAAGACGATTTCGTCGCTTGTGGCTTCTTGTGTCCAAAACCACCAACCGTTATCATCGATGAGGTCGGCTAGTTCGCGATAGGTTGGTATTACTTTTAATGCTGCTTGCTCTGCATTTTCAGGAAACTTGTCTGCCGGGATTCGGTCATAAATGGTCTCATCCAAATTGGTACAAGCGCTGATTCCCGCTATAATTATGAATATGAAATACTTTTTCATGAAAACTGTTTTTTTATGTTCTATAAATTAGCTTGAATACCGAAAGATATCGTCCTCGTTCGCGGATAAACATCGTATTGGTCTCGGCCAAATTCTGAGCCACCAAAAGATATTTCCGGGTCAATACCTGAATATTGAGTAAAGAGAAGGAGGTTGGTTCCTGTCGCATATACACGTAAGTTTCGGACATACTTATTCTTAATAGGAATATTGTATCCTAACGTGAGATTATCAAGCCTTAAAAAACTCGCATCTTCTAAATAATAACTACTTAGTGTAGGGTTTGAAGTCAATCCTCGTTCGAACTCTTCAAGGCCTTCTTGCAAGACATTTAATGTAGGAAGGTCGGCTGGATTGCTAAATATCATTCTAGTAACATTGAGCACATCATACCCGAAAACACCACGGAAAGAAAAACTTACATCTAAGTTTTTGTTGATATTAAAATAATTGGACCATCCAAGTTGGAAGTCGGGTTGTGCGCTACCTACAATACGTCTTTCTGCTCGAGATACATCGCGCGTTACTCCGCCGGCTGCCGTGTAAAATAAGAATTTACCATCATCGCTTAAGCCTGCATATTCCGGCATGACAAAAGTACCTAAAGCCACGCCAGGTCGGATGACTTGGGCGTAATTGATACCGCCTACCAAACCTCGTCCCGATACATAAAGAGCCGGTATCTCTCCTAATGGAAATTCATCGCTACCTAAAGATATCGTTTTTTGACGGTTTGTGCTGAAAGTTAGATTCGTTTTCCAATTGAGATTGGCTCGATTGATAGCATAATAGTTTAACGTCAACTCGATACCTTCGTTTTTAATTTCGCCGGCATTACCGATGGTATAGGATTGTTTATTTGGTGGTACCGGTACTTGGAAGGCATAGACAAGGTCGTAGGTTCTACGTTGATACACTTCGATGCTTCCGTTGAGTTTGCTTTTCCACAGCCCAAAATCAATACCTATGTTAGCTTCGGCGTTGGTTTCCCACTTTAGATTAGGATTTGGGTTGGTTCCTCCGGAGATGATGTAATTGATGACTTCTCCACCTGTTTCGGGATTGATAGCGGCACCGCCTGGGCCAAATAAAGTTTTTTCAGCATCGCTTGGTATGTTTTGATTACCGGCAAGTCCATAGCTCAATCTCAATTTTAATTGATCAAAGAGGCGTTGGTCTTCCATAAAATTTTCTTCGGCTATATTCCAACCAAAAGAGGCAGAAGGGAAGGTTCCCCATTCGTTATTGTCTCCAAATTTGCTAGATCCGTCTCTTCGCACGCTCAATGCTGCGTAATATTTGCCGGCATAATCATACATAGCTCTGGAGAAAAAAGAGATTAATAAGTCTTCTCTTTTATAACCATAAGGTCTTTCTGTTGCGTAATCTAAAAAAGTACCGATATTATTAGCTCCGATGTAGTCCGAAGTTGCATTTCGTCCTACTATCGAAAAGCCGTCAAATTGGTCTTTCTGCCAGGAATAACCGCCCATGATCGAGAAATTGTGGCGTTCTTGGAAGGTATTAGAGTACGTTAATGTACCTTCTAGTAATTTGTTGGATTGATTGTTATAAGCTCGTCGGCCGTATCCATCTGTTAGATTAGAAGCAGTCGATTTGGGTTCGAAATAAAGGCTTTCTTCATCATTGCGCAAGTAAGCAAGATTGAGATATCCCTTCAAGTTTTTATGTAAATTAGCGTCTAAACTGATATTACCTAAGAGTCGCTTAGCATCTCTATTATTTTGAATATCCGTGATAATCGCCAGTGGATTGTAGTACTGAAATGATCGGTCAGTCTCGTAAAAACTACCATCCTCATTATATATTTTATCCGTAGGAGACCGTCTCAAGGCTTGATAAATGACATTGGTCGGCGACGATCCACCACCATAGTTGATATAATCGTTGTGTTCAATGGTTCCTGATAACCTTGTATTGATGGTTAAAAAATCATCGAAGGCTTTTTGGCTATAATTGAGTCTTCCTATATTTCGAGTTTTGGAGGATCCTTTGATGACACCTTCGATATTCATGTGAGAAAGAGAAGCTCTAAAGTTTGAGGTCTTGGTACCGTTCATAATAGACAGGTTGTGATCTTGCGTTAAACCTGTTCGGTAGATTGCGTCTTGCCAATCTGTATTAGCACCATTATCGACAAAGACTCTGCCTGTTTGCGCTGCAAAATCTCGGATTTGACTTCCTGATAAGAGGTTGTACCTTTGGGATACGTTATCGATAGAGAGTTGTGAAGAATAATCGATGGTTAAGTTATCGCCATCTCTTTTGGCAGCACTTTTGGTCGTGATGATGATTACACCATTGGCGCCACGAGAGCCGTATATCGCAGTGGATGAGGCATCTTTAAGGATGTTGTAGGATTCTATGTCTGATGGAGATATCGTTGTCGGGTCAACACCTGGTACGCCATCTACGACAAAAAGCGGATTGGTACCGGAAGTAAAACTTGAGGCACTTCGAATATTGACTGAAAATCCACTATTGGGATCGCCTCCTTGTTTTGAAATGGTCACACCGGCAGCCTTACCTTGTAATCCTTCGATTGGGTCAGAAAGGCGACCTGTATTGAGTTCGTTGGAATTAACAGAAGTGACGGCTCCTGTCTTGTCTGACTTTTTGATGGAGCCATACCCGATGACCAAGACTTCTTCTATGAGTTCTCCATCATTGAGGTTTACTTCATAATGTAAGGCATCTGTCAATGGCAAGACATAATCCTGATAGCCGACAAATGCGATTTCTAATGCGGTATCGTTGGCATCGACGATTATAGAAAAATTGCCATCAATATCCGTTAATATAGCATTTCTACTATTATTAGCGATTACGGAAGCGCCAATGATGGTTTCATGGCTGTTGCCATCAGTAACGGTTCCGGTTATTTTACGCTGCCCAAATGCTTGTATGCTGGACAGAAGCGCCACAAAAAAAAGTAGCGAAATTTTATAATTGGTGATCCGCTCCATAAGGTGTTTCATTTTTGTTCGTTAATTAGTGTCAAAATGACATTTAGTAATGATGTCGTAAAATTATTTATTTTTTTTCATTTTAATAATATATTAACAAAAAAAAACTATTGGACATCAATTATATTCAAAAATCATTTTCAATTAACCCCATTACCGTAGGTATTTTATGTTTAGAGCATGGCCTGGCGCTCATTTTGCCTTATTTTTTTTATAGTGTTTATTTAAGATGCTTTTTTCAAAGTTATGCGATTATTCACTACCTTTGTATCTATAATCGCTAATTAATAGATATGATCGTTCAGCTCGGCAAAAAGGCTACCTTAGATATTGTAAAGAGAACAGATTTTGGATTTTTTCTGGATGGGAAAAATTTTGGTGAGATTCTCATGCCTAAAAGGTATATAACTCCGGACATGGAAGTCGGAAAACCTGTTGATGTTTTTGTTTTTCTGGATGGTGAGGAGCGTGTCGTGGCGACTACCGAAACGCCTTATGCAGAAGTTGGAGAATTTGCCCGCATGAAAGTCAACAAGGTGGAAAGGGTAGGTGCATTCCTCGATTGGGGCGTAAGTAAGGAATTATTGGTACCTTTTAGCGAACAGAAAATTAAGATGGAAGAAGGTCGATATTATTTTGTCTATGTGTTTTTGGATGAAGTGACCGATCGACTTGCGGCCTCCATGAAAATTGAAAAATTTCTTAATAAATCCACACCGAATTATACTGTCGGACAACAACTGCAAGTCATAATAAGCGGCATTACGGATATCGGTTACAAATGTATTACTAAAGAAAAATTTCAAGGCGTTTTGTACAAAAATGAAGTGTACAAAAAACTAAATGTTGGCGATAAGCTTGATGTATATGTCAAAAAAATCCGTGATGACTTTAAAATTGATTTTTCGACAGAAGCTATTGGCTATAAGAAAATTGATAAAAACGCACAACGCATCATGGATCTCCTTGTCAAGTCCAAAGGAAAATTACCCTACAATGATAAGACTGACCCAGAGGTAATTTATCAAATATTTGGCTTTAGCAAAAAGG
The DNA here is from genome assembly GCA_026928325.1 of Chitinophagales bacterium. Lineage (GTDB taxonomy): Bacteria > Bacteroidota > Bacteroidia > Chitinophagales > Saprospiraceae > OLB9. Next base: position 19,110 of record JAIXKS010000007.1, on the reverse strand, counting down.
TTTTTAAACAAGCCATTGGCAATCTTTTTAAGCAACGTCAAATCATCATTAAACCTGATGGAATCGAAAAGGTGTAAATCTTCATATTCGAAGTGAAAATACTGCGTAACATTATTTTGGAGCAAATCTTACTAATGCGTTTACGCAAAAAGAACCATGTTGCCGAAAAAGATAATGGCAGTTTTTTTTAACCGTTATTCTTGATTTTTGAGTATTGCTCCGTCATTTCTTTAGATATTGCGGATGAAAACATTCTGACGTAAGTCTTATTATCCAACTCTAAAGTGACTATATTTCCTTCTATCTTATTGATTTGTCCTATGATGCCGCTACTTGTAACGACTTCATCACCTTTTTGCATCTGTGTTGTAAAAGCACTTTGCTCTTTTTGCTTTTTTGCCTGTGGCCGAATAAAGAAAAAGTAAAAAACAGCAAGCATTAATATAGGAAACATTAAACTGCCAATTCCAGTACCATTGGCTTGTAATACAAAACTTAAAACCATAAATATCGATTTAATTGATTAATCCCACAAAGATACGTGTTTTCTAGGGTTTAACAAGGGATTACTTAATTTAGATGAATAAAAGGAAGTGCTAGTGCTCTGTCCACAAAAAAATCTTAATAAAATGTCGTTCTTTTTCCAAATCTCATCGTTAAAAATACTCGTCATAGTTACCACTATGTCTGCGTTTTTTGCCTTGATCTTTAAAAAAATCACTTCCATTATATATTTAAGTCTTTTTATAGACAGAGCACTGGTGCTCTGTCCACAAAAAAATCTTAATAAAATGTCGTTCTTTTTCCAAATCTCATCGTTAAAAATACTCGTCATAGTTACCACTATGTCTGCGTTTTTTGCCTTGATCTTTAAAAAAATCACTTCCATTATATATTTAAGTCTTTTTATAGACAGAGCACTAGGCTGATTAAATTTGCCTTTTAAGAATAAAATAAGGCCATATAATGGCTGGCAACACCTAGTATTACGAAAATATGCCAAATAGCATGGCTGAGCGGGATTTTTTGATTGATAAAAAAATAAACGCCCATTGTATAAAAAACGCCACCTACTACCAAAAGTGTTTTTACCGTTACGGTCATATTAGCGGTGATATCTTTAAAGATAAGGATGACCATCCAGCCGAGGAGGATATAAAGAGTCAAGGAGATAGATTTGAATTTTTCTTTTTCCAAGATTCTAAATGCAATACCAAATGCTATAATGAGCCAATGTGCAAATAGGAAAATATGACCTAGTGGTGTGTTGAGGTAAATCAATATAAAGGCGGTGTAAGAACTCCCGATCAAAATAAAAATGGCGATATAATCCAATAATTGCCAAACTCTTTTTCTTATCGGGTCATTGGCCAAGTGATAAAATGAAGAACAAGCAAACATGGTACTCGCACCGATACTATAGACTAAAAAAGCTAAAAACTGACCTTTAGTATGGGCTTGCAACATCAAAAATGGGCTGAACAATACATTGGCGATTAAGCCTACAAAATGAGTTACAAAATTAAACTTCTCATCCTTATTTAGGTTTGAGAATAATCGAAATATGATGGAGTTGCCTAAACTCATAATTACATACCTAATCGTTTTTTATAATTGTCATCAATAGCGTTGAATTGGTATTCCATGGCTTTTTGCAAATCTGCTTTCGCTTCATTTATTTTGTTGAGGATATAGTAGGTTTTAGATCTTTCGTAAAAGATGAGCCCTGGATTACTTACTGGATGTCGGAATGCTTCAGAATAAGCGAGAATTGCTTCATCTGGTCGTTTGAGCAAGTTTAAGGCTCTGCCTTTCTCATACCATAAATCGCCACTCGATGGATTCAGTTGGAGGTAAGATTCTATATCTTTTAAAGCTAAATCAATTTGTCCTGTATTGTGATACATAATGGATCTATTCAAATAACCAACAGCGTGATCCGGCTTTAGTTTAAGACCTTCGCTTATATCGTCAATGGCTTTTTGGGTTTCGCCTAATCGCGCATAAGTTGCACCTCGGTTGATTCTAAATTCTCCATCCTCAGGCAGGTATTCGATGGCTTTCGTATAATCATTGAGTGCAAGGAGTAGGGTGTCTCTCCCTTTAGCCGCTTCGAAATACATCCTTCCGCGGCTATTATACACTTGAGGTTGGTGCTCTTTGAGCCTTAGCGAGGCTTCATAATCAGCAAGGGCTTCGTTATACATCTTTTGCTCACGATAATAGTTGGCTCTGTTGCCATAGGGCAAGGTGGTATTCTTATAATATTTCAAAACGTGGGTCCATAATGTTCCGCTATTTGACCAGACTTTGTTTTGTTGAAAGGTCATTGAGCCTAAAAGAACGAATGCGATTGCAGAAACACTCCATAGGTAGGCAGGTTGGACCGATTTGGAATGGAACCAATCATCCGCATAATAACCCACGATAAAAAACAGTCCAAAGTAGGCGATGTAGGTAAATCGGTCTGCCAAATATCCTTGTCCAGCACCTAATACTTGTAGTAAAAAAATAATGTTAACGATAAAAAACGTAATCCCGAAAAATAAGGCTTTTTTTTCTTGGATATACATTTTGTATAGCAAGTAAATCGTGAGTGGTACTATGAGTATGGAAGGATAGAAATACGGAGGAAATGAAGAAGGATAAGGGTATAATGGTGAAAGTCGGAAAGGAACGGCAGCTTTGACGATATAGATGATAAAACTATAGGCGCCTAGAAAAATCCGTTGGATAAAATTAAAATCTGTTGTATCTACATGGGTACTGAGCGTTCCATATTTACTGAGGTAATAGATACCGAAAACACCAAAACCTAGAGAAAGTAAAAATACGGGTATTTTATGGATGATTAGTCGCTTGAAGTCTTGTATAGACCACTTTTTGTCTAAATAGTAGTCAATTGCAAGCATACTCAAGGGAAGAGAAACGGCTTGAATCTTGGAAAATAAGGACAAGATAAAGCATGCGATTATCCAGAACCATCGGATTGATTTGTGGTCTTGTTTCCATTTTACATATTGGAGTAATGCGCCAAGATAAAATGCACCAAACAATACATCCTTTCGCTCTGTCACCCATGCTACGGATTCTACCCGCATAGGATGGATGCCAAATAATAAGGCGGTTATCATAGCGCCTCGCCATCCGATACCCATTAAGAGGACAATTCGATACACCAAAAATACACAAATCAGGTGTAGTAAAACATTATTCAAATGCCATGCTGAAGGATTGTTTAAGCCAAATTGTAGCTTTTCAAGAGCAAAAGTCCATATAGGTAGCGGATTATAGTTACCAATGACATTGGTTGAAAAAATGGCTTTCGTATTTGTCCAAAAATTATCTTTGGTAATCGTGGTGATTAATTCGTTTTCATAAAAATTGCGATCATCGTCCCAATTGACAAATTTGTTGTCTATGGCAGTGAAAAAGCAAATAAAAGTAATCGCCAAAACACCGATGACAGGTAGCCATTGCATAATGGCGTTGCCGGAAGTTGTCGCTGGTTTTGTGGCTTGTGTTTGCGAGGATTGAATCGCTTTGACGGTTTTAGACGCTTTGATATTTTTCGCCATAATATTCCTTTTTTTGCTACTGATGACAAAGATAAGGATTGATGCTTATATCGTGGTGAAATATATGCTAAAAATGTATATCTGTAATACTTGGTAGCCTACCGTTAACCCGAATATTTGATGCTCGTGACGAAATCAGATGCATTCATCCGAGCCAAAGATTATCGGTTATTATTTTTTTTTGAAATTCCAGATTTCGGCATTGTCAATTTTTTGGGAGCTGTGTTTCTCTGTACCTGGCGAGCCGGTTTTGAAGATTTCTTCGAGCTGGTTGGACTTGTAGGGATTGGCTTAGAATAGTCAATATTGAGCAATTTTAGCAACTCTTTTTTCTCGATGGAATAATATTTACCTGGCTCTAACTTTCCTATTTTCAAATCTTCAATTTGAACCCGTACCAATCTGAGAACAGGAAACCCAACAGCAGAAAACATTTTTCGAACCTGGCGATTTTTGCCTTCTGTCAATTCGATAACGGCCCATGAGGTTGGGATTAGTTTTCTCACTCGTATAGGAGGATTGCGCTCGGGTAAGACCGGTGCCTTGGACAGTTTTTTGACTTGACAAGGTTTCGTTCTGTAGGTGCTTGTGGCAAGTTTGATATCTACGCCTTTGGCCACTTGTTGGATGGCTTGGCTTGTAAGGTCTCCATCTACTTGCACGAAATACGTTTTTCTATGCTTTTTGCTAGGGTGGAGTAGTGCTTCATTGAGTTTTCTATCATTGGTCAGGATTAGAAGACCTTCCGAGTCTTTGTCCAGCCGACCGATCGGATATACATCCTTATCTACCTTGAGATAGTCCGCTAAGGTGACATGATCCGGGCTTTCCTTACTAAACTGTGTTAAAACATTGTAAGGTTTGTAAAAAACATAATATGAAGTGTTCGTACTAATAGCAGCGTATTTTGATGGGTAAATATTAGGAATACACCGTTAAACATTGAATCTAAAGTGCATGATATCTCCATCCTCGACGATATATTCTTTACCTTCAACGCCCATTTTCCCGGCTTCTTTGACAGCAGCTTCAGAGCCATACTGCACAAAATCTTTGTATTTGATCACTTCTGCTCGAATAAATCCTTTTTCGAAGTCCGTATGAATAACTCCTGCGGCTTGAGGTGCTTTCCAACCATTTTTGATTGTCCAAGCGCGAACTTCTTTTACACCAGCGGTAAAGTAGGTGGATAGATTTAATAGTTTGTAAGCGGCCTTAATGATTTTGTTAACGCCTGGTTCGGATAATCCCATTGCTTCTATAAATTCCATTCGTTCCTCTTTGGTCTCTAATTCGGCGATTTCAGCTTCGATACCTGCGCAAATAAATAGCACTTCGGCGTTTTCGTCTTTAATCGCTTCTATAAAACGAGCTGTATGCTTATTGCCATCTACGACAGCGTTTTCATCTACATTGCAGACATAGAGTATGGGTTTGCTAGTCAATAAGTATAAATCTTTATACAAATCACTAAAAGCTTCATCTACCTCAAAGCTTCTAGCCGGGCGTTCACTTTCAAGGTGCTTTAGGAGAGAAGTTGCCCATTCGACATTGATAGCGTCATCTTTAGCTCCTGATTTAGCTTGTTTTTTGAGTTTGTCTATTCTCTTTTCCATGGTATCTATATCCTTAAGGATGAGTTCCATATCGATGATTTCTTTATCTCTGACAGGATCGACATTGCCATCGACATGGATGACATTGTCATCTTCAAAGCATCGCACGACGTGGACGATAGCATCTACTTCTCGAATATTAGCCAAAAACTGATTGCCCAAGCCTTCTCCTTTACTTGCGCCTTTGATGAGTCCTGCGATATCTAATATTTCTACACTTGTAGGAAGTACCCTTTGCGGCTGCACCAATGCTTCTAGCTTGTCTAATCGTTCGTCGGGAACGACAATCATGCCCAAATTAGGTTCCTTGGTTGCAAAAGGATAATTGGCTGCCAAGGCTTTTGCTGAAGTAAGCGCATTAAATAGGGTGGATTTTCCTACGTTTGGAAGTCCAACAATACCACACTGAAGACCCATATATGATGTTTTTTTATAACTTATTATGAAAAATCGTGCAAAGATAATGTTTTTCTCATTGCATACTGTATTTATATGCTTCTAATATTCAAAGCCGTTGGCAGAGCCGCCTGAGTTTAATAGTTTTTAGATGGCTGGTAGTGATTTTTTTTTGTAGTGATTAAGGCATTGGACTTTCGATTGGGCTTTTTTGTTTTGACCCACCATTTTGCGAAGCTGGCCGGCTACTGGCGTAACCGGCCTCGTTAATAGCTTCACAGTTTGAAAAAACTAAACTAACAATTTATCAAATCTTAAAATCTATACATTATCTTATTAATAGTACTTTACTGATGCGGATGGCGTTTTTGTCGCTCAGTCGAATGATGTAAAGACCATTGCTCAAGTTTTCCGGCATGGAAATATGAAAGGTGCCGTCAACAGATTTATGTGTTTCTTCTTGAACTAATTGGCCTAATCCGTCATAGATGCTGATGCTGCCTTGCTGCCATCCTTCTGCCATTATGGTTATATGTCCACTGGTGGATGGATTGGGATAAACTACCAAATCTTTGGACTGTTGGTGATCTTCTGTTGCTGTCCTCTTGTCAAATCTGATCAATAGGTTTATCTTCGTACTACTCAGATTATCCAGCACTGCTTCAGATTGCAATAAATCATCTGCAATTCTTATAATGTCAGAGACATAAGCATCTTGGGTAGGCAAGACCTTCAAAACAAACAAGGTGTCTCTGTCTGTATAGGTTCTAGCAGTAGGAGAGAACCATACAAACTTTAGACTACTGTTCTTTTCATTAAATTCAATTTCACTTAACTTTATCTTTTTTGTACTTACAATATTGGCATTTTCTAGTTGAAGTGCTCCTTGGATACCGTAGATGTTTTCAAAATTAGATGAGAAAAAGGCGATATCGTGTGGTACTCCTTTAGTCAATAAATCATCATAGCATCTCAACTCTAATGGCGGGTGTTGGTTATCATCTTTAAAGTAGATTTCTACGTATTCAGGATGCACCCACCAGCTGCCATTGACTTTATATCGAAGTGCAACGGGACGCACAACTGATCCTTTGTAATTTTTATATGGGAATGTCTCCACACTCGTATATTGGCCGGTAATAGGCGATTTATATTCAAAGTCTGTGATTGCGCCTAAGCAGTGATTGGCATTTCCAGCATCAAAGGCTTCAGCTTTAAGTACATAGTTACTACCTTGAGAGCTTAGTGTGACGCTTTTATTTACGAGGATAGGATCTGCACATCCATTAAATAATTTTGTTACTGAGGCAATACAATAGGTAGTGTCTTCTAAATCGTACACCGTCAACAACTCCGTCAGCGGTAGTGTATTGGTCAATACTCGGATGGTATCGGAAGCGTCTTTTTGTGAAAACGAGTACTTGCCTTTCTTTTTGCTGCTCTTAATAAGATCAGAAGCATGGATAGTAGCAGTTCCATTAGTCAGAAGGACAGTATAATTGCCACAAACGATAGGATAGTCTTTATCTACTATAATAATTTGAGTAAATGAATATCTGTCTCCTGTCGAAATATTGAGTGCGGACCAAGCTCGGATCGTCTTATTACACTGGTTTTGATCCATAATAGTGTAATCTTTATAGGTAAAATATACGATATCCGTACATGCTTTACCAACAGTAGGTTCTCCTGTCTGATAGTCAGACCTCGGATCACAATCAGGTAATATAACTAGGACAGGTGGCCAGATGATATCACAAATCCCTTTAACGTCTAAAACCAAGCTATGATATGATTTTAAACAATTGGCTTCTTCGTACGCCACTTCCCACTGAAAATCGGGATTGAGCTTGAAAAACGAAGACAATGCACCATTTCTATGTGGTAGAAACCTGATCTTGGCGATTTTAAACGTGGGGAGATTCGGTCCATAATATGGGTCATAATAATATAAAATATGCAAAGTTTGGCTCGACTGTATATGATTGAAGATGACATCACTTTCAGATGAAATAACAGTGAGCTCACCATCTTGATATTGCATTGAAAAAACAAGTCCAATATCATGAACACCACCTTGATAAATTAAATCAAACACCACTTCTTCACCGGCTTTTACCTCAATATCTGGTAGAAGCACTGATGCAACTGAAGTAGTGTCATCGTCCGTGCAATCGCAGAAATCCGGTAGCGTTGAAGCTACAGCTCCATGCTTAAAAGCATCAAAGGTTAATTCTTTATAGTCATTGGCCAAATTGCCAAACTTTATAGAATCCACAGCATCAGTTTCTTGATCTACAAAAAACCAAGTATCTTTTAATCGGTCTTCCAACCCAATCCTTTGCCTGCTTAGGATAACAAAGTCTAAAGTAGAAAAATATAGCCAATCATCAAATACTCTTCCTGCTTTACCTGATGCAATGCTCATAGGATATAAGCCTAAGATGATGGCTTTCATTACATGCAAATCTTTGATAGAAACATGTTTGTCATGTTTAGCTGAGGAGGACACTTCGATTTTGTAATAAGCATCCGAATCCAAATCTGAAAATTCAGCTGGATTTTCTGACGAGCTACCCACAAGTTCAGCACTTCCCGTAGTATATTTATACAAGTCAATGGTCACCTGCTCCGTAAATAATTGGCCACAGCCGTTTTCTACATTTACCTTGATGATGCCTTGATTATTTTGGGCCGATAGTATGAATGTGGCCCATAAAAACATAAAAGTCAAAAAACTTTTCATTTTTCTTGATTTTTTAGTTAATATAATATTTTACACCAGCCGAAAGCCCGTGAAAATTTTGATTTCTAAAATATCCCGACGTGCTTTGTAGTCGAGAAAATTGATATTGATAGCCTCCATAAATATGCCAGTTTGCGGATATCGGATAGATATAGGAGAGATTAAATCCATATTGCAAATAATTTTTAGGCGTGTATGTCTGAGCCATGTTTACGATGTTTTGTCGGTCATCCCACACTTGGCCTACATGAGTGGTGCTCAAAGGTAGTGCCACATTGGCTTCCATTGACCATCTCATCTTAAACACATGCAGCCGCTTGCCTATGGCTATCATAGGAGCGACTGTAGTCGTATGATTATAGCGGGTTTGGACAAGGTCCGATACTTTAATGGCTGCTTTATTGCCATTGGTGGTCTCGATCACGCCTGCATGATTGGTGTATTCCTCTATGACCTGTCCTTCGATGATGACCGAGATAGTATCTCTTTTACTACGCTGCCATTTGTCATTGCTGCGATAGAGTATCAAGCCTGCCGACATATAGAAGTCTCGACCAAGATTCTTGCCTAACGTCCATAGTGCTCCGTAAGTTTCTAAGGGGCGTTCAGACGCTTTACGCATGGCCATGACGTGATTTGCTTCTTGAGCTACATTTTGATATCTGTAATGGTGTACACCGGCCATCATCCGCACGTCAGTAAACCATGTTAATGGCTTTCTTAATGGCTGAATACTCTCTTCAAGTGAACTAAATTCATGAGATACATCAAAAGGTTGTAGTTCTTTCATAGCCAGCAATTCTGTCAAGTTGTAGCCTTCTGTATTGACTTTATCCGTTGGCTTTGTTTGGTTTTCCAAGATTACTTCCTCCTCCTTCCATCTGTTTTTTTGATTGTTTTCAGTTAGACTATTAATTGTATTATCCTGAATATTAATGGTGTTTTCCGAATTTGTGAGGTTGATATTTTCTCCCGCTTTAACTGGCTTAATCATAGAAGTTACAGCCACTTTCTGTTCTGGATGTCCAGGATTATTTACTATATCAGATATGATGATGGACGAGGCACTGATATCGTGGTCTATAATAGATATGCCAAGCGTTGCATTATCCTTATCTGCTGCATCGAAGGTTAAGGCTGATGGATGATTTTCCTCAGATTTATCAGCTTCATGAACTACCTGCATATCGGCATGAAGGTGCTTACTATTTGCTGTCAAGGCCCAGTATCCTACCATTCCCACGCCTACCAATAGTGGAAACCACCAGATGATAAAGCGACGCTTCTTCTTTTTGTCCATCCTCTTTTCCAGCGCATCCCATTCAGTAGGGATGTCAAGTGGCGAAGCATAGGTCTTGAGCTCCTGAAGTTTATTTTTTAAATTTTTATTTTCCATTTACTTTGATTGATATTTAATTGAAAAAATGCTATTGGGCTGCTCTAATTTTGACCGTAGCATTTGTTTGCTTTTATTTAATTGTGACCTGGAAGTCACTTCTTTGATATCTAACATTTGTGCTATTTCCTTATGATTTAAACCTTCTATTTCATACAGACAGAATACTTGTTTATAGCCATCAGGCAATTTTCCTATGATTTCCATTAGTTCCTCTAAGCTTTCTGTTACTCCTATCTGGTCTTCGGCTATTTGGATCAATTCATCCATTTCTACCATGACTTCTTGTATTTTATTCTTATTAAGCTTGTCTAATGCTGTATTGATGACGATACGTCTCGCCCAAGATTCAAAGCTGCCCAATGTAGCGTCATAAGAAGAAATCTTTTCAAAAATTTTAATAAAACTATCCTGCAAGTTATCCAACGGATCCATACCTGCCATAGTATATTGTCTTGACACTGTCAGTAAAGTGCCGGCATAAGTTTCAAAAAGCAGCTTTTGGGCTTTTCTACTTCCTTGTTTACAGGATAATATTATATTTTCAATCGTATTATTCACGTGCTTTATGATCTACTGTAAAAGTAAGTTTTCAAATTCTCCACTTATTTCTGTTCCGGATATAAACCCATGAAACCTAATTTTTACTGGGTCTCCGAGCTGATTAAGCGCACTAACTACCACCTTGATATCCACACATTCTTCGTCAAAACAGGTTATGGTTACAGGATCAAGGATAAGTATAGCATCCACTTTATAACTTCCGGTACCTTTGACATCTGGTATGGACACCACGAAGTTGCTCAAGTCACTTATAACTAGATTATCAGGAATAGATTTTTCAAAATAAATACTAAACTGATCGCTGTCAAAATATTTTACTACATTACCTATCTTATAATATCCTACTAATTTATTTATACACAGAGGTGTCACATCGAGTTGGATTAATTGTTGGTTTTGGTAGCCACCAAAGCTGATAGAAAACGCACTTTCGTTAGCTTTGTAAAAAATAGCTTGCTGGATATCCTCACAAGTCGGAATAACAAAGGTTTGATTACTTTCATATTGATATAAAGCAAAATCCTTATTTTTACTACTCAAATAAATGTTTACCAAATCATTATAATTCAGTTGATCAGAACAAGCGGGCGCATCAGTTTGGATGGTTGTTAAAAGTGCTTCATCTATGGTGATATCCTTCATGTTTATTGCTTCCGTATAATCTGTAGTGAGTACTTCCGTTTTGAGTAGTTGTCCACATTGGCTTTTTAGCTTCAGTATTAGCTTGGATCCTGCGGGTACAAAGGTCTCCACATATCCATTTTGATCTGCTTGAACGGTATAAATAGTACCAGTCTCGTCTTCTAATTCAATATCAACCAGGGATACGCCCATTCCCTGACCGTTGACTAATCTCGTCTTTAACCTGGTGGTCTTAACAGCATTACCAAATAGCATGGGTGTGTTTTGCGCTAGTGTAAATCGGTTATCGGATGTTTTGATTTCTATCCATTTTTTCTTTGCGGCATCTAGGAGTGCTACATTACTACTTTCAAAATCACTCATCACTTGGATAGGCTCTATGATCTGCAAGGCGCTACCTGTCGGTGTCTCAAAAGATAAAGATACGGATCGGAAGTCTTGAAATATCGACTTACTGAAATTCAAAGTCTGCACAGGTGCTTGTCCCATGAGCGCATGGTGAGAAGTGTATAGATGGATGGTACCGTTATACAAAGTACCATCCATGTTCTTAAAGTTATGCGCCGGTATTATAAGAGTCATCTTGTCTGAAACAGTAATCTGTCGATCTGTATCAGATGAAAATTCGATAAAATCTTCCTTTCGCTCCAACTCTACGCTGATATTTGAAAACTGCCCAGACGACTTAGAAATAAATACATCTTTATCAAAGAATCCATGCTTGCTCAAACGGATCCAGGTTGCTGTACTACTGGTCCGGATATTTTTCATGATAAAGATGCCGTTATCGCTGGTCTGCACGACATCGTCTCCAGCCTTGACAGTCACACCGCTCAAGGATCTGCCATCTGCGTCCCGGACGATACCAATGAAGTGACTATCGAATGACTGCTCGGTATCTTCGATGATGATATCTACATCGGTCGAGATATCGCTATCATCTCGATGACAAGACATCATAATTAGTATGGTCAAAACTAGATAAAATCGTATTGTATTCATTTTTTTTATTTTTATGCTTTAAGCATCTTATCTCAAAATTATTATCTTCTATATATATATACCTGTTTTTGGTACCCAAACGTTGCCTGAGTTAAAAATATTTTTACATTTTTTTATTTATAATGTGTAATTAGCTGAAAATCAAGTTTTAATAATTTGGTATTTTTTTGATTTTTAAACATATTTTGTGCATTGTGTTATTAGTAACTTTATAATGATAATGATCAGCAGATTAACGATTCAACAAATCAACAAAAAAAAAGATAACCGACAGATTTTGATAGTCTATCGGCTGTCCACATTGGGTGTTCTTACTCCATTTTTATAATCTTATGCCGCTCATTGAGTTGATTGTTCTTTATATTTAAGATATAGACTCCTGACGGTAAGTTGCCGATATTGACTTCTGAGGTTACATTATGTACAGATTGAACTAAGCTGCCGTTGAGGTCATAGATTTCGACTTTAGCTGGCGCATCTAAGGTTGCTATGGTAACGGTGTTGGTGGTTGGATTTGGATATAAGGTAAGTTTGTTCGTAATATGCTCGTCTTTGGTGGAAGTAGTAAGACCAAGTTCTACAGGATCAAAGAGCGTCCACAAAGACCAATTGGGTATAGGATCAAGATTCAAAGTATAGTTATTGTGAATAAAGTTTAATAATATATTTTTATCCGGAGTTATACCCAATTGCATTAAGGTTATTCTATCGTTTTCGCTTGTAGTCACAACCGACTTTTTCAGCACCATTTCGTTGGTGCTGTTATTGATATAAAAGTTTAGTTGATATTTATTACTTAAAAACTCAATATCTACATAAACAAATTGGTTATCTCCCAAAATGGCTGCTCTCCTTCCAAAACTCACTTTTTGAAAATCTTCTGTACGGACCTTGTACTCACTAATTTTTTTTCCGGTATAGTCGAGTACTACATACTTACCATCTCCTTCAGGTAATCTTACCAAAACTATAAAAAAGTCCTTATTTACAGACTCTAATCTGAAGTCAGCGGGTTTGCTGTGAAGCACCGAGCCAATATCAATTGGATCTAAAATGGGATTTAATTGATAATCAGTTACGGCAATATAACAAAATGATAATTCATCTTCTCCTGCCTTATATCCCGAACCCGTCAACAAAAGTCTATTGTCATCTATTTTTTTAGAATACAACTCATGATATTGAGTAGGTACAGGCAAATCAATGTGTGTACTGTCAATTGCATGTCCTGATTTATCGAGTGTAATCTGTTTAAATCTTGAAAACGTCGGAACTGCGGTAGCATTTACATAAGAAAATGTGCTATCATTTATAGGCAGAATATGCGCTTCAGCATTTCCAAATATTGATAAAGTATGAGGACTTCCGAGCCTTCTAATGGATGAATCCCTCTGATCTGTAAAAAAACTGTCTATTACAATTCCGTTTTGTATATCTAAAGTGTACTCTCCTCTTACAGTCCTTCCATAAAAAGGAAACTGATTGGGTTCATCATTGTTAATAAATAAAGGAAGTATAAGGTGGCGGATTCAAGTCATAAATGCAACTTTTCCGTCATTATTAATTAAAGGGAACCTCTAAAAACCCAATATTTCTCATTAGTAAATTTTGACCCGATTTTTTTAATCGATTGACTTGTTTTTAAATCCTACTTAAGTTTGTTAAGTTATTCATTATCAACATATTAAAATTTATTTTATTCTCAACAAGACACACTTATCCCATTAATTGCACTTTCCTAAACATATTGTAGGTCAAATTCATCAAGCCGACTACAGCCTGAATACGTTTGATACCAATATTGTAAACATACATTCCGTTCATACTATTTTCCATAAATCCAAAAATATGCTCCACTCTGGAACGAATTCTTGATTTTTCTGTATTCGATGTCCTTTCTTCCTCTGTTAGTGGATGATTTCGGTAGCCTTTTTCACAAACTTTGTTGTTCATTCCTGCATCAGCAATCACTTTTTCCTGCTCCGGTCCTGTGTAAGCACTATCGGCATGAAAATCTTGTCCTTGGTCTTTGGTAATGTCCAATAAACTTTCTGTTGGTTGCGAATCGTGTACAGAAGCATTGGTTACGATATATTTGGTAATGATTTTACTCTTGGTATCTATCTTGATATGGTTTTTGTAACCGTAATAGCTCACATTGTTTTTCTTTGTCCAACGGGCATCGGTGTCTTTTTGTGCCAATTTGTGATTATTTTCTTTGAAGCTTTCCGGTATTTCTCCCGATTTGATTTGTTCGTTTTCGTCTCTACTGTTTCGTTGGCGTGGAACTTCAACAAAACTTGCATCCACAATTTTTCCTTCGTTTACAACTAATTCTAATCTTTCCAATTCTTTCAAAAACAAGTCAAACAATGGTTCGGTCAGTTCTAAATCAACCAATTGTTCCTTGAAATTCCAAACCGTTTTGCTGTCCGGAACATCATCGGCAATCGTCAAATCCAAAAAACGCATAAAACTCATTCGGTCATTTATCTGATATTCCACCTGATCGTCCGATAAATTGTAATAGCGTTGCAAAATCAATATCTTGAACATAAGAACGTAGTCGTAAGGAGGTCTGCCCCCTTTTCCTTTGGCTAATTTGGTCAGATTATCTTCCAAAATACCTCGAAATAGCTCAAAATCGACTCCTGTGTTCAATTTTTCTAACGGATCACCCAATTGGCTTAGTTTGTTCAATCGAATATCTTGATCGAAAAATCCGTAATCTTTATGTCTCTTAAATCGCTTCATATAAACCGCAAGATACTAACATACAATTTGATATACAAATTTATTTCTAAAATATTTGTAGATTTTTAGTTTTTAGAGATGCCCTAAATGCAAATGTACTTGATTTGGAGATAAAAATCCAAATCTTTTTCTTGGTCTATTGTTTAGTTTATCTTCTACATATTCGATATCATCATTTGTGATTAAATTAAAGTCGTAATTCTTTGGGAAATACTGTCTTACCAACCCATTAAAGTTTTCATTTGCTCCTCTTTCCCAACTATGATAAGGTCTTGCGAAGAAATAATCTATCTCCAATTCTGTTGCGATTTCTTTGTGTAAAGCAAATTCTTTTCCATTATCGGAGGTAATGGTTTTCAAAAAGGACTTCCATTCTGTAAGGATTTCAATTGCCTTTTGCTTGGTCTCTTCCGATGACTTTGACTCTAATAATGCCATTTTTGCTTTTCCTGTTACCCTGTCATTTGCCGTCAATATTGCCCTTTTGTGATTTTTCCCAATTACTAAATCTATTTCCACATCTCCTATTCTGACTTTTTCTTCTACTATTTTAGGTCGATTTTCAATACTTACTTTATCAGGAATTTGCCCCCGTTTATCCTTTGAAGCTCCTCTTTTACGGTATCTTTTGCCCTTTGTCCGCAAGTGTGTGTAAAGATTGCCGCCCTGTCTTTTGTCTGACCAAATATGTTGGTAAATTCGCTCTATTGACACGCAATCGTCTCCTTGAAGTTTAGAAAATCCTACGACTTGCTCCGGACTGTAATCTTGTCGGAGTAATTCTTCTACATTTTCCTGAATTTCAGCGGTAAATCTGATTTTCTTCTTTTTTGTTTTATGCCTGTTAGCACATTTTCTTTCCGCCAATTCGGCTTTGTACTTACCACTTCTTTGGTCACAATTCCTTTTCAGTTCTCTACTCACAACTGACTTATCCCGATTAATTCTTTTAGCTATTTCACTTTGTGAAAAACCTTCTTCTTTTAATACTTGAATTGTGTATCTTTGTGCTACGGTTAAATGTCCCATTTATTGCGAATTTTGGACGAGGAGCAAAATGAGGAAATTTTACCATTCAGAAAAGGAGAGGAGAGTTTTTCTCTTCTCTTTTCTGAAAAAAATTATCCCTTATTTCTTTCCTACCAAAAGTTGCATTTATTAGTTGAACTCAAGGGTTATTATCTTTTATAAATATATTTTTCGCAGCAAACCTTTTGGTAATATCATTGGTGTATCCCGAATGTTGCCATTTAATCGCTCCTGTTTTGAGATTGAGACATTCAGTTAGAACACCTTGCATTATTAAGTTGTCAGTTATATTACCTGATATATAAACGTGATCATTATTACATATATATTCCGGAAAAAAATAAAATCCTTGCTAACTATCATTCAACTCTGGAACTAAAGAATAATGACTCCATATTGGAGATTGCTCAAATGCTACAGGAGTCAGGTATTGTGCATTAACCAATGAGGCACTGAGCAAGAATACGATTAAGTTAAATATTTGATTCATCATTATATATTTTTTATATTTTAGATAGAGGGCTTCGTCATTCCTCTAAAATTAAATCAATTAAAATTAGTTATGTTATTCTCCACAAGATACTCCACAAGTACCAGGGCCTAATGGTAAACCACCTTCCGGACATATAGGTAATGAATTACAGCCGACTCCAACTGTTTGGTAAACGGGTGGTTTGTAAACTAATATACCCGAAGCATTTAAGCAATATGCTGTTGTTCTTTGACAACATTGTGAACCACAATATGTATTTTGAACTTTAAATCCTGGCCAAACTGGCACAGTTATTAAGCATCTTATATAACAAATGTTTTTATACAATATCGAAGATGCTGTATTAAACTGATAACAATTAAACATACCTGCATCTGAAAGAATCTTTTTTACCACTAATTGTTCTTCAATTATAAATGCATCTAATTCCCATTTGTCATGCTCAATAGCTTTATCTATATTACTTAGACCGTTATACCAAGTAATGAATTCAGGGCAAAGTCCCGGAAATGCCTCAAAATCACTAAAATGAAAAGTATAATAAGATGAGCCAACTGGTGGAGTAGGATTATAGCATATAGTTAGTTTATATTTTAAATTCATATAACTACATGCGGGCCTTGATCCAGATGCTGGAAGCACAATAGTATGAGACACCATATTTGAAATACAAGTAACACCTGGTTCAGGAACTGTAAATAAAGGTTCACAAGGGATAACTGGCTCGTCTCCGCCTCTGTTTACATCATTTTTTTGTTCTCTGACAGGGTTAACTACAATATTTAATTTTGAAAAAACTTTATCAACTACTTGATAAAACTCTTGACTTGATATGGTTTTAAAATCAACCTCCTGTTTAATCTCATTTTTATTACAAGAGAATACAAATAAAGTTGCGGAAACAAAGGTTCCCAAAATTAAAAAATTAAAAACCTTTTTCATTATGATTAATTTTAAAAGTATAATAGAATTTTTGAGTATAAACATACTCAGGTAAAAAACCTACCCAGTGTTTTAATTAAAGGATTGACACCGATTAACACTCCAAAGTCAAGATAATGCACTCATAATTATGTTATTACGCTTTTGTGTTTTCAATCACCACTAACGCCACCATATAAGCGATAGAGCAAGCCGGCAGGCTGCTCTATCGCTTATATATGATTAGTATGGGTTGTTTTTTATTGTTTGATGACTTTTAATGTTTTATAACTTTCTTTTGTTTCGATTTTTATAAAATAAACACCGGGCGGATAGGATTCAATGTCTATCATTTCATAATCGCCCGAGTGGACAGGATAAGCTCTGCCTTGATTGTCAAATATATCAATGTTTTTGATATCGTCTATACCTTTGATGTAAAATTTGTCTCTTGTAGGGTTGGGATAAACGATTACTTCCCGATCTATGTCGATAGGGTCAGACGTCTTGACTATTGTTGATCCCTTTTTTAGTTCATCCATGTCAAATGACAAAACATATTGAGTGTATCTGGGTGAACCGTTTTCATCATTGCTTATTCCTAGTCCATATACACCAAAAACAATTAATTTATTATCTCTAAAAATTGTCTTAAAAGGAGAAAAATACTCTCCTTGATCTCCAATAGGAAAGAAGGAGGCTACATATTCCATCTCCTTATTATCATTCATTTTTACTATATCAAATGAAGGGTCTTTTTTTGAGTATTTTGATTCGTAAGCCCAAAACAATTTTAAAGTATCTGTTATATAAAAAGGAATATATTGTGCATAATATGAATCATCGTTTGTTTTGATAATATCGATATAATCCAAAATATTGCCATGGTCATCCAGCTTTAGTAAGTAGTTAAACTGTTCTCTTTCTTCAAAGTCATAATACACATCATTAACAAAAATATCTCCATTAAAAACCCGTAAATATAAAGCACCAGCCGGCACTCCACCCGGTCGCCCGTCGTAAATGGCATAATCAGTAATATCTATGGCTTTCACTAAATGTATATTGTTGATATCTTTATAATTGAATAGATACAAGATGTTTTTACCATAATAGCTGCTGTCCCAGGGAGCTTGTAAGTTTAATAAAATAGCATAAATACTATCATTGACAATATCCCCTTTTACACCTCTGAAAGTAAAGCGATGGACGGGCATCTGTGGGTCCATCAGGATGGTTTTGATATATTGTATTGAATCTTGGCTACCATTCACAAGGCAAAAACTTAAACCTCTTTGAGGTTCTTCTGCACCCTCAAAATATAAATAAGACTTTAGATACAAGGAGTCTTCCACTAACCTCCAATATGTTCCATTAGTTGAGGAAAATTTATCAGGATATGTTGCATTATTCGATTTATCATAATACAAAGTCCTTTGTCCTGTCTCAAAATCATATACAGCTCTGTAGGAGTAATCGTAAATTTGAACATTATCCTTGATAATTTTTCTATTAGCACAAAACTCAATATTCCCATCACTTCTTCTGTAGATGATTTTGGGATAAGAAACCCATCCGATGCTATCAATGGTTGCATCATAAATAATGTCTTTCCAGATTACTTCTCCGGTTCTAATATTGATTTTTTGGACTATTAAACCTTCTGGGCAAATAAAGTCGTTTATTGTAGGAATAACTGAGATTAAAAAACTATCCAGGAGCAATTCTGTACTAACTTGAGTTGTAACACATGTATAACCATTATCTCTATAGTTATCATTTTTTTGATTAACATAAAGCGGATTGACTAAGACATGTTGCCATACAGGGTCGGCTTGTTTGAATTTAGGTTTGTAAGGTTGTTGCGCATTTAAACTCAGAGAGATGATAATGCAAGATAATATCAAAAGAAATGGTTTGAGTGATTTCATAATATATAAAATTTATGATGATTTTGAAATTAATAAAGTTAA
>JAIXKS010000015.1 GCA_026928325.1 Chitinophagales bacterium | reverse complement strand
CACCACAACCGTCTGTTACTGCCGGTGGTATTGTCAATACTGCTTTGTTTTGTTCACCTGGATATTTGTACAACATACTTACTGTCTCTGCTTCTACTGTCTCTAAGTCATAGCACTTAAACTGACATTCAGGTGCATCTGATGCGTTCTGTACGAACAATACATCACCTGGGCCACTAAAGCCTATTGAGAAATCCAATGGATAAACTCCATTATAAACCGGGTTACCCCACATTTGTGTAGCTACGATGATATAATCCTTACCTGCTGTTAATGTAGCATTCATTGGTGGAATCGGAATAAATGTAATCTGAAGTTGAGCTATAACATTATTACATGGGTTTGCAGGGTCAAACAAATTGGCCTCGTAAATGTAATACGCTGTTGTCCAGTTCGTATTTACTTGGAAAGTATAAGAGCCGTCAACAGATACTTGGAACTTAGGCGATACTGTATAGTGCATTGGATTTTGACCAGCTGTAAAATTACATCTGTCAAAATCAGGGTCTGTTTCTTGGATTAAACCTGCCCATGATGTAACCGGCTCAAGGATATCTTTGTCCTCACAGCTACATTCAGCAACCGGAGCCAATTTGTCTTCTACCTTGAAGCTTCCCCAGCATCTGTTACCTGTAGATGGGTCAATGATTTCGTACATGTGCTCTCCTAGTGGAATATACAATGGTTTATTTTGCTCAATTGCATATTTATTTTGCTCATAACCAAATGGCCATATCATGATGGTATAATCATCGTAACATCCATAAGGTCCTCCTTCTAAGAACATGTCTGCATTCAAGCTAACTTCACAATTTTCGTCAGCTGAAATGTATAAATAGTCATTACATACTAAAGTCTTAGTTGGCTTTGGATATTTATTAATGGTAATATCAAAACAACATGAGTCTATAGCTACTCCGTCCTTATTGATCAATCTGAAGCAGTTTGTCGTTGTTCCTACAGGGAATATCTCTCCTGATGGAATACCTGATGTCTGCTCAATAGTAATACCTGGTTTTTCAATAGCTCCATATAATACTTGATACAATCTAATACTAGCATACCCAAAGTTAGCATAATTCACAGGAGTATCTCCTTGATTACATGTCATATAAGATGGCGCTGATTGACCAGAGTATGTACTTGCGATAACAAAATTACCATTTCCTACTCCTTTCTCCTGCTCAACTACAAATGCTGTTCCTGCTGGAATTACTGCTGGTGCTGGGAAATCGTAATGTGTGACTTGCTGGCTACCCGGTACTGGGAAATACGGAGTTTGATAAATCAAAGTCATCTGGTTTCTATCCAATGTTCCACCTCCCAATGGTCCTGTATAAGCAAATACATTGATTCGCTGTTGTCCAGGAGTCCAGCTACCTACGTCGATACCTGTAAGATTAAATGCTTCTGTACGTGCCGGGTAAGCTCTTGAGTGCTTAGCAACCGCAATATTACAATCTAATGCATCATCAATTGGAACAGGGAATGTTGTCAACTGTGAAAATGGTGCAATCGGCTGATAAACCGCTCCATCACATTTTGGTCCTACTGTAGTAACCAAGTAATTTACGTTAGCTTCACATGTTCCTGGAGCCAAAGTAATGGTTTGGTCGTTACTACAAACTAGTAAACATTCGATACCTCCACCAGCATTAGCATTAGGATCAACACAATCTCCATCTAAACGGAATCCAAAGTTAAACGCACTGCTGTTTTGTACCCAGCTAACACCATTGTCAGTAGAATATTTTCCTGGTGCACCAATACCATTGTAAGTAATAGCCCAATAATTTAATCCTTGACCGCCCGTTGTCTGGATGGCTACCCAATATCTTCCTGTACTTAAGGTAACTGAAGTAGGAAGATTAAACACCATATCATAAAAATTAAAACCAAAATTAGTTCCGATTACGTTCTTAGCGGCAGGTACTAGGTTAGTAAATCCTTGAATCAATGTTCCAGGATTTCCTGCATTGTCAGCATAGAATCTGATGTTAGTCGCCATTGAGATATCAGCAATCAAACGGAAAGTAACCTGATCTATGGTCATATCTGTACTTGCCGGTACATCAAAATCATCTGCAAACAATAAAGTTTGAACATTACCTGTACCATTGTCCAAAGAGAACTTATAATCAATATCACAAGGAACTGGTCCACCACCTCCTGTTTGACCAAGTACTCTAAAGACATAGTCTTCTGCCTCACCATAAGCTTGAGAACCTAAAGTACCACATGCAGTAGGCGTACCTGAAAGGTAGTTATTAACTACACGCATACGATAGTCTCCTGCTGGAGTACCAGCAGGTACAGTAATGGTTGAAGAAAATGTTCCAGTAATGTAACCAATTGAATTACCTACTAATTCCGCAGGAGTTCCTTCAAAACATTTGTTATCATTCCAGTCAACCCACACACGATATCCATGAGAAGAACTAAATACTGGAGCAACTGAAATAGTCACTTGATCTCCAGGATTAGCAGATACAAATTGATTGCTATAGAAAGTATATTGTCCGCTACCTGAAGTGTTATTGATATTAGCAACACCACCTGTAGTAGTCACATTAGAGATACCATAAGATGTATTAGTAGATGTAACAGCACAATAATCACTTGGACCTGCACAACTTGAACAAATTATAGAAGTAGCTCTACAAGTCGATTGAGTTCCACAACTTGAGTTCGTATTAATGTGTACATAAATCGTTGAATTCGCAGTTGGAACTGCAGCTACTGGTTGTGTACCTTCTCCGATAACTGTTCCTGTAGGGCTACCTTGTGTAACAGTCAAATAATCGGTTGCTATACTAGAGAAAAATGTATATTCTGTACCAGCGATAGCGCCTGTAACAGTAGCATATTCACTAGCAAAGTTACAAGTCGAAAGCACTACTTCCACACATCCTGCTGTTGGTGCTGCACCCGATCCATAACTGGAGGAGTTAAAACAAGCCAAAGGCGCCATAGCAGCATCAGTGATATCCGCTACAGCTATAGTATTGTCAGCAACAACGGATTCCGTCGTTGCTTCACTAGATGCCGGTGTATATAAACGCATAGCTGCTATACTGACTACACTAAAAGCCAATAAAACTGCTAAAACCTTCATAGCACCTGCATACGTTGATTTCGTATCTTTGTTAAACATACTATAAATTTTTGAGTTTTGGTTAATGAATAATTTAATTATCTAGCTAATAAATTTTTGTAAAAAAGAACTACTTCTTGTAAAATATCTAATTCGCCTTTTAATTTAGAAGGATTCGTAAAAACATCCGTTGTCTTTTCTAATGCTACAGCTACTGGAACACCAGCATTTAATTCCTGAAGCAAAGCGATACCATAGCTATTTTTTAGTAATTTAGCTTTGCCAGCTCTATCTAAAGAGTTATGAGCCGCAACAGCATTCACTGCTACCCCGCTAGTATTAGGGTATTGGGTTTTGAAGGTTGCACTCTTAGTAGCATTTTGATTGATTGCATTCTGAACCGCTTTAATAGCATCCTTAGATGACATATACGACTGCGCATTCATAGAAAGACCAAAAAACATCAAGAGTAAAACAACCAGAGAAGATAAATTAAATCTTTTCATGAGATTGAGTTTTGGTTAAAAAAATTATAAAAAAAACAATAAATTAGCCATATTAATGTCGAACATCACTCATTTACACTCCAAAATTTCGTCTTTGTGGATCGAGCAAACGACTGATCTCGTCATGACAGTAGGTGTCAAAATTGAAAATATTTCGTCTTTCACATTAACAATTTTGATTATACATAGAAACAACTAAATCAATTATAAAAAAGTAAAATTAGGGTTTAGACAAAAAGATTGTCCTACTCTTTTATAAAAAATTGGGTCTCTAAAACCTACAAAAAATTAGAAATTATCCTTTGATAACCTGCTTAATCAAATGCAAAACTAAGTATTAAAATGAAACTAGCATAACTTTAACAAAATTATTTTATATTTTTTTCAATATATAGTCTTGTATATTAAAGATTTATTATATATATTTAAAAATAAATACGATATTTTTATATGACTAAAATTTAGAATATCTTTTTGCGGATTGCAGCTTCGATACCTTTAAAATCCTCCATTGATTGTGCCACATATATACAGATGCAATCATACGCGCTTTCCGATCCCAAACCGCCCGTTAAAGCGACTTCATGCTTATTAAAAGCTGCACGAATCCTTCTTTTGATTTTATTCCTATCTACAGCCTTGCGGATGTTGCGCTTGGGTACCCAGACGCTTAATGCCAACTCTGGGCGGCAACTCGTCTCCGTTCTCAACAACCATACGATTTTCAAGGGATACACAAATGTTACCTGCCCTTCCTTAAATACATATTGTATGTGATTTCGACCTTTGAGGCGTGTAATTAATGACATTTTAATCCAATTCTATACAACCCAGTATATTAAATTTCTCCAACATTAGTGCTCTTCAACAAAAAAATCTTATAAAAACTGTAAAAGTACGCATTCTTCACATATCGTAGTAAAAACTTTCATACCCTCCTTCTATAAGCACCATGCTAAAAAAATAATTAGCCCTTGAACACATTCTAATTTAAACATACTTCCACCCAAAAGCCTTGGGCTGCTTATAATTATGCTTATGAGCTAGAACTTATGGATAAGATATACATTTTTTGCAGATTCTAAATGCCCCTATTTAAACCTTATCTTTGAATGGCTTCAAAAGCATATTTCCTTGAGCAAATTTTATCCCTAAAGAGCTGAATCCCTTAAAATAAATAAGATTCTGAACAGCATACAGTCATTCAGAATCTTATTTA